>JADCLI010000010.1 GCA_016803235.1 Pimelobacter simplex
CGGCGCCGGCTTCGCCGCCGCGCCGTGGGTGGCCAGCGTGGTCGTGGTGCTCGCTGTCTGGCTGCTGCGTGCGGGATCGCTGGCGACGTCCGCGGTCGCCAGCCGCCGCTCCGTCCGCGGCGTGAAGTGGTACGACGGCCTGCGCTGGATCTCCACCAGCCCCTGGCACCTGGTCCGGGCCACCACGGGCACGGTCGTCCTCATCTCGTGGAGCGCCGGGCTGGGCGCGGCCGCCGGCCTGCTGGGCTACGCCCTCGCGCTCGACGTGCCGAGCACCCTGATGGCGTGCGGCGCCACGCTCGGCGTCGCCCTGTGGTCAGGGCCGGGCAGCAGTCGGTTCCGCTCACCGCTCTCCCGGGTCGTCGATCCGCTGTGCCGGCCACCGGTGTCGTGGCTGCTCACCTGCGCGATGGTGCTCGCCCTGGCCGGCGGGCTGGGGGCGCTGGTCGCCGGCAACGGCGTGAGCTGGTTCCCCTGGGCCGGCGGCCCGTTTGGACTCTGACCCGCCGCGGGCGCCATCCGTGGCACACTGGCTCCGTGACCACCATCACCGGGATCATTAGTTAGCGCGTTCGACGCCCGTCGAACGCGCAGCCTCTCGTTGTCGGGAGGCTTTTGTTTTGCCCGGACCCAGCCACGCGAGAGACCCCGATGAACCAGCAGCGCGACCTCACCCTGGACCTGCACGGCTCCTTCCACGTCTACGACACCACCCTGCGCGACGGCATGCAGCAGGAGGGGCTCAACCCCACGGTGGCCGACAAGCTCGCGATCGCGCGCCACCTGGACGAGCTCGGCGTGGGCTACATCGAGGGCGGCTGGCCCGGGGCGAACCCCAAGGACACCGAGTTCTTCCGGCGCGCGGCGCAGGAGCTCGACCTCAAGCACGCTCGGCTCGCGGCCTTCGGCTCCACCCGCCGCGCCGGCCTGCTCGCCGCCGACGACCCGCAGGTCGCCGCGCTGCGCGACAGCGGCGCGGGCGTGGTCACCCTCGTCGCGAAGTCGCACGTCGGCCACGTCGAGAAGGCGCTGCGGACCACGCTCGAGGAGAACCTCGCGATGATCCGCGACACCGTCGGCCACCTGCGCGCCGAGGGGCAGCAGGTCTTCCTCGACGCCGAGCACTTCTTCGACGGCTACCGCCTCGACCGGTCCTACGCGCTCGAGGTGCTCCGGACGGCGTACGACGCCGGCGCGGAGGTCGTCGCGCTGTGCGACACCAACGGAGGCATGCTGCCGGGGTGGGTCTCCGACGTCGTGCACGACGTCCTGGAGACCACCCAGGTCCGGGTCGGCATCCACTGCCACAACGACACCGGCCTCGCCGTCGCCAACACCCTCGCAGCCGTCGAGGCGGGCGCGACCCACGTCCAGGGCTGCATCAACGGCTACGGCGAGCGCACCGGCAACGCCGACCTCGTCAACGTCGTCGCCAACCTCGAGCTCAAGCTCGACCAGCAGGTGCTGCCGCCCGGCCTGCTCACCGAGGCCACCCGGATCGCGCACGCCGTCGCCGAGGTCACCAACGTGCCGCCCGCCGCGCGGCAGCCGTACGTCGGCGCGTCGGCCTTCGCCCACAAGGCCGGTCTGCACGCCAGCGCCATCAAGGTCGACCCCGACCTCTACCAGCACATGGACCCGGCCGGCGTCGGCAACGACATGCGCCTGCTCGTCTCGGACATGGCGGGTCGCGCGACCATCGAGCTCAAGGGCAAGGAGCTCGGCTTCGACCTCTCCGACAACCCCGATCTGGTCACCCGGGTGACCAACCGGGTCAAGGAGCTCGAGCTGCGCGGCTACACCTTCGAGGCCGCGGACGCCTCCTTCGAGCTGCTGCTGGCCGAGGAGGTCGACGGCCACCGGCCGTCGTACTTCGACGTCGAGAGCTGGCGCGTGATCACCGAGACCCTCACCCACGCCCAGCCCGGTGAGGAGGCCGTCTCGGAGGCGACGGTGAAGCTGAGCGCCGCGGGCGTGCGCTACGTCGTGACGGGGGAGGGCAACGGCCCGGTCAACGCGCTCGACCAGGCGCTGCGCTCGGCGATCGAGCAGGCCTACCCGGAGATCGCGAAGTTCGAGCTGATCGACTTCAAGGTCCGCATCCTCGACCAGGGCCACGGCACCGACGCCATCACCCGGGTGCTCATCGAGACCACCGACGGGGCCTCCTCGTGGGTGACCGTCGGCGTCGGCGCCAACGTGATCGAGGCGTCGTGGGAGGCGCTCGTCGACAGCCTCACCTTCGGGCTGCTGCGCCACCACCGGGACTGAGCTCGTCGGGCCGATGACTCCGGCTCGCCGGGGCGGTCCGTCCTGCATGGACATCCTGATGAGCGGCCTGGGCCTGGTGGAGTCGCCGCGCTGGCACGACGACCGGATCTGGTTCAGCGACTGGACCCACGGGCGGATCATCGCGGTCGACGAGCACGACTGCGTCGAGGTGGTCGTCGAGCACGCGTCGCTGCCGCTGTGCTTCGACTTCCTGCCCGACGGACGGCTGCTGCTGGTGTCGAACCAACGGCACGCGCTGCTCGTGCGGGAGGCCGACGGCAGCCTGGTGTCGTACGCCGACCTGGCCGCACTGTCGCCGTACGGCCCCAACGACATCGTGGTGGACGGCGCTGGCCGCGCCTTCGTCAACAGCGTGAACTTCGACTTCGCCACCGGTCCGCCGGACGGACCGACGGCGCCGGGCTTCGTCGCCCTCGTGCGCCCCGACGGCACCGCCCGCGTGGTCGCCGACGACCTCGCCTTCCCCAACGGGATGGCCGTCACGGCCGACGGCCGCACCCTCGTCGTGGCCGACTCCTACCGCTCCCGGCTGGTGGCCTTCGACATCGCCGACGACGGATCGTTGTCGGGCCGGCGGCTCTGGGCCGACCTCGGCACCGACAACCCGGATGGCATCTGCCTCGACGCGGAGGGTGCCGCCTGGTACGCCGACGTGCCGCACCAGCGCTGCGTCCGGGTCGCCGAGGGCGGGCAGGTGCTGCGCACCGTCGAGCTGGACCGCGGCGGCTTCGCCAGCGCGATCGACGGCGACCGGCTCTACGTCACCGCCGCGCACTGGCCGGGGCCGGCCGACCTGGCGACCTTCGACGACTGGGACGGCCGGCTGCTGCGGGTGCCGCTCTGATCGATCAGGGCTGACCCACGACCCGGGCGACCAGGTCGTTCCAGCCGGCGATCACCCGCGCCTCGCTCATCCCGCCCGCGTCGATCTGCTGGCGCAGCACCGGCACCGCCAGCGGCGCGACCAGCGCGGTGGACAGGTAGCCCAGGTCGCCCTGCACGCCGAGCTGGGAGAGCAGCATCCGCACGTGCAGCGCGACGAACCCGAGCACGGCGTAGTTCTCGCCCCACGTGCTGCCCGCCGCCTCGATCAGCGCGGCCTGCTCGCGGTGATGGCGCAGCCGGGACGCGCCGAAGGCCAGCAGCCGCTCCATCGGCGGTGCGCCCGGGCCGAGCGGCGGGGGACCGCTGATCACGCTCGCCTGCCACTCCTCCTCGCGATGGTTGAGGAGGGAGGCCATCAGGCCCTCGCGGCTGCCGAAGCGCCGGAACACCGTGCCCTTGCCCACCCCTGCCCGTGCGGCGACCGCCTCGGTGGTGAGGTCGTCGACCCCGCAGCTCTCGATCAGCTCGGCCGCCGCCCGCAGCAGCGCCTCCCGGTTGCGGGCGGCGTCGCGGCGCACGAGCGGCGCGGCGGCCAGCAGCGGGAGGTCCTTCGACATGGTGCGCCCAGCCTAGGCGGCGGTGCCGACTGCGGCTCGGGAAAAAGATCCCGACCGCCGGGAATGAAAGCGGACCACGGTCCGTTTCGACCTGCATGACTGACACCCAGAGCACCCGCGTCGCCGTCCTCGTCGGATCCCTCCGGGCCGACTCCCTGAACCGCAAGCTCGCCGAGATCCTGCGCGACGAGGCGCCCGCCGGCGTCACGCTCGACATCATCGAGGGTCTCGAGCAGGTCCCCTTCTACAACGAGGACCTCGACGGCGCGACCGCCCCCGCCGCCGCCGTCGCCCTGCGTGAGCGCGTGGCCTCCGCGGACCGCGTCCTCGCGGTCACCCCCGAGTACAACGGCACCATGCCGGCCGTCCTCAACAACGCCATCGACTGGATCTCGCGCCCCTACGGCGCCGGCGCCGTGGTCGGCAAGCCGTTCGGCGTCATCGGCGCCACCCCGACGCCGTACGGCGGCAAGTGGGCCCACGGCGACACCGCCCGGTCCGCCGGCATCGCCGGTGCGATCGTGGTCGAGGACGTCACCGTCTCCCAGCCGGCCGTCGACGTCGACCCGACCACCGACCCCGAGGTCCGCGCCAAGCTCCTCGCTGCGCTCGGCACCCTGGTCGAGTTCGCCCCCGAGGTGACCGCGGCCTGATCCCGCGCCCCGCTCGCCCCCGCTGCCGCACGCCCTCCGCGTGCGGCAGCGGTGTTTTTGGTGGGCGATCATTACCAGTGACAGTGTGTGACAACAAGAGTTGACCTTCTGGTGACGGTTTGGCTGGATGGTTCCGGCGGGAGGGCTCGGCCCCCGTCACCCCCGACCCTGCTCCCAGGAGACCCGATGACGCTGCTCCCGTCCCGTCGTACCCGCGCCCGCCTCGCCGCCCTCGTCGCGGCAGCCGTCCTCCCCGCCGCCGCGCTCGTCCCGACCGCTCCGACCGCCCGGGCGGTAGAGGAGCCGCACCCGTTCGAGGTCTTCCGCAACTGCCCCGCCGCGCAGATGCTGGCCGAGGCCGACGACGCGTCGACGTCGTGCGTGACCGCCGTGGTCACCGGGGGCACCTTCGTGATCGGCAAGGGCACGGTCCCGGTGACGGCGGAGTCGGTGCTCTCGCTCGGGATCGCGAGCGTCGGCTCGGGGGAGAAGACCTTCGGGACCCCCGGCAAGGTGTTCACCTCCGGCCCGATGCAGGTCCCCGGCGGGCTGCTCGGCGTGCCCGGCCTCGAGCGGTTGCTGCCCGGCCTCACCGACGTGACCGCGACCGTCGAGCTCGCCACGACCGAGCTCCCGCAGATCGACATCCTGGCCTCGATCTACGGCGGCGAGGTGGTCGCCCTGCCCGTGAAGATCCGGCTCAAGAACGCCCTGCTCGGCGGCAACTGCTACATCGGCTCCAACGCGAACCCCATCGTGCTGCACCTGGCCATGGAGAAGGCCGGGAGCTTCGAGTTCGTGCCCGTCGGCGAGGCCGGCAGCCTGATCCACGCCCGCGGTGGTGTCGTCGTCGACCACTCCTTCGCCGTCCCCGCGGCCACCGGGTGCGGTGCGGGCGGCCTGCTCAACGGGGTCGTCAACGCCCGCCAGGGCCTGCCGTCGCCGGCCGGGAGGAACAGCGCGGTCCTCGACCAGGACGCCTACCTGGGCGGCCCCGCCTCGCAGGTGCTGGCCTTCCAGCAGGGCTGAGCCCGGCCGGGCCCGATGGATAGGGTCGGGTCGTGGCCGAACTCCACGACCTGACCGCCCTCGAGCAGGGGGAGCTGATCCGCTCCGGCGAGATCAGCCCCGTCGAGCTCACCGAGCACTACCTCGACCGCGCCGCGCGTCTCCCGCAGGAGTACGTCGACGGCGCGTTCGCCTTCCGCGACCCGGAGGCCGCGCGGCGCCGGGCGCGGGAGCTGGCCGCGGTCGGACCGGTGGGGGACGGCGCATCGCCGCTGGCCGGCGTACCGACGGCGATCAAGGACCTCAACCTCACCCGCGGCGTCCCGACGGCGTTCGGGTCCCCGGCGTTCGCGGGCTACGTGCCCGAGGTCTCCGACGGGGTCGCGCTGGCGATCGAGGACGCCGGGATGGTCAGCCTCGGGAAGACGAGCACGCCCGAGTTCGGCTCACCCTGCTACACCGAGCCGGAGGGCCGCCCGCCCGCGGTCACCCCGTGGGACACGACCCGGATGGCCGGCGGCTCCTCGGGTGGCGCGGCGGCCGCGGTCGCCGCCGGGCTGGTGCCGGTCGCCCAGGGCTCCGACGGCGGCGGCTCGATCCGGATCCCCGCGTCCTGCTGCGGCCTGGTGGGGCTCAAGCCGACCCGCGGCCGGGTCAGCGGCTTCCCGATGTACGGCGACCCGATCGGCCTCGGCGTCTCGGGCCCGATCGCCCGCACCGTCGCCGACGCCGCGGCCCTGCTGGACGTGCTCGCCGGCCGCCGCGCCGGCGACCCCACCTGGGCACCCGCACCGTCCGGCACCTTCCTGTCGGCGGCGGGCCGCGAGCCCGGCCGGCTGCGGATCGCCCGCTTCGACCGCCCGGTCATCGCGGAGGCCGAGGTGCACCCCGAGGTCCAGCAGGCCTACGACGACGCCTCGCGCCTGCTCGCCTCGCTCGGTCACGTGATCGAGGACGTGCAGGTGCCGCTGCCGCCCGAGGCGGTGGGCGTGTTCGAGACCTGCTGGGCGGTGCTGACCGCGCTGTCGACGGTGCCGCTCGCCCCGGAGCAGCGGGCCGTCATCCGACCCCTCACCCGCTGGCTCGGCGAGCGTGGGGAGGCGGTGACCGGGCCGGAGTTCGGGCTGGCGATCGGGGCGATGCGCCGCCACGCCGCCGATGCGCTGGTGGCGCTGGCGCCGTACGACATCGTGCTCACGCCGACCCTGGCCACCGTGCCGCTGCCGGTCGGCGCGATCCGCGACGATGCCGACCCGGCGGCCGACTTCGAGGCGCAGAAGAGGTTCACGCCGTGGACCTCCGCCTGGAACGTCACCGGCATGCCGGCCATCTCGCTGCCGCTCCACCAGACTCCCGACGGCCTCCCCGTCGGCGTCATGCTCGCCGCGCGACCGGCCGAGGAGGAGCTGCTCATCTCGCTCGCCGCCCAGGTCGAGGCCGCCGCGCCGTGGAGGGACCGTCGCCCGCCCCTGTGGTGACCGGTGGTGGCGCTCAGCCGAACCAGGCCGGCGCCGCCGCCCGGAACTCCTCCGGGGCGAGGGAGCCGGCGCCGGCGGGGACGACGGCGAGGACCGGTACGCCGGTCAGCCGGGTCAGGTCGGTGCGGTTGCAGGTCTCGGCGACGCCGGGCTCGGCCGGCCAGGCTCCGATCACCAGCCCGGCCGGCTCGACCTGGACCGCCCGCAGCGCCGTGGTCGTCAGCTCGGTGTGGTTGAGGGTGCCGAGGCCGGCGCGGCACACGACGACCACCTCGACCGGCGAGCCGTCGGCGCGCATCAGGGCAAAGGTGAGGTCGCGGGCGATGTCGAGCAGGGTGCCGCCCTCGGCGTCGAGGCGGACCAGCAGGCCCCCGGCGCCCTCGACCACGACGAGGTCGTACGACGGCAGCTCGGCCCGGATCCGGGCGACGTGCTCGCGCACCGTCGGGATGGCCACGCCCTGGCGGCGGGCGGCGGTGTCGGGGGCGAGGGGCTCGTCGAGGGCGACCAGCTCGAGCACCTCGGCCCCGCTCAGGTCGGCCACGGTGGCGATGTCGTGCGGGTCGGGCTCGGTGCCGCCGACGCCGGTCTGCACCGGCTTCACGACCAGCACCCGCTGGCCGTCGGCGACGGCGCGGGCCGCGATCGCGGCGGAGGCGATCGTCTTGCCGACCCCGGTGTCGGTGCCCGTCACGACCACGACGCGCGTCACTGGTGCTCCTTGACGAGGTCGACGAGGACCGTGACCGCGCGTTCCCAGTCGTCCTCGGCGACCCCGGCGGTGACGGTGATCCGCAGCCGCGAGATCCCGTCGGGGACCGACGGCGGGCGGAAGCAGCCGACCCGTAGCCCCGCCTCCAGCGCCGCGGCCTGCGCGGCGACGGCGGCCTGGGGGGAGGACATCGGGACCGACAGCACCGCGCCGGCCGGTGCCACGACGCCGAGGGTGCCGGCGAGCGCGGCGACCCGGGTGCGCACGGTCGAGCCCAGCTCCGGCCGCGCGCGGATCGCCCGCAGGGCCGCGAGGGCGCCGGCGGTCGGTGCCGGTGCCAGCCCGGTGTCGAAGATGAACGGGCGCGCCCGGTTGACGAGGTGCTCGCGCAGCGCGGGGGAGCCGAGCACGGCGCCGCCCTGCGCTGCAAGGGACTTCGACAGGGTCGCGGTGACGACGACCTGCGGCCGTCCGGCGAGTCCGAGCGTCGCCACGAGCCCGGGCCCGTGCACCCCCACGCCGTGCGCCTCGTCGACGACCAGCAGGGCGTCGTACTGCTCGCAGAGAGAGGCCAGCTCGACCAGCGGTGCCGCGTCGCCGAGCACCGAGTAGACCGACTCGACGAGCACCATCGCCCGCTCGCCGGCCTCGGCCGCGGCGGCCAGGCCGGTGCGGACGGCGTCGACGTCGCTGTGCGGCACGACGCTCAGCCGCGCGCGCGAGAGCCGGACCGCGTCGACCAGCGAGGCGTGGATGTGGGCGTCGGAGAGGACCCGGGTCGTGCGGTCGGCGAGCGCGGTCACGACCGCCAGGTTGGCGTGGTAGCCGGTGGAGAGGACCAGCGCCGCGGGCTGCTGGAGGTAGTCGGCGAGCTCGCGCTCGAGCTCCTCGTGCAGGGCGAAGGTGCCGGTGACCAGCCGTGAGGCGCTGGCACTGGATCCCCACGTCCATGCGGCATCCGCCGCCGCCCGCCGGACCGCGGGGTCGCGCGCGAGACCGAGGTAGTCGTTGCCGGCGAGGTCGATCGTGCCGTCGTCGACCGGTCGCGCACGCAGCCGCCGGGTCAGGCCGGCGGCCTCGCGCTTCTCGGCCTCCGTCCCCAACCAGCTCTCCCAGCTGCTCGTGGACCGGGTCATCCTGCCTTCACCGCCTCCGTGATGCCGCCGACGAGTCGGTCGATCGCGTGCGGCCCGGCGACGTACGGCGGCATCGCGTACACCAGGTCCCGGAACGGCCGCAGCCACACGCCCGCGGCGAGCGCGGCGTCGGTCGCGCCGACGACGTCGACAGGGTGGTCGAGCTGCACGACGCCGACCGCACCGAGGGTGCGGACGTCCACGACACCGGGCAGGTCGCGCAGGGGCGTGAGACCCGCGGTGAGCTGGTCGCCGATCGCGGTGACCGCCGCCTTCCAGCCGGACGTGAGCAGGAGGTCGATCGACGCGCTCGCGACCGCACAGGCGAGCGGGTTCCCCATGAACGTGGGGCCGTGCATGACGACGCCCGCCTCGCTGCCGGAGATCCCGCGGGCGACGGCATCGGTGGTCAGCACCGCGGCGAGGGTGAGATAGCCGCCGGTCAGTGCCTTGCCCAGGCAGAGGACGTCGGGAGTGACCAGCTCGCTGACGAACAGGTGGCCGGTCCGCCCGAAGCCGGTCGCGATCTCGTCGAACACCAGAAGCAGGCCGTGCTCGTCGGCGACGTCGCGCAGCACGCGCAGGCACTCGACGGGGTAGGGCCACATCCCGCCGGCGCCCTGCAGGAGCGGCTCGACGATGATGCCGGCGAGCTCGTGGTGGTGCTGGTCGGCGACGTGCCGCAGGGTCGTGGCCCATGCCGCTACATCCGCCGCGTCGGCGCCGGCCCGGGGCGGCTGGGGCGCGAACACCTGCTGCGGCAGCAGCCCGGCCCACATCGTGTGCATGCCGCCGACCGGATCGGTGACGCTCATGCAGTCGAAGGTGTCGCCGTGGTAGCCGCCGCGCACCGTCAGCATCCGGGTGCGGTCGGGACGTCCGACGCCGCGCTGGTACTGCAGCACCATCTTCATCGCGACCTCGACGCTGACCGAGCCCGAGTCGGCCAGGAACACCCGCTCCAGCGGTTCGGGGGTGATCTCGACCAGGCGCCGGCCCAGCTGGACGGCGGGTTCGTGGGTGAGGCCGCCGAACATGACGTGGCTGAACCGGCCCGTCTGCTCGGCGACGGCTGCGTCGAGCGCCGGGTGCCGGTAGCCGTGGATCGCCGACCACCACGACGACATCCCGTCGACCACCCAGCGGCCGTCGACCTCCAGCTCGCAGCCGCGGGCGTCCGTGACCAGCCGGACCGGCGTCGGCTCGGTCATCGAGGTGTAGGGGTGCCAGAGGTGCTCGCGGTCGAAAGCGAGCAGCTCGGCGGCGGTGGGCGCGCTCATCGCGTCAGGCGTTGGCGGCGACTTCGGTGCCCGCGCCGCGCGCGCGGATGACCGGCTTGTGGTCGGCCTTGTCGGTGGCGATCGAGCAGCCGCCGCAGCCGTCGCCGCAGCCGGTGCCGGCCGAGGAGCCGCACGGGGTCGTGGCGTGGGCGCGGTGGGTGACGCCGGCCTCGTGGGAGGCGATCAGCTCGTCGAAGGCGCCCTGGTCCATGCCGAGGATCGAGAAGCCGTTGTCGCGCAGCATGTGCAGGTCGGCCAGCGCGTCCTGGCCCTCGGAGGTGAGGTAGTCGCCGAGGAAGATCGAGTTCGCGACCTGCAGCGCGGTGGCCTGCAGCGTGCGCAGGTGCATCTCGCGGCCCCCGGCGATCCGGATCTCCTTGTCGGGGCACACGAAGCGCGCCATGGTCAGGATCTTCACGCACCGGATGGGGGAGAGCTCCCAGGTGTTCTGGTACGGCGTGCCGTCGAACGGCATCAGGAAGTTCACCGGGATCGAGTCGGTGTCCAGCGCCTTCAGTGCGAACAGCGCCTCCACCAGCTGCTCGTCGGTCTCGCCCAGGCCCGCGATCAGGCCCGAGCACGGCGACAGGCCGGCGTCCTTGGCCTTGCCGATGGTGTCCACGCGGTCGTCGTAGGTGTGGGTCTGGACGATGTTGTCGTGGTGCGACTCGGCGGTGTTGATGTTGTGGTTGTAGGCGTCGACACCGGCCGCCTTGAGCCGGGCGGCCTGCCCGTCCTTGAGGAGCCCGAGGCACGCGCAGACCTCGACCCCGTCGTACTCGTCCTTGAGGGCCTCGGTCATCTCGAC
The DNA here is from genome assembly GCA_016803235.1 of Pimelobacter simplex. GTDB lineage: Bacteria > Actinomycetota > Actinomycetes > Propionibacteriales > Nocardioidaceae > Nocardioides > Nocardioides simplex_A. Next base: position 10,810 of record JADCLI010000010.1, read on the forward strand.
GACCTTGTCGATGTCGCGCTCCGACGGCCCGCGGCCCGAGGACACCATGCACACCCGTGTCGCGCCGCCGCGCAGCCCGGCGCCGGCCTGCTTGAGGGTCTCCTCCTTGGAGAGCCAGGAGTACTTGAGGATCGGCGCCTCGGAGCCCATCGCCTGCGAGCAGTAGTTGCAGTTCTCGGGGCACAGGCCGGACTTGAGGTTGACCAGGTAGTTGACCTTCACGGTGTTGCCGAAGTGCTCGCGCCGCAGCCGGCCGCCCGCCGCGACGATCGACATCAGGTCGCCGTCGGGCGCCTGGAGCACCGCCAGCGCGTCGGCCTCCGTGGCCGACCCGCCGCCGAGGATGCGGGTGGCCAGCTCGTCGAAGTTCGGGGCGGTCTTCGTGGTCGTCATGGTGCTCCTCGCGCGGTTCCTGGATCCGACCTGAACGGTGTTCAGGTCACTCAGGATAGCCGGGATCGGCGGCGTTGGGGAGAGGCGACCGCGATCACTCGTCCCCGAGGCCGCGCGCGTGCAGTGCGTCCCCGGTGGCGCGGGCGTGCGCGACGACCCGGATGACGAGCGGCGTGAGGTACGCGCGCGGGTTGCGCTCCAAGCCGCGCGCCCGGGCGGCGTCGCGGGTCTCGCCGGCGATGGCGAGGGTGAGCGGGATGCCGCGGATCATCAGCGAGAACGCGAGCGCGACGAGCTCCGGTTTGACGCCGAAGCGGCGCAGCGGCTCGAGCCAGCGAGTGATCGCGTCGACCATCCGATCGACCGAGGTGGTCGTCGTGAAGACGGTCGCGAGCAGCAGGAGCGCGACCAGGGCGCCGACCACGACGAAGGCGTGCTCGGCGCCCCGCTGCCAGGTCTGGTACGCCGCCAGCAGGGTCATCGCCACCACGACCCCGCGCAGCGCGCGCGCCGCCCGGCCCAGCCGTACCCCGGCGACCATGCAGCACGCGACCGCCAGCACGAGCAGCCCGCCGGTGGTCGCGACGCCGCGGAAGGCCACCGCGACCACGCTCAGCACCAGCAGCCCGAGCAGCTTCGCGCCCACGGGCAGGCGGTGGAAGACCGAGGTGCCCGGCTGGTAGTCGCCGAGTGGGCTGGCGGTCATCCTGCGCTCGCGCGGTAGTGGTCGACGACCTCGGTGGGCGACCCGTCCGCGACGACCGCCCCGTCGTCGATGAGCAGTGCGCGCTCGCAGCGCAGGGCCAGCTCGAGGTCGTGCGTGGCCAGCACGAGCTGCTGGGGGAGCCCGAGCAGCAGGTCGCCGATCATCCGGGCGTTGCGCAGGTCGAGCAGGGTGGTCGGCTCATCGGCGACCAGGACCGCCGGGTCGGTGGCGAGCACTCCGGCCAGGGCGAGCAGCTGGCGCTGTCCGCCGGAGAGGGTGTGCACGCTGCGGTCGGCGAGCTCCTCGAGCCCGTACGACGCGAGCACGCTTCGTGCGGCGGCTGCCCGCTCCTCGCGCCCGCGCACCTGGTGGCGCAGTGACAGCGCGACGTCCTCGACGACGGTGGGCATGACCAGCTGGGCGCTCGGGTCGGTGAACACGAAGCCGACCCGGCGGCGTACCTCCCGGCCCTTCCGCGCCACGTCGAGCCCGTCGACGGTGACCCGGCCGGTTGTCGGCTCGACCAAGCCGTTGACCAGCCGGGCGAGGGTCGACTTGCCCGAGCCGTTCGGTCCGATCAGCGCGATCCGCTGCTCGGCGAGGTCGAGCGTGGTCTCCTGCAGGACGGTGACCTCGGGGGCCGGCCCGCCGGGCGTCGCCGCCCGGACGACGACCCGGTCGAGCTCGATCCGGCTCACGCCGCGGAGGTCGCCTCGACCTCGGCGGAGCGCTTGCGGGCGGCGAGGTCGGGGAACGCGCGGTGCACCGCGGTCGCGACCAGCGCCATCACGACGTTCTTGGCGATGTCGCCGGGGAAGTAGGCGGCGTCGAAGCTGAACGCCTCCTTGAGGCTGAGGTCCGCGCGCCAGGCGAGGTTGAGCGGCCCGAGGGTGTGCACGACGAGGAAGCTGCTGAGCAGGCCGCAGGTGAAGACGAACGCGAACTGGGTGGCGTTGTGGCGGTTGCGGTACACGAGGAAGCCGCACAGCGCGGCCGCGATCGGGAACGCGACGAGGTAGCCGGCAGTGACGCCGCTGTAGTGCGAGATCCCGGACGCGCCGCCGGAGTAGATCGGCAGCACCAGTCCGGCGACGAGGTAGAGGCTCACCGACAGGAAGCCGCGCACCGGCCCGAGCACCGCGCCGGTGAGGAGCACCCCGAACGTCTGCAGCGAGTAGGGGACGCCGATGCCGGTCTTGATGTCCGGCAGGATGGCGCACACCGCGATGAGCGCGGCGAAGCCGGCGATCAGGGCGACGTCGGTGGTGGGGGTACGGCGGGTCATCGGGGTCACTCTCGGTTCCGGGGGAGCGCAGTGCACTTGAACAGTGTTCAGGTTAGGCTGGGCGCCGTCCCCGGGTCAACGTGGCCCGGAGGCCGGACGAGGAGGCGCAGGGTGAGGTACCGCAGGGACGACGTGGTCGCGCGGGCGATCGAGGTGCTCGACGCGCACGGCCTCGACGCGCTCTCGATGCGCCGCCTCGCGGGCGACCTCGGCGTCCAGCCCGGTGCGCTCTACCACCACTTCACCAACAAGGACGCACTGCTCGCCGCCATCGCCGACGAGATCCTGCGCCGCGGTCGCCGCCCCGCCGAGATCATGGCGTGGGACGCCGAGCTGCAGCTGCTCTGCCTCGGCCTGCGCTCGGCGATGCGCCGGCACCGCGACGGCGCCGTCCTCATCGCACAGGTCAACCGCGCCGATGCCGAGCCGCTCGAGCGTCCGCTGCGCTCGGCTCTCGAGCGCGCCGGCGCCGACGCCGACCTCGCCCGGGTCGGCGCGCGCACGCTGCTGCGCCTCGTGCTCTCCCACGAGGACGACGGCGACGACGACTTCGCCCTCGGTCTCGGTCTGCTGCTCGACGGCCTGCGCCAGCGGGTCAGCCCGTCTGCCGGAAGCTGACGCCGCGCACGACCTCCTCGACGAACTCGAGCGGATCGCCCTCGCACGGGTCGCACAAGCCCTGGAGGACGACGCGTCGGCCGCCCGCGTCGACGACCCACCAGTCGCCGACGTAGGCGGGGGTGACGTTGTTGTTGGTGCCGTGGATGCCGGGCAGGTTGATCTGGCCGTCGCGGCAGGGGGACGCGTCGACGGTGGGGTCGATCCGCACCCGCAGGTACTGGCCGGGGGCGCCGCCGACGGTGACGGGCCGGGGTGCCTCGACCAGCAGTCCGGGCTGGGTGCGGATCGCCTGCACCAGGTCGTCGAAGGTCGGGCCCACCGGCACGATGTCGTCGCCGTGGCACCAGTCCTTCGCGACGCCGAAGCGGTCGGTGGCGATCTCGGACTTGAGGAGGAAGGTGGGACTCGACAGGTAGAGGCCGTCGCCCTCGACGTGGCTGCCGTCCGGCAGGTCGACCTCGATGGCGAGGACGTCGTCGAGGGGGACGCGGTAGCGGCCGGCCTCGAGCGTGGTGACGTCCTCGCCGTCGGCCGGGTCCGGCAGGAGCCGGACACCCCCCGGGAGCTCCACGACCGGTGCCGGGTCGTGCACGGGCTCGGGCGGACCCGGGTCGTCCCGGGTGAGACCGATCCCGACGGCGGCGCCGGCGACGAGGGCGAGAGCCCCGGTGACGGCAGCGATCCGGGTGCGACGCTCGCGGGAGCGCGCGGTACGCACCAGGGAGTCGAAGGCGGGCGGGGTGAGGTCCTCGCCCACCTCGCGCAGCGAGTTCCAGTCAGCCATGGCTCGGCTCCTCCCTCTCCGCCAGCAGCTCGCCCAGCCGGGCCCGGCCCCGGCCCAGTCGTGACTTCACGGTGCCGACCGGCAGACCGAGGTCGGCGGCGATCTCGGCGACCGAGAGGTCGGCGAGGTGGTGCAGGACGACGACCTCGCGCTGGCCGGCGTCCAGCAGGCCCAGCGCCGTCACGAGTGCCACGTGCTCCGGACCCACGTCGACGGCCGGCTTCGGGAGCCGCTCGGCGGCCTGGTGCCGCCAGCCGTGGTGCAGCCGGTGCAGCGCCACGGTGCGGATCCAGGCCTCCGGGTTCTGCACCGCCTGGAGCGTGCGGCGCTTGCGGATCGCGGTGATGAACGCCTCCTGCACCGCGTCCTCGGCGTCTGCCATCACCCCGCAGATGGCGTACATCTGGACGACGAGCCGGCGGTAGCACCCGGCGTACAGGACGTCGAGGTCGTCGGCCCCGCGCCTGCCGTCCATGAGCACCTCCGTCATCTGGATCAACGCTCCCGCGTCACGGCACCGTTGTGAAGGCGAGCGAGCCGACCGTCTGGTGGATCCGGTCGGTGGAGATGGCGTTGCATGGATCGCACATGCCCTGGACGACCACCCGCTGGCCGCTCACGTCGAGGATCCACCACTCACCGATGTAGGCCGGGGTGACGTTGTTGTTGGTGCCGTGGACGCCGGGCAGGTTGACCTGGCCGTCGCGGCAGGCCGAGACGTCGAACGCGGGATCGATCCGCACCCGCAGGTGCTTGCCGTGGGCGCCGTCGAAAGTGGCGAGATCGGGCCGGTCGACCTGGAGGCCCGGCTGGGTGCGAATGGCCTTGACCAGGTCGGCGACCGAGGGGCCGACGGGGGAGATGCCGTCGCCGTGACAGGCGTCGGTCGGTACGCCGTAGCGGTCGGTCGCGAGCTCGGTCTTGAGGACGAAGTCGGGCGTGGCGAGGTAGAGGCCGTCGCCCTCGATGCTCGTCGGGGCGCCGAGGCCGATGTCGAAGGCGAGGGTGTCCCCCAGCGGGACGCGGTAGCGGCCCGGCTGGACGGTCGAGCCCGCCTCCGGGTCGGGCAACCGCGTCACGCCCCCGGGAAGGGCGGGCGCCTCGTCGGCCGCGGTACTGGACGGGGTGGACCCCGAGGCGTTCGCGGGCTCCTCGTCGGAGCAGCCCGCGAGCAGCGGCAGCAGCGCGGCCGCGGCGGCTGCGCCGGCCGTGAAGGTTCGTGGTGACATCGGAGGTCTCCTCGGTGCGTGGCGGAGGACGCCGAGCCGTCCCTGACAACTCCACGAGGTCCTGATGGGCCGCCGGGTTCCCGCGCCGGGGGAGTCTTTGCCCGGACGCGTCTCGTTATCGTGGCGGTAGCGACGAGGAGGCAGAGTGGACGACATGGCATCGAAGACCCAGAAGCCCGTGACGGTCGTGCTCTTCGGCGCGACCGGAGACCTGGCCCGGCGCAAGCTGCTGCCGGGGATGCTCCACCTGTTCGAGACCGGTCTCCTGCCCCAGCTGCAGATCATCGGCACCTCGCTCGACGAGCACACGACCGAGTCGTTCGTGTCCTTCGTGCACGAGGCGGTCATGGAGTTCTCCGGCGACGACGGCGACATGGCGGCCTGGCCGGAGTTCTCGAAGCTGCTGCACTGGGCGCCCGGCGCCGAGGGGCCGGCGGGGCTGCGGGCCGCGGTCGAGAAGGCCGAGGCGGACTGGTCCGGCGACCGGGTGCGGCTGCACTACCTCAGCGTCCCGCCGAAGGCAGCCCTGTCGGTGGTGAAGACCCTCGACGACGCCGGCCTGGCCGAGGGCAGCCGGATCATCATGGAGAAGCCGTTCGGCGTCGACCTGGCCACCGCCAGGGCGCTCAACGCCGAGCTGCACCAGACCTTCGACGAGTCGCAGATCTACCGGATCGACCACTTCCTCGGGAAGGAGGCCGCGCAGAACATCCTCGCCTTCCGTTTCGCCAACGGCCTGTTCGAGCCGATCTGGCACCGCAACCACATCGACCACGTGCAGATCGACGTGCCCGAGGAGCTCGGGCTCGAGCAGCGCGCCAACTTCTACGAGTCGACCGGCGCCTACAAGGACATGGTGGTGACCCACCTGTTCCAGGTCCTCGCGTTCACCGCGATGGAGCCGCCGACCTCGCTGCACCCCGACGCCATCAACGAGGAGAAGAACAAGGTCTTCCGCTCGATGATGCCGATCGACCCGGCCAACGTGGTCCGTGGCCAGTACCAGGGCTACCGCGACATCGAGGGCGTCGCGCCGGAGTCGGAGACCGAGACCTTCATCGCGCTCAAGTGCTTCGTCGACAACTGGCGCTGGGCCGGGGTGCCGTTCTACCTGCGCACGGGGAAGCGGATGGCCGAGGGGGCGCGGATCATCTCCATCGCGTTCAAGGAGCCGCCCCGCTCGATGTTCCCGAAGAACTCCGGCGTCGGCGACCACGGCCCCGACCACCTGACCTTCGACCTCGCCGACAAGGCCAAGATGTCGCTGTCCTTCTACGGCAAGCGGCCAGGGCCGGGCATGAAGCTCGACAAGCTGTCCATGCAGTTCGCGATGGGCGACACCACCTGGGCCGGATCGGTGCTCGAGGCCTACGAGCGGCTCATCTACGACGCCGCCCGCGGCGACCAGACCCTGTTCACCTCGGCCGAGGGCATCGAGCGGCTCTGGGAGGTCTCCGAGCCGTTGCTCGACAACCCGCCCGTGGTGCGGCCGTACCGGCAGGGCAGCTGGGGTCCGAACCAGATCCACCAGCTGGTGGCGCCGTACGCCTGGCGGCTGCCGTTCGAGCGTCAGTGGCGCAATCCGAACGCGATGGGCGGCTGAGCCGGCCGCCTGTCCCTACCGGACGACCGCGTCGCTGTACCCCGCCGGACCGCCGAGGAGTGCACGCCGGGAGACGGGCGTCCGACCGTCGACGTCGGTCACACCCAGCTCGATCGCCAGTTCGGCGACGATCAGCGCTCTCCCGGACCGCTCGAGCTTGCCGCTCGCCGGCCCACCGTCGAGGGCGGCGATCGCCCGGCCGGTGAGCTCGGGATGCTCCATGATCGGCAGCGAGTCGGCGTACAGCATCGGGTCGGCGTCGACGACCCGCATGGTCCGCTCGGTGCGCAGCAGCCCCGGCCACAGCGAGACCACGCTGACCCCGCGACCCTCCAGGTCCACGGCCATGTCGTGGGTCATCTTGTCGACGCCCGCCTTCACCGCGCCGTACGCCGGCCCGTGCAGGTAGCAGACCGCCCCGAAGCCGGAGATGTTGACCACCAGCGGCGACCTGGCCGCCGAGTCCAGCAGCAGGGGAGTCGCGTGCCACGTCGTCGTGTACGTCGAGCGCAGCCCGACGTCGAACATCATCACCGCGTCGATCGGCTTCTCCCAGAACCCCGCGCCGGAGGTCACCGTGTCGGGGACGGCGAACGCGTTGTTGACCAGCAGGTCGAGGCGACCCTGCTCGCGGCGTACCTGCTCGACGAGCGCCGCGACCGCCTCGTCGTCACGGTGGTCGCAGGCGACGGCGATCCCGTTGCCGCCTCGCTGCGTGACCGCCCCCGCTGTCTCGCCGATGGTCCCGCCGAGGTCGTGCGTTCCGGGCTCGACGCTGCGTCCGGTGACGTAGACGGTGTAGCCCGCCTCGCCCAGGGCGAGGGAGATCCCCTTGCCGAGGCCGCGGCTGGCTCCGGTGACGACGGCGACGCGAGGGGTGTCCGGATCGAGCACCCCGCGAGGCTAGTGGATGTGGCCGCTGTGGTGTCGGGCCCTCAGACCGTGGTAGGAGGACGTCATGGCCGCGCCGTCGCAATGGACCGAGATCACGTGGCAGACCCCCGCCCTGGCGAGGCACGACCGCCGCATGGCACCCGTCGTGCTCGGCATCGGTCTCGCGCTGCTCGCGATACCGGTCGGGCTGATCCTCGGCGGGGAGGCGGTGCCGGGTGTGTTCGTGCTGGTCGTGCTGCTGATCCCGATCGTCGGCTGCCTGGTGCTGGCGGTGAGGCTGCCCCGGGCCGCCGGCCGCAAGCTCGCCGCGACGCAAGCACTCGCCCGGTCGGGCGAGGAGATGCCGGCGCGGGCGATCAGCTGGACCCAGATCCCTCGGGAGGCGCCATCGACCGAGGGCGAGCTGCGGCTGTGGGTCACGTTGCCGGACGGGGACCACGTCACCCTCACCCACGTGTGCGACTGGTCCGACTGCGAGGCCGCCGGCCGGGGCACCGCGGATCGCTCGGTCCACGTCATGCTCGATCGCGCCACAGGCGTGTGGGCGGTCGTGCACACCGGGCATGCGCGCAGCTGGTCCGCGGAGGTGTAGCGACCGGATCGAGCGCCCCCGCTCAGGGAATTCGAAGGGCGATGGTGTGGCCGATCGCGCTGCTCGACGCCCCGGACCCGGTCGCGACGTAGGTGCCGGTCGGGGCGACCGGCACGGCCCCGTTCGTGTCGGCGAGCGTCGCGGTGATGTGGCCACCCCCGCTGCCGGTGGTGGTACGACGCCGGGTCAGCGTGCCCGGAAGGGTGTGGCCCGTGTTCGTCGACGACTTGTCGGCCCAGTAGACGACCACCCAGTCCCCGGCCCGCGTCGGAGTGACCGACGGAGCGACGTACTGCGTCGTGGTGGTGCTCTGGGTGTTGACGGCGCTCACGTCGATCGGGGTGCCCGGGGGACCGCGGTAGGCGGCCACGGTGAGGTCGCCCTTGGTGAGGGACGAGCTGCTGACCGTGACGGTGGACCCCGCGTCTCCGGCGGTGGCGGTGCGCACCCATACGCGGCTCAGGGCCGCGGGCAGGTCCGCGCTGTGCACCGGCGTCCAGCCCGTCGGCGCCGTCGTGCTGGCCGGCCTCGAGTTCGCGGTGAAGTAGAGCAGCAGGGTGTCACCGGCCTGCACCGTGCCGGGCACCTGGACGCTGTGATTGGTCAGGTTGGCGTTGTTGCTCGCCGAGGCGACGAAGGAGATCTCGGTGGTGTCGGGCGGCGGCGGTGGCGGTGGCGCGACGCCGCGGTAGAACGGGTCCGTCGCCATCGTCCGGAAGCCGCCGGCGGAGGTCGCGCTGCTGTCGGGGTACCACTGGCAGCTGTCCGGACCGCGGGCGTCGAAGTAGGTGATCCCGACGAACTGCGCGTAGTCCGACCGCTTGAAGAGCGCCTGCGCCGCGGCGAACCACTGGGCCTTGCGGCTGGGGTTGGCGGGGTCCTCGGTGCTTGCCCACTCGGTCAGCCACAGCTCCTTGGTCGGGTGGAGGGCCCCGAAGTCCCGGAAGGGACGGATGATCTGTTCCAGCGACCACCAGGGAGTGTTGATCCCGTCGCGGCAGGTGAACCAGTTGTAGGCGTCGATACCCATCGCGTCCACGTAGGCGTCGCCGGGATACCACTTCGGGCCGTAGTTGCGTGCGGTCGAGCCGACCATGAACGCGTAGTCGGTCATGATCCACATGAACTTGACGTTGGTCGCGCCGCGGGCCACGACGATGTCGTGGAACTTGCGCCAGGCCGCGATGAACTGGGGCGCCTCGCCCATCGTGGCGCTGGCCTTCGACTCCGGCTCGTGGTTGAACGTGAAGTAGATCGGCACGCCGTAGGTGCGGATCCGGTCGGCCCAGCGCACCATGTCGTTGTGAAGCGCACTCCCGGGCTGCGCGTCGACGATGCTCTGCCAGGTGACCGTCTGGCCGTTCCCGCGGCGGGACTTGACCGACAGGATCATGGTCCGGCCGCTGCCCTGGAGCCAGGTGTGGAAGGAGTCAGGGAACGGGCTGTCCCAGACCAGGAACTCCCGGACCATGTCGTAGGTGCGACCGGCGGTCGCCTCCGCGCGGAGCAGGGCGGACTGGTAGCTCTCGCCGGCGCGGGGCTGGCTCACGGCACCGAACTTCATCCCGTCGGGTGATCCCGACGCGAGCTGCGGCGCCGCCGCGAGCGCCAGCGCGCAGGCCAGCGTCGCGGCCAGCCGCACGAACCTCTTGACCGACACCCGATTCCCCCGTCCGCTCGTCACCCCCTGCAGTCGAGCACTGCGGAGCACGCGCGGTCATCCCCACGATTGGGGGAGGGCGGCGCCGAAGCCGCGATCAGTCGATGACGCCGGCCTCCCGCGCCAGCCGGACGGCGTGGACGCGGTTCGTGGCGTGCAGCTTGCGCATCGCGTTCTTCAGGTACGACTTCACGGTGCTCTCGACCAGCCCGAGCGCCGCGGCGACCTCGCGGTTGCTCTGGCCGAGGGCGACCTGGGCGAGCACGTCGATCTCGCGGGCGGCCAGGCCCGTCGGCACGGAAGGGGTACGACGCGAAGGGGGCGCCGCGGGGGAGCGACCGTGCTCCACCCGGTTGCGCACCTCCTCCAGGCGGGCACGCAGGGCCTGGTCCTGGACGAGCGAGGCGAGGTCGGCGAGCTCGTCGGAGATGTCGCGCAGGTCGGCGCGGGTCAGCTGCACCTCGGGCGGCGCGGCCGGGGCCGCGGGCGAGCCGAATCCGCGCAGGGCGCCGACGCGGCGGCGTACCTCGTCGTCGACGGCGATCTCCCGCTCGAGGCGGCGCACCAGCGGCAGGAAGGTGTCGTACCAGACGTCGCCGAGGACGACCTGCGCCCGGTGGCCGACGTAGACGACCATCCGCGGCACCCGGTCGACCACGATCGGCAGCGCCGTCACCGTCTCCAGCTGCTCGGCGCGGACCGGGCCGTCGTACTGGTGGGTGATGCCGCGGGCGTCGTGGTAGTTGGTGACCGACACGGGCCGGCCCATCAGCAGGGCCTTGCCGCCGAGACCGTAGCCCGAGCGCACCCGCAGCCCCTGCAGCGAGCGGGTCTGGGCGCTGTGCAGGCCGGTGATGGCGAGGGTGGTGCCGTTGTCGATCACCGGGCCCCCGAACGCCATGTCGCTGTGCCCCGTGGCCCGGAAGGCCGCGAGCGTGCGCAGCAGCCGGCCCCCGTCGTGCGGGGCCTCCTGGACGAGGTCGAGGGACATGCCCTCAACGGTAGGTGACTGCGGTCACAGGCGGCAACGGGAGCACCCTCCTTGGGGGGTAGTACCCCCTTCGAGGGGTTCGGGGCCGCTGTGGCCCGGCTCACACTCCCGGCGTTCGACCGAAACCCGAGGAGTGGATTCCCATGTCCGACCGACCGACCCCGATGCGTCGGGTCGCCTTCGCGAGCTGCGCGGGCACGACCATCGAGTTCTACGACTTCTTCATCTACGGGACCGCGGCAGCGCTGGTGTTCCCGACGGTGTTCTTCCCGGCGCTGGGGGACTCCGCCGCGAGCGTGGCCTCCTTCGCCACCTTCGCCGTCGCGTTCATCGCCCGCCCGCTGGGTGCGATCGGCTTCGGGCACTTCGGTGACCGGCTCGGCCGCAAGAGGACGCTGATCAGCACGCTGCTGCTCATGGGCGCCGCGACCGTGGCGATCGGCCTGCTGCCCGGAGCCGCGACGATCGGGGTCACCGCGCCGATCCTGCTCGTGACGCTGCGCTTCCTGCAGGGCCTGGCCGTCGGTGGCGAGTGGGCGGGGGCGACCCTGCTGGCGGCGGAGTACGCCCCGGCGCACAAGCGCGGCCTGTACGGCGCCTTCCCGCAGATGGGCCCGGCGCTCGCCTTCGCCCTGTCCAGCGGCACCTTCCTCCTCGTCAACCGCGTGGTCGGCGACACCAGCCCGGCCTTCCTCGACTGGGGCTGGCGGGTCCCGTTCATCGCGAGCGCGCTGCTCGTGGCCGTCGGCCTCTACGTGCGGCTGAAGGTCGAGGAGACCCCGATGTTCCAGGAGAACGCCCGCACCCGCGCCTCGACGCAGGGGCCGCTCGCCTCGGCGCTGCGCCACCAGTGGAAGGAGATCCTCCTCGGTGGCGGCTCGCTCGCCATGCTGTTCGCGTTCTTCTACGTCGGCACGGCCTTCCTGACGTCGTACGGCACCACGGCGATCGGCCTGTCCCGCGCGACCGTGCTCACCATCGGCGTCGCCGCCGCGTTCGTGTTCGGCTCGATCACGCTGCTGTCGGCCGTCTTCAGCGACCGGATCGGCCGCAAGAAGGTCGTCCTCGGCTCCTGCATCGTCGCGGTCCCGTGGGGCTTCGCGCTGTTCCCGATCCTCGACCGCGGCACGGGTACGGCGTTCGCCATCGGCCTGTTCGGCACGCTCGCGATCTTCGCGATGTCCTACGGCCCCGCGGGAGCGATGCTGCCCGAGATGTTCCGGACCGAGTACCGCTACACCGGTGCCGGCATGGCCTACAACCTGGCCGGGGTGATCGGCGGCGGCACGGCGCCGTACCTCGCCTCCGACTTCGCGGAGGCGGGCAACACGTCGGCGATCGGCTGGATGCTCGCGGCCTTCGCCCTCGGCAGCGTGATCTGCGTGCTGCTGATGCCGGAGACCCGGCACCGCGCGATGAGCCGGGATCAGGGCGCCGAGGCGGAGACCCTCGCTCCGGTGAACGTGTAGTCGTCCAGCGGGAAGCGGGTGGCCTCGCGTGCTGCGCTCAACGTCGACGTCGGGCGCAGCAGCACCGCCTCCCCGTGCTGGTTGAAGTAGTAGCTCCGCGCGGTGGCGCAGCTGCCGGCGTTGAACACGGAGTTGTCGAGGAGGCCGGTCATCCGGTCCAGGAACTGGTCGTTGGCCTCCTCGGTGACCTCGACGACGTCGGCGCTGCGCTTCCGCATCGCCCGCAGCACCCGGCCCAGGTGGGCCATCTGGGTCTCGATGGTCGTGAAGTAGGACAGGCCCGAGTACGAGTAGGGACTGTTGAGCGAGAAGAAGTTCGGGAACTTCGGGATCGTGATGCCCTCGTAGGCGCAGAAGCGGTTCTCCCGCCACCACGCGCCGAGGTCGCGGCCCTCCCGGCCGACGATCCGGATCGCCGGGAAGTTCGCGTCCCACAGGTTGAAGCCGGTGGCGAGGACGAGCACGTCGAGGTCGACCCGGTCGCCGTCGCTGGTGACGATCCCGCCCGCGTCGACGTGGTCGATCGAGGTGGTCTCGAGGTCGACGTGGGGCTTCGTGAACGTCGGGTAGTAGGTGTTGGAGAAGGTCGGCCGCTTGCAGCCGAAGTCGTAGTCGGGCGTGAGCTTCGCCCGCAGCTCCGGGTCCTTCACCTGCCGCTTGAGATGGGCCGCGCAGACCCGCTTGCCTGCGGCGTTGGCCCACGGCAGGTCGCGGAAGTGCAGCACGCCGGCGACCATCATCACCTCGAGGATCGACGTACCGACCAGGCGCGTGGCCCTCTGCGTGAGCGGGACCTTCGCGAACGCGCCGCGGACGATGCCCGGCACCGGGCCGTCCAGCTTCGGGCTCACGTAGATCGGCGTGCGCTGGTAGACGGTGAGGTGGTCGGCCACCTCGGCCAGCTCGGGGATGAGCTGGACGGCGGTCGCGCCGGTGCCGATGATGCCGACCCGCTTGCCCTCGAGCTCGATGTCGTCGTCCCAGCGGGTGGTGTGCACCACCGTTCCGGCGAAGTCCTCGACGCCCGGGATGTCGGGCAGCTTCGGCTGCGACAGGAAGCCGGTGGCGGTCAGCAGGAACCGGCCGCGCACGACCTCGCCCCCGGCGATCGTGACCTCCCAGGCCGAGGTGCCCTCGTCCCAGCGCGCGTCCTCGACCACCGTTCCGAAGCGCATGTGACGACGCAGGTCGTACTTGTCGGCGACGTGCAGCGCGTACCTCTTCAGCTCCGGCCCGGGGGCGAACAGCCGCGACCAGTGGGGATTCGGCTCGAAGGAGTAGGAGTACGTCGAGCTCGGGATGTCGACCGCGAGGCCCGGGTAGCGGTTGACGTGCCAGGTGCCGCCGAGGTCGTCCTCCCGCTCGAGGATCACCAGGTCGTCGTACCCCTGGCGCTTCAGCTCGATGGCGGCGCCCATGCCGCCGAAGCCCGCGCCGACGATGACGGCGTCGTGGATCGTGCTCATCGGGTGGTCCTCTCGGTGGCGGCGTCGTTGAGGCGCGCGGTGTAGCCGGCGCGTTCGGTCGTGTCGGTGCGCAGCGCGCGATCGTCGCGAACGACCCTGCGGACCCGGTCGAGCACGCCGGTGGGCACGATCGCGGTCGTGGCGGCCAGTGCGCCGACGTACCGCGGCACGGCGATCTCGGCCTCACGCGTGCGGACGGAGGCGACGACGGCGTCGGCGATCCGCTGCGGGGTGACCTTGGGGATCGGCCTCATGTCGAGGCCGGAGGCGAGGTCGGTGTCGACCGCGGACGGCAGCACGGCGGTCAGGGTGACGCCGTGCGGTGCCATCTCCAGGCGGGTGGCGGCGGTCAGGCCGACGACCGCGAACTTGCTGGCGTTGTAGACGGCGAGCCCGGGGATCGGGAACTTGCCCGCGAGCGAGGCGACGTTGACGACGTGGCCACGGCGGCGCTCGACCATGCCGGGCAGCACCCGGCGCATGCCGTGCAGCACGCCGTGGACGTTGACCTCCATCATCAGCCGGTCCAGTGCGGGATCCAGCTCCAGGAAGGCTCCGTTGGGCATCACGCCCGCGTTGTTGACAAGCACCTCGACCGGGCCGTGCTCCTCCTCGGCCGCGCTGACGAAGGCGTCGTACGACGACCGGTCGGCCACATCGAGGTGGTGGGCGCTCGCGCCGGTCTCCTCGGCCGTCGTCCTCGCGAGGTCGAGGTCCAGGTCGCCGAGGGACACCTTCGCCCCTCGGGCGAGGAAGGCCTCGACGGTGGCGCGGCCGATGCCACGGGCGCCGCCGGTGATCGCGACGTGCGCGCCGGCCAGGTCGATCGATGTGGGACGGGTCATCGGAGGACCTCCTGCTGGGAGACGAGGGTGCGGGCGGATCGGGTGGCCGTGTCGCGGACCAGCGGGAGGCGGGAGGCATCCATGAAGTTGGCGCCCATCGCGTCGAGGTCGGCCGCGGTCGGCTCGATCCGGGCGACGCGCGCCCCGGCGGCGCGCAGGGCGTCGACCTCGCGGTCGACGCGGCGGGTCATCGCGCGGCGCAGCAGCCGCTCGACCCGGGACAGCCCATGGGCGGGAGCACCGCCGGCGCTCGACATCGGCGCCACGACGAGCACCTCGTCGATGCTCCCGTCCTGCACCCCGGGGATCAGCAGGTCGGCCGAGGTGGGGGAGACGGCGCCGCCGTCGAGGTAGGCACGCTCGCCGATCCGGACCGGCGGGAACCAGCCGGGGATCGCCCAGGAGGCGGCGATCGCCTGTCCCAGCGTGGCCTGGGGCGCGTCGGCGCGGCCGAGCGCGAGCCGCTCGCCGGTGCGGGCGTCGGCCGCGACCAGCCAGGTGCGCGGGTGCGCGACCCACCGGCTGCCCGGCTCGGCCAACCGGTCGCCCAGGTCGACGAGCCACTGCGGGTCGCCACCGCCGCGCGGCAGCAGCCCGGCCAGCCCGGCGAGGAGGTCCGCCCGTCCGGTCAGGGCGGCCCGAGTCAGGCCGAGGCCCGGCAGCCCCGGCCGGGGGAGTGGCGGAAGGGCCCGGGGCGGGTCGCCGCCGTCGTCCTGCCGGTCGGCGGCCGACATCCCGGCGCCGAGGCGGGCGACGAGCTCGGCACCGGCCGACGTACCGACGAGGACGTCGGCCGTGCGCGGGTCCCAGCCCTGCCTCTCCAGCTCGGCGAGCACGGCGGCGGTCCAGGCGAAGCCCAGCGTGCCACCGCACCCGATGACCAGTGCGCGCCCCATGCGGCCACCTCGGATCCGGAAACGGAATGGAATGTCAGTTCCGGAACGTATCGTCAGATCTGTCCGATTGCAATAGGCTCGGCGCCATGACGGCGACCACCGACGGGCTCACGCGGCTGGAGCGGCGCAAGGCCGAGACTCGGCGCGAGATCATCGACGCCGCCTTCACCTGCTTCGCTGCGCAGGGCTACCACGCGACCGGGATCGCGGACATCGCCGCGCGGCTCGGGATCGGGCACGGCACCTTCTACCGCTACTTCGAGAACAAGCGTGACATCGTCGAGCACGTCATCGACGACCTGATCGGTCGCATCGTCGAGGCCCTCGGTGCCGAGAACGCGCCGGACGCGGTCAGCACGCTGGAGGAGTACCGCGCCCAGACCGCGCGCATCGGCACCGCGCTCGCCCAGATCTTCAGCGAGGACCCACGAGTCGCCCAGCTGCTGCTGTCGGCGGTCGGCATCGACGACGCGATGCGAGAGCGGATGCTCGACCTGTTCGAGATGACCACGCCACTCACCGCGGCGTACCTCGAGCACGGCGTGCGGCTCGGCTACCTCCGCGCCGATCTCGACGTCGAGCCCACCGCCCAGTCGATCAACGGGATGATCCTCGGCTCGGTGCTGGTCGGCATGCGCGAGCCCGCACCGGAGCAGCAGGAACGACTGAGCGCCGCGATCCGCGCCGTGATGTACGACGGGATCGCGGCGCGCTGAGTCGCGCGGCCCTGCCAGCTCGGCCTGCTGCAGGCCGACGGCCGGGCGTCGTACGTAGCCCTCGCCGACGCCCTTCCGCGTCCGGTCCTCGACGTCCTCGAGGAGGTCCGCGCGCACCCCGGCGTGCGCGACGTCGGCACCTGGCAGCACGTCGAGGTCGTCAAGGAGTCCTACGACGCGCTCACGATCACTCCGGTGCCCCGGAAGGCGCGGGAAGTCGACAGGTGATAGGTGTTGTATGTAGCCTTGATCAGTAGTGTTTATAAGCATTACCGATTCGAGGTTCTGACATGTGGTTGGTCGCGGCATTCGCACTCGCCGGCGGGCTCGCGCAGCTCGTCGACGGCACGCTCGGCATGGGCTTCGGCGTGACGTCGGCGACGGTGCTGCTCGCGCTCGGAGTCGCCCCGACCGCAGCGAGCGCCGCCACCCACGCGGCCAAGCTGCCGACCACCTTCGTGTCCGGCATCGCGCACTGGCGGGCCGGCAACGTCGACCCGAAGGTGCTGGTGCGCGTCGCCCTCCCGGGTGCGGTCGGCGGCTTCCTGGGCGCGGCCATCCTCACCTCGATCAGTCTCGAGGCGGCCAAGTCCTCGATGGCCGGCCTGCTGCTCTTCTTCGGCCTGGTGATCCTGGTCCGCTTCGGCTTCGGCCTGCGGATCATCCCGACGCCGAAGGGCGGCCACACCGCCCGGTGGCTCGCGCCCATCGGCCTGCTCGGCGGCTTCGTCGACGCCACCGGCGGGGGCGGCTGGGGCCCGGTCGTCACGCCCAGCCTGATGACCGTCACCAGCCACGAGCCGCGCCGGGTCGTCGGCACGACCAACGCCGCCGAGTTCGTCGTCGCCCTGTCCGTGTCGACCGGCTTCATCACCGGTGCCGCCCACGAGGACATCCCGTGGCTGCCGGTGCTCGGCCTGGTCCTCGGCGGTGTGGCTGTCGCCCCCATCGCCGCGCGCCTCGCCGGCCGGCTGCCCCACGCGCCGATGGGCGCGATGGTCGGCGGCCTCGTCATCCTGGTCAACGCCGTCACCGTCGTGGGGGCGGTGACCGACCTCCCGGGGTGGCTCGATCTCGTCCTCGTCGTGGGCTGGCTGGCCCTCGTCGGCCGGATCGCGTGGAAGGCGTGGGGCCGCGAGAGGGCCGGTGTCGCCGAGCAAGACGAGGTCCCGGTCCCCGCCTGAGCGGTCGATCACACGGCGTGCGGGTGCGCCGGATGCCTCCCGCGCCGATCACGGCCGGGGCCGGCGTGCCTTCGCGGTCAGGCGAGGCGCGCCTCGACTCAGCCGACTGACAGCAGCCGCTCGCACTCCTCGACCAGCCGCGCCCGCAGCGGCGCCCCCCGCTCGCTGAACCCGCGCTGCGCCTCGGCGTACGCCGCCTTGCCCTCGGCCGTCTCGATCCGCACCGGCTCGAACCCGAGGTCGGCGAGGTCGTAGGGCGCCGCGCGCATGTCGAGCGTGCGGATGTCCCAGGCGAGCTCGAAGCAGTCGGCGACAAGGTCCGAGCACACGAGCGGCGAGAGCCGGAAGGCGTGCTTGTAGAGGTCCATGCCGGCGTGCAGGCAGCCGGGCTGCTCGAAGGCGGGCCGGTCGTCGCGGCCGGGTCTGAGTGTGTTGAGCGGACGGGCCGGGGGAGTGAAGAAGCGGTACGCGTCGAAGTGCGAGCACGCGATCCGGTGCCCCTCGACGACGTCGTCGGTGCCCGTGGGGCCCAGGCGCAGCGGCCAGTCGGCGTGCCGGGTCTCGTCCTCGGCGAGCCGGTAGACCATGGCCCATTCGTGCAGCCCGAAGCAGCCGAAGTGCGGCGCCCGGTCGGCGGTCGCGGTGAGCAGCTGGTGGAGCGAGGAGATCAGCGGCCGCTGCGAGGCGAGGTACGACGCCGCGACCGTCACCCCGCCGTCAGCGGTCGCGTAGCCCTTGAGCCCCTCGAGCTCCGAGCCGGGCCCCACGACGACCCCGAACCCCGGGTGCCAGCGGCGCAGCTGCGCCGGCCGGTGGGAGTAGTAGGTGAAGAGGAAGTCGAAGACCGGGTGCTTCACGGCGGCCCCGCGGCGGGCCAGGTGCGGGGCGACGTACCGGTCGATGCGGGCCGCGTGCTCGGCTGCACGCCGACGCCATTCCTCCGCATTCACGACGACCAAGCGTAGGTCGATAGGCTCACCGGGTGCGCATCGTCAGATTCACGACAGGCGAGGAGCCGTCGTACGGCGTCCTGACCGGCGACCTCGACGAGTACGGCCAACCGGGCGACGACGCGGTGATCGTCGGTCTCGTCGGCGACCCGCTGTACCAGGGGATCAAGCTGCTGGAGAAGGAGCACCGCCTCGAGGACGTGCGCCTGCTGGCGCCGGTCCTGCCGCGCAGCAAGGTGATCGGGATCGGCCGCAACTACGCGGCCCACGCGGCCGAGATGGGCAACGACGTGCCTGCCGAGCCGCTGATGTTCCTCAAGCCGAACACCAGTGTGGTCGGGCCGAACGACGCGATCCTGTACCCGCGCCAGACTCAGGACCTGCACTACGAGGGCGAGCTCGCCGTCGTCATCGGCCGCATCTGCCGCGACGTCCCGGCCGAGCAGGCCACCGACGTCATCCACGGCTACACGATCGCCAACGACGTGACCGCGCGCGACCTGCAGCGCTCGGACGGGCAGTTCACCCGCGCCAAGGGCTTCGACACCTTCTGCCCGCTCGGGCCGTGGATCGAGACCGACCTCGACCCCCACGACTTCAACGAGGGCCGGCGGGTCCAGACGTTCCTCAACGGTGACGTCGTCCAGGACGGTACGACGGCCGACATGGTCTTCGACGTACCGGCGCTGATCGCCCACGTCTCCAGCGTGATGACGCTGTTGCCCGGCGACGTCATCCTCACCGGCACCCCCGAGGGTGTCGGACCCATGCAGGTCGGCGACGAGGTGGAGATCTCGATCGAAGGCCTCGGAACCCTCACGAACAAGGTGGAAGCACGAGCATGAGCAGCCCCAACGGCCCGGTCCGCGTCCGGATGGCCCCCTCGCCGACCGGGAGCCCCCACGTCGGCATGATCCGCACGGCGCTGTTCAACTGGGCGTTCGCGCGCCACCACGGCGGCACCTTCGTCTTCCGCATCGAGGACACCGACAAGGAGCGCAGCACCGACGAGTCGCTGGACGCGATCCTCGACCTGATGCGCTGGCTCGGCCTCGACTGGGACGAGGGCCCGGGCGTGGGCGGCCCGTTCGCGCCGTACCGGCAGAGCGAGCGCAGCGACCTGTACGCCGACGCGCTGGCCAGGCTCAAGGAGAGCAGGTTCACCTACGACTGCTACTGCACCAACGAGGAGGCCGCCGCGCGCCGCAAGGCCGCGGGCTCCAAGGTGCAGGGGTACGACGGCTTCTGCCGCGAGCTGACCCAGGAGCAGGTCGACGCGTTCGTGGCCGACGGCCGCCGGCCGGTCGTGCGCTTCCGGATGCCCGACGGCTCGATCACCTGGAACGACATGGTCCGCGGCGAGGTCACCTTCGAGACCGAGTTCGTGCCCGACTTCGCGCTGTGCCGCGCCAACGGCGACCCGCTGTACACGCTGGTCAACCCGGTCGACGACGCGCTCATGGAGATCACCCACGTGCTCCGCGGCGAGGACCTGTTGTCGAGCACCCCGCGCCAGATCGCCCTCTACGAGGCGCTCAAGGAGGTCGGCATCGCCAAGGCGACGCCGGAGTTCGGCCACCTGCCCTACGTCATGGGCGAGGGCAACAAGAAGCTCTCCAAGCGCGACCCCGAGGCGCACGCGCTGGCCTACCGCGACCAGGGCTACCTGCCCGAGGGCCTGCTCAACTACCTCGCCCTGCTGGGCTGGGCGATCGCGGCCGACCGCGACATCTTCAGCCTCGAGGAGATGGTCGAGGCCTTCGACATCACCGACGTCGTCGCCAACCCCGCTCGCTTCGACCTGAAGAAGTGCGACGCCATCAACACCGCCCACATGCGGATGCTCTCCATCGAGGAGATCACCCACCGGGTGCTGCCGTTCCTCAAGCGTGACGGTGTGGTGAGCGACCCGGTGAGCGACGCGGACGCCCAGCTGCTCGAGCTCGCGATGCCGCTGGTCGGCGAGCGGATCAACAAGCTCGCCGAGGCCAGCAGCATGCTGGGCTTCCTGTTCGTCTCCGAGGACGCCTTCGAGGTCGACCCCGACGACGCGGCCAAGCAGATCGGTGAGGCCGGCATCCCCGTCCTGCAGGCGTCCTACGACGCGCTGGCAGCGCTGCCGACCTGGTCGACCGACGCCATCCAGACCGCGCTGCAGGGTGCGCTCGTCGACGGGCTCGGCCTCAAGCCGCGCAACGCGTTCGGTCCGGTCCGCGTCGCCGTCACGGGCCGCCGGATCTCGCCGCCGCTGTTCGAGTCGATGGAGCTCCTCGGCCGCGACCGCAGCCTCGGGCGCTTGCAGCGTGCCCTCGGCTGACCCGACCGGACCTGCGCCAGTCGGGCTGCGATACGACGAGCTCCAGCGGCGGGGGCCGGAGGGTGCCTGGCGTCCGCTGGCCGGGATCCCGCTGCTGCTGGTGATCTTCTTCGCCGGACAGCTCGTGATGAGCGTCGTCGTGACGCTCGTGCTGGTCGCCGGCGGCGACTCGTCCACCGCGGCGGTCGACAAGCTCTCCGGCGACATCGCGACGCCGTCCTTCCTGGCGCTGGTCAACCTGGGCTGGGCCGCCGCGATCCCCGCCGTGTGGGTGGTGGCGCGGCTGCTGCACGGGCAGACGCCCGGCTGGGTGACGTCGGTGGCCGGCGCGCTGCGCTGGCGCTGGTTCGCGGTGTGCCTCGGCCTCGCCGTGGTCGCCCTGGCCCTCACCGTGCTCGCCTCGGGCATGCTGCCCGACCAGGGCTCCAGCACCCTCGACACCAGCGGCGGCGCGAACCCGTGGACCTCGACGGTCCGCGACTTCCTGCTGGTGATCGTGCTGCTCACGCCGCTGCAGGCCGCGGGGGAGGAGTACGTGTTCCGCGGCTATCTCGCGCAGGCGTTCGGCGGCCTGGCCGCGCGCGCCGGAGCCCGGGTGAGCGCGGCGGTCGCGGTCGTCGTACCCGCGCTGCTGTTCGCGCTCGCCCACGGCCTGGGCCAGGACGTGCCGATCTTCCTCGACCGGTTCGCCTTCGGCCTCGTCGCCGGGCTGCTCGTGATCCTCACCGGCGGTCTCGAGGCGGGCATCGCGATGCACGTCCTCAACAACTTCCTGGCCTTCGGCCTGGCGCTCGCGTTCAGCGACATGACCGAGGCGCTCAACCCCACCGGCGGGAGCTGGTGGTCGATCCCCGTGACCCTCGTCCAGTCGGTCGGCTACCTGCTGCTGGCGGTCGGGGCGGCCCGTCGGCTCGGGGTGCAGGACCGCACCAGAGGGCCGGAGGGCGGGGTCATTTTGGAGGCCGAGCAGGCCGACGGGTAAGGTAGGTTCTCGGTTCGCCGGCCTCGGCCGGGGATCGAAACCATTGGGATATGGTGTAATTGGCAACACAGCTGATTCTGGTTCAGTCGTTCTAGGTTCGAGTCCTAGTATCCCAGCGAGGCTCTCGCGAGAGACAGGTCACTCCGTCAGGATTTGGCCGGTCAGGCAGGAAATCGCTAGAGTTCACGACGTTGTCACGGAGAGATCCGGAACAACGAGATGCCCCCGTTGTGTAGCGGCCTAGCACGCCTGCCTCTCACGTAGGTAGCGCCGGTTCGAATCCGGTCGGGGGTACAGCTTCGGGCCCGGTCCACCAGGACCGGGCCCGACTGGTTTCTCCGACCGTCGCGCGGGACCTCGGGCCCCAGACGCTCTTCATCTCGTGCGGTACGACGACGAGCACGCTCGCGACGCACTCCAACCTCAACGAGTCGAGCGGCTACGTGCAGCAGACGTTCGACCTCTCCGCATCGGCGACACCGCGATCGGCGTCGGGTAGCCGCCGCGACAGAGCGGGCGGGCGGTCACCGGTCTCCGGTGGTCGCCCGCGCGTCCTTGGCGGCCGCGGTCTTCCGCGCCGCGCGGGTCTTCGGCGGTGTCGGCTCGGTGCCGACGATCGCGAACACCGGGGCAGTGACCTTCTCCAGCGCCGCGACGGCCTCGGCGTGCCGCTCGGCGAGCTTGGCGACGACACCGGCGAGCTCCGCCTGGGCCTCGGCCAGGGTGTGCACGGTGTCGGCGAGCTCGCGCTGGCGGACGATGAAGTCCTGCAGGGGCTGCGCCGTGGAGCTGGCCAGGCTCGTGACCGCGCCGGCCATCCCGGCGACCGCCCCGGCGAGGTCACCGACCTGGCGGGCGAGCTCGTCGGGCTGGGTGACGCCCGTGACCGCGGTGTCGCGCACCCCCTTGAGGACGTCGGTGGTGAGCTTGAGTGCGACCTGCTGCGACCTGATCAGCAGGTCGAGGGGATTGAGGGGAGCGTCCGCCATGGGAGCAGCGTGGCAGAACCAGGCCCCTGCTGGTCACCGTCATGTCCGATTTCCGCGAGAGACTGTCGGTGGCGGAGGGCAGGATGGACGACATGGAGAGCACAGTGACCACGCCGGAGCAGCTCGACTTCGGGCGCTGCTACACGGCCGTGCAGTCGCGCGACCGCCGCTTCGACGGCGTCTTCTACACGGCGGTGCGCTCGACCGGGATCTACTGCCGGCCCTCGTGCCCGGCCCGCACGCCGGCGTCCCGCAACGTCTCCTTCCACCGCACCGCCGCGGCCGCCCAGGCAGCCGGCTACCGCGCCTGCAAGCGCTGCCTGCCCGACGCGACGCCCGGCAGCCCCGACTGGGACGTCGCCGCGACCGTCGCGGGCCGGGCGATGCGACTGATCGCCGACGGCGTCGTCGACCGCGAGGGAGTCGAGGGCCTGGCGGCCCGGCTCGGCTACACCTCGCGCCACCTCTCGCGGCTGCTCACCAGCGAGCTCGGCGCCGGACCCCTCGCGCTCGCCCGCACGCAGCGAGCCCAGACCGCCCGTGCCCTCGTGGAGAGCACGACGCTGAGCCTGGCCGACGTCGCGTTCGCAGCCGGGTTCTCGAGCGTGCGGCAGTTCAACGACACGATGCTCGAGGTGTACGACGCCACGCCGAGCCACCTGCGCGGCCGCAAGGCGCGCGCCGGGAGCCAGGTGCCGGGCGCCATCGACCTTCGGATCGCCGTGCGTACGCCGTTCCGCGGCTCCGCGCTGCTCCGCTTCCTCGCCGACCGGGCGGTGCCCGGTGTCGAGGTCGCCAAGGTCGCGGCCGACGGCAGCGGCTCGTACTCCCGCGCGCTCGACCTGCCCCACGGGCCGGGAGCCGCCCGGGTCGAGCTCGCCGACCTCGACGGTGTGGGGTCGTCGTACCTGCCCCTGCGGCTGGCCCTCGACGACCTGCGCGACACGACGGCCGCACTCGCGCGGATGCGCGCCCTGCTCGACGCCGACGCCGACCCGGTGGCGGTCGACACCCACCTGTCCGCGGATCCGATGCTCGCCCCGCTGGTCGCTGCCCGTCCGGGGCTGCGGGTGCCGGGGCACGTGGACGGTGCCGAGGTCGCGGTGCGCGCGGTGCTCGGCCAGCAGGTCACCGTCGTCGCCGCCCGCACCGCCGCGGCCCGCCTCGTCGCCGCGCACGGTCGGCCCGTCGAGACCGGGATCCCCGGCCTGACGCACCTGTTCCCCGACGCGGCCACGGTCGCGGCGCTCGCGCCCGAGGAGTTCCGGATGCCCCGCGCCCGCGGGCGCGCGCTGGTCGGGCTGTGCACGGCGATCGCCGCGGGCGACGTCGTGCTCGACCGCGGCCCGGACCGCGGCGACGTACGACGCAGCCTCCTCGCGCTGCCGGGCATCGGGCCGTGGACGGCCGACTACATCGCGCTGCGTGCGCTCGGCCACCCCGACGTGTGGCTGCCGACCGACGTCGGCGTGCGCAACGCCCTGGCCCGCAACTCCACCACCGACACCGACGACATCGACCCCGAGGGATGGGCGCCCTGGCGCTCCTACGCCCTCCTCCACCTGTGGACCTCGCTGGAAGGATGAGCACTGCCATGTGGACCGTCATCGAATCGCCCATCGGGCCGTTGCGCCTCGTCGAGGAGGCCGGCGCGATCACCGCGATCGAGTTCTCCCCGTTCCGCGACGGCGTCCGGCCCCTCGGCACCGAGGGCACCGACCACCCCGTGCTGGTCGCCGCCGCGCGCCAGCTCGCGGAGTACTTCGCCGGCGAGCGCACCGAGTTCGACCTGCCGCTCGCGCCCGCGGGCAGTGCGTGGCAGCGCTCGGTGTGGGCCCAGTTGCTCGGCATCGGCTACGGCGAGACCGCGTCGTACGGCGAGATCGCCGCGCGGCTCGGCAAGACCAACGCCGCCTCGCGCGCCGTCGGCACGGCCAACGGCGCGAACCCGATCCCCATCGTGATCCCGTGCCACCGGGTGATCGGGGCCAACGGGACGCTCACCGGCTACGCCGGGGGACTGGAGCGCAAGCAGCTGCTGCTGTCGCTGGAGCGCGACGAGGATGCGCTGTTCTAGAAGGTGCGGCGCGCCAGTTTCACCGGCCGGCCGGCCGGTGAAACCGGCGCTTGGACGAGGAAGGATCCGCGTCCAGGCGCCAGTTTCGTCGTCCAGGCTGACGCTCGTGAGGCTGGTGTCACTCCGCAGCCGCGCGACGCAGCGACTCCGAGAGCCGCTCGGCGGCCGCGAGCACCGCAGGCGCGTGCATCCGGCCGGGCTGACGGGAGAGGCGCTCGAGCGGGCCGGAGACCGACACCGCGGCGATGACCTTGCCGCCGGGGGAGCGGACCGGCGCCGACACCGACGCCACGCCCTGCTCGCGCTCGCCGACCGACTGCGCCCAGCCGCGGCGGCGGATCGCGGACAGCTCGGCCGCGGAGAACGCGGAGTTCTGCAGGCCGCGGTGGATCCGCTCCGGGTCGTCCCAGGCGAGCAGCACCTGCGCGGCGGAGCCGGCGCGCATGGTCAGCTGGGAGCCGATCGGGATGGTGTCGCGCAGGCCCGAGGGCCGCTCGGCCGCGGCGACGCAGACGCGGTGGTCGCCCTGGCGGCGCCAGAGCTGGGCGGACTCGCCGGTGATGTCGCGCAGTCGCGCGAGCACCGGTCCGGCCGTGGCGAGCAGCCGGTCCTCGCCGGCGGCCGCGGACAGCTCCGCGAGGCGCGGGCCGAGCACGAAGCGGCCCTGCATGTCGCGGGCCACCAGACGGTGGTGCTCGAGCGCGACCGCCAGCCGGTGGGCCGTCGGGCGGGCCAGGCCCGTGCCCGCGACCAGGCCGGCCAGGGTGGCCGGGCCGGACTCCAGTGCGGTGAGCACCAGGGCCGCCTTGTCGAGAACTCCGACGCCGCTCGAGTTGTCCATATGGCAATACTGCCGTCTCGGATCCTGGGATGCAAGAGTACGCTTGATCTTGGTCGACGGCAGTGGTGCCGTCGGCGACCCGAACGAGGAGGAGCGAGTCATGGGCAAGACCCTGGCGGAGAAGGTGTGGGACGAGCACGTCGTCCGATCGACCCCGGGGGAGCCGGACCTCCTCTACATCGACCTCCACCTCATCCACGAGGTCACCAGCCCGCAGGCCTTCGACGGCCTGCGCCTGGCTGGCCGCAAGGTGCGTCGTCCCGACCTGACCCTGGCGACCGAGGACCACAACGTCCCGACCCTCGACTGGGACAAGCCGATCGCCGACCCGGTCAGCAAGACGCAGGTCGACACGCTGCGCAAGAACGCCGAGGAGTTCGGCGTACGGCTGCACCCCCTCGGCGACGTCGAGCAGGGCATCGTCCACGTCGTCGGCCCGCAGCTCGGCCTCACCCAGCCCGGCATGACGATCGTGTGCGGCGACTCGCACACCAGCACCCACGGTGCTTTCGGCGCGATCGCCTTCGGCATCGGTACGTCGGAGGTCGAGCACGTGCTCGCCACCCAGACCCTGCCGCAGGCCAAGCCGAAGACCATGGCCGTGACCGTCAACGGCAGCCTGGCCGAGGGCGTCACCGCCAAGGACCTGATCCTCTACCTGATCACGCAGACCGGCACCGGCGGCGGCCAGGGCTACATCGTCGAGTACCGCGGCGAGGCCATCGAGGCGCTCTCGATGGAGGGCCGGATGACGGTCTGCAACATGTCCATCGAGTGGGGCGCCAAGGCCGGCATGATCGCGCCGGACGAGACCACGTTCGCCTACATCGAGGGCAAGGCCGAGGCGCCCAAGGGCGCCGAGTGGGACGCCGCCGTCGCGCACTGGAAGACGCTGGTCACCGACGCCGACGCGACCTTCGACAAGGAGATCGTGATCGACGCGGCCGACGTCACGCCGTTCGTCACGTGGGGCACGAACCCCGGCCAAGGTGCGCCGCTCGGCGCGAACGTCCCGTCGCCGGAGGACTTCGAGGACCCCTCCGACAGGCTCGCGGCCGAGAAGGCGCTCGAGTACATGGGCCTCGAGGCCGGTCAGCCGCTGCGCTCGGTCAAGGTCGACACCGTCTTCGTCGGCTCCTGCACCAACGGCCGCATCGAGGACCTGCGCCTCGCCGCCGACATCATCAAGGGCCACAAGGTCGCCGAGGGCACCCGCCTGCTCGTCGTGCCGGGCTCGGTCCGCGTGCGCAACCAGGCGATCGAGGAGGGCCTCGACAAGGTCTTCATCGAGGCCGGTGCCGAGTGGCGCGGTGCGGGCTGCTCGATGTGCCTGGGCATGAACCCCGACACGCTGCAGCCGCAGGAGCGCTCGGCGTCGACGTCCAACCGCAACTTCGAGGGCCGGCAGGGCAAGGGCGGACGCACGCACCTGGTCTCCGTCCCCGTCGCGGCCGCCACCGCCGTCAAGGGCACGCTGGCCTCCCCGGCCGACCTGTCCGCCGAGCTGGTCTGAGAAGGAGACAGCGTCATGGAGAAGTTCACCTCCCACACCGGTACGGCGCTCCCGCTGCGCCGCAGCAACGTCGACACCGACCAGATCATCCCGGCCGTCTACCTCAAGCGCGTGACCCGCACCGGCTTCGAGGACGGCCTGTTCGCCGCCTGGCGCAACGACCCGGAGTTCGTGGCCAACAAGCCCGAGTACCAGGGCGTCTCGATCCTCGTCGCCGGTCCCGACTTCGGCACCGGCTCGTCGCGCGAGCACGCCGTGTGGGCGCTCATGGACTACGGCTTCAAGGTCGTGCTCTCGAGCCGCTTCGCCGACATCTTCCGCGGCAACTCGGGCAAGGCGGGGCTGCTCTCCGTCCCGGTCGAGCAGGACGTGATCGAGCAGCTGTGGGCGGCGATCGAGGCCGACCCCACCACGCAGATCACCGTGGACCTCGAGTCCCGCACGGTCACCTGTGGCGACCTGGTCGCGCCGTTCGACATCGACGACTACACGCGCTACCGCCTGCTCAACGGACTCGACGACATCGGCATCACGCTCGGAAACGAGGCCGACATCGCGGCGTACGAAGGTGGTCGCCCGAGCTGGAAGCCGGTCACCCAGCACGCCTGAGAACGGCTGACCAGCGGCCGAAAACCGCTCTACGACGGGCCGATCCGCGACTTTCGCGGGTCGGCCCGTCGCCATTCCCGCATTCGCCGCGATGACCTCCGAACAGCCGCCGAGGTCGGAATAGGGCCCGAAATCGCCGAAATAGCGATGAAATCGCGAAAAAAGACGTACCAACTTCGGCGTGGTGATTGTGAGTGTGCCCACTAGTGCCTAGCGTTCCCATGAAAGGACGGCTGGGCGTGGGCTCGGCCGCATCAGCCCAAGGGACGCCCGGCGCGGCGTTTCGGAAGGACAGGTAGTGAACAAGTCTCAGTTGATCGACGCGCTGGCCGACCGTTTCGAGGGCAGCCGCAAGGACGCGGCCCACGCTCTCGACGCGGTCCTCGACACGATCACCCGTCAGGTCGCCAAGGGCGAGAAGGTCGCCATCACCGGCTTCGGCTCGTTCGAGAAGGCCGTCCGCAACGCCCGTTGGGTCCGCAACCCGCAGACCGGCGAGCGCGTGAAGACCAAGAAGAAGGCCGTCCCGAAGTTCAGTGCCGGCGCCGACCTGAAGAACGTCGTCTCCGGCGCGAAGAAGCTGGCGCCGCTGCCGAAGCCGGCCAAGAAGGCCGCTGCTCCGGCGAAGAAGGCCGCCTCCGCTGCCGCCGCTCCGGCGAAGAAGGCCGCCGCTCCGGCCAAGAAGGCCGCCACGGCTGCCGCCAAGAAGGCCGCCGCTCCGGCGAAGAAGGCCGCCGCCACCGCGAAGAAGGCGGCTCCCGCCAAGAAGGCGCCGGCCAAGAAGGCTCCCGCCAAGAAGGCGCCGGCGGCGAAGAAGGCGGCCCCGGCCAAGAAGGCCCCGGCCGCGAAGAAGGCGCCGGCCAAGAAGGCCCCCGCCAAGAAGGCTCCGGCCAAGAAGACCGCGAAGAAGGCCTGACGCCGGCTTCGACGATCACCCGGACGGGCCGTACTCCTCACGGAGTGCGGCCCGTCCGTCGTCTCAAGGCTCAGGACCCCCGTGGGAGCAGGCCGATCGAGCGCAGCACCTCGGCCGAGGAGTCACCGACGCCGAGCGTGATCGCGTCAGCCAGGCTGTCCACGTCGTCGACGTCGCGGCGCAACGTCGGCAGCTGCCCGGCGAGAGGCCGCGCGCCGGAAGCCGCGTGGGCGGCCGCCGAACCCGCACCGAAGCGTGGGTCGAAGTCGTCGTACGCCGCGCAGTAGAGCGTGGTTCCCGTCGCGTCGGCGTCACGGACGAAGCACGGAGCGGCATCGCGGGCCGCGTCGGCGAGAGCGACGGCGAGATCGCCGGGTACCAGCGAGGGCAGGTCGCCGCACAGCGCGACCGGCCGCAGGTCGGGACGTCGGTCGCGCAGGTGGACCGCGGCGTGACGCAGGGCCGCGTTGAGGCCACCGCCGGGGTCGGCACAGGTGGCGGCGCCGCGAGCGGCCAAGGTGGTCGCGAACGCGGCGTCGTCACTGACGACCAGCACGCCGGCGACGCCGTCGGTGCGCAGGCACGCGTCGACCACGTCGGTCGCGAAGGCCGCCGCCAACCGGGCCCGCTCGCTGTCGCGCAGCGTGGCGAGCCGGGACTTCCCGGTGCCCGGGGACTTCACCGGCAGCAGCACGGCGAAGGCGCCCGGACGGGTGAACACCCCTGAATCCTGACAGGTCGGTCGTGCCCGGCCGTGGCCGGTGTCACTGACCGGTAGCCTGCATTCTCGTGAGCGTGCGGAAGCTGCAGGAGAAGCGGGGCTGGGCCTTCAACATCGCCGTACCCATCATCAAGCCCACGCTCCTGGCCACCACGCGGCGCGAGTGGATCGGCGGGGAGAACATCCCGGAGAGCGGTGGCTTCATCATCGCGCTCAACCACATCTCCCACGTCGACCCGCTCACTGCCGCGCACCTCGTCTACGACCACGGCTACAAGCCGCGCTACCTGGCGAAGTCCGGCCTCTTCGACAACAAGGTGCTCGGCTACTTCCTGCGTGGCGCGGGCCAGATCCCGGTGCGACGCGAGACGAAGGACGCCGTCGGCGCGTACTCCGCCGCGGTCGACGCCGTCCGCGACGGCCAGTGCGTGGTGATCTACCCGGAGGCCACCATCACCCGCGACCCCGACATGTGGCCGATGAAGGGAAAGTCCGGTGCCGCCCGGATCGCGCTCGAGACCGGGTGCCCGGTCATCCCGGTCGGACAGTGGGGCGCCCACGAGATCCTCGCGCCGTACACGAAACGTCCGCACCTGGTGCCCCGCCACAAGGTCGTGATGCGCGTCGGCCCGCCCGTCGAGCTCTCCGACCTGCGCGCGAAGGAGCGCACCACCGCCGTCGTCAACGAGGCGACGGCCCGGATCATGGCCGCGATCACCCACCAGCTGGAGCTGGTGCGCGGCGAGACCGCGCCGCCGGAGCGCTACGACATGGCCGTGCACGGCGACCGGTTCAAGAAGAAGAAGGCGAGCTGATGGGCAACAAGATCGCGGTGCTGGGCGCCGGTTCGTGGGGGACGGCCTTCTCGATCGTGCTGGCCGACGCCGGCAACGACGTGTGCATCTGGGCTCGTCGCGAGGAGGTCGCGGCCGCCATCAACGAGCGCCACGAGAACGTCGACTACCTCTCCGGCATCGAGCTGCCGCGCCGGATCAGCGCCTCCCACGACCCCGAGCAGGCGCTCGCCGGTGCGGACGTCGTCGTCCTCGCCGTACCGTCGCAGTCGCTGCGTGACAACCTGCCGACCTTCCTGCCGTACGTCGAGAAGGACGCCGTCCTCGTCTCGCTGATGAAGGGGGTCGAGCTCGGCACCCTCAAGCGGATGTCGGAGGTGATCGCGGAGGTGGGTGACGTCGGCGCCAGCCGGATCGCCGTCGTGAGTGGACCCAACCTGGCCCGCGAGATCGCCCGCCGCGAGCCGGCGGCCTCGGTCGTCGCGTGCGCCGACGAGAGCGTCGCGACCATGCTGCAGAACCGGCTCCACTCGCCGGCGTTCCGGCCCTACACCAGCGTCGACGTCCTCGGCTGCGAGTTCGGCGGCGCCTACAAGAACGTCGTTGCGCTCTGCGTCGGGATGGCCGTCGGCCAGGGCTTCGGCGACAACACCACCGCCTCGCTGATCACCCGCGGCCTCGCCGAGACCGCCCGCCTCGCCATGAACCTCGGCGCCAACCCGCTCACCCTGATGGGCCTCGCCGGTCTCGGCGACCTCGTCGCCACCTGCTCCTCGCCGCTGTCCCGCAACCGTACCTTCGGCGAGAAGCTGGGCCAGGGCATGACCGTCGAGGAGATCTACGCCTCCACCCGCCAGGTCGCCGAGGGAGCCAAGTCCTGCTCCTCGCTGCGCGCCCTCGCCGCCCGGACCGGCGTCGAGGCGCCGATCGTGGACGCGGTCGACGAGGTCGTCCAGGGGAGGCTGACCACGTCGCAGCTGATGGACGCGTTCATCTCCCGCGACACCAAGGCGGAGCTCTCCTGACGGATCGGGTCTCCTCGTGGCGGGTGCGCTGCGTGAGCGCCTCACGGTGTTTGTTTGGCGCTCGCTTCGCTCGCTCCGCTCAGTCCAGGCAACGCGGCGCGCCCGACGGCATTCAGCCGAACTTCGTGCGTGCGTGCATGACATCCGGCTGAGTGTTCGCGGCATGCGCGAGCGAAGCGAGCGCCGATCAGGCAGAGATGCGGTCCAGCGCCTGCGCCAGGTCCGCCCACAGGTCCTCGACGTCCTCGATCCCGACCGAGAGCCGCACCAGCCCCTCGGGGATGGTGGCGGGCTCGAGCTTCCACCGGCGCCGGCGCTCGAAGGTCGACTCGACGCCGCCGAGCGAGGTGGTGTGCACCCACAGCGAGGTGGCCCGGACCAGGAAGTCGCCCGCGTCGGCGCCACCGGCGAGCACCGGGGCGACGATGGCGCCGAAGCCGGGGTAGCGCACCTCCTCGACGGCCGGGTGGTCGACCAGGCGGCGGGCGAGCTCGGCGGCGTTGGCGGCGGCGCGCTCCAGGCGCACGGGCAGGGTGCGCAGGCCGCGCAGGGCCAGCCAGGCCTCGAACGGGCCCGGCACGGCGCCGGCGAGGTCGCGCCGGCCCTTGAGGGCGCCGTACACCTCGTCGTCGGTCCCCTCGGCCGGTACGACGATCGCGCCCATGAGCAGGTCGCTGTGACCGGCGATGTACTTCGTGGCCGAGTGCACCACGATGTCGGCGCCCAGCGTGAGCGGCTGCTGCAGCAGGGGAGTGGCGAAGGTGTTGTCGACGACGACGCGGATGCCGAGCTCGTGGGCGGCAGCGGACAGGGCCCGGATGTCGGCGATCTCCAGGGCCGGGTTGGTCGGGGACTCCAGCCAGAGCAGGCCGCAGTCCTCGTCGGCCTCCATGGCGGCGATCACGGCAGCGGTGTCGGTGATGTCGACGAGGGTGGCCTTCAGCCGGCCCCGGGACTCGGCGTCGGCGAGCGCGGTCACCGAGCCGTTGTAGGCGTGCCGGGGTGCGATGACGCTGCTGCCGATGCCGACCAGGTCGAGGATCGTCGTGACGGCCGCCATGCCTGACGAGAACGCCAGTGCGCGACCGCCCTCCAACGCACCGAGGGCGTCCTCGAACGCCGCCCAGGTCGGGTTGCCGTACCGGCCGTACTCCAGCTCGCCCGTCGCGCCGTACGTCGAGGTCATCGTGATCGGCACGTTCATCGGCTGGTCGGGCCCGTGCGCGGGACGTCCCGCCGTGACGGCGAGGGTCGCGGGGCGCAGCGGACGAGGCGGTCGGGGTGCGGACTCGGGACCGGGCATGCCCCAAAGGTAGGGTCATCGGCGATGAACGCTCCTACCGGCCGCCGTGTCCGCGTCGCTGTCGTCTTCGGCGGCCGCTCCAGTGAGCACGCCATCTCGTGCGTGACCGCCGGCAGCGTGCTGCAGGCGATCGACCGTGACAAGTACGACGTCGTCCCGATCGGCATCGCGACCGACGGTCGCTGGGTGCTGGAGGCCGACGACCCGCAGCGGCACCGGATCACCGGCCCCGGCCAGCTGCCCGCCGTCGACGGGAGCCGCAGCCCGGTCGCCCTGGCGCCCACCAGCGAGGGCACCGGCCTGGTCGTCAGCGAGCCCGCCGAGACCCCGCGCGCGCTGGGTGAGGTCGACGTCGTCTTCCCCCTGCTGCACGGCCCCTGGGGCGAGGACGGCACCATCCAAGGACTCTTCGAGATGTCCGACGTCCGCTACGTCGGGTCCGGCGTGCTCGCCTCCGCGGTCAGCATGGACAAGGCGTTCATGAAGGTCGTGCTCAAGGACGCCGGCCTGCCGGTGATGCCGAGCGTGACGGTCACCGCCCGCGAGTGGAAGGCCGACCCGCAGGCCGTGCGCGAGCGCGTCGCGGAGCTGGGCTATCCGCTGTTCGTCAAGCCGGCCCGTGGCGGCTCCAGCATCGGGATCGCCAAGGCCCACACGCCCGACGAGATCGACAAGGCCGTCGAGGGCGCGCTCGAGCACGACCCGAAGGTCCTGGTCGAGGTGTCCGCCGAGGGTGCCCGCGAGATCGAGTGCGGCGTCCTGGAGTCCCTCGACGGTGGCGTCGAGACCAGCCTGCCGGCCGAGATCCGGATCACCGGGGCGCACGAGTTCTACGACTTCGAGGCCAAGTACCTCCCCGAGGAGCACACCGAGCTCGACGTGCCGGCGGTCCTGCCCGACGGCGTGGAGGAGCGGATGCGCGCGATGGCCGCGGCCGCGTTCACCGCGGTCGGCTGCGAGGGCCTGGCCCGCGTCGACTTCTTCCTGATGCCCGACGGCTCGCTCGTCGTCAACGAGCTCAACACGATGCCCGGCTTCACGCCGCTGTCGATGTTCCCGCAGATGTGGGCGGCGACCGGCGTCGGGTACGGCGAGCTGGTCGACCGCCTGCTCACGCTGGCCCTGCAGCGCGACACCGGCCTGCGCTGACCCTGGAGCGACGGCTCCTAGCTGCAGTCGTCGACCAGGGTCAGGTGCTTCGTGACGAGCGGTGCCAGCACCGCCATCGCGGCCGGCCCGGCGTTCGGCCGGTAGCGCGCCGGGATGGTCACCTCGACCCGCGGCCGGTACCCGGCAGCGGTCAGGGTGAGGTCGAGGTCCTGGTCGTCGTACTGCTCGTCGGGGATGTAGTAGCCCACCCCGTTGGCCGACTCGCAGGACGCGGTCAGGTCGAAGCCCTCCGGCTTCGCGACGCCGCAGCGGACCACGATCGCCGGGTCGCCGTAGGCAGCCGCGGGCGCGTCAGCAGGCTCGACGTCGACGCGCTCCTCGTCGTACAGCGTGTCGGGCAGGTCGGCGGCGAAGGCGTCGCACGCGGCCCGGTCCGCGTCGGACAGCTCAGGTACGTCGACCCGGACCGGTCCGCCGCACCCGGCCGCCAGCAGGGTGAGGGGCAGGGCGAGCCCGGCGAGCCTCAGATGTGGACGACGGGGCACGTGAGGGTGCGGGTGATGCCCTCGAGGTTCTGCACCTTCGACACCACGAGCTTGCCGAGCTCGTCGACGTTGCGGGCCTCGGCGCGCACGATCACGTCGTACGGGCCGGTGACGTCCTCGGCCAGCGTGACGCCGGCGATCTCGCCGACCTCGCGGGCGACCTCGGCCGCCTTGCCGACGTCGGTCTGGATCAGGATGTAGGCCTGCACCGTCATGGGGTCACGCTCCCGCCGGATTGGTGTGGTGGAACGCCTCAACCTACCGCGCACCGCCGGCGGAACAGAACTCGCGAGCCGAGGAACCTACCCGCGGGTACGTCTGGTGGGATGGGGGCCATGGCTGACGCGATCGACCGGGACACGACGCTGGCGGACCTCGGGGAGTTCGGGCTGATCGCCAGGATCGGCGAGGTGGTCGCCGCCACGGCGCCGGGCGAGGACGTGCTGCTCGGGCCCGGCGACGACGCCGCCGTGCTCCGCGTGCGCAAGGGGCACGTGGTCGTGTCGACCGACGTGCTCGTGGAGGGCCGGCACTTCCGCCGCGACTGGGTCGACGCGTACGACGTCGGGCGCCGCGCCGCCGCGCAGAACCTCTCCGACATCAACGCGATGGGCGGCCGGGCGCAGTGGCTCACCGTCGGGCTGGCCGCGCCCGCCGACCTCCCCGCTCAGTGGGCGCTCGACTTCACGCGCGGCTTCGCCGAGGAGTGCGCCCTCGTCGGGGCCGGGCTCGTCGGCGGCGACGTCACCCGCGCCGACCAGGTCGTCATCTCGGTGACGGCGCTGGGCGCCTGCACCGTGTCCCCGGTGCTGCGCTCCGGCGCCGCCCCCGGCGACGTCCTGGCCCTGTGCGGTCGCCAGGGCTGGTCCGCCGGCGGCCTCGCCGTCCTGGGGCGCGGCTTCCGCTCGCCGCGCGTGCTCGTCGAGGCCTACCGCCGCCCCGAGCCCCCGTACGACGCCGGCCCGGCGGCCGCCGAGGCCGGTGCGACCGCCATGATCGACGTGTCCGACGGCCTGCTCGCCGAGGTCGGCCACCTGGCCGCCGACTCCGGCGTCAGCATCGACGTCGAGACGGCCGCCTTCGACGTGCCCGAGCCGCTGCTGGCCGTCGGCCAGGCCACCGGAGCCGACCCGTTGCAGTTCGTCCTCGGCGGGGGAGAGGACCACTCCCTGCTCGCGACCTTCCCGCCCGACGTCGCCCTGCCCGACGGCTGGGCCCGGGTCGGCTCGGTCAGCGCCCGCGGCGACCTCCCGGTCACCGTCGACGGCGCGGCGTACGACGGCCCGACCGGCTGGACCCACTTCTGACCGGGTCGGCGTCGTACTCGGGCCAGTTCGTGCCGGGTCGGCCAAAAACACACCGACCCGCCGCGATCGCGGCGGGTCGGTGGGAAGAGCTCAGGTCAGCGGGAGACCTTGCCGGCCTTCAGGCAGCCGGTGCACACGTTCATGCGCTTCGGGGTGCCGTTGACGACCGCGCGGACGCGCTGGATGTTGGGGTTGAAGCGGCGCTTGGTGATCTTGCGCGACCACGGCCGGTTGTTGCCGAAGGTCGGCTTCTTGTCGCAGATGTCGCACACGGCGGCCATGGTTGTCACTCCTGGATCGCGGATCTAAGTTTCACGGGCGGCCCGCGCGCTCAGAAGGCGCTTCGGGCAACCGGAAGAGAATAGCCGACCGGGTCGCACCGGCCGAAATCGGCGGACCTCCTCTAGGGTGACCCCGA
This sequence comes from Pimelobacter simplex, assembly GCA_016803235.1. Lineage (GTDB taxonomy): Bacteria > Actinomycetota > Actinomycetes > Propionibacteriales > Nocardioidaceae > Nocardioides > Nocardioides simplex_A. The sequence goes on from JADCLI010000010.1 coordinate 46,561, forward strand.
TGGACGAGCGGACGGTGCCCGGGCAGGGGCGGAGCGGGATCGCGCTCTCGTCCGTGGTCCGGTTCGTCGACATCGCGGTGGACGCCCTGGCAGGTGCACGCGAGGAGGTCGACGCCCTCAACGTCTTTCCCGTGCCCGACGGCGACACCGGCACGAACATGTACCTCACCGTGGTCTCCGCCCGCGACGCGATCCGCACGGCCCTCGGCGAGCACGCCGACCACCCCGACGAGGCCGCCGACGCCGACGGCCCGCTGGCCTCGCTGGCGCGCGGTGCCCTGCTGGGCGCCCGCGGCAACTCGGGCGTGATCCTCAGCGAGATGCTCGGTGCCGCGGCGCGGCGGATCGCGGCGGCCCGTCCCGACGAGCGCAACGCGGTCGTGATGGCCGAGGCCCTGCAGCACGCGTCGACGGCGAGCTACGCCGCGGTGGGCGAGCCGGTCGAGGGCACCATGCTGACCGTGATGCGGGCCGCCGCCGAGGCCGGTACGACGGCCGCCACCGACCCGGAGGCCCGCAGCAGCGACGTCCTCACCGCCGCGGCCGCCGCCGCCCGCGAGGCACTGGGCCACACGCCCGAGCAGCTCGACGTCCTGGCCCAGGCGGGCGTCGTCGACGCCGGCGGGCGCGGGGTGTCGGTGATCCTCGACGCAGCGGAGACCGTGCTGACCGGTCGCCGCCCGATCCCGGTGACCGCGCCTCTCGGCAGCCACGTCATCCCGGTGCCGCACGTCGAGCACGCGAGCGACGAGCTGAGCGCGGACGGCCCGGCGTACGAGGTGATGTACCTCCTCGACACCGACGACGACCACGCGCCGCGGCTGCGCGAGCGGCTCGGCGAGCTCGGCGACTCCGTCGTCGTGGTCGGCCGCGACGGGCTGTGGAACGTGCACGTCCACACCGACGACGCCGGCGCCGCGATCGAGGCCGGTCTCGAGGCCGGTCGCCCGCACCGGATCCGGGTCACCCACTTCGCCGAGCAGATCGCCGCCCAGACCGCGGCCGCGGAGGCCCCGGCGCCCCTGGCCGGCCGGCGGGTGGTCGCGGTCGCCGCCGGCCCCGGTCTGGCCCAGCTCTTCGAGGAGGCCGGTGCCGAGGTCGTGCGCGGCGGGCCGGGCCGGCGGCCCTCGACCGGCGAGCTGCTCGAGGCGATCACCGCCTGTGGCGCGCGGGAGGTCGTCGTGCTGCCCAACGACGAGCCGACCATCCGCGCGGCACTGGCCGCCGCCAGCACCGCCGAGGCCGACCACGGCACCCGGGGCCTGCGGGTCGCCGTGATCCCGACGCACACCCAGGTGCAGGGCCTGGCCGCGGTGGCGGTCCACGAGCCCGGCCGCGCCTTCGACCAGGACGTCACCGAGATGACGGCGACCGCCCGCCACGTGCGGCACGGGGCCGTGACCATCGCGGCGCGGCAGGCGATGACGATGGCCGGCCCGTGTGAGCCCGGCGACGCCCTCGGCGTGATCGCCGGCGACTTCGCCGTGGTGGGCGACGACCTCGGCTCGGTCGCGCTGGTCGTCCTCGACCGGCTGTTGGCCGCCGGTGGCGAGCTGGTCACGATCGTCAGCGGTGTCGACGGCGAGGGCCTGGCCGACCGGGCGACCGCCTGGGTCGAGGAGCTCCACCCCCATGTCGACGTCGTGGTGTACGACGGTGGCCAGGAGCGCTACCCGCTCCTGATGTCCGTCGAATGAAAGCGAGACCGTGGCGATCACCCTCGACTCCCCACTGACCGCCGTGCTCGGCGCGGCCACGCCGGCCAAGCGCAAGCGGTTCGCGGACGGCCTCGGCCTGCAGACGGTCGGCGACCTGCTCCGGCACTTCCCGCGCCGCTACCTCGAGACCGGCTCGCTGACCCGGATCGACAACCTGCGGATCGGGCAGCTGCTCTGCGTCGTCGGCGAGGTCGACGAGTGCGAGATCAAGACCTACACCGATCGCCGCACCGGCCGCACGGCGTACCGCGTCGAGTCGGTGCTGCGCACCGGCGGGCCGCGGCTGAAGATGACCTTCTTCGCCAAGAACCAAGGCACGGCCGGGTGGCAGGCGCGTCGGGTCGCGGTCGGCAACCGCGGCGTCTTCCTCGGCAAGGCCGACCGGTTCCGCGACCAGTGGCAGCTGGTCAACCCGGCCATGACGATCTTCGGGATGGGCGACGAGGCCGAGGGGGAGCGCGACGGCGTCGAGGACGTCCTCGATTTCGGCCCGCTGTTCCCGATCTACCCGCTCACCAAGGGCGTCGAGACCTGGGACGTCGCCCGCGCGGTCACCTTCGCCCGCCAGGTCGTCGAGTCGGTGCCGGAGCTGCTGCCCGACGCCCTCCGTGAGGAGTACGACGTCCTCGGCATCCGGCAGGCCTACGACTGGGTGCACCAGCCCGACGACCGCGACCAGGTCGCGCTGGCGCACCACCGGTTCCGCTTCGAGGAGGCGCTGGTCACCCAGCTGGTCCTCGGCCGGCGCCGGCGGGCCCGCCGGGCGGAGGGTGCGACCTCGCGGACCGGGGGAGCGAGCGAGGTGCTGGCTGCCTTCGACGCCCGGCTCCCGTTCGAGCTCACCGCCGGCCAGGCGTCGGTCGGCAAGGAGATCGAGCACGACCTCGCGCAGCCGCACCCGATGAACCGGCTGCTCCAGGGAGAGGTCGGCTCCGGCAAGACGCTGGTCGCGCTCCGGGCGATGCTGCGCGTCGTCGACTCCGGCGGCCAGGCGGCGCTGCTGGCGCCCACCGAGGTGCTCGCCCAGCAGCACCACCGCTCGATCGCCGCCATGCTCGGCGACCTCGGGGAGGGCGGCACCATCTTCGGCACGGGGGAGGGCACCCGCGTGGAGCTGCTCACCGGCTCGATGACCAAGACCCAGCGCACCGGCCCGCTGTCCCGGATCGCCAGCGGGGAGGCGGGGATCGTGATCGGCACCCACGCCCTGCTCCAGGACCAGGTGATGTTCGCCGACCTCGGCCTGGTCGTGGTCGACGAGCAGCACCGCTTCGGCGTCGAGCAGCGTGCCGCACTCACCGACAAGGCCGCCGCACCGCCCCACCTGCTGGTGATGACCGCGACCCCCATCCCACGCACGGTCGCGATGACCGTCTTCGGCGACCTCGAGACCTCGACCCTGAGCGAGCTGCCCGCCGGCCGCGCGCCGATCCAGACCAATGTCGTCCCGCTGGCCGAGCAGCCCGGCTGGATCGGCCGGGTGTGGGAGCGGGTGCGCGAGGAGGTCGGCAAGGGCCACCAGGTGTACGTCGTGTGCCCCCGCATCTCCGGCGACGAGCACGAGGCCGGCCAGGTCGACGCGGTCGACCTCCCCGACGAGGACGCCCCGGCCGAGGAGACCCCGAAGCCCCCCGCGGCGGCCGTGGAGGAGGTCGTCGGCCGCCTCGCGCAGGGCCCGCTGTCCGGGATCCGCGTGACCGGCCTGCACGGCCGGCTCCCGGCCGACGAGAAGGACGCCACCATGCGCGCCTTCGCCGCCGGTGAGGTCGACGTGCTCGTCTCCACGACCGTGATCGAGGTCGGCGTCGACGTCGCCAACGCGACGACGATGGTGATCCTCGACGCCGACCGGTTCGGCATCTCCCAGCTCCACCAGCTGCGCGGCCGGGTCGGTCGTGGCGGCCTGCCCGGTCTGTGCCTGCTGGTCAGCCACGCCGAGGCCGGCTCGCCGTCCCGCGAGCGGCTGGAGGCGGTCGCCTCGACCACCGACGGCTTCGTCCTCAGCCGGATCGACCTCGAGATGCGCCGTGAGGGCGACGTCCTCGGCGCCTCCCAGGCCGGTGGCCGCTCGAGCCTCGAGAACCTGCGCGTGCTGCGCGACGAGGACACGATCGTCACCGCTCGCGAGGCCGCCGAGGGCCTGCTCGAGACCGACGTGGAGCTCGGCCAGGCGCCCGGCCTCGCGGCCGCCGTGCGCGCCCTCGAGCTGTCGCAGCTCGCCGGGTTCGTGGACAAGTCGTGAGGAGCCCGGGATGACGCGCATCATCGCCGGCCGGGCAGGCGGACGCCGGCTGCAGACCCCCAGGGGCGACCAGACCCGCCCCACCAGCGACCGGGTGCGTGAGGCGCTGTTCTCCGCGATCGAGGCGTGGGCCGGCTCGCTCCACGACCTGCGCCTCCTCGACCTGTACGCCGGCTCCGGCGCCATCGGCCTCGAGGCCTGGTCCCGCGGCGCGGCCGCCGTCACGCTCGTGGAGGCCGATCGCCGTACGGCCGAGCTGATCCGGGCCAACGCCCGCGCGATCGACTGCGACGTCGCGGACGTGGTGGCCCGATCGGTGGCCACCGTGCTCGCCGAGCCCGCCCGGGCGCCGTACGACCTCGTGTTCGCCGATCCGCCCTACCCGCTGTCCGACGAGGCGGTCGCCACGGACCTCGCGCTGCTCGTCGAGCACGGCTGGCTCGCCGACGGGGCCCTCGTGGTCGTCGAGCGCTCGCGCCGCTCCCCGGAGCCCGCCTGGCCCGCCGGACTGGAGCCGCTGGCCGGCAAGCGCCGCCTCAAGAAGTACGGCGAGACCAACCTGTGGCTGGCCGAGGCCACCGTGGCCGATAGCCTCGCCCCATGACCCGCGCGGTGTGCCCCGGCTCCTTCGACCCGGTCACGTACGGCCATCTCGACATCTTCCGTCGTACCGCCGGGCTCTTCGACGAGCTGGTCGTGGCCACCGGCACCAACATCTCCAAGTCGCGGCTCTTCGACCCCGAGGAGCGCCTGGAGATGCTGCGCGAGGCGTGCGCCGGCATCCCGAACGTCACCGTGATGGGCTTCACCGGCCTGATCGTCGACTTCTGCCGCGAGATCGACGCCCACGCCATCGTCAAGGGGCTGCGCGGGGGCAACGACTACGAGTACGAGCTGCCGATGGCCCAGATGAACGCGCACCTCACCGGCATCGAGACCATCTTCGTGCCGACGACCGCGAGCCTGGGCTACGTGTCCTCGAGCCTGGTCAAGGAGGTCGCCTCCCTGGGCGGCGACGTGTCCGAGTTCGTGACCCCCGCGGTGCACGAGCGCCTGACCGCGAAGCTCGCCGCCCGACGGTGACGAACGAGGGGTGATTTGGCCGCGTTGGCGGCGCCCCACTAATATCGACCTGATCTGTTGTGCCCGGACCTGGAAGTGAACCCCTGAACAACCTGGACCCGAGAGCGCCGCTCGTGCTCGACACTCGCGAGCTCGGCCGCCGCCCGGGGTCCCAGCGTCAGGTGTCGCGGACAGTTCCGGCACCAGCAGATCTGGGCATCGAAGTCCTCTCCGTCCCCGAGGGCGCGCCGGTCGAGCTCGACCTGCGCCTGGAGGCGGTCATGGAAGGCGTGCTCGTCACCGGGACGGCCTCGGCCGTGCTGGAGGGTGAGTGCGTGCGGTGCCTGGAGCCGATCCACGACGAGCTCGAGGTGAGGTTCCAGGAGCTGTTCGTCTACGACGACATCCGTGACTCCGAGGGAGCAGAAGAGGACGACGAGGTCAGCATGCTCCAGGACGACCTGGTCGACCTGGAGACCGTGCTGCGGGACGCGGTGGTGCTCGCACTGCCGTTCCAGCCGCTGTGCCAGGACGACTGTCCCGGGTTGTGCCCCGAGTGCGGGGTACGACTCATCGACGAGCCGGACCACACGCACGAGGCTGCGATCGACCCGCGCTGGGCGGCGCTGACCGAGCTCAAGCAAGACGACCCCACGGACTGAAGAGGCGCTCGACCCGAGCGCACCCGAACCAAGGAGAAGACAGTGGCTGTTCCGAAGCGGAAGATGTCGCGCAGCAACACGCGGCACCGTCGCTCGCAGTGGAAGGCTGTCGCCCCGTCGCTGGTGACCTGCGCCAACCCGGCCTGCGGTGCCAAGCACCTCCCGCACCGTGCCTGCGGCACCTGCGGCCAGTACGGCGCGCGCGCCGAGCGTCGCCAGGTCCTCTGACCGACCCGGTCGGTCCAGGCCCGTCGAGTCAGGCCAGCGGCATCACCAACTACGTCGAGCTGCGTCGAGCGCTCGGGGATCCCACGCTGGACCCCGAGCTGCTCGAGCGCGCGATGACGCACCGCTCCTTCGCCTACGAGAACGGTGGTCTTCCGACCAACGAGAGGCTGGAGTTCCTCGGCGACTCGGTGCTCGGCGTCGTCGTCACCGAGACCCTCTACCTGGCGCACCCGGACCTCTCCGAGGGCCGGCTCGCCAAGCTGCGCGCGGCCGTCGTCAACGCCCGCGCGCTGGCCGGCGTCGCCCGTGACATCGGGCTCGGCGCCCACATCAAGCTCGGGCGCGGCGAGGAGGCGACCGGCGGTCGCGACAAGGCCTCGATCCTGTCCGACACCGTCGAGGCCGTGATCGGCGCGATCCACCTCAGTGGCGGCATCGAGGTGTCCTCGACCGTCGTCCACCGGCTGTTCGACCCGCTCATCGAGGCGGCGTCCGCGCTCGGCGCCGGCCTCGACTGGAAGACCTCGCTGCAGGAGCTCGCGGCCGACCAGTCCCTCGGCGTGCCGGAGTACGTCATCGAGGACGACGGTCCCGACCACATGAAGACCTTCACCGCCCAGGTCCGGGTCGGCGACAAGCTCTACGGCAACGGCACCGGCCGCTCCAAGAAGGAGGCCGAGCAGGGCGCCGCCGAGACGGCGTACGGCGAGATCGCCGCCGCCCTCGGCCTCGACGCCAACGGCCGCCCCATCTCCTCCGGCAGCTGACCTCCACGCGAGCATGCCCGAGCTCCCCGAGGTCGAGGTCGTCCGCGCCGGCCTCGAGCGCCACGTCACCGGCGCCACCATCGCCGCCGTCGACGTCCTCCACGACCGTCCCGTGCGCCGTCACCCGAGCGGGGCAGCCGGCTTCGCTGCAGCACTGACCGGTCGCCGGATCGAGGGTGCCCGGCGCCGCGGGAAGTACCTCTGGCTCCCGCTCGACGACGGCAACGCGATCCTCGGCCACCTCGGCATGAGCGGCCAGATGCTGGTCCAGCCCGTCGACGCGCCCGTCGAGCGCCACCTGCGGGTCCGCTTCGCGCTCACCGGGACCGACCACGGTCGAGAGCTCCGCTTCGTCGACCAGCGCATGTTCGGCGGCCTGTCGGTCTCGCTCGGCGGCGCCGACCTGCCGCCGGAGATCGCCCACATCGCGCGTGACCCGCTCGACCCGGAGTTCGACGACGACGCCTTCGTCGCCCGCCTGCGCAAGCGCAGCTCCGGCGTCAAGCGGCTGCTGCTCGACCAGGGCCTGATCTCGGGTGTCGGCAACATCTACGCCGACGAGTCGCTGTGGCGGGCCCGGCTCCACGGTGAGCGCCCCGGCAACCGCCTCACCCGCGCCCAGGGCGTCGAGCTGCTCGGTCACGCCCGTGACGTGATGAACGAGGCGCTCGCGCAGGGCGGCACCTCCTTCGACGCGCTCTACGTCAACGTCAACGGCGAGTCCGGCTACTTCGACCGGTCGCTGCACGCCTACGGGCGCGAGGACGAGCCCTGCGACCGGTGCGGTACGGCGATCCGCCGGGTCGCGTTCATGAACCGGTCGTCGTACTACTGCCCGCGTTGCCAGCGCAAGCGCTCCTCGTGGAGCACCGGGACTCTCGGACGCCCCTGAGCGGTGCAGTTGCGGGGGACCGGGCAGCTGCTCCCGGGTCGGTCCAGTCGGTGCCCTCGAACACCGCCGAGATCTGCCGGCTCACGGCCGCGCGCGGGCCGAGGGGGATCACCGGATCGCCCTGCGCGCCCACCAGGTCGTCATAGGTGCCGATCGCCGCCGGCAGCCGCATGACCATGACGTCCCAGCTCATGGCTGTGAACCGGTCGTGCCGCTGCCCGCGCTGCCGGACGGCCCCGCGCTCGGCGAGGTCGACGGCGTCACGGTGGCCGCCGGCTCCCGCGGCACCCGCACGGTGATCCACCGCTGGACGGCCGTGTGGGTGGACGTGCCGAGCACCCGGACCTGCACCCGCACCCGTCCGGTGTACGACGACAGGTCGTAGCTCGCGCGGCCCTGGTCGTCGAGCCGCCGGATCCCGAGCCGCACCAGCTGCCCGTCGGCGGTGCGCCGGCTGATGACGATCGCGTCGCCGGGGCCGGCGCCGACGGTGTGGGCGTCGACGACGGGGCCGGTCGAGCTCAGCGTGAGGATCGGCTGGACCCCGATGCGGCGCTTGCGGGACAGCAGCACCCGGTCCGGCTCGGCGTCGCCGTCGGTGTCCACCTCGACCCGGAACCGGAAGGTGGTGGTCTCCACGAGCGGGCCCGTCGCGAAGATCGCGGTGCCCTCCTCGCCCGTCACCGCGGAGCCGGCGCGGGTCCAGCCGGTCGAGCCGTGCCGCTGGAGCAGGGTGACCTCCGCCCCCTCGACCGGGTCGCCGTGGTCGCGCACCAGTCCGGTCAGGCTCGCACGGCCACCGGTGACGACCCGCCGCGCCGACGCCGTGGCGCCGACGCTGGTCGCCCGGACCGGGGGAGTGGGCGTCCCGGTGGTCGGGTCGTCGGTCCCGGGGCTCGTCGGGCTGCCGGGGCCGCCCGCCGACGGCGTGCCGGAGGTGGTCCCGGAGGCGGACCCCGAGGCGGACCCGGAGGCTGATCCGGTCGTCGTACCGGTGGCGTCGGTGCCGCGGGTGCCCCCGGTCGCGTCGTCGCGGCCGGACGGCCCGTCGCCGGGGCGTGCCGACCGGGTGGCGTCCGGCGTACGGCGCTCCTCGGACTGCTCGCTCTCCGACGCACTGGGGGTCGGCGCGGGCGTGGGCCGGGGAGGCCGGGTCGGGGGCGTCAGCGGCCGCGCGGGAGGGACCCCGACCGCGCCGAACGCGTCGTGGGCGATGGCCTGCACCGAGTGCGGCAGCCGCTGGGTGTAGGCGGCGGCGGCCATCCCACCGGTCAGGGAGACGGTGGCGAGCAGGGCCGCGCCGCCGACGCCGATCCGCCCCACGACCCGCCCACCACGCGCGACGCGGCCCTCGCGAGGCTCCGGTGGCCGGGCGGCCCGGAAGGCGGCGACGAAACGGGCCTCGCCGGCCAGCTCGTCCGGCGTACCGGGGGCGCGCAGGGCGCGCACCAGGGCTGAGTCCTCGAACTCCTCCAGGCCGTCGTGCTCCGGGCTCATCTGCTCACCCCCCTCGTCGTCCGGGCCTCGTGCGTGCGGGCCAGCTTCTTCAGTGCGCGGTGGACGTTGACCGCCACCGTGCCGGGCTTCTTGTCGACGATCGCTGCGACCTCGGCCACCGACAGGCCGGCCACCACCCGCAGCATCACCATCTCCGCCTGGTGGGGCGGCAGGGTGGCCACCAGGCGGACGGCCGCCTCGGTGTCGACCCGTTCGAGGGCGGCCGCCTCGGCGCTGGGCGCGGTGCCGATGTCGATCACCTCGGCCGTCGGCGTGCTGGGACGCGCGGCCCGGGCCCGGCCGGCATCGATCGCGCGGTGCCGGCCCAGCGTGAAGACCCAGGCCCGGAACTCCGTCGGACCGCCGGTGAAGCGGTGCAGGTCCCGCACGACGTGGAGCCAGGTCTCGGCCGCGACGTCCTCGGCAGTGTCCCGCTCGCGCACCTTCAGGTAGCGCAGCAGCGGCGGGTGCAGCAGTCGCCAGACCTCGCCGAAGGCGTCCTCGTCGCCGTCGAGGGCCCGTGCGAGCGGCTCGCCGAGAGGATCGACGGCGCGCGGGGCCGCGGGCGGGGTCAGGGCGCCTCCTCGCTCGGTGGTCAGGACACGGACGGCGGGAGGTACGAGGACGTCCCCGAGCGCGCCCACCGCCATCGATCCTGACACACCACGGTGAGCGGGCCGGGTGACCGATCCATTACACCCGTGGTCCGCGTCCTCGCCGTGTTCCCCCTCACGCGGGGTGTAATCCCCGGCCCCGGCCGACCGCTCCGAGAGGTGTCAGCGTCGACCCTCGAAGGAGCGCACACCATGAACCGTCGATCTCGGGCCACGACGGGCGTGGCCGTCCTCGTCACCGGCGGAGCCCTGTGGGCCGCCCTGGGCGTCCCGGTCACCGTGAGCGCCGCCGCGCCGCCGCTGTGCGGTGGCAGGACGGCGACGGTGGTCGGCACGGAGGGCGACGACGTGCTCGTCGGCACCCCGGGCGACGACGTCGCGTTCCTCGGCAAGGGCAGCGACCGCTTCGACGCCCTGGGAGGCAACGACGTCGTCTGCGGCGGCGACGGCAACGACGTCGTCGTCGGCGGTGACGGCAACGACCTGCTCGGCGGCGGTGACGGCGACGACTGGATCGACGCCGGCGACGGTGACGACAAGGTCAACCTGCTCGGCGGTCGGGACTCGGCCCTCGGCGGCGACGGCGCCGACACGATCACGGTGCAGGCGCCCGTGGCCGACGTGCACGCCGGCGCCGGCAGCGACATCGTGTTCGCCACCTGGCTGACCACGCCGCTGAGCCTGAACTCCGGCGCCGACACGGTCGTCTTCCACAACACCTCGGGCGAGCTGCGGGGCGGCAAGGGCGAGGACGTCTTCCTCGCCGCCAGCCCGGACCCGGCGCTCGGCGGCGGGCCGAGCCTCAACCGGGCCACGACCTCGCTGATGCGGGGCGGCTCGGGCGACGACACCTTCACGCTCGTCTCGCAGGCAGCGCCGGTGCGGCTCGACGCGGCGCTCGGGGTGGCGACCTGGCAGGACAACGTCGCCCGCCTCGCGGGCATCCAGGCCTACGTCGGGGGAGTCGGCAACGACATCCTGCTCGGCAGCGGCCGGCCGGAGACCATCCGCGGCAAGTCCGGCGACGACGTGATCCGTGGTCGTGCGGACGACGACCGCCTCCGCGGCGGCGCGGGCACCGACGTCGTCTACGGCGGCGCCGGGCGCGACGACTGCACCGGCGAGGTCCGGCACTGCTGATCCCCGGGACCGAGCGGTTCCTGTAATGCCCCACCACTTCCATCCGCTGTCGTGGGTGTCATGTTCGACGACACCCAAGGAGTACGAACGATGCACACGAACCTTCGGCGCACGGCGGGCGCACTCGCCCTCGTGACCGGTGGCGCCTTCGGCGCCACGACCCTCGTCACGGGCACGGCGTACGCGGTCGACCCGCCGCTCTGCAACGGCAAGGCCGCGACCGTCCTCGGCACCGACGCGGACGACACGCTCACCGGTACGGCGGGCGACGACGTCGTCTTCCTCGGCAAGGGCAACGACAAGTTCGACGGCCTCGCGGGCAACGACACGATCTGCGGTGGCGAGGGCAACGACACGATCGACGGCGGCGAGGGCGACGACTGGGTCGACGCGGGCCTCGGCGACGACAAGGTCGTCGTGCTGGCCGGCAAGGACTTCGTCTACGGCAACGAGGGCGACGACAACCTCACCGTCTCCGTGCCGGTGGCCGACGTCCACGGCGGTGCGGGCGACGACATCGCCTTCGTCACCTACCTGACCAGCACCCTGAAGATGAACGCCGGCGACGACACCGTCGTCTTCGACCGCACCTCCGGCGAGCTGCGCGGCGGCAAGGGCGAGGACGCCTTCCTCGTCGCCACGCCGAAGCCCGCGGACGGCGAGCCGACGCCGGGTCTCAACACCGCCACCACCTCGCTGCTCAAGGGCGGCTCCGGTGTCGACACCTTCACCCTCGCGCCGCTCTCGACCCCGGTCCGGATCGACGTCCGGGCGGGCGTGGCCACCTGGGAGGGTGGCAACAGCGCCAAGCTGAAGGGCTTCCAGGCCTACACGGGCGGCGCCGGCAACGACACCCTGCTCGGCAGCGACCGGCCCGAGACGATCCGCGGCAAGGCCGGTGACGACGTGGTCCGCGGGCGCGGCGGCAACGACACCCTGCGCGGCGGCCCGGGCACCGACGTCGTCTACGGCGGCGCCGGGAAGGACAGCTGCACCGGCGAGGTCAAGCACGGCTGCTGACGTGCGCCCCTGAGCGTGTCGGGAAGGCCCGGTCTCCGGGCCTTCCCCGTTGCGGCGACCGCGGCCTTCCCGGCACTTCCTCCCCGCCCGGGCTCAGCCTGGATCCAGGCTCAGCCCGGGTTTGACCCGGCCGTCTCGAAGTGGGACTCTTGGAGACGGCCCCCCACGGGCCGACACCCGTCGAACCGGAAGGCTCAACTTCATGGCCAAGGCGCTGATCGGCCACCTGAACAGCGACCTCCGCGACCCCCGAATCGCCCTCGAGAACGCTCGACTGCGCAACCGGGTCGCTGAGCTGGAGTCCCTCGTCCTCCGCCTCTCCGAGGAGAACGACAAGCTGATGTCGGCCCGCGCGGCCGAGATCCTGACCGGCGACGCGGAGATGCAGCCGGCCTGATCCACGGACTCCGACGACGAGCTCCCGTCGTCGCTCCCAGGTGTACAGCAACGGACCACCCCCCGCCCCCAGGGCGCCGGGTGGTCCGAGTGCCGTTTTGCGGCCGGACCGGGGCCATCTCGGGCACCTCGCGCACGGCGACGACGACGCCGGCCACGCTCCCGGGGTGCAGCGGACCGCCGAGCCGGCGGGGTAACGTGAGGCCTGCCGAGCTTCCCCCGCGTCGGAACCGCCTTGCCCGACCCCGAAGGGAGACCGCGTGTACCTGAAGAGCCTGACCCTCAAGGGGTTCAAGTCCTTCGCCTCCGCGACGACCCTGCAGCTCGAGCCCGGCATCACCTGCATCGTGGGGCCCAACGGCTCCGGCAAGTCCAATGTCGTCGACGCCCTCGCCTGGGTGATGGGCGAGGCCAGCGCCAAGAGCCTGCGCGGCGGGAAGATGGACGACGTCATCTTCGCCGGCACGTCGGGCCGCCCGCCCCTGGGCCGGGCCGAGGTGGTGCTGACCATCGACAACTCCGACGGCGCCCTGCCGATCGACTACTCCGAGGTCACCATCAGCCGGACCATGTTCCGCACCGGTGGCTCCGAGTACGCCATCAACGGCACCACCTGCCGGCTGCTCGACGTCCAGGAGCTGCTCAGCGACTCCGGCATCGGCCGCGAGATGCACGTCATCGTCGGGCAGGGCCAGCTCGACCAGATCCTGCACGCCACCCCCGAGGACCGGCGCGGGTTCATCGAGGAGGCCGCGGGCGTCCTCAAGCACCGCAAGCGCAAGGAGAAGGCGCTGCGCAAGCTGGACTCGACCGAGGGCAACCTCAACCGGCTCAACGACCTGCTCAGCGAGATCCGCCGCCAGCTCAAGCCGCTCGGCCGTCAGGCGGAGGTCGCGCGGCGTGCGGCGACGGTGCAGGCCGACGTACGCGACGCGCGGGCGCGGCTGCTCGCCGACGACCTGGTGACCGCACGGACCTCGCTCGAGCAGGAGCTCGCCGACGAGAGCGTGCTGCTCGCTCGTCGTGAGGAGGTCGAGACCGGGATCGCGACGGCCCGCGAGCAGGAGGCGACCCTCGAGGCCGCGTTGCGCGAGGACCTGCCCGCCCTCTCGACGGCGCAGGAGACCCTGTCCTCGCTCACCGCCCTGCGCGAGCGGTTCCGCGGCACCCAGAGCCTCGCCGCCGAGCGGGTCCGCAACGCCGCCGGGGTCGTCGAGACCGAGGCGGGCCAGGGCCGCGACCCCGACGAGATCGAGGCCGAGGCCGACCGGCTCGCCGCCCAGGAGGCGCAGATCGCCGCCCAGGTCACCGAGCAGCAGACGGCGCTGGAGCAGGCCGTGGCCGCCCGTCGGGGCGCCGAGGAGGCCGCGGCCAACGAGGAGCGCCGGGTCGCGGGGCTGCTGCGCGCCGCCGCCGACCGGCGTGAGGGCCTGGCCCGGCTGCACGGCCAGGTCAACACGCTGCGCTCGCGTGCCCACGCCGCCGAGGAGGAGATCGGCCGCCTCGAGGCCGCCCGCGCCGACGCACTGACCCGGGCGGAGCGCTCGCAGCGCGACTTCACCGCGCTCGAGACGAAGGTCGCCGGCCTCGACGCCGGCGAGGAGGGCCTGGACGCCGAGCACGAGGCCGCGGTCGCCGCCCTCGACGACCTCGAGGAGCGCCTGGTCAAGGTCCGCGAGGAGGCCCAGCAGGCCGACCGCGAGAAGGCCGGCCTCACCGCGCGCAAGGAGGCCCTCGAGATCGGCCTGGCCCGCAAGGACGGCGCCGGGGCGCTGCTCGCCGCCTCCGACACCCTCTCCGGCCTGCTGGGCTCGGTCGCCGCGCTGGTGACCGTCCGCGGCGGCTACGAGGGCGCCGTCGCGGCGGCGCTGGGTGCCGCCGCCGACGCGGTCGCGGTCACCGACGCCGACACCGCGGTGGCCGCCATCGACCACCTCAAGAACGACGACCTCGGGCGCGCCGGGCTGCTGCTCGGCGGGGGAGAGGCCGAGACCACGACCGGCTGGCCGGCGCTCCCGCCCGGCACGTCGTACGCCGTCGACGTGGTCGAGTGCCCCGCCCAGGTCCGGCCCGCACTCAACCGCCTGCTGCGCAAGGTCGCGGTCGTCGACGACCTCGGGGCTGCCCGCTCCCTGGTCGCAGACCTCGCCGACGTGGTCGCGGTGACCCGCGACGGTGACCTGCTCGGCGCCCACTTCGCGTCCGGCGGCTCCCACGCCACGCAGAGCCTGATCGAGATCCAGGCGGCGGTCGACGAGGCGACCGAGTCCCTGACCGAGGCCATCGCGGCCGCGGAGCGCCTCGGCTTCGACCTCGCCCGCCTCGAGAACGAACGCCTCGAGGCCCGCCAGCGGGTCGACGTCGCCCTGGCCCGGCTGCACGAGTCCGACGCCACTCTCGCCGCCGTGGCCGAGGAGCTCGGCCAGCACGGCTCGCTGGCTCGCGCCGCCCGCGCCGAGGCCGAGCGGATGACCGAGGCGATCGCCCAGGCCGAGACCTCCCGCGAGCAGGCCCTGGTCGGCCTCGCCGAGCTGGAGCAGCGCCTCGCCACCGCCGAGCAGGACACCGACGAGGAGCCGGACACCACCGAGCAGGAGCGCCTGGTCGAGGCCACCCGCGCGGCCCGGCAGAGCGAGATGGAGGCGCGGCTGGCGCTGCGCACCTCCGAGGAGCGGGCCCGCGCCCTGCACGGGCGGGTCGACCAGATGCGCAAGGCCGCCGAGACCGAGCGCCAGGCCCGGGCCCGGGCAGCCGAGCGGCGCGCCCGGCTGCTCGCCGAGGGCCGTGCCGGCCAGGCCGTCGCCACCGCCGTGACCTTCGTGCTCGCCCGACTGGAGCTCTCGATCGAGGAGGCCGCCACCCGGCGGCAGGCCGTCGAGGACTCCCGGCGCGGCCGCGAGCAGGAGCTGATGGGCGTGCGACAGACGTTGCGCGACCTCGGCAAGGAGCACCAGGACCTGGTCAGCTCGGTGCACCGTGACGAGATGGCCCGCGCCCAGCAGCGGATGCGGATCGAGCAGATCGAGACCAAGGCGCTCGAGGAGCTCGGCCTGGAGCCCGACGGCCTGGTCGCCGACTACGGCCCGGACCAGCCGGTGCCCGTGCTGGAGCCGCCCGCCGAGGGCGAGCCCACCGTCGCCGACGGCGAGGACCCGCCCGAGCCGCGCACCGTCCCCTACGTGCGTGAGGAGCAGGTCAAGCGCCTCAAGACGGCCCAGAAGGCGCTCGGCATGCTCGGCCGTGTCAACCCGCTCGCCCTGGAGGAGTTCAGCGCGATGGAGGAGCGCCACCAGTTCCTCTCCGAGCAGCTCGAGGACCTGCGCGCCACCCGCAAGGACCTGCTCGACATCGTCAAGGACGTCGACGCCAAGGTCGAGCAGGTCTTCACCGAGGCGTACGCCGACGTCACCAAGGCCTTCGACCAGACCTTCGCCCGCCTGTTCCCGGGCGGCGAGGGACGGCTGGTCCTCACCGACCCCTCCGACATGCTCGCGACCGGTGTCGAGGTCGAGGCGCGGCCCCCGGGCAAGAAGGTCAAGCGGCTCTCGCTGCTCTCCGGCGGCGAGCGCTCCCTGGTCGCGGTCGCCTTCCTCGTCGCCCTCTTCAAGGCCCGGCCCTCGCCGTTCTACATCCTCGACGAGGTCGAGGCCGCCCTCGACGACACCAACCTCGGCCGGCTGCTGGAGATCTACGAGGAGCTGCGCGAGAACTCCCAGCTCCTCGTCATCACCCACCAGAAGCGGACGATGGAGGTCGGCGACGCGCTCTACGGCGTCACCATGCGCGGCGACGGCGTCTCGGCGGTGATCAGCCAGCGGCTGCGGGACGAGTCCGCATGACCACACCCGACCGCACCCGGCCCGACCGGGCGTCGTACCGCGCCTGGCGGACGGCCACCACCCGCTGGTCCGACGACGACGTCTACGGGCACCTCAACAACGCGCGCTACTTCGACCTCATCGACACCGCCGTCAACGCCCACCTGCACGAGGCGACCGGCACCGACATCCGCACGCTCCCCGCGATCGGCGTCGTCGCCGAGGTGTCCTGCCGCTACTTCGCCGAGATGGGCTACCCCCGCCCGATCGACCTCGGGCTCGCGGTCGAGCGGCTCGGCAACTCGTCGGTGATCTACCGGGTCGGGCTCTTCCAGGGCGACCCCGAGGGGGAGGGTGCCCTCGCCTGTGCCGAGGGCCGGTTCGTCCACGTGTACGTCGACAACACCGATCCCGCGCGCCCGTCGACGCCGATCCCCGACCTGGTCCGCGCGGCCGTCGCGCTGCTGGTGGTGTGATCTGCGCCTCTCCCGGCGCAGCCGCCGTCGGTGGCGGTACCGGGAGGGTTGGTGCCGGGGTGCAGGATGGGCAGCGAAGCGATCCCTGCTCGGAGGAGTCGAAATGCTGTTCGTCGCGCTGGCCATCGTGCTGAGCCTCGCCGTCTCCGCTGTCGTCGCCCTCTACGTCGCCTACCCCGGCCGGGGCGAGCAGATGCCCGTCGTCCCGTGGCTCGGTGAAGCGCTCGGCCGCGCCGTCGACTCCGCGCCGGTGCTGGCCGACGACGAGCGGGACCTGCAGCGGCTCAGCTGACCTGACCTCACTCGACCTCACCTGGCCCGCCCGTTTCGGCCTCGGCCGGGTGGCGTGGTGGGATGACCGCATGCAGGAGTGGCTCTACCTCGTCATCGGGATCGCCGTCGTCGGCGTCCTCGCGATCGCCGGCTTCGTCGGGACCCGGGTACGACGTGCCCCGCGCACGCCGGAGGCGCCCACCGACGTCATCGCCCCGCCCACGGCGGGGACACAGGCGCCGCCCGCCGAGGACGTCGCGGTCGAGGCACCGGAGGTCGAGACCCCCGAGGTCGAGGCCCCCGCGGAGCCTGCCGCCCCCACCCTCGAGACGCCGGAGAAGCCGGCGTCGCGCCTGGTCCGGCTGCGCCAGCGGCTGGCCGGGTCCAACGCACTGGGCCGCGGCCTGCTCGGCCTGCTCAGCCGCGAGAAGCTGGACGAGGACACCTGGGAGGCGATCGAGGACCTGCTCCTCGCGGCCGACATCGGCGTCGCGCCCACCCAGGAGCTCGTCGAGAAGCTGCGCACCCGGCTTCGCGTCGAGGGCGGCCAGGCGCCGGACGCCCGCACCGTGCTCCGCGAGGAGCTGATCAACCTGGTCGACCCGACCATGGACCGCTCGCTGCGGGTGAGCGGTGAGGGGGACGCCCCGGGCGTGGTCCTCGTGGTCGGCGTCAACGGCACCGGCAAGACCACCACGGTCGGCAAGCTGGCCCGGATCCTCGTCGCCGACGACCGGACGGCGCTCCTCGCCGCCGCGGACACCTTCCGCGCCGCCGCGACCGAGCAGCTCGCCACCTGGGGCGAGCGGGTCGGGGTCGAGGTCGTCCGCGGCCCCGAGGCCGGAGACCCGGCCAGCGTCGCCTTCGACGCCGTCAAGCAGGGCGTGGACCGCGGGGTGGACACCGTCGTGGTCGACACCGCCGGCCGGCTGCAGAACAAGCAGGGCCTGATGGACGAGCTGGGCAAGGTCAAGCGGGTCATCGAGAAGCAGGCCCCGGTCACCGAGGTGCTGCTCGTCCTCGACGCCACCACCGGCCAGAACGGCCTGATCCAGGCCAAGGTGTTCTCCGAGGTCGTCGACGTGACCGGCATCGTGCTCACCAAGCTCGACGGTTCCGCGAAGGGCGGCATCGTCGTCGCGGTGCAGCGCCAGCTCGGCGTACCGGTCAAGCTCGTCGGCCTGGGCGAGGGTCCCGACGACCTGGCACCGTTCGACGCGGCCGCGTTCGTCGACGCGCTGCTCGGCTGAGCCCTCCCGCCACACCCCGCGGGGTTCACCGGGCCGTAACCGCGGTGCGGCACCCGTTACCGGCGTGAAACATCAGGCCGTGCGAGCCGAAACCTGCGCCACCGAGTGTTCGGGGCATGGAAAACGGCTACTACACCTGGATGCTGGTGTCGGCCTCGCTCGTCCTCTTGATGACCGCCCCTGGCCTGGCGCTCTTCTACGGCGGCATGAGCCGGACCAAGTCGGTGCTCAACATGATGATGATGTCCTTCAGCGCCCTGGGCGTGGTGGGCATCGTGTACGCCCTGTGGGGTTGGTCGATGTCGTACAGCACGACGTTCGCCACCGCCGGCGGTGCGACGGGCAAGGAGATCGGCAAGCTCTTCTCCAACCCGTTCACGCAGTTCGGGCTCGAGAGCACGGATCCCGCGAACTACGTCTTCGTCGCCTTCCAGCTCACCTTCGCGGTCATCACCGCGGCGCTGATCAGCGGAGCGGTGGCGGACCGGATGAAGTTCTCCGCGTGGCTGGTGTTCCTGCCGATCTGGGTGACGCTCTCGTACTTCCCGCTCGCGCACATGGTGTGGGGCGGCGGCTTCCTCAGCGGCGTGGAGAACGGTCTGGCCGACCTGCTCTTCCCCGGTGACGGCGCTGCCGAGGTGGCGCCGATCGACTACGCGGGCGGCACGGTGGTCCACATCAACGCCGGTGTCGCGGGCCTGGTCCTCGCGCTCCTGCTCGGCCGGCGCCTCGGCTTCGGCAAGGAGCCGATGAAGCCGCACAACCTGACGCTCACCATGATCGGCGCCGGCCTGCTGTGGTTCGGCTGGTTCGGCTTCAACGTCGGCTCGATCGTCAACCTCGACGCCTACACGACCGAGACCGGCCTGGTCTGGCTCAACACCACGCTGGCCACCTGCGCCGCGATGATGGGCTGGCTGCTCGTCGAGAAGATCCGCGACGGCCACGCCACCTCCCTCGGTGCCGCCTCCGGTGTCGTCGCCGGCCTGGTCGCGATCACCCCGGCCTGCGGCAACCTGGTGCCCTGGAGCTCGATCGTGCTCGGCCTGGTCGCCGGTGGGGTCTGCGCCCTGGCGGTCGGCCTCAAGTACCGCTTCGGGTACGACGACTCGCTCGACGTCGTCGGCGTCCACCTGGTCGGCGGCCTGATCGGCACGGTCGGCGTCGGCTTCCTCGCCTCCAACGACGGTGGCCTGCTCACCGGCGGCGGCGCCAAGCAGCTCGTCGTCCAGGTCCTGGTCGCGGTGTTCGCGATGATCTGGTCCGGGATCGCCACCCTCGTCGTGGGCCTCGGCATCAAGGCCGTGATGGGCCTGCGGCTCCCGGAGGAGGACGAGGTCGACGGGATCGACTTCGCCGAGCACGGTGAGGCGGCCTACGATCTCACCACCGGCGGCGGTGCCGCCCGTCGTACCTCGCTCCTGAGCACGTCCGCCCCTTCGGAGGTAAACGCATGAAGCTGGTCACCGCGGTCATCAAGCCGCACAAGTGGGAGGACGTCCGGGAGGCGCTCGAGGCCTTCGGCGTCACCGGGATGACGGTCAGCGAGGTCAGCGGCTACGGTCGCCAGAAGGGCCACACCGAGGTCTACCGGGGTGCCGAGTACGACATCGCTCTGGTCCCCAAGATCCGGATCGAGATCGTCGTCGACGACGCCGACGCGGCCGACATCGTCGGGATCATCACCAAGACGGCCCACACCGGCCGGATCGGTGACGGCAAGGTCTGGGTCAGCCCGGTCGAGTCGGTGGTTCGGGTCCGCACCGGCGACACGGACACCGCGGCGCTCTAAACAGCAGGACTCCGGCAACAACGTCATTCGTTCCGTGGGCGATCGCCCACGGAACGAATGACGTTGTGCCGCGACTCCGGCTTCACCGGCGTGTAACCGCTGCCGGGAGACGTGTTACACGTGCGAAACAATGTCCCCGCACAGTGTCCGGATGCCCGATCTGCTCCTCGTTCCCACCGCCGCCGCGCCCGCCACGGCGGCCGGTGACACCGCCTGGCTCCTCGCCGCGGCCGCCCTGGTCCTGCTGATGGCGCCGGGCCTCGCCTTCTTCTACGGCGGCATGGTGCGCTCCAAGAGCGTGCTGAACATGATGATGATGGTCTTCGGCGCCCTCGCCGTCGTCATGGTGGTGTGGGTCGTCGTCGGCTACTCGCTGGCCTTCGGGGACGACCTCGGTGGCGGACTGGTCGGCGACCCGACGCAGTACTTCGGCTTCAAGGGCATGCTGGAGGCCGACCCGGAGGCGTCGTACCCGATCACGCTCTTCGCCGCCTTCCAGGGCCTGTTCGCGGTGATCACGGTCGGCCTGATCGCCGGCGCGATCGCCGACCGCACCCGGTTCGGGACCTGGCTGCTGTTCGCGGGGCTGTGGACCGTGCTGGTCTACGCCCCCGTGGCGCACTGGATCTTCGACTTCAGCTCCGGCGACCACGTCGGCGGCTGGATGGCCAACGAGCTGGGCGCCCTCGACTTCGCCGGCGGTACGGCGGTCGAGATCAACTCGGGCGCCGCCGGGCTGGCCGCCGCGCTGGTCCTCGGCCGCCGGGTCGGCTTCGGGCGCGACCCGATGAAGCCGCACAACCTGACCCTGGTCATGGTCGGCGCCGGCCTGCTGTGGTTCGGCTGGTTCGGCTTCAACGCCGGCTCCGCGCTCGCGGCCGACAACACCGCGGCGATCGTCTTCGTCAACACGCTGCTCGCGGGCTGCACCGGCCTGTTGGCCTGGCTCGGCGTGGAGCGCTTCCGCGACGGCCACGCGACCTCGTTCGGCGCCGCGTCGGGCGTCGTGGCCGGCCTGGTCGCGATCACGCCGTCCTGCGGCTCGGTCACCCCGATCGGCGCGATGCTCGTCGGAGTCGCGGCCGGCGCGATCTGCGCGCTCGCCGTCGGCCTGAAGTACACCTTCAGGTACGACGACTCGCTCGACGTCGTCGGCGTCCACCTCGTCGGCGGGCTGGTCGGCACCATCATCATCGGCCTGCTCGCCTCGTCCTCGGTGACGACCGTCGACGGCCTGTTCCACGGCGGGGGAGTCGACCAGCTCGGCAAGCAGCTGGTGGCGGCCGGCGTCACGCTCGTGTTCTCCTTCACCATGACCGCGCTGCTGGTGTGGGTGCTGGAGAAGACCGTCGGCTTCCGGGTCGACCCGGAGCACGAGGTCGCCGGCGTCGACCTCGCGATCCACGCCGAGACCGCCTACGACCTGCACACCGCCACCGGCGGCGCCCGCCCGCACTTCGGCCAGGGCTGACGCCGGGGATGACCGCAGCCGAACGGGCCGCCCGGACCGAGGCGGCCGACGCCCTCTGCCTGGGCGCGTACGACGCCGCGAGCGGACCCGACACGGGCGTCGCGCTGGTGGCGGTCGGCGGCTACGGGCGGGGCGAGCTCGCGCCGTACTCCGACCTCGACGTCGTCCTCGTCGCCGACGAGGGTGTCGACAAGGAGCAGTGGCACGACCTGGCGAGCCGGGTCTGGTACCCGCTGTGGGACTCGGGCGCGAAGCTCGACCACGCCGTCCGCACGCTGCCCGAGATGCTCGCGGCGGCCGAGGGGGACGTCCGGGTCGCCTCCGGTCTGCTCGACGTGCGGCACGTGGCCGGCGACCACAGCCTCGCGCTGCGGCTGCGCACGACCACGCTCGCCCACTGGCGCCGGCAGGCCCGCGAACGTCTGCCGGAGCTGCGTGAGCTGGTCCGCAGCCGGCACCGGCTGGTGGGCGAGCTCGCGCACCTGTCCCTGCCGGACCTCAAGGAGGCCGAGGGCGGGCTGCGCGACGCGACCGTGCTCAAGAGCCTGACCGCGACCTGGCTGGTCGACGTGCCGGCGGCCGACCTCGAGCGCTGCCGCCAGCAGCTGCTCGACGTGCGGGACCTGCTGCACGCCGCCGCCGGACGCGCCTCCGACCGGATCGCTCCCGAGCACTGGGGGCCGCTCGCGGTGGGGCTCGGGCTGCCGGACGAGACGGCGGCGCAGCGCTACGTCCGCGACCTCGGGCGGCGGGTGACCCATCTGTCGCGGCTGGCCTGGCGGCGCGCCGACGACGCGGTACGACGCACCCCGGCGGCGCGGCCCCGGCGGCCCGAACTGGAGCGGGTCGCGCCCGGCATCGCACTGTCGCGGGGCGAGATCGTGCTCGAGGCGGGGGCGAAGCCGGCCGCCGACCCCGTCCTGCTGCTCCGCGCGGCGGCCGAGGCGGCCACCCGCGACGTCGTCCTCGCCCCGCCGACCGCGGCCCGGCTGGTCCGTGACTGCGCTCCGCTGCCCGAGCCGTGGCCCGACGAGGCCCGCCAGCAGCTGGTGCGCCTGCTCGCGGCGGGTCCCGGCCTGCTCCCGGTGTGGGAGACGCTCGACGAGACCGGGGCGCTCGACCGGATCCTGCCGGAGTGGGAGCGGATCCGGCTGCTGCCGCACGCGTCGGCCATCCACCGGTTCACCGTCGACCGGCACGTGGTCGAGACCTGCGTCGAGGCGGCGACGCTGATCCGCGAGGTGTCACGGCCCGACGTGCTGCTCGTCGCGGCCCTGCTGCACGACATCGGCAAGGGCGAGCTGACCGAGCACAGCGTCGCCGGTGCCCCGATCGCGCGCTCCATCGCGACCCGGATGGGCTTCGGTCCCCGTGAGGTCGACCTGATCACCCAGCTGGTGCGCTGGCACCTGCTGCTCGCCGACATCGCGACGACCCGGGACCCCGACGACCCGGCGACCATCGACGCGCTCCTCGAGCACGTCGACAGCCTCGACGCGCTGGCGCTGCTGACCGCGCTGAGCGAGGCGGACGCCAAGGCGGCCTCGCCCAAGGCCTGGTCCTCGTGGCGGGCCGGCCTGGTGCTCGACCTGTCCCGCCGGGCCCGGGCCGCGCTCGAGCGGGGGAGCGCCCCGCCGGCGTTCACCGTGGAGGAGATCCCGGTGCCGGCGGGCGTCGTCGACGGCGATGTCTCGATCGTCGTCGAGCCGGTCGTCGACGGCTCCCGGGTCACCGTGGTCGCCCTCGACCGGGTGGGGCTGCTCGCCGACGTCGCCGCGGTGTTCGCGCTGCGCCGGGTCACCGTGCGCGCGGCCCGACTGTGGTCGCAGGGGGAGTACGCCGTCTCGATCTGGGACGTGGCCGAGGGCGGTCTCGATCCCGGTGCCCTCGGGGACCAGCTGGACGCCATCACCTCGCGCCGGGTCGACCCGGCCGCCCGGCTGGCGGCCCGGCAGGTCCCCGGGGAGCTCGACCCGGCGGTCGTCGTACGGCCGGAGGCGAGCGACCACGCGACCGTGATCGAGGTCCGGGCCGCCGACCGGCTGGGGGTGGTGCACGTCGTCAGCGCGGCGCTCGCAGCACTCGACATGACGGTGCGCTCCGCGCACATCTCCACGCTCGGGCCGCAGGCCGTGGACGTGTTCTACGTCCAGGAGGTCGCGGCCGGCGCCCTCTCGGAGACGCGGGCGGCCGAGGCCGCCCACGCCGTCCGGAGGGCGATCAGGTCCGGCTGATCAGGAGAGCGGCGAGACCACCT
Organism: Pimelobacter simplex; assembly: GCA_016803235.1. Taxonomy (GTDB): domain Bacteria; phylum Actinomycetota; class Actinomycetes; order Propionibacteriales; family Nocardioidaceae; genus Nocardioides; species Nocardioides simplex_A. Next base: position 70,136 of record JADCLI010000010.1, read on the forward strand.
GGGTGGACGCCCCGGTCACCGGGTCGACCTCGTAGTAGTAGTGCGGCGAGCCGTCCCGGTTGGGCATGCTCGCGGGGTCGGGGCTGACGCCGAACGCGGTGCAGACCAGGGTGCCGTTGGGGTTGAGGTGCGCCTTGATCATCTCGGTGTTGCCCGGGAACCGCTCGGAGAAGGGCAGCTGCGGCTTGTTGGCGCAGGTCTCGGGCAGCATCAGGCCGTAGATGCCGCCGTGGGCGACCACGACGCCGGTGCCCCGGTCGTTGCGGTGCTCGCGGGCGTACTGGGTCCACCAGCGGTCCCAGCGCTCCTTCACGTCGTAGTAGTTCTCGGTCCCCCCGAAGTCGTTGCCGCGGGTGGAGGGGTCCGTGACCCAGCTCGCCATGATCCCGCCGGCGACCCGCTCGTCCTTGGACACCAGCTCGACCTCGCGGATGTCCTCGTCGGCCAGCACCGGGACGTCGTGGTCGGCGGCGACGCCGTCGGCGGTCTGGTACGTCCGGACCATGATCGAGGTGTCGACCGAGGTGATGTCGTCATCGTGGAGGAAGTCGACCAGCTTGGCGGCCTGCTGGATGCCGAGCGGCGACAGCTCCTCCTCGGGCACGGGGTAGGTGCTGTTGGCGTGCCGGACGAACAGGATGTCGTAGCCGGGCTTCGCGTGCTTCGGCTTCGGGTCGGCGTCGGCCTGCAGCCCGACGACGGCGGGCGTCGTGGCGAGGGCGGCGATCGTCGCAGCGAGGGCGGACAGGCGGGTACGGCGCTTCATGGTGCCTCCGGTCAGGAGTGGGTCGGAGCGCCGAGCATCGGGAGGCGGCACGGCCGTGGGGCGCGGGATCCCGGTGAGTGAGACGTGCGTCACTCACCGGGGCCGGTCAGCAGCACCGTGAGCGCGGGTCGTGCTCCCGGGCGTCCGCGCGGTGCCGCTCCCAGGCCCGCCGCGAGACCGGTTCCGTGCCGTCGCGGGCGCAGCGCTCGACGTACTCGTCCCAGCGGGCCTCGCCGGTCGCCTCCCGGACGTACCAGCGCAGGCCGCGCCAGGCGCGGACCGCCGGGGCCAGGATGCTCACCGGTGCCTCCCGGTCGAGGTGAGGCGCGACTCCTCCCACGCGCGGACGGCGGCCTTCTCGTCGGCCGTCGCGAAGAAGTCGGCCGGCGCGACGATCTGGGAGGGCACCGCCGGGACCTCGGTGGTGGGCAGGCTCCCAGCCCGCAGGGCGCGGACCCAGACCACGGCGGCGTTCGCGACGACGACGATCACCAGGATCGCGAAGGTGAGCTGCAGGACGCCGTTGGTCGTGGAGTTCGTGATGACCTGGTCCATCTGGCCGGCGTCCTTCGCCGGGGCCAGGACCTCGCCAGCGTCCCGGGCGTCGCGGTAGCGGTCGGCCTGCGCGAAGTAGCCGATCGCGGGGTTGTCGGAGAACACCTTCTGCCAGCTGGCCGTCATCGTGGTGATCAGGTCCCACACCAGCGGGACGAGGGGCACCCACACCCAGCGTGCCTTGCCGTGCTTGAGCATCAGGGTCACGCACACGCACAGCGCGATCGCGGCCAGCAGCTGGTTGGAGATGCCGAACAGCGGGAACAGCTGGTTGATCCCGCCGAGGGGATCGGTGACGCCGACGTAGAGCATGTAGCCCCAGGCGGCCACGACCAGGGCGCTGGCCGACCAGGCGGCGGGTCGCCACGAGGTGTCGCCGTACCGCGGCCAGATGTTGCCGATGGTGTCCTGCAGCATGAACCGGCCCACCCGGGTGCCGGCGTCGACGGCGGTGAGGATGAACAGTGCCTCGAACATGATCGCGAAGTGGTACCAGAACGCCGCGAGCCCGCCACCGAACGCGTCGGTGAAGATCTGCGAGATGCCGACGGCCAGGGTCGGGGCGCCGCCGGTGCGGGAGACGAGGGTCGGCTCCTGCACCGCGGCGGCGGCCTGGGTGAGCGTGTCCGGCGGGATGGTGAAGCCGAGCGTGCCGACGAACTCGGCGGCGCTCGCCGCCGTGCCACCGGTGGCCCCCGCAGGGCTGTTCATCGCGAAGTAGAGGCCCTGGTCGATCACGCAGGCAGCGATGAGCGCGCTGATCGCGACGAACGACTCCATCAGCATGCCGCCGTACCCGATCATCCGGACGTGGCTCTCCTTGGCGATCATCTTCGGGGTCGTCCCCGAGGAGATCAGGGCGTGGAAGCCGGACAGCGCGCCGCACGCGATGGTGATGAACACGAACGGGAACAGCTTGCCGGCGAACACCGGCCCGTCACCGTCGAGCGCGAAGCTGGTGACGTCGTCGTTGGCGAGCACGGGTCGTGCCAGGACCAGGCCGACGGCGAGCAGCGCGATCACACCGATCTTCATGAACGTCGAGAGGTAGTCGCGGGGCGTCAGCAGCATCCAGACCGGCAGCACCGAGGCGATGAAGCCGTAGACGATCAGGCAGACCGTCAGCGTCTCGTGGGACAGCGTCAGGGTCTCGCCGAGCGCGGTGTCGTCGATCCAGCCGCCGACGACGATCGCGAGCAGCAGGAGCGCGACGCCGATCGCCGTGGTCTCCGAGACCCGGCCCGGGCGCAGGTAGCGCAGGTAGAAGCCCATGAACAGCGCGATGGGGATCGTCAGGCCGATCGAGAACACGCCCCAGGGGGACTCGGCGAGCGCGTTGACCACGACCAGCGCCAGCACGGCGAGGATGATGATCATGATGGCGAAGACGGCGATCAGTGCGGCGATGCCGCCGACCGTGCCGATCTCCTCGCGCACCATCTGGCCCAGGCTCTTGCCGTCGCGGCGCATCGAGAAGAAGAGCACCATCATGTCCTGCACGGCGCCCGCGAGGATGACGCCGACGATGATCCAGATGGTGCCCGGGAGGTAGCCCATCTGCGCGGCCAGCACCGGCCCGACCAGCGGCCCGGCGCCCGCGATCGCGGCGAAGTGGTGCCCGAAGAGCACCCGGCGGTCGGTGACGTCGAAGTCCTGGCCGTTCTCGAGCCGCTCCGCGGGGGTCGCGCGGGTGTCGTCGACCTCGAGCACCCGGTCGGCGATGAAGCGGGCGTAGAAGCGGTACGCGATCGCGTACGACGCCAGCGCCGCGAACAGGATCCACAGGGCCGACACCTCCTCGCCCCGGGAGAGGGCCAGCACCGTCCAGCAGAGCGCCCCGACGAGAGCGATGCCGCCCCAGATCGCGATGCCGGCCGGAGTCATCCGGCGACCGGGGCCGTCCGGTCGTCGTACAGGTGTCGTGGTTGCCATGGCGGTTCCTCCTCACCCGGTGGGGTGCCCCCGATGGCACTCCCGACCACCGCGACAGGTGACCGGCACCCGGCGCAGTACCCTCGGACGTCCACCGCAGACGTCGGGCCCCGGGGCCCGGACGGTTACGATCGGTGTTCGAAGACTCCACTTCTACCGACGACTCCGACGAGGACGCAACGCTCTTGTTCGCCACACTTTCCGATCGCCTCAACGCGACCTTCAAGAACCTGCGCGGCAAGGGACGGCTCTCCGAGGCCGACATCGACGCGACCGCCCGGGAGATCCGGATCGCGCTCCTCGAGGCCGACGTCGCGCTGCCCGTCGTCAAGGAGTTCGTCGCCGCGGTCAAGGAGCGCGCCCGCGGCGAGGAGGTCAGCCAGGCGCTGAACCCCGCCCAGCAGGTCGTCAAGATCGTCAACGACGAGCTCATCGCGATCCTCGGTGGCGAGACCCGCCGGCTGCGCTACGCCAAGAGCGGCCCCACGGTCATCATGCTCGCCGGTCTGCAGGGTGCCGGCAAGACCACGCTCGCGGCCAAGCTCGCGCTCTGGCTCAAGGACCAGGGCAAGACCCCGATCCTGGTCGCCTGCGACCTGCAGCGTCCCAACGCGGTCCAGCAGCTGCAGGTCAACGGCGAGAAGGTCGGCGTCCCGGTCTACGCCCCCGAGCCGGGCAACGGCGTCGGGGACCCGGTCTCCGTCGCGAAGGCCTCCATCGAGGAGGCCAGGCGCAAGCTGCACGACGTGGTCATCGTCGACACCGCCGGTCGCCTCGGCGTCGACGCGGAGATGATGGGCCAGGCCGCCGCGATCCGCGACGCCGTCCAGCCCGACGAGGTCCTCTTCGTCGTCGACGCGATGATCGGTCAGGACGCGCTGGTCACCGCGCAGGCCTTCCTCGACGGCGTCGGGTACGACGGCGTCGTGCTCACCAAGCTCGACGGTGACGCCCGCGGTGGTGCCGCGCTCTCCATCCGCCAGGTCACCGGCAAGCCGGTCATGTTCGCCTCCTCCGGCGAGAAGATGACCGACTTCGACGTCTTCCACCCCGACCGGATGGCCTCGCGCATCCTGGACATGGGCGACGTCCTCACCCTGATCGAGCAGGCCGAGAAGGCCTTCGACCAGGACGAGGCCCTCAAGGCCGCGGAGAAGCTCACCCAGGGCGACTTCACCCTCGACGACTTCCTCGCGCAGATGCAGCAGCTGAAGAAGCTCGGCTCGATGCAGAAGATCCTCGGGATGCTGCCCGGCATGGGCCAGGTCCGCGAGCAGCTCGAGAACTTCGACGAGCGCGAGATCGACCGGATCGAGGCGATCATCCGCTCGATGACCCCGGCCGAGCGGGCCAACCCCAAGCTCATCGACGGCTCCCGTCGCGCCCGCATCGCCAAGGGCTCGGGACGCGCGGTGTCCGACGTCAACGGCCTCGTCGACCGCTTCTTCGAGGCGCGGAAGATGATGATGCAGATGGCCCGTGGCGGCGGGATGCCCGGCATGCCGGGGATGCCCGGGATGGGCGGTCCCGGCGGCGGCAAGCGGGTCAGCGCCAAGCAGAAGGCCAAGCAGGCCAAGGGCAAGGGCGCGCGCCGTTCCGGCAACCCGGCCAAGGCCGCCCAGGAGGCCGCCGCGGCCAAGGCGAAGGCCGCCGACGCCAAGCCGAACCCGTTCGGCATCGGCCAGGACATCGACTACGAGGCGGCCGCGGAGAACCTGCAGCTGCCGAAGGACTTCTCGAAGTTCCTCAAGTGAGCAGCGGGCCCGAGCTTGCGAGGGCCCGCGTGGGCGAACGCAGGTTGAGCGACGGGCGCGTCGAAACCCAGTAGGTCAGGAGACGTGATGCCCTCCACGCTCATCGTCGACGGCGCCAACGTCGTCGGCGCGCGCCCGGACGGATGGTGGAAGGACCGTGCGGGCGCGGCCACGCGCCTGCACGAGCAGCTGCTCGTCGCCGACATCGAGTACGACGTCGTCGTGCTCGTGCTCGAGGGGCAGGCCAAGGGCGGGGTGCGGGCCGGGCGGGACGCACACGTGCGGACCGTGCACGCGCCGAAGGACGGCGACTCGACGATCCTGGCCCAGGCCCGTAAGGCCGCGGAGAGGGGCGACCGGGTGGTCGTGGTCACCGCCGACCGGGCCCTCGACGCCCGGGTCCACGGCGTCGGCGCGACCACGCTCTCGCCGAGCTGGCTGCTGTCGCACCTGTGACCTCGTTCGGGGGCACCGCCCGGGCCGCGCCGTTGGTAGCGTCGGCCGGGTGAGTGCGCTGCGGTTCTCCGGTCCGGTCCTGCCCGACGGCGAGACCCGGGAGGTGTACGTCGTCGACGGCCGGATCACCTACGAGCGGCCGGCCGGGCTCGAGGGAGCCGAGACCGCCGCCGAGGGCTGGATCGTCCCGGGCCTGGTCGACGCCCACAACCACCTCGGCCTGGAGGACGGGGGAGCCGTCGACGACGCCGAGATCGAGCGGACCGCGATCGCCGACCGCGACAACGGCGTGCTGCTCACCCGCGACTGCGGGTCCCCGGCCGACACCCGCTGGGTCCACGAGCGCGAGGACCTGCCCCGGCTGATCAGGTGCGGACGCCACGTCGCCCGCACCCGCCGCTACCTGCGCAACTACGGCATCGAGGTCGAGCCCGACGGCCTGGTCGACACCGTCGCCGAGCAGGCACTGGACGGCGACGGCTGGGTCAAGCTGGTCGGCGACTGGATCTACCGCGAGGAGGGCGACCTCACGCCGTCCTTCCCGGCCGACGCCGTCACCGCCGCGATCGAGGTCGCGCACGCCCAGGGCGCCAAGGTGACCGCGCACTGCTTCGGCGAGGACTCGATCGGCCCGCTGCTCGACGCCGGCATCGACTGCATCGAGCACGGCACCGGCCTCACCGCCGCCCATCTCGAGCAGATGGTCGCGCGGGGCGTCGCCCTGGTCCCGACCGTCCTGCAGACCGCCAAGTTCCCGGAGTTCATCTCGGCGGCGCGCGACAAGTTCCCGACCTACAGCGCCACGATGGAGGCACTCCTGGCCCGCCGTGAGGCGGTCCTGATGGATGCGTACGACGCCGGCGTGGCGCTCTTCGTCGGCAGCGACGGCGGCGGGTCGGCCCGGCACGGCGTCCTCCACGAGGAGATCCTCGCGATGGCGGCGATGGGCCTGCCCAACGAGTACGTCCTGGGTGCGGCCTCCTGGCGGGCGCGGGCCTGGCTGGGCTGGAACCCGGGCCTCGACGAGGGCGACCCGGCCGACTTCGTGGTCTACCCCCGCAACCCGGTCGAGGACCTGACCGTGCTGGCCGAGCCCTCCCGCGTCGTGCTGCGGGGCAAGGTCGTCGCCTGAGCCCGGATCCACCCTGAGGCAACGCCGACGGCCGTCCCTCCCGGGGCGGGAGAGACGGCCGTCGGGTGCCGCTGGGACGGAGGCGGCGCTCAGGGAGTGACGGGCACCTCGGGCTCGTCCACAGTCTCCAGCTCGGCGCGCGCCGACTCCAGGTGGGCCCGTGCCTGCTTCAGGACCGCCTTCGACCCGCTGCCGTTGCTGTCCACGGACAGGGCGGCCCCGAGGGCGAGGTCGACGAATGTCAGCGCCTCCACGTCGTCGGCCGCCTCGACGGCCAGCGCCTCGGCGGCACGCACGACGCCTGCGGCCTGGGTGTACAGCTCGACGCGGTAGGTGCGGACCTCGACCCGCACGGCCCTGGCGTCCTGCGTGCTGTCCGCGGCGGTGGCCTCGGCCCGCAGGTCCGCGAGCTCGGCACGGTCGCCGGCGATGGCGGCGACCAGCACGGCCTCGTTGTCGTCACCCAGCCGGGACACGGCCTTCGACGAGGCGACCCGGGCCAGGGCCCGGTCCTTGCCGGCGATGTCCTTGACGAGCTGGCGGACTTGTGACTTCACGACCGGCGAGGGCTTCCCGGCGGGCTTGTGGGGGACGGCGCCGGCTGCTTCGGTCGCCGTGGGGACAAGGGTGACCGCCGCTGCCAGGCCGGCCGCGACGGTGCGAGAGATGGGCTTCATGAAAGGGCCTCCCTGGCCTGTGTCCGGTGTTCTTCGCACAGGTGTTCGGTCGGTTGGGGGGCGGACCTGAGCGATCTCGCACTTCGACGTATCAGGCGGGGCGGTGACCGGCTCCTAGGGAGGAGCGACCAGTCGGTCGCGCCCCCTCCCGAAGGAGCCCACCATGCACCGCTACCCCGAGCACCTCACGCACCCCTCCGGCGCGGAGCTCACCCCCCAGCCCGACCGCGTGCTGCTGTCCCCGCGGTCCGGCGGCCCGGCCGCCGCCCCGGGCGACGTCCTGGACGCGCTCGGCCTGGTCCGCGACGGTGCCGCCGGCCCGGCGGCCGCGGACGACGGGGGTAAGCAGCCCGTCAACGAGGGTCCCGACTTCGTGTTCGCCCGCACGGCCGACGGCTCCGAGGTCGACGGCGACGCGTTGGCGGCCGCGGCCGCGAGCGGCACGGTCGCCTGGTCGTCGCCGGTCTACACCGCCGACTTCGGCTCCGGCACCGAGGAGCTGGCGCCCGCCGCGGACGCGGTCGTGCTCCTGCATGCCGACGTGGCCGAACCGGAGGACCTGGCCAAGGTCACCGCGCTCGGCCTGCAGCGCGACGAGGTCCGCTCGGCGCTGCTCGGCGACCACGACTACTTCACCGTGACCGACCCGGCCACCAGCCCGGCGTACGACCTCACCGAGCGGATCGGCGAGGCACTGGGGCGCGCGGTCGAGGTGCGCCTCGAGTGGGTGCCGCTGCGTGTGCCCGTGGCGCACACCCCCAACGACCCGATGTACGCCAACCAGTGGAACCTGCGCCAGATCGGCGCCGGCGGGACCGGCACGACCGGCTGGGACCTCACCATGGGCTCCCCGGCGGTCACCGTGGCGATCCTCGACGAGGGTGTCGAGCTCGGGCACCCCGACCTTGCCGGGGCGTTCCTGCACAACGGCATCAACCTCGGGACCATGTCCGGGACGGGTGCGCCGACCGGCAACCACGGCACGCCCTGCGCGGGCATCGTGGGCGCCCGCACGGGCAACGGCATCGGCGTCGCCGGTCTCGCCGGCGGCTGCCGGCTGCTGCCGATCGCGTTCTCGCGGTGGACCGACACCGAGGTCGCCGCGGGCCTGCGCTACGCCCGGATGCAGGGCGCCCAAGTCGTGTCGATGAGCTTCGGCTGGAACGCGTGGAGCCGGGCGGTGATCGACCCGGCGATCCAGGAGGCGTTCAACGCCAACATGGTGCTCTGCGTCGCCACCCACAACCAGAACACCGCGAACGGCATCACCTACCCGGCGACCAACCCCCTGGTGATCGCGGTCGGCGCCAGCGACCAGGTCGACAACCGCAAGTCGCCGTCCAGCCCGGACGGCGAGGGCTGGGGCTCGAACTACGGCCCGCAGATGTCGGTCGTCGCCCCCGGTGTCCGGATCCCGGCCACCGACCGCCTCGGCGGCAACGGCTACACCGGCACCGACTACACCGGCACCTTCAACGGCACCTCCGCCGCGACGCCGCACGTGGCCGCGCTCGCCGCGCTGATCCGGTCGCGGAACTCCACGCTCAGCAACGTCCGGGTCCGCCAGATCATCGAGACCACGGCCGCCAAGACGGGGACGGTGCCGTACGCGAATGTCTCCGGCCACCCGAACGGCACCTGGAACGACCAGATGGGCTATGGGCGCATCGACGTGCACGCCGCGCTGAAGGCGGCCACCCGGATCGTGAAGCGGTTCCACTTCGAGGACGACCTCATCAAGAACCTGCGCGACAACGAGGTGTTCGAGAAGCGGTTCAAGGAGATCCGTGAGATCGACATCTACAAGCGGGTCGGACGCGAGATCGACGACCTCGACCCGGGCGACCTCGTCATCAACCCGGTGCTCGAGGAGCGTGAGGGGATGGAGGAGGTGATCCGGCGTCTCGACCGGATCGAGCGGGTCATCGGCAGCCTGGGCGCCCCGTTCGTCGGCGCCGAGGACCGGCCCGACGTCGCCGGGGCGGTGGTGGAGGCCGCCGTCAACGGCGCCCGCGCGGACGGGGCGTCGTGATCCTGGTCCTCGCCTCCCAGCGGGACCCCGGGGCAGCGGCCCTGGTCGCGGGGTGGGCGGGCGCCCGCCTGCTCACCCCGGCCGACCTGTCGCTGCCCGGCTGGACGCTCGTGGCCGGCCCGTCCTCCCGGACGGGTCGCGCCCCGGGCCGGGGGATCGCGGACGGCGAGGGGTTCACCGACGACGGCGTGCGCTGCCTGGTCTCGCTGCTCGCCGGCGTCGAGCCGGGCGACCTGTCCTGGATCGCCGAGGAGCATCGCGACTACGTCGCGACGGAGATGACCGCCTTCCTGGGACACTGGCTCGCGACGCTCGAGGGCCGCTGCCTGGTCGCGCCGTCGCACGCGAGCCTCGCCGGCCCCCGACCGCCGACCGCCGTCTGGGCGGCCGCGGCCGACCTGCCGATGACCGGGGGCGCGCAGCCGGTCACGCCCGCCGTCGTCACGGTCGTGGGCGGTGAGGTGTTCCGGGTGGCCGGGGAGGGTCCCGCGCCGAGCTCCGAGGTACGCCGCCACCTGGTCCGGATGGCCGTCAGCCACGGCGTGCCGCTGCTGTCGGCCGTCGTCGACCTCGGCGGGCGGGACGCGCTGCCGCGGCTGCACGCGGTGCTGCCGGCCCCGCTGGCCCGGACCGAGCCGGTCCGCGCCGCGATCCGGCAGCTGGTCGACCGCACCGTGCCCCGTCTGGTCGGAGAGCCGGTCCGTGAGGAGGTGGCGTCGTGATCGTGCTCCACGGACTGCGCACCGACACCCCGCTGGACGACGTCCGCCGGGTGCTGGCGGACCGCGGGACGCCGTACCTGTTCGTCGACCAGGCCGCCTGCGCCGACACGGTCGTCCGGCACACCGACGACGGGCTGGTGCTCGTCGTCGCCGGACGCGAGGTGCCGGTCGGGGAGGTGCGCGGGATCTACCTGCGGCCCTACGACCTCGGCGACGCCGTGGACGCCGTCGAGCGGGTCCGGCTGGGCAGGCTGGCCCTCGACCTGCGCGAGTGGGCCGAGACGGCGCCGCCGTCCGTGCGGGTGGTCAACCGGCCCTCGGCCGGGCTGAGCAACCACTCCAAGCCGCGGCAGTCACGGGTCATCGACGCCATCGGGTTCGCCGTCCCGGAGACGCTGCTGACCACCGACCCGGACGCTGCCGCGGCGTTCGTCGCGCAGCACGGCCGCGCGATCGTGAAGTCGATCGGCGGCACCCGCAGCATCGTGCGCACCGTCGTGCCCGACGACGAGCTGAGCGCGGTCCGGTGGTGCCCGACCCAGCTGCAGCGGTTCGTCCCCGGGACGGAGTACCGCGTGCACGTCGTGGGGGAGCGGCTCTTCACCCACCGGATCCGTACCGAGGCCGTCGACTACCGCTACGGTGGCTTCGGTCTCGAGCCCGACGACCTGCCGGAGGCCGTCGCGCAGCGCTGCCGGGCACTGACCGCGGCGCTCGGCCTCGAGCTCGCCGGCATCGACCTGCGCTTCGGCGACGACGGGCGCTGGTACTGCTGGGAGGTGAACACCTCGCCGGCGTACACGTGCTTCGACGGCGGCGACCGGGTGATCGCCACCGCCCTCGCCGAGCACCTCGCGAGCGGGCCCGTCCGGGGGTGAGGGTGGATTCGTCCGGGAGGCCGGGCGTCTGGCAGACTGTCCGACTGAGTTCTGCGACTTCCGGTCCCTCTCAACCGGTGGTGGCAGGACCCGTCCGAGTCCGGGCGCCGGTGTCCCCACCTGGCCGTCCCTGGCTCACCCACCACCAGTTCTCAAGGAGACACCACAAACGTGGCCGTCAAGATTCGTCTGAAGCGCCTGGGCAAGGTCCGGGTCCCGCAGTACCGCATCGTCATCGTCGACTCGCGCAAGAAGCGCGACGGCGCGGTGATCGAGGAGATCGGCAAGTACCACCCCAAGGAGGACCCGTCGTACATCGACGTCGTCTCCGAGCGGGCGCAGTACTGGCTGGGCGTCGGCGCGCAGCCGTCGGAGGCCGTGGAGGCCATCCTCAAGGTCACCGGCGACTGGCAGAAGTTCAAGGGCATCGACGGCGCCGAGGGCACCCTCAAGGTCAAGGAGCCCAAGCGCGACAAGCTCGAGATCTTCAACGAGGCCCTCAAGGAGGCCGCCAGCGAGCCCAAGGCTTCGGCGACCACCGCGAAGAAGAAGGCTGAGAAGAAGGTCGAGGAGAAGGTCGAGGAGGCGCCGGCCGAGGCCGCTGCCGACGAGGCCCCCGCCGAGACCCCGGCCGACGAGAACGCCGAGGCCTGAGCCGATGCTGGCTGACGCGCTGGAGCACCTCGTCCGCGGAGTGGTCGACCACCCCGACGACGTGGTCGTGCGCGACAAGCAGCTGCGCCGCGGCGCCGTGCTCGAGGTCCGGGTCCACCCCGACGACCTCGGCAAGGTGATCGGTCGCAGCGGTCGCACCGCGACCGCGTTCCGCACCGTGATCTCCGCGATCGCCGGCAACAGCAGCACCCGGATCGACTTCGTCGACACCGACCGCCGCTGATCGTCTCGTCCGAGCAGCCCCGCACCGATGTGCGGGGCTGCTCGCATTTCCGGGACACTAGGGGTGTGGAGAGCATCGAGGTCGTCGTCGGCCGCATCGGCAAGCCGCACGGGATCCGGGGTGAGGTGACCGTGGACGTCCGCACCGACGAGCCGGAGCGCCGGTACGCCGCCGGAGCCGTGCTGAACGTCGAGGCACCGCGCGGCTCGGCATTCGCCGCCCGCACCCTCACGGTGGCCCGCACCCGCTGGCACCAGGGCGTGCTGCTCGTGGGCTTCACCGAGCTTCCCGACCGCACCGCCGCCGAGGCCGCGCGCGGCGTGGTGCTGCGGGCCGTCGTACCCGCGGACGAGACGCCGGACGACCCGGAGGAGTTCTACGACCACCAGCTGGTCGGACTCGCGGCGCACGACCTCGAGGGCACCCACCTCGGCGAGGTGGTCGGCCTGACCCACGGCGCCCAGGACCTGCTCCGGATCAGGACCCTCGACCGCCGTGAGGCACTCGTGCCCTTCGTCAGCGCCCTGGTGCCCGAGGTCGACGTCGCCGGAGGCCGCGTGGTCATCGCCGACCGGCCCGGCCTGGTCAGCCCCTTCCCGGAGGACGACGACGAGTGAGGCTCGACTACGTCTCGATCTTCCCCGACTTCTTCGCGCCGCTGGAGCTCTCGCTGCCGGGCAAGGCCGCCGCGAGCGGGCTGCTCGAGTTCGGCGTGCACGACCTGCGGCAGTGGACCCACGACCGGCACCGCACCGTCGACGACACCCCGTACGGCGGCGGCGCCGGCATGGTGATGAGGCCCGAGCCGTGGGGGGAGGCCTTCGACGAGCTGGTCCCGACCGGCTCGACGGCCGGCGAGCGCACGACCATCATCTTCACGACCCCGTCGGGCGAGCGGTTCGACCAGCGCCTCGCCGAGGAGCTCGCCACCCGGGAGCGCCTCGTCTTCGCGTGCGGGCGCTACGAGGGCATCGACCAGCGGGTGATCGACCACGCCCGCGAGATCGCCGACGTGCGCGAGGTCAGCCTCGGCGACTACGTCCTCAACGGCGGCGAGGTCGCCGCCCTGGCGATCACCGAGGCCGTGGTCCGCCTGCTGCCGGGCTTCATGGGCAACGCCGCCTCGATCGTCGAGGAGTCGCACGCCGAGGGCGGCCTCCTGGAGCACCCCGTCTACACCAAGCCGCCGGAGTGGCGCGGCCACGAGGTCCCCGCCGTGCTGCGCTCCGGTGACCACGGCAAGGTGGCGGCCTGGCGCCACGAGCAGGCCGTACGACGCACCGCCGAGCGTCGCCCGGACCTGTTGGCGCCGTCCGTGCTCGACGACGGCACACCGATCGTGCGGGCCACCCCCGGCGACGCCGGCGAGATCCTGACCCTGCAGCGGGCCTGCTGGGTGCAGGAGGCCCAGGCCAACGACACCCTCGACATCCCCGCCCTGCACGAGTCGCTCGACGACGTCCGCGCCTGGCTGGGGGAGTGGGACACCTACGTCGTGCGCCGCGCCGGCCGGCTGGTCGGCGCCGTGCGCGGCCGGCTCGAGGGCGAGCACGCCTGGGACATCGGCCGGATCATGGTCGCCCCCGACCTGCAGGGCAGCGGGCTCGGACGGATCCTGCTCGAGCACATCCAGGCCGTGGCGCCGGCCGGCGTGACGTCGTACCTGCTGTTCACGGGGGCGGCGAGCGCCCGCAACCAGCGGCTGTACAAGAAGGCCGGCTTCCGGTTGCGCGCCGACCTGCCCGCGCCGCCGCACGCCGTCGTCCTCACCAAGCGTCGCTGATTTCGGCGGCGGTCCGGGCTGTGCGAGGATTGCTGGTCGGTGTCACGGACGCTTCTGCCACAGGGGAACCGCCGATCGTGACGCCTGATCCGAGTCCATCACCACCACCGCGGCTGACCTGTGCGCACTCGCGAGGAGAATCATGAGCAACCCCACCCCCGCCGTGGTCACCGACCTCGGCAACGCCGCCAAGCGCGCCGACGTCCCGGCCTTCCGCGCCGGTGACACCGTCAAGGTCCACGTCAAGGTCATCGAGGGCAACCGCTCGCGTGTCCAGGTGTTCCAGGGCGTCGTGATCCGCATGCACGGTGCCGGCATCGGCCGTACCTTCACCGTCCGCAAGATCTCCTTCGGCGTCGGTGTCGAGCGGACCTTCCCGCTCCACTCGCCGATCTTCGAGTCCATCGAGGTCGTCACCCGCGGTGACGTGCGTCGCGCGAAGCTCTACTACCTGCGCAACCTCACCGGCAAGAAGGCCAAGATCAAGGAGCGCCGCGAGGCCTGAGCCGCCCACTCGGAGGCCTGAGCCTCCGCGAGCAGCGCTACCACGAAGGCCCGACCGGACACGGTCGGGCCTTCGTGCGTCCGGCGTGGGGCGTGCTCCTAGACTCGTGTCTCGTGACGACCGACGACTCCGCCGCGGACTCCGCCGCCCAGGTCCCCGACCCGGAGGCGACCGAGCCGGCGGGCTCCCGGTCCTCCGCCGCCCCGCGCAAGCACCTGCCGGTGTGGCAGGAGAGCATCCTGCTGCTGGCCGTGGCGCTGGGCCTGGCGGTCGTGATCAAGGCGCTGTTCGTCCAGGCGTTCTACATCCCGTCGGAGTCGATGGAGCCGGGCCTGGTCAAGAACGACCGGATCCTGGTCCAGAAGGTCTCCTACTGGTTCGGGCGCACGCCGCAGCGCGGCGACGTCGTCGTCTTCGAGGACCCCGGCGAGTGGCTCGGGCCGACCGACACCCAGGGGCCGACCGGCGTGGCGAACCTGCTGTCCAAGATCGGGCTCTACCCGACGGGCGGGCACCTCGTGAAGCGCGTCATCGGCACCGAGGGCGACGTGGTCGAGTGCTGTGACGAGCAGGGCCGGATCAAGATCAACGGCAAGCCCGTCGACGAGTCCGACTACCTCGGTCCCGACCCCGGTGAGTGCAACGCCGAGATCGACGACTTCATCAGCGAGCGCGAGTCCAACCTGTCCCGGCCCTGCGACTGGATCATCGGGCCGATCCCGGAGGGCAAGCTCCTCGTGCTGGGCGACAACCGCGGCCACTCCGCCGACTCGCGGGCGCACCTGTGCAGCCCCGGCGAGGACCCCTGCACCCAGAGCCCGTGGGTCGACAGCGACCTCGTCGTGGGCAAGGTCTTCACGCTGATCTGGCCGCGCGACCGCTGGCGCTGGATCACCCGCCCCGAGGTCTTCGAGGGCGTTCCCGACAACCCGCCGGCCGACCTGCTCGACAAGGCGAAGAAGGCCGACGCCGTCCCCGGCGCCTAGGACGGAGGGACGAGGGCATGTCCACGCTGCCCAGGGGAGCGACGGTACGACGCGACGCCGGCATCTACGGCTACGAGCGTGCCCTGCGCCGGCACGGCTTCGAGCCGGTCGCCGGCGTCGACGAGGCCGGCCGCGGAGCCTGCGCCGGCCCGCTCGTCGCCGGGGCGGCGATCCTGCCCGCCGGCAAGGCCGGCATCGTCCCGGGCCTCGCCGACTCCAAGCTGCTGACCGCGGCCGCTCGCGAGCGATGCTACGACCAGATCCTCCGCCGGGCACTGGCGTGGTCGGTCGTCGTCATCCCGCACGACGAGTGCGACCGGCTGGGGATGCATGTCGCCAACGTCGAGGCGCTGCGCCGGGCCGTCGCGAAGCTCGACCTGCCGGCGTCGTACGTGCTGACCGACGGGTTCCCCGTCGACGGGCTCGGCGTCCCCGGCCTCGCCGTGTGGAAGGGCGACCGGGTCGCCGCCTGCGTCGCGGCCGCGTCGGTGCTGGCGAAGGTCACCCGGGACCGGATCATGCTCGACCTCGACGAGCAGTGGCCGGCGTACGACTTCAAGACGCACAAGGGCTACATCACCGCCACCCACACCACGGCCCTCGAGGAGCACGGACCCTCGCCGGTCCACCGGATGCGGTTCGTCAACGTGCGACGCGCGGCGGGACTCGAGCCGCTGCCTGGGGGAGAGGACTAGAGTCGCCCTCGTGAGTGCCGAGGAGCTCGAGAAGTACGAGACCGAGCAGGAGCTGAACCTCTACCGGGAGTACCGCGACGTCGTCGGCATCTTCAAGTACGTCGTGGAGACCGACCGTCGCTTCTACCTGTGCAACTCGGTCGACGTGAAGGCCCGCTCCGAGGGCGGCGACGTGTTCTTCGAGGTCACCATCGCCGACGCCTGGGTCTGGGACATGTACCGCCCGGCGCGCTTCGCCAAGAACGTCAAGGTGCTCACCTTCAAGGACGTCAACGTCGAGGAGCTCGCGACGTCCGACCTGGAGCTGCCGAAGTCCTGACCTGGCCGCGTCGGCTCGTCCTCAGTCGCTGAGGTGCAGGCCCGCCGGCGGGCGGCGCCACTCGCGGTCGAGGCCGTTGGTGACCTTCAGGTGGGAGTTCTGGCCGTTCATGTAGAGGTCGTTGACGACGATCGAGCCGCTGGTGACGCCGTTGCCCGAGTTGCCGTTCGCGTAGAGCATCGAGCTCAGTGCGTAGATGCTGCCGTTGATGTTGGTCTCGCCGTTGCCCTGGACGTGGATCGAGCTGGTGTTGTGCCGGTCGTAGACGATCGCCAGGTCGCTGAAGCCGAGTGCGCCGGCCGTGAGCGTCAGCTCGTTGCCGTTGCTCGCGTCGAACTTGCCGCCGGCCTCGCCGGCCGTGGCACAGAACCGCGGGGCCGTGGGCGTGCCGCACACGGCGTACAGGGTCACGCCGTTGCCGCGGAACACGGTGTTGTTGCCCATGTCCCAGGTGCCGGTGAGCACGTACAGGCCGGGGGAGAGGACGCAGGTCTCGTTGCTGCCGAAGGACCGGGCGCCGTAGACCCCGGGGCCCTGGGTGCAGGGGTCGGTCCGGGCCACGCCCGCCGGGGTCGGCAGGACCAGGTGGCCGAGCGGGTCGCCCATCTTGGTCGACACGGGCTCGGCCGGCGGGTCGTAGTTGCCGGTGGCGGTGTCCTCGACCGTGATCTCGTTGCCGTCGCCGATCGCCTCCACGATGCCGTTCGGCCCGGTCGACACGCTGCCGTTGAAGTGCACGCTGCTGGCCGTCACGGTCGCGTCGCCGTTGCCCAGCGTGTGCAGGCCCTCGCCGAGCACGCACAGTGAGCACTTGAAGACGACACCCGGGTCGATGGTCGCGGTCGCCTGGGCGCCGATGTGGAACTCGCTGACCCCGACCAGGCCGGCGAGCGCGGTCTTCACGTCACGATGTGGGACCCGCACCCGGACCCGGCTCGGGCGGTCGGGGTCGTCGAAGGAGATGCACTGCGAGGTCGGGGCGTAGGGCAGGTGCCCGGGGTCCTTGCAGCCTCCCCACTCGGCCGCGGCGACGTCGAAGTTGTCGGCGGCGTAGTCCTGCGCGGCGGTGATCGCCACCGGGACCTGGGGCTCGCCGTCGGCGTCGTAGAGCACGTTCGCGGCCGCCAGCGCCGAGGCGTCGGCCGCGTTCTGTGCCTGGCCACGGACGTCGCGGGCCAGGCCGAGGTCGATGACCAGGGACGCGGCCATCAGCAGTGCCACGGCGACGAGGGCCACCAGGACGGCGACGGCTCCTCGCTCGTCGCCCTCGCACCGGCGGGCGTTGCTCAGTCGCACCATGACCAGCTCTGTCCTGTCGGTGCGGCCTCCGCCGTCCCGGTCCCCGTCGGCTTGGTGGCGTCCGCCTCGATGGACATCCGCAGGCTCGCGCGCACGTAGCCACCGTTGGGCATCGGCAGCATGCCGAAGTCGCCCCGTGAGCGCACCAGGACGCAGACCTGCAGCAGGTTCCCGCGTGCCCAGCCGTCCGGTGCGGAGACGTTCACGTAGGTGTCCGCCGGCGCCCGGTCGACCATCTTCTCGACGGTGCACGAGATGCCGGACCAGCCGGGCGTCGTACCGCAGCCGGGGGAGTTCTTGCCGACCACCGACATCCGGGCGGTCTCCCGCACGCCCTGGTTGGCGTTGAGGGAGTCGTCGAAGTACAGGCCGTACTGGAGGATCCCGAAGATGATCGCCACGAGCAGGCCCCCGACGAGGGCGAACTCCAGCGCCGCCGCACCGCGTGCGTCGTCGGACCGGGCCGTGCGAAGCGCACGTCGTCGTCCCAGAGCCATTCCTGCCTCCCCCTCGTCGGCCCGAGCCGACCGAAACTCCCCACTCGATTGTCGGCACCCGGGGCGCTGCAGCGAAGCCCGAACGGGCGCCATTTGCCCTCGGGGGCGAAGTCGGGCCGACCGGCAGGGACCCTGGTGACGTGGGCGCACCATGCCCGGTCCCCGAACGGGCCAGACGGATCAGGACCATCGTCCCGGACCCCCAGGACCACGGGGGCCTAGTCCCAACGAACTAGCCCGCCCTCGTCGTCCGAGTGGAATGACCCGGGATTCGTTCCCCGGGCGTTCGAGGCGCCACTACTGTGTGCGGAACGCCGCTCGGGGGCGTCATGGGAGCGAGTCCGGGGGAGGCCGGCCGAATGAGGCGTTGTGTGCGAGGGACGGGTGCCGTGCTGCGCCGTCGACGGGCGACCGATCGGGGCGCGGCGGCGGTCGAGTTCGCGCTGATCCTGTTCCCGCTGATGCTGATCGTGTTCGGCATCGTCAACTACGGAGACATGCTGAGCGTGCGCCAGTCCGTCAGCCAGGCCGCGTCCGAGGGCGCCCGTGCGGCGGCGGTCGAGATCGATCCCGCCCAGCGCACCACTGCGGCCGAGTCCGCGCGCAGCGCCGCCCTGAACGCCCAGGGCCAGACCTGCAACTCCGCCTGCGAGGTCGTCGTCGACGACTGTGCCGACGCCACCACACTGGCCAAGGGTGCCCTCCCCGCCGGCGGCACCAGCAACTCCGCCGCCGACCCGATCGACTGCGTGTGGGTCAAGGTCGAGATCGACTACGACGGGCTGATCCCGGGCTTCGGCCCGGTGCTTCCCGACACGCTCCGGTACACCGCCGTGGCGCGGGTGAGCTGACGTGCGCGGCTTTCGGCCCGACGAGCGCGGCGCGACCGCCGTCCTGGTCGCGGTCCTGATGTCGGGCGTCCTGCTCGTGTCGGCCGCGTTCGCGGTCGACCTCGGACAGCAGCGCGTCGTACGGCGCGACGTGCAGGCGGTGGCCGACGTCGTCGCCCTCGACATGGCCAGGGAGCTGGACGGGCGCAAGGCGTACCTCTACAACCAGTCCGCCATGAACGACGTGCTCAAGGCCAGCCTGGCGCGCAACCACACCGCCCTCGGCGGCGAGATCACGCAGAGCGACGTCACCTGGGAGTTCCTCTCGGCGGGCGTTGGCGGCGCGTGGGTCACGGTCGACAAGACCTCCACGACGGGTGTGCCGACCGCGATCCGGGTCCTCGCGACGTCCGACACCTCCCTGGCC
This sequence comes from Pimelobacter simplex, assembly GCA_016803235.1. Taxonomy (GTDB): domain Bacteria; phylum Actinomycetota; class Actinomycetes; order Propionibacteriales; family Nocardioidaceae; genus Nocardioides; species Nocardioides simplex_A. The sequence goes on from JADCLI010000010.1 coordinate 89,279, forward strand.
TTCGGGGGTGTCACCGGTGAGGGCCGCGGCGCCGCGAGCCGGGTCGCGATCGCATCCTCGAGCGAGCCCTCGGTGTGCTTCTCGGTCGGCACCAACCTGCTGGACCTGAACACCGCGGACAACTTCCTGGTCCAGATGCTCAACGGCATCCTCGGCATCAACCTGCTGGACGTGTCCACGTCGGTCGTCGGGCCGGGCGGCATCGTCGCGCTGGAGAAGGCCCAGATCCCCCTGCTCGACCTGTCCGCCGCCCTCGGCGTCGGCACGGTCGACGGACTGGTGACCTCGACCGAGCCGATCACGATCGGCGCCCTGCTGAGCGCCTCGGCGGACGTGCTCCGCAAGGATCCGTCCAACCTCGTGAACCTCAACGCGGCCGCGATCCTCGATGCGCTGGCGCTGCGGGCCACGCTCGCGACGCCGACCGTGGTCCTGTCCGACATCCTCGACCTGGGGCCCGACCCGAGCAGCGCGCTCCACGCCCGGCTCGGCGTGCTCGACCTGCTCAACGCCTTCGTGTACGTCGCGGGCAAGGACGCCGCGGGCGACCCCCACGCCGTCGGTGCGAGCCTGCCGCTCGACCTCGGGGCGCTGGGCACGCTCGACACCCAGGTGACGATCATCGAGCTCCCCAAGATCACCTGCGGCAACCCGAACCGGCCCGGCCCGACGCCGGTCACGGCCTCCTCGGCGCAGATCCGGCTGACGACCACCCTCAACCTGCCGGCGGGCAGCGGCCTGCTCACCGACCTGCTGACCGGGCTCAGCAACACCCTGACCCAGCTGCTGACCCTCGGCGGGCTGTTCGAGTCGACCCAGGAGCGGATCAAGACCGGCTCCCTCTCCTCCACGCTGAAGCTGACCATCACCACGGCGAAGTCGACGGCCACGCTGAAGTCGGCCTCGGGCAACCCGTGCAGCGGCGCGGGAGGCGTCTCCTTCGACGTCCTCCCGAGCATCCTGGCGGCCGGGGTCAACCTGGACCTCGCCTACACGGTCGAGCAGCGCAAGAAGCAGCCGCCGCTCTACCTGACGTGGGGCAGCTGGACCGAGAAGTCCAAGGTGAACGCCACACTGCTCGGGCTGGTGGCCAACGTCGGCGACCCGGCGGCGTACCCCGTCACGCTGAGCTACGCCGCGCCGCCGTCGGAGGACATGCCCCAGCACACCAAGGCGGTGAACCCGCTGAACCTCCAGTTCCAGGTGACCTCGTCGGACAAGAACTTCATCGGCGGGATCGTCGGCGACCTGCTCACCCCCGTGCTCGACAACCTCGTGACGCCGGTGGTCGGGATCCTCAACACGGCCCTGCTGCCCGGACTCACCAACCTGCTGGCCGACCTCGGGATCGAGCTGGGCAAGACGACGCTGCGCGCGAGCGGGCGGCCGGGCTGCGGGACTCCCAAGCTCGTCGGCTGACGTCCCAGCAGCCCCGACCGCACCACCAGTCCGGCGCCGAGCCGGTCCTCCTCCCCAGGTGCCTCCGCGCCCCTCCCTGTCCACAGCCGGCGTCCCCGTGAACGCCCCTCGTCCGCCCCGGTGGCGACCATCGGAGCATGACGACAGCACAGGCCCGCCGGGCGATCGGCGCCTACGGCGAGGACGTGGCGGTGCGCCACCTGACCGGTCTCGGCATGGTCCTGCTCGAGCGCAACTGGCGTTGCGCCGACGGCGAGGTCGACGTGCTGCTGCGCGACGGCGCGACCCTGGTGGTCTGCGAGGTCAAGACCCGGACCTCCCTCGTGGCCGGCACGCCGCACGAGGCGATCTCGGCCGCCAAGCTCGACCGGCTGCGGCGGCTGGGGGAGCGGTGGGTGCTCGAGCGGGGGATCCGGCCCGACGGGATCCGGGTCGACCTGGTCGCCGTCCTGCGCCCGCCCCGCGGACCCGCGGTCGTCGACCACGTCCGAGGGCTGTGCTGATGCCCTTCGCGACCGCACGCTGCGTGGCCCTCGACGGGGCCGTGGGGCATTTGATCGACGTCCAGACCGACGTCTCGGTCGGGCAGCCCACCACCGTCGTCGTCGGCCGGGCCGACACGTCGCTGCGCGAGGGCGTCGACCGGGTGCGGATGGCCCTGGTCAACACCGACCTCGCCTGGCCCGCGACCAAGCGCTGCACCTTCCTGTTCTCGCCCGCCGACCTGCGCAAGTCCGGCACCCACTTCGACCTGGCCATGGCGGTCAGTCTGCTGGCCGCCGACGGGCAGCTGGAGCCGCAATGGCTCGACGGCACCGTCTTCATCGGCGAGCTGACCCTCGCCGGCGGGCTGCGACCGACGCTCGGCGTGCTGCCGATGGCGCTGGCCGCGGCGGCGGCCGGCATCACCCGGGTCTACGTCCCCGAGCCGCAGGTCGCCGAGGCGACGATGGTGCCGGGCATGGAGGTGATCGGCGTCCGCTCGCTGGGGCAGGTGGTCGCCGAGCTCCGCTGCGACGAGCTGCCACTCGCGCCGCCGGTGGCCGCCGCCACCGGTCTCCGGCTGCTCTCCTGGCGCGGCGACGACCGGCTCGACGAGCTCGACCTCGCCGACCTGCGCGGCATGACCGAGGAGAAGTACGCCGTCGAGGTCGCCGCTGCCGGCGGTCATCCGCTCCAGCTCTCCGGGCCGAAGGGTTGCGGCAAGACCAGCCTCGCCGAGCGGGTGCCGACCATCCTCCCCGACCTCACCCCCGAGGAGTCGCTCGAGCTCACGGCGCTGCACTCCCTGGCCGGTGTGCTCGCCCCCGGCGACGGGATGGTGCTGCGGCCGCCCTTCGCCGCGCCCCACCACGACGCGAGCAAGGTCAGCGTGATCGGCGGCGGTTCGGGCCGGGTGCAGCCCGGCGAGCTCAGCCGGGCGCACTGCGGGGTCCTGTTCCTCGACGAGTTCCCGCTGTTCCGCTCCGACGTCATCGAGGCGCTGCGCCAGCCCCTCGAGAGCGGCGACATCACCATCGCGCGTCGCGACGAGTCCGTCACGCTGCCGGCTGGTGCCCTCCTGGTGATCGCCAGCAACCCGTGCCCTTGCGGCAACTGGACCGCCGCGTCGCGGTCCAACCGGTGCACCTGCGCCGAGACCGTCCGGCGCGCCTACCGGGCCAGGCTGTCCGGCCCGATCGTCGACCGCATCGACATCGTCCGCCACGTCCAGCCGGTCTCGCCGTCGAGCCACGACCCGTTCCGCACCGTCGAGTCCTCGGCCGAGGTCCGGCTGCGGGTGGCCGCGGCGCGGCAACGGCAGCGGCAGCGCTACGACGGCCGGGCGTGGCGGCTCAACGGTCACGTGCCGAGCCCACGGCTCAAGGACACCTGGCCGCTGCCATCCGCCGCCCAGCAGGTGCTGGACACAGAGATGCTCACCGGGCGGCTCAGCGCCCGGGGCGCGGTCCGGGTGCACCGGGTGGCCTGGACGATCGCCGACCTGCGCTCGGTGCGGACCGGCCACGACGTCACGCCCGGCGTCGACGAGGTGCGCACCGCGCTGCGGCTGCGTTGCGGCCAGCCGCTCGACCTCGCGACGTTCCGCTTCGACGCACCCGGCGAGGACATCGCATGAGCGTCAGCGACCAGGAGCGGCTGGCGCGGGTCACGATCAGCGTCGTCGCCGAGCCCGGCGACGTCCGGTGCCTCGGCCTGACCCGTGAGCTCGGCGGGATCCGGTTCCTCGAGGTGCTGCGGGACCAGCCCGACCTGCGACCGGAGCTGCGCGCAGCCGCCGGCCGGCTGGCCGAGGTGCAGCCGGAGCGGGTCCTCGAGGGTGCCGTGCGGCGGGGGATCAGGTTCGTGGTTCCCGGCGACGACGAGTGGCCGTCCTCGCTCGACGACCTGGCTGGCGCGGGGGCCTTGCACGCCCGCGGCGAGGTCCCCGCCGGCCTGTGGGTGCGCGGCCCGCTCCGGCTCGACCGCCTCGGCGCCGCCGTGGCCGTCGTCGGCTCGCGGTCGTCGACCGGCTACGGCGACCAGGTGGCGGGCGAGGTGGCGGGCGTCCTCGCTACGGCCGGGCAGACGGTCGTGTCGGGAGCGGCGTACGGCGTCGACTACGCCGCCCACCGCGGCGCCGTCGCCGCCGAGGGCCGCACCGTCGCGGTGCTGGCGTGCGGCGTCGACAAGGCCTATCCGGCCGCCCACCGGCAGATGATCGACCACCTCGCCGAGCACCACGCCGTCGTGTCGGAGGCGCCGCCCGGCGCGGCACCGCTGCGGATCAGGTTCCTGGCCCGCAACCGGCTCATCGCCGCGCTCACCCAGGGCACCGTGGTGGTCGAGGCGGCCCTGCGCAGCGGTGCGCTCAACACCGCGTCCTGGGCGGACCGTCTGCACCGTGCGGTGATGGGCGTGCCCGGGCCGGTCCACAGCGCCGCGTCCGAGGGAGTCCACGAGCTGCTGCGGGGTGGTGGCGCGTCGGTCGTCACCAGGGGCGAGGACGTGCTGGAGCTCGTCGCCCGCTCCGGCGAGCACCTCCTCGACGTCCGGCGCGCGCCGGACGGGCCCCGGGACGGGCTGACCATCCGCGCCCGCCAGGTGCTCGACGCCGTCCCCGTCTCCTCGCCCGCGCCCGCCGTGTCGGTCGCCCGGGTCGCCGGGCTCGGTCTGGACGAGGTGGAGGTCCTGCTGGCCGGGCTGGCCCTGGACGGCCACGTCGAGCGGCTGCCGGCGGGTTGGCGTCTGGGAGGAGGTGGTCGACCTACGATCGAGCGGTGAGCGTTGATCCGGCGAGTGCTGCTGGCGAGGGGGAGCGGGCCGACGAGTCGTCCGAGGCGCTGCCCGAGGCGTTCGCGCGCATCCTGGGCGACTACGAGCGCCACCTCGTCTCCGAGCGGGACCTGACCAGGCACAGCGTCCGCGCCTACCTCGGCGACATCGCCGGGCTGCTCGAGCACGCCGCCAGGCTCGGCCTTGACCACATCGACGAGCTGGACCTGCGCACACTGCGCAGCTGGCTGGCCAAGCAGCAGACCCTGGGCCTGTCCCGGACGACCCTCGCCCGGCGGGCCACGGCCGCGCGGGTCTTCACCGGGTGGCTGGCCCGGACCGGCCGGACGCCGAACGACGTCGGCTCGGCACTGGGCTCACCGCGTCCCCACCGCACCCTGCCGGACGTGCTGCGGGTCGACGAGGCCAGCCGGCTGATCGGCGCCGCGACCGAGCTCGCCGACGACGGGAGCCCGATCGGCCTGCGCGACGTGGCGATGCTCGAGCTGCTGTACGCGACGGGCATGCGCGTGGGCGAGCTCTGCGGGCTCGACGTCGACGACCTGGACCGCGACCGCAACGTGGTGCGGGTCTTCGGCAAGGGCCGCAAGGAGCGCACGGTGCCGTTCGGCCAACCGGCCGCGGCCGCCCTCGACCGGTGGCTCGGCCAGGGCCGGGTCGCGCTGGCCCGCCCGGGGTCGGGGCCTGCCCTCTTCCTCGGAGCCCGGGGCGGGCGGATCGACCAGCGCGCGGTCCGCACCCTGGTGCACCGCCGCCTCGCCGACGTCCCCGGCGCCCCCGATCTCGGACCCCACGGGCTGCGCCACACCGCCGCCACCCATCTCCTCGAGGGCGGGGCCGACCTGCGGTCGGTGCAGGAGCTGCTCGGGCACGCCTCGCTGGCAACCACGCAGCGCTACACCCACGTCACCACCGACCGCCTGAGGCGCGCCTACCAGCAGGCGCACCCGCGGGCGTGAGACCCGGTCAGCCCGGCGGGGCGCGTCGAGCAGACCGACCGCCTCGAGGTCCTCGGTGACGCGACTCCGGCCGACGCCGCTGAAGGTCACCACTCGTCGGGCCTCCGTCTCGAGCAGGCTGGAGGCGCAGAGCTGGAACCGAGCAGGATGGCTGGCGGGTGACGGCCGAAGGCAACCGACTCGTCCTCGGCCCGCTCCTGACGATCGCCCCTTCATCGGGTCGCCCCGACGTCTGTCGCAATCGTAGCCACCCCACGGCGGGTGATCGCCCGCGCGACGGGCAGGTCCCGCCACAGCGGCAGCAGCCGGACCGGACCGGCGCCGACCAGGCGCAACGGGTCGAGGTAGGTGTCGCCCGCGACCAAGCCCCAGTGCAGGCAGGCGCGCGGGAAGCAGTGCGACCCCGGCAGCTGGAGCGTTCCGATGACGCCGCCGGCGGCGAGGGTGGTGCCGACCGTGACCGTGGCGGCGACCGGCTCATAGGTCGTGCGGGTGGCGCCGTGCCCGACGACGACCACGCCCCGGCCGGCGATCGGGCCGACGAACACGACGCTCCCGGGCAGGGCGGTGCGGACGGGCTGGCCGGCGCGCCCCGCGAGGTCGACACCGCGGTGCCCGGAGCCGTAGGGCGAGTCGGGCGGGTCGAAGTGGCGCACGACCTCGGGCTCAGGCTGGAGCGGCCAGACCCCGACCGGGTCGTCGACCGGGCCGTCGGCCGGCGCGGCCCGGGCCGGAGGAGGGCCCGGGAGCGCCGCGAGGAGGACGCCCAGCAGGGCCAGGAACAGGGTGAGGGTCGGACGGGACCGGGTCATGGCACGAGCCTGCGGGGGAGCTCCGGCACCGGGGCGTGGGAGCGGACGGGCCTGTGGAGGAGGAGGGGGAGGACCGGGGTTGTGGATGGCTCAGGTCACGGATTGGTACGACGAGCGCCCGACGCCGTACGCTTGGAGGCACCGGTCCGCCCTGGGCCGGAATTCGCTCGTCCGCAGACCACGACGGCTCCGCTCCGGAGCCGGTCGCCCGTGGGCGTCGATCCTCAGTCCGCCAGACCTCCGGGTCGGGCGGTCGGATCGCGTGCAGACGACAGGACCAACTGAAACAAGGCAATAGGAGAAAATCATGGCTGTCGTGACCATGCGCCAGCTCCTCGAGAGCGGCGTCCACTTCGGACACCAGACCCGTCGTTGGAACCCGAAGATGAAGCGATTCATCCTCACGGACCGCAACGGCATCTACATCATCGACCTGCAGCAGTCGCTGGCCTACATCGACCGCAGCTACGCCTTCGTCAAGGAGACCGTGGCCAAGGGCGGGACGATCATGTTCGTCGGCACCAAGAAGCAGGCCCAGGAGGCGATCGCCGAGCAGGCGACGCGCGTCGGCATGCCCTACGTCAACCAGCGCTGGCTGGGCGGCATGCTCACCAACTTCTCGACCGTGCACCAGCGGATCAACCGCCTCAAGGAGCTCGACGAGATCGACTTCGACGACGTCGCCGGTTCCGGCCGCACGAAGAAGGAGCTCCTGCAGATGAAGCGGGAGCGCGACAAGCTCGACAAGACCCTGGGCGGCATCCGCGAGATGTCCCGGGTCCCGTCGGCCGTGTGGATCGTCGACACCAACAAGGAGCACCTCGCCGTCGAGGAGGCGCGCAAGCTGCGCATCCCGATCATCGCGATCCTCGACTCCAACTGCGACCCCGACGACGTCGACTTCCCGATCCCGGGCAACGACGACGCCATCCGCGCCGTGGGCCTGCTGACCCGCGTCATCGCGGACGCCGCGGCCGACGGCCTGATGTCCCGCTCCGGCGCCGGCTCGGCCTCGAGCCCCGCCGCCGAGGAGCCCCTCGCCGCGTGGGAGCGCGAGCTCCTCGAGGGTGACGCCGCCGCCGCCGCTGCTCCGGCCGCCGAGGCCGCTGCCGAGGAGGCCCCGGCCGCCGAGGCTGCTCCCGAGGCTGCTGCCGAGGAGACCCCCGCGGCCGACGCTCCGGCCGAGGCCTGAGCCTCCCTCTCCGTCCACCCCTTCGAGAAACAACGAGGATCCATGGCATTCACTGCTGCTGACGTCAAGAAGCTCCGCGAGCTGACCAGCGCCGGCATGATGGACTGCAAGAAGGCGCTCGACGAGACCGACGGCGACTTCGACAAGGCTGTCGAGCTGCTCCGCGTCAAGGGTGCCGCCAAGGCGGCCGCCCGCGGCGCCGAGCGCGAGACCTCGGCCGGCCTGGTGGCCAACGCCGGTGGCGCGCTCATCGAGCTGAAGTCGGAGACCGACTTCGTCGCGAAGAACGAGGAGTTCATCAAGGCCGCCCAGCAGATCGCCGAGGCGATCGACGCGGGCAAGGCCACCGACACCGAGTCGGCCAAGGCGCTCCCGCTGGGCGACAGCACCGTCGGTGCGGTCGTCGAGGGCCTCGCCATCACCATCGGCGAGAAGATCGAGCTCGGCAACGTCGCGTACTTCGACGGCCCGGTCGCGGTCTACCTGCACAAGCGTGCGGCCGACCTCCCGCCGGCCGTCGGCGTCATCGTCGAGTACGACGGCGACGAGGCCGCCGCTCGCGGCGCCGCGATGCAGGTCGCCGCGCTCAAGGCGCAGTACCTCACCCGCGACGAGGTCCCCGCGGACATCGTCGAGGCCGAGAAGGACGTCCTGACCAAGAAGACGATCGAGGAGGGCAAGCCGGAGGCTGCCGTCGCGAAGATCGTCGAGGGTCGCCTGGGCGGCTTCTTCAAGGAGCTCGTGCTCCTCGAGCAGGAGTCGGTCTCGGAGTCGAAGAAGACCGTCAAGGCCGTCCTCGACGCCGCCAACACGACCGTGAAGCGCTTCGCCCGCTTCGAGGTCGGCGCCTGACCTGACGCACCGACGGCCGGTGGCCACCTTCGGGTGGCCGCCGGCCGTCTGCTTTTTCGCCTGTACGGGCGTGGCCCAGGCGGTAGGTTTGTGCCGCCCGGCCATCGGACATGTGTCGGACCTGCGCCCGCGCTCGCGGGCGCACCTCGGTGTCAGAAGGAGAGCGTCACGTGGGACTCATCCAGGCTGCAATCGGTGCCATCGGCGGCACCCTCGCCGACCAGTGGGTCGACTTCTACGGCGTCCCGGACGGCGTCGGCTCGACGGTCGCCGTCTTCCCGGCGGTCGCCAAGGGGCAGAACGCCGGCCGCGGCAGCAACACCCAGGGGTCCGAGGGCGTCATCACCAACGGCTCGAAGATCATCGTGCCGGAGGGATACGGCCTGGTGCTGATGGAGGACGGCGCCTTCACCGGCTTCGCCGCCGAGCCGGGCGCCTACATCTGGAACTCCGAGGACCCGGCGTCCCAGTCGATCTTCACCGGCGGCGGCCTGGTCGACTCGCTGATCAAGCAGAGCTGGGAGCGCTTCAAGTTCGGCGGCCGGCCGTCCGCGCAGCAGTCCGCGATCTTCGTGACGCTCAAGGAGCTGCCCAACAACAAGTTCGGCACCCAGTCGGAGATCTACTGGGACGACGCCTTCCTCAACACCCAGGTCGGCGCGATCACCCGCGGCACCTACACCCTGAAGATCACCGACCCGCTGACCTTCATCCGCAACTTCGTGCCGGCCGACGTGATCGGGGGGCGCAAGCAGTTCGACTTCACCGACATCGACAACCCGGCCGGCGAGCAGCTGTTCAACGAGGTCGTCGGGTCGCTGGCCCCGGCGTTCTCGATGTACACCAACGACCCCGCGAAGGGGAACCGGATCTCGCGCCTCCAGCAGGACTCGATCGGCTTCGCCCAGTCGCTGTCCGCGGCGGTCGAGCAGAACTACCAGTGGCGCACCGACCGCGGCCTGGAGATCGTCAAGACCGCGATCATCTCGATCGAGTACGACGCCAACACGCGTGAGCTCCTCAAGAACGTCCAGCGGGCCGATGCCCTGTCCGGGTCGCGCGGCAACTCCAACCTCCAGGCGTCGGTCGCGGCCGGCATCGAGGCGGCCGGCGAGAACGCCGGCCCGGGTGGGCTGATCGGCATGGGCATGGCGACCGGCGGCATGGGCCTCGGCGGCCTCCAGCAGCCCGCCACCCCGGCCCCGGCCGCCCCGGCTCCCGCCGCCCCGGCGGCGGCCCCCGCGGCCCCCGCGGCTCCCGCCGCCGAGGACCCGATGGCGGTGCTCAAGCGCGCCAAGGAGATGCTCGACGCCGGGCTGATCACCCAGGAGGACTACGACGCGGCGAAGGCGAAGGCGCTCGGTCTGTGAGCCAGGACCCCACCGAGCCGAAGCAGCCCACCTTCGACGGGCCACCCCTGTCGCTGGAGGAGGAGCTCGCTGCGGCCAAGGCCGAGCCCGAGCAGGGCCCGAGCATCGAGACCGTCAACGACTCGCTCAAGGACGGCCTCAACCGCTGCCCGAAGTGCGGCTCGACCGACGTCCGGCTGCGCGGCTCGACCGGCATGCTGGTGTGCCTGTTCTGCCGCAACGAGTGGCAGGAGGCGCGCGTCGAGGAGGAGTTCGGCCTCGGCGAGGGCATCGACCAGCTCGAGGGCACGGTCATCGCGACCGGGGCGGGTGACATCGTCGCCGACGCGGCCGACCAGCTCACCTTCAAGTGCGAGGCGTGCGGTGCCGAGGTCGTGGTCGACACGGCCCACGCGCTCAACGCCCGCTGCCACTGGTGCCGGCACACCCTCAACGTCAACCAGCAGATCCCCAACGGCGCGGTGCCCGACGCGGTCCTGCCGTTCCGGCTGACCAAGGACGAGGCCGTCGAGAAGATCCGGGAGTTCGCCTCCAAGCGACGGCTCTTCGCCCACAAGCGGTTCAAGAAGGAGTTCGTGCCCGAGAACGTCCTCGGCGTCTACCTTCCCTACCTCGTCATCGATGCGCGGGTGGAGACGCAGTACTGGGGCAAGGGCGAGGTGCAGACCCGGCGCTGGACCGAGAAGCAGGGCGACAACAACGTCACCTACTACGCGGCCGACGTCTACCAGGTCGCCCGGCAGGTGGCGTTCACGGTCGACGACCTGACCGTCGAGGGCTCCTCCGAGCGGGCCCAGATGGGCCCGGCCAACACCAACAACATCATCAACACGATCCTGCCGTTCGACACGAAGAACGCGGTGAAGTGGAACGCCAGCTACCTGGTCGGCTTCACCAGCGAGAAGCGCGACCTCAACGTCGAGGCGATGAAGCCCGTCCTGGCCGACCAGGCGCTGTCGATCGGGCGCTCGCAGGTCCGGGCGTCCCTGGGCAGGTTCGACCGCGGCGTGCGGTGGGAGCAGGAGAAGGTCGACGTCGCCGGCTCCCGCTGGGTGTCGATGTACCTGCCGGTGTGGCTCTACTCGTACCGCCAGGAGAGCAACGGCCTGCTCCACTACATCGCGGTCAACGCGCGCACGGGGGAGACGATGGGCAGCATCCCGGTCTCCCAGCCCAAGCTGCTCCTGGCGGCGTTCACGGTCGGCACCTTCCTCGAGGGCATCGCCGGCGCGATCCTGGTGGCGACGGCATGACACTCGACCTGATCACGGCCCTCGTCCCGCTCGCCTCCGACGACGGGGCGATCTGGCTGCTCGCCGCCGGTCCGGCAGGCGGCGTGGCGACGTACTGGGCCTTCTACCGCTACTACCGCAACACCGACAAGTCCCACCAGTTCGAGCGGGACACGATCATCGAGGCGCAACCCGTCCAGGGCGGCGAGGAGAAGGTCGGGCACATCTCGCGGACCCGGGACTCCGACATCGACGGCGACAACAGCGGCAACTACCGCCAGCGGGTGCAGCGGGTCCAGTGAGGTGCAATGAGGAGGTGCCGCGCCCGCCCCGGTAAGGTCGCCTCGTGCCCGGTTACAAGCGCGTCCTGCTGAAGCTGTCCGGTGAGGTCTTCGGTGGCGGCAAGGTCGGTGTCGACCCCGACGTCGTGCAGGCGATCGCCCGCGAGGTGAAGGCCGTCGCGGACGCGGGCGTCCAGATCGCGGTGGTCACCGGCGGTGGGAACTTCTTCCGCGGTGCCGAGCTCCAGACGCGGGGCATGGACCGGGTCCGGGCCGACTACATGGGCATGCTCGGCATCGTCATGAACTGCCTCGCCCTGCAGGACTTCCTGGAGAAGCAGGGTGTCGAGACGCGCGTGCAGACCGCGATCACGATGGGCCAGGTGGCCGAGCCCTACATCCCGCGGCGCGCGATCCGGCACATGGAGAAGGGCCGCGTGGTCATCTTCGGCGCCGGCATGGGCCTGCCGTACTTCTCGACCGACACCGTCGCCGTCCAGCGTGCGCTGGAGAGCAAGTGCGACGTCGTCCTGGTCGCCAAGAGCGGCGTCGACGGCGTCTACAGCGCCGACCCCAACGTCGACCCGACCGCGACGAAGTACGACGAGCTGACCTATGACGACGCGATCGCCCAGGGCCTGCGGATCATGGACCAGACCGCGTTCGCACTGTGCGGCGAGAACAAGCTCCCGATGATCGTCTTCGGCATGGAGCCCGAGGGCAACATCCTGCGGGTCGTGCAGGGTGAGAAGATCGGCACGCGGGTCAGCGCAGGCTGAGAAGACCCAGCAGGCGTGGTCTCGACAGGCTCGACCAGCTTTAGACGAAGGAGAACCGGTGATCAACGACACCCTCAACGAGGCCGACCAGAAGATGGGCAAGTCGGTCGACGCGACCCGTGAGGAGTTCGCGGCGATCCGCGCCGGGCGTGCGCACCCCAGCATGTTCAGCAAGATCCTGGTCGACTACTACGGCACCCCGACGCCGCTGCAGCAGCTGGCGTCCTTCGCCTCGCCCGAGGCGCGGATCATCATCGTGTCGCCGTACGACGTGGGCGCGCTCAACAACGTCGAGAAGGCGATCCGCGACTCCGACCTGGGCGTCAACCCGTCCAGCGACGGCAAGCAGCTGCGCTGCGTCTTCCCCGAGCTGACCGAGGAGCGCCGCAAGGAGTTCATCAAGCTCGCCAAGGAGAAGGCCGAGGGCGGCAAGGTCGCCGTGCGCCAGGTGCGCCAGAAGGCCAAGCAGAACCTCGAGAGGCTCGAGAAGGACGGCGAGGTCGGCAAGGACGACGTCACCGGTGCCGAGAAGCGTCTCGACGGGCTCACCAAGAAGCACACCGACGCTATCGACGAGCTGCTCAAGAACAAGGAGGCCGAGCTGCTCGAGGTCTGAGGACCTCGAACGCGCTCCCGTCCTCCATGTCCTCGACGTCGACCCCGCCCTCGAACGGCGCTGCCCCGAAGAAGGACCACGGCCGCGCCGGCCGGGACCTGAAGGCGGCGATCGGTTCAGCAGTCGTGCTGCTGGGCGCGATCGCTGCCTCGCTGCTGTTCTGGAAGCCCGCGTTCATGGTGATCGTCGCGATCGCCGTGGTCGTCGCGGTGTGGGAGCTGCGCAAGGGGCTGCTGGCCAAGGACATCGACCTGCCCGAGCAGCCGCTCATGGTCGGCGGCGTCGTGATGGTCGTCGTCGCCTACCTCTGGGGCTCCGCGGCCCTGGTGACGGCGACCGCCGTCAGCGCGCTCGTGATCATGCTGTGGCTGCTGCGCCGCGGCATCGACGGCTACGTCAAGAACGCCACCGCGTCGGTGTTCGCACTGATCTACGTGCCCTTCCTGGGCTCCTTCGTCGCGTTGATGCTCGCCGAGGGCGGCCGCGACGGCGGGGGCCTCGACGACCCGGGCGTCAAGGGCATCATCACCTTCATCCTGGTCACGATCGCCTCCGACATCGGCGGGTACGTCGCCGGCGTGCTCTTCGGCAAGCACCCGATGGCGCCGGTCATCTCGCCCAAGAAGTCCTGGGAGGGCTTCGCCGGGTCGACCCTGGCGACCGTGGGCGCCGGCGTGGCGCTGGTGGTCTACCTGCTCGACGGCGAGTGGTGGATCGGCGTCGCCCTCGGCCTGATCGCCGTCGTGATGGCCACCCTCGGGGACCTGTGCGAGTCGGTCATGAAGCGCGACCTCGGCATCAAGGACATGAGCCAGGTCATCCCGGGCCACGGCGGCCTGATGGACCGACTCGACTCGCTGCTCGCCACCATCGCGCCGATCTGGCTGCTGCTGCACTACGGCATCTTCACCTGATCCGCCCGAGGCCGGCCGCGGCCTCCCCGAGCACACCCATCGCGGTGGTGAGCTGCTCGTCCGAGAGGTACGGCGCCGGACCCAGCCGCAGGTGCTGTCCCCGGTGGTCCGCGTGCACGCCGCGCTCGGTGAGCGCCGCGCGCAGCTGTGCCGCGTGCGGTGTGCGCAGCGCCAGGAAGCCGCCGAACCCCTCGGCCGGGGTCTCCCGGTCGCGGGTGAGGATCGCGTCGGGCAGGTCGAGCGCGTCGAACTCGCGGGCGAGCAGCCCGCGCTGGCGCAGCGAGATCCCGCGCAGGACCGGCGGAGTCAGGCCCTGCTCGTCGAAGAAGTCGAGCACCCGGGCGGCGCGGTAGTGGCTCGTCGGGTCGTAGGTCGACCCGGCGAACCGGTCGCCGTCGTGGGCGAACCAGCCGGTGACCACCGGCTCCATGCCGCTCGCGTGCGGCGGGACGCGCAGGAAGCAGTTGCCCTCCCCGAGCTGGAGGTACTTGTAGCCGCCGCCGAGGATCCACGCCTCGCCCAGACCGTCCGTGTCGACGGACAGGGGCACGACCCCGAGCTGGTGGTAGGCGTCGACCAGCAGCTCGGCGCCGACGCGCTCGCAGGCCTCGGCCACCGCCGCGAGCCCCGGCACGACCTGGGAGGTCTCGAACAGCACGGACGAGATGACCACGCCCGCGGTGCGGCCGTCGACCGCGTCCGCGACCCGCTGGGCCAGGGTGTCCACGGGTCCCACGGGCACCCGCAGCACCTCGACCCCGGCCTCGGCGAGTCGGTCGAGCTGACGGCGGGCCGAGTCGAACTCACCGTCGGTGGTGACCAGCCGGGGCCGGGTGCGCAGCGGGAGCGCGGACAAGAAGCGCACCAGCAGCTCGTGGGCGCTGGCGCCGAGGGCCACCTCCGCGGTGGGGTCGCCGACGAGCATCCGCACCCCGGCCCGCAGGCGCTGCGCGCGGTCCTCGGCCCTGGCCCACTTGCGCTCGACGGCGAGCGCGGCGTCGTCGTACGCCTCGAGGACGCCCTCGCGGGCGACGTCGGGCCAGGCCTGGTGGGAGTGGCCCGTGAGCAGCAGCCGGTCGGCGACCCGGAACCGGGTGTAGTGACCGGCCAGGCTCACATCTCGCTCCGGATCGCCCACAGGTCGGGGAACAGGGCACGGGTCACGGTGCTCCACAGGTACGTCGCGCCGGACGACCCGCCGGTGCCGGGCTTGGCCCCGATGGTCCGCTCGACCATCTTCACGTGCCGGTAGCGCCACTCTTGCAGGCCCTCGTCGAGGTCGACGAGGCGCTCGGCGACCTGCGCGGCGCCGCCGTCGTCGGCGTACGCCGCCAGCAGCAGCCGCTGGACCTCGGGCGACGGCTCCCACGGGGCGGTCAGGTCGCGCTCGAGCACGGCCGCGGGGACGTCGTACCCCTGGGTGACGAGATAGCGCAGGAAGGAGTCGAAGATCGACGGACGCGACATCGCCGCGGAGATCCGGGTCCGGCCGTCGCTGCCCTCGGGGTAGTGCTCGAAGACCCGCGGGTCGCGCCGCCCGAGCGTGGCCTCGAGCTCGCGGAACTGCGCGGACTGGAAGCCGCTGGAGGCGTCGAGGCGGCCGCGGAAGCTGGTGAACTGGCGCGGGGTCATCGTCTCGAGCACGTCGACCTGGGCGACGTTGACCTTGAGGATGCTGCGGACCCGGCCGAGGGTGTGCAGTGCGCGGGGGGTGTCGCCCGCCTCGAGGCGCTGCTGGAGGCCGGTGATCTCGTGGAGCATCTGCTTGAACCAGAGCTCGTAGACCTGGTGGATCACGATGAAGAGGAGCTCGTCGTGCTCGTCCGAGCGGGGGTGCTGCGCGGAGAGGACGTCGTCGAGGGCGAGATAGCTGCTGTAGGTCAGCGACGGGTGTGGATCGGTCACCGGGCCACTCTCACAGAGCAGCCGGTCCCGCGGCCAGTACGGACCGACACATCGCCGGATGCCCGATCCTTGGTGCACGGCCGCTACGATCGCCCGGACATGAGTGACGCAGGTGACGCCCGCGCGGGCGGTGAGGTGGACGCGCCCGACGAGAGGTCTCGGCGCCCCGACTGGTTCCACCGCGGGCACCCCGTCTTCTTCCCCCTCGCCGGGTTCTTCACCGGCATGGTCGCGATCATCGTCGTCCCCGGCCTGTACGCCGCGATCATCAAGTGGGTGGCCGGCTACAAGCGGGTCGAGGAGCTGTTCCCGTTCGTCCTGCTGATGTTCGTCGTGCCGATCGGGCTGCTGGTCCCGCAGCACACCCGGCGGTTCGGGCGCTACATGCTGCTCGGGATGGTGACGACCGTCCTCGTGGTGGTCGGCGTCGGCGTGGCGGTCGTCTGGTTCCTGCTCAACAAGGACGCCTGAGCACCGCTGTCGGGGGATTGGGCCACCGCGCTCCCGGGTGGGAGAATCGTCCGGTCATGTCCGAGCAGCCCGACGCGCAGCCCCGCACCCTCCCCCTCGTCTTCACCGAGCCGCGGGGGCGCAAGAAGCCACCCCGGCACCTGGCGGACCTGACCGAGGCCGAGCGCAAGGACCTGCTGGTCGAGATGGGCCTGCCCGGCTTCCGGGCCAAGCAGCTCGGCATGCACTACTTCGGCCGGCTGGTCCACGACCCCGCCGAGATGACCGACCTGCCGGCCACCCAGCGCGCCGAGCTGGTCGGCGCCCTGCTGCCGGACCTGATGGACCCGATCCGGCAGCAGAGCGCCGACAAGGGCAAGACCGTCAAGACGCTGTGGAAGCTGTTCGACGGGTCCCTCGTCGAGTCGGTGCTCATGCGCTACAAGGACCGCGCCACGATCTGCATCTCGAGCCAGGCCGGCTGCGGCATGGCCTGCCCGTTCTGCGCCACCGGCCAAGGTGGCCTGCAGCGCAACATGTCGACCGCCGAGATCGTCCACCAGGTCGTCGTCGGCGCCCGGGCCATGGCCAACGGTGACGTCGCCGGCGGCCCGGGGCGGCTCTCGAACGTCGTCTTCATGGGCATGGGCGAGCCGCTCGCCAACTACAAGGCGACCCTGGGCGCCGTACGCCGCCTCACCGAGCCGGCACCGTCCGGGCTCGGCCTGTCGGCCCGCCACGTGACCGTCTCGACCGTCGGCCTGGTGCCGCGGATCAAGCAGCTCGCCGACGAGGGCATCCCCGTCACGCTGGCCTTGTCGCTGCACGCGCCCGACGACGAGCTGCGCAACGACCTGGTGCCGATCAACACCCGCTTCTCGGTCGCCGAGACCGTCGACGCGGCGTACGAGTACTTCGAGAAGACCGGTCGCCGGGTCTCGATCGAGTACGCCCTCATGCGCGACATCAACGACCAGGGCTGGCGTGCCGACCTGCTGGCCGACGTGCTCTCCGGCGACGGCCGCGGCACGGGCTGGGTCCACATCAACCCGATCCCGCTCAACGAGGTCCGGGGATCGCGCTTCACCCGCTCGCGCGAGGAGGACATGGACGAGTTCGTCCGGCGCCTCGAGGCCAAGGGCATCGCGACGACCATGCGCGACACGCGGGGCAGCGAGATCGACGCGGCCTGCGGGCAGCTCGCCGCCGCGGAGTAGGTCCCGCGTGCCGGCTCGGGAGCGGGTGCACGCCGCGAGCGCGGCGTGGGTCTTCGTGCCGGCCGGTGCGCCGCGGCTCGAGGCGGCGGAGTACCTCGTCGTCCGGCACCCCGACTGGAACGAGCGTCCGGTCCAGGTCGCTCGGACGTCGACCGGACGCGCCGTCCGGGAGGTCGTCGACGAGGTGCTCGCCCGGGCTTGCGGGCTGGTGGACCCGGCGGTCCCGGCCACGGCGCAGCTGGCCTGGTGGGTGCGACTCGACGCACCGGAGGGCCTGGAGCAGGAGCTGGTGGGCCGCGGCGCGGTGCTCGACGAGACGGTCGACGTACTGGCGCTGGACCTCGCCGAGGCCGACCCGACGGCGCTGGCGCCCGCGGCGGACCTCGAGCTGCGGTGGAGCGACGAGCTCGACGTGTTCGTCGACGCGGTCCGCCTGACCACCGAGGTGCTGGGCGGCACGCCCACCGACCGCCCGGTGCTCGAGGCCACCTTCCCCGGGGAGGCGGCCAAGGTGCGCGGGGGTGGCGGCGGCGCGGTGGTGGCTTACGTCGACGGCCGGCCAGTCGGGGCCGGCGGCCTCACGGTCGTCGCGGCGGACGGGCGGCTGTGGGGCGGCGCGGTGCTGCCCGAGGCGCGCGGGCACGGCGTCTACCGGGCGGTGCTCGCCGCCCGGCTGCGGTACGCCGTCGCGCACGGCGCCGACCTGGCCATCGTGAAGGGCCGGGTGCAGACGTCCGGACCGATCCTGCGCCGTGCGGGCTTCACCGCGCACGGGCAGGAGCGGTCCTGGCTGCTGCCGCTTCGCTGACCGCACATGTAACTAAGTGTTACGTCGGAAATTCACTGCAACGACGCCCGGGTAGTGACAACAGCGCCCGGGTAGCTGCGGACGGAGCACTCCCGACGTCGGCGACCGCGCTCCTCCGGGCGAACCGGTCGCCCAGACCGCCTACCTCGGTGTTGTGACACCCACCCGGGCGCTGTTGCACCGGATTTCGTGACGTAACACGTAGTTACAAGCAGGTCAGGCCAGCGGGTTGCCCACCAGCAGCTCGACGTTGCGGTCGTCCGCGGTGCCGAGGCCGCCGCTGTGGTCGTGCCAGTCGTTGGCGGCGAGCTCGCGGGCGAGGCCGGCGAGCCGCACGGCGCTCTCGGTGCCGGCACCGGCCGACGGCGGGCCGGCGTGGTCGACCATGGTGGTGAAGATGGACAGGGTGCCGTCCTGGTTGTCGGCGACCTCGATGATCCGCGCCTGCTGCGGCCAGTCGATGTGCGAGGCGGTCGTGATCTCCCACAGCCCGCCACCGGCGGGCCGGGGACGTGGGGTGATCTTGTTGCGGTGGGTGTGGCCGTTGATCCAGGCGACCACGGACGGTGCCGCGAGCAGCGCGTCGAGGACCTTGGCCCCGGTCACCCGGGTCTCCAGCGAGCCGCCGGTGGCGACCAGCGGGTTCCCCATGGTGTCGGAGGTGTGGTGGCTGAAGACGAGGACCACCTTGTCCGACGACTGAGCGAGCAGGGCGGTGAGCCAGGCGAACTGGGTCTTGTCGAGCGAGCCGTCGGCGTACCCGTTGGGGTTGACCGTGTCGAGCACGACGAAGCGGAACTGGCCCTGGTCGAAGGAGTAGTACGCCGTGCCCTGCTGCCGGTTCGTGCTCGTGAAGCCGTGTCCGAAGGGCGCGCCGCCGAGTGCGAAGTGCTGCTCGACGATCTGCTTGCGGGTGAGCAGGCGCCGGTTCAGGTCGGGCGTCACGGCGCGGACGCCGGCGTTGGTGACGCCGCTGAGCAGGCCGGTGAGCACGGCGGCCGGATCGGTGGTGAGGTCCTGGAGCAGCTGGCCGGGGTCGAGGCCGATCGGCGGCGAGACGATCTTGAGGGCGCCGAGCGCGATCAGGTTGAGCTGCAGGGTGGAGGCGGGGAAGTTGCCCTGCGCGAGCCCGTCGTGGTTGCCGAAGACCGAGTACCACGGGATCTCGAGGCCCTCCGCGGTGAACGGGCGGCGGGCGGCGTCGAGCAGGCCGGGGACGACCGGGAAGCCGTACTCCGAGCGCGGGTGGTCGACCGGCTTGCCGGCCGGGTTGCCCTCGGGGTGCCAGTACGCCGGGTCGTAGGTCAGCGGGGCGCTGTCGGCCACGCCCTCCCACCGGGTCAGGTTGCCGGAGTCGACACGCACCGGGCCGCCGTTGAGGACGTTGATGTTCCAGCGGACCTCGTTGAGCTGCGAGTTGTCCGAGTTGTCGCCGGTCTGGATGGCGAGCGCGAACCGCCTGCCGGTGACCGGGCCGCTGCCGATCCGGTTGATCGCCCGGACCATCGAGTCGGCGACCTGGCCGGTGAGCATCTCCTGGGGCCGGTACGACGACGTGAACAGCCCGGTCGCGGGCAGCGGGCTGGGGTCGTCGAGCCGGTCGGTCCACTCCAGGCGCAGCGGCGACTGCGCGTCGACGACGTGGATGTCGCTGAGCTGCACGAAGGAGATCAGCCCCTGGCGGCGGGTCGCGCGGCCGGCGTCGCTGAGCACGCCCAGGGCCGTGCGCGTCACGTGGGGCTCGCCCGAGGCGGTGATCACGGCGCGGTAGCCGTTCGCGCCGGCGGGTCCGGTGGCGAAGGTCTGGCCGAGGGTCGCGGGCCCGGTCGCGACGGGGTCGGCGGAGGCGGGGGAGCGGAGCACGCCCGGGAGCGTGGTGGCCGCGGCGGCGAGGCCGCCGGCGGCGATGGCGTTGCGGATCAGGTTTCGGCGAGAGATCTCCACGAAGCAGGCAACGACGCGATGGTGAGCCGGGTCACGTCGTACCCCGGCCGTTCACGAAGGAGACGCCCGACACTCGCGCAAGTCCGACCTCGTGTTGACGCGCGATTCCTAGCGTCGACGCCATGAGTGAGGCCGAGCAGTCGGGGAGCAGGCTCCGCGTCCTGGTGGTCGCCGAGTCCTTCCTCCCACAGGTCAACGGGGTGACCAACTCCGTCCGCCGGGTGCTCGAGCACCTCGCGGCCGAGGGCCACCACGCCGAGCTCGTCGCGCCGACCGGCCCGGACACCTACGCCGGCTTCCGGGTCCGGCGCGCCCGCGGCGCCAACCTGCCGTTCTACCCGGACTTCCGGCTCGGCCTGGAGACCCGCCGCCGGCTGCGGCAGCGGATGCTCCGGTTCCGCCCGGACGTCGTCCACATCGCGTCGCCAGCGACGCTCGGATTCCAGGCCGCTCGTGCCGCCGGGGAGCTGGGCATCCCGACCGTCGCGATCTACCAGACCGACCTGGTCGGCTTCGCCGAGCGGTACGACGTGCCCGGTGGTGTGCGTGCGGCGGCGGGCCTCACGCGGCGCATCCACCAGCACGTCGACCGGACGCTCGCGCCGTCGACCGCGAGCATCGAGCAGCTCGAGGGCCTCGGCGTCCCCGAGGTGCACCGCTGGGGTCGCGGCGTCGACCTGGTCGCCTTCCACCCGCGGCACCGCGACGACGCCCTGCGGCAGCGGCTCGCGCCGGACGGCCGCCTCCTCGTCGGGTACGTCGGCCGGCTGGCCGCCGAGAAGGAGCTGGACCTGCTCACCCACCTCGCCGACGACCCGCGCTACGCGCTCGTGGTCGTGGGCGGCGGACCCGAGGAGCAGCGGCTGCGCGGCCTGCTCGGGGACCGCGCGAGCTTCCTCGGGCTGCTGCACGGCGACGAGCTGAGCCGGGCGTACGCCTCGCTCGACGTCTTCGTGCACACCGGACGGTACGAGACCTACTGCCAGTCGGCGCAGGAGGCGCTCGCGTCCGGCGTACCGGTGGTGGCCCCGGCCGCCGGTGGTCCGGTCGACGTGGTCGCCCATGGTGCCACCGGCCTGCTCTACCGCCCCGGCGACGGCGCGGACCTCGCGGCCTCGGTCGACCGCCTGGCCGGCGACCCCGCGCTGCGCGGTCGGATGGGCGCGACGGCGGTCCGGGCCGTGCAGGAGCGGTCCTGGTACTCGATCAACGAGCAGCTGGTCGCCCACTACCGCGCCGTGCTCGGCCGGCAGGTCAGCGCACGGGCTGCGTGATCTCGACGAACAGCTCGGCCGCCTCCTCGACCGTGTCGACGAGATGGACGTGTTGCTCCATCGCGCGACCGCGGGCGAGGGCCTGCAGCAGCGGCCAGGCCGGTAGGTCCTCGGTCCAGTAGCGGCGGCCGACGAGGACCATCGGCGCGACCGCGTCCTGGCTCGCGTAGTAGTTCTCGCACGCGTCCTGGAAGATCTCCTGGACCGTGCCGCCGGCGCCCGGCAGGAACACGATGCCGGCGTCGCACACCATCAGCAGGATCGCCTCGCGCAGCGCGTTGCGGAAGTACTTCGCGATCGCCGTGGCGAACAGGTTCGGCGGCTCGTGGCCGTAGTGCCAGGTCGGGACGCCGAGCGACGGCGTCGGATCGCCGCCGAGCGACAGGGCGTCGCGGGCCGCGGTCACCCAGTCGTCCACCGACGGCCGGAAGGACGGTACGGCGGCCACGAGTCGCAGGGCCTCGGCGAGCGCCTCCGGGGGAGCCGCCGCCATCCGGCAGCCGAGGTTGGCCGCCTCCATCGCGCCCGGGCCGCCGCCGGTGGCCACGACGTGGTCACGGCCGAGCAGGGCACCGAGGCGGGCCGCGTCGTCGTACGCGGCGGTGCCGCGGTCGGCGGCGTGTCCGCCCATCACCCCGACCAGGCCGCGGCCGACGCCGGCGACCCAGGCGCCGAGGGCGTTGTCGATCGCCTGGTCGTGCAGCACCTCGGCCAGGGCCTCCGCGGGGCCCGAGGTCGAGAGCGCCCAGCGGTAGGCACGGCCGTCGAGCGTGTCGGCGTAGCGGGCGGTGTCGTACAGCTCGCCGGCGGTGTAGAGGCGGGTGCGGGCGATGTCGAGGCCGGCGACGTGCGTGCCGGCCACGGCGCCCGCGCCGGCCTCGAGGGCGTGGTCCTCGTCGGTGCGGCACTCGACGACGACGCTGCGGGTGCGGGGTCTCCTCACGCTCGGGACGGTACCGGAGTCCGACAGGCGGATGCGCTTACCCGTATAACTTGACTGACTAACTACAGTTAGGCCGGACAAGCCATCGCCGACAAGGAGCCCCCGATGACCCACCGCCCCGAGACCCTCGCCGTGCACGCCGGCCAGGAGCAGCCCGACCCCGCGACCAACGCGCGGGCGGTGCCGATCTACCAGACGACGTCGTACGTCTTCAACGACACCGAGCACGCCGCCAACCTGTTCGCGCTGGCTGAGCCCGGCAACATCTACACGCGGATCATGAACCCGACCCAGTCGGCGTTCGAGGAGCGCGTGGCGCAGCTCGAGGGCGGCGTGGGGGCCCTCGCCGTGGCGTCCGGCTCGGCCGCGATCACCTACGCCGTGCTGAACCTGACCTATGCCGGGGACAACATCGTCGCCATCTCCACGCTGTACGGCGGCACCTACGCCCTCTTCGCGCACACGCTGCCGCAGTACGGCATCGAAGTCCGCTTCGTCGACCCGAACCGGCCCGAGGACCTCGCCCAGCACGTCGACGAGAAGACCAAGCTGGTCTTCGCCGAGACCGTCGGCAACCCCAAGGTCAACGTCGTCGACATCCGCGCCTGGGCCGACGCCGCCCACGCCGAGGGCCTCCCGCTGGTCGTGGACAACACCGTCACGACGCCCTACCTGGAGCGGGTCTTCGAGCACGGCGCCGACGTGTCGGTGCACTCGGCCACGAAGTACATCGGCGGCCACGGCACCTCGATCGGCGGCGTGATCGTCGACTCCGGCAACTTCGACTGGGCCGCGCACTCCCAGCGCTTCCCGGGGCTCACCACGCCGGACGGCGCCTACCACGGGGTGGTCTGGACGGAAGCGGTCGGAAACCTCGCCTACATCATCCGCGCGCGCACGGTGCTGCTGCGCAACACGGGCGCCGCGATCGCGCCCCTCAACTCCTTCCTGTTCCTGCAGGGCCTCGAGACCCTGCACCTGCGCCTGGAACGGCACAGCGAGAACGCGCTCGCGGTCGCGAAGTACCTCCAGGGGCACGAGGCCGTGGCCTGGGTGAGCTACCCCGGGCTGGAGACCGACCCGTCGCACGCCACCGCCAACCGGCTCTTCACCGGCAAGGGGTACGGCGGCCTCGTCTCCTTCGGCCTGAGGTCCGGGCGCGACGGCGGCAAGCGGTTCATCGAGTCGCTGGAGCTGTTCAGCCACCTGGTCAACATCGGTGACGCCAAGTCGCTGGCGGTGCACAACGCGACCACCACGCACTCGCAGCTCACGGCCGAGGAGCTCGAGGCCGCCGGCGTACCCGAGGACCTCGTGCGGCTCTCGGTGGGCATCGAGAACGTCGACGACATCATCGCCGACCTCGAGCAGGCGCTGATCGCGGCCAAGTGAGCACCACTGCCGCGACCGGGTCGGTCGGGCTCGTCAGCACCCGGCGGGCCGTGCTCACGCAGCACGGCCCGCTGGTGCTGGCCTCCGGGGCCCGGCTGGACCACGTCGAGGTCGCCTACGAGACCTACGGCGAGCTGTCGGCCGACCGCGACAACGCGGTGTTCGTCTGTCACGCCCTGACCGGCGACGCCCACGCCGCGGGGTGGCACGAGGGCGCACGCCGCCCCGGCTGGTGGGACAACCTGGTCGGTCCGGGCAAGGCGCTCGACACCGACCGCTTCTTCGTCCTCAGCGCCAACCTGCTGGGCGGCTGCTCGGGGACGACGGGCCCGCTCTCGGTCGACCCCGGCACCGGCCGCGCGTACGGGCCGGACTTCCCGGCCCTCGACGTCGCCGACCTCGTCACCGCCCACCGCGGCCTGCTCGATCACCTCGGCATCGACCGCCTGCACGCGGCCGTCGGCGGATCGCTGGGCGGGATGCAGGTCCTCGAGTGGGCGCTGCAGGAGCCGGACCGGATCGACCGCGCCGTGGTGATCGCGGCCAGCTCGCGGCTGACGACCGAGAACATCGCCTTCTCCGCGGTGGCCCGGGCCGCGATCCTCGAGGACCCCGAGTTCCACGGCGGCCGGTACGCCGAGCACGGCGTCACCCCGCGCCACGGCCTCAAGGTCGCGCGGATGATGGCCCACATCACCTACGTCTCGGCGCAGTCGCTCGCGGAGAAGTTCGGCCACGCCCGCGACACCGCCGGGGGCGACAAGCGGCTGGCCGCGGACTTCGAGGTCGAGCACTACCTGCAGCACCAGGGGGAGAGCTTCCTGGCCAGGTTCGACGCGCTGTCCTACCTCCACCTGACCCGGCCGATGGACTACTTCGACCCGTTCGCGGCCCACCCGGACGCCGTACCGTCGACCCGGTTCCGGCTGGTCTCCTTCGACTCCGACTGGCGCTTCCCGACCGCGCACTCGCTGCGCATCCGCGACCAGCTCGCGGCCCGCGGCGTCGCCGTCGACCACACCGAGGTGGTCTCGCCGTGGGGCCACGACTCGTTCCTGCTCGAGCCGCCGGGCTACCACGACCTCGTGCGGTCGTTCCTCGGCTGAGTCCGTCGGGCACACTTGCGTCGTGCTCGTCCACGATGCCCTGCCCATGCGGGTGGTCTTCGGCCCCGGCGCCGTCGACCGCGTCGCCGAGGAGGCCGACCGGCTCGGCCTGCGCCGGCTGCTCGTGCTGTCCACACCTCGGCAGGGCGGGCTCGCCGCGCGGGTCGCCGACCTGCTGGGGGACCGTGCGGTCGGGACCTTCGACGGCGCCCGGATGCACGTGCCGGTGACGACGGTCGCCGCCGCCGAGGACGTGGCGGCAGCGGTCCGCGCCGACGGTTGCCTCGCGATCGGCGGCGGCTCGACCATCGGGCTGGCCAAGGCACTCTCGCTGCGGCTGGGCCTGCCGTCCGTCGTCGTGCCGACGACCTATGCCGGCTCGGAGATGACGCCCGTCTGGGGCCTGACCGAGGCCGGGCGCAAGACCACCGGTCGTGACCCGGTCGTGCTGCCGAGCTCGGTCGTCTACGACCCCGAGCTCACCCACGCCCTGCCGGCAGCCGTGTCCGGGCCGAGCGGGCTCAACGCGGTCGCCCACGCCGTCGAGGCGCTCTACGCACCCGACGGGACGCCGGTGATCAGCGCGATGGCCGAGCGTGGGGTGCGTGACCTGGCCGCTGCACTGCCACTCGTCGTGGCCGACGGCGCCGACGCGTCTGCACGGAGCGTGGCCCTGGAGGGTGCGTGGCTGTGCGGCGCCTGCCTCGGCGCCACCACCATGGGCCTGCACCACAAGCTGTGCCACGTGCTCGGCGGGATGCTCGACCTGCCGCACGCCGAGACGCACGCGATCGTGCTGCCGCACGTCGCCGCCTTCAACCTGCCCGCCGCCCCCGAGGCCGATGCCGTGCTGCGGCGTGCGCTCGGCACCGACGACGTCCCCGGCGCCCTGCGCGCGCTGGCTCGCGCGGTCCGGGTGCCGGACGGACTGCAGGCGCTCGGGGTGCGGCACGAGGACCTCGCCCGGGTCGCGGACGAGGTCCTCGCGGCGCCGTACAGCAACCCGCTCGCGCCGACCCGGGCCGACCTCGAGACGATCCTCGAGGCCGCCTGGCGGGGCTAGAACGCCTCGGCCATCAGGTCGCCGAACAGGTCCTGCGGGTCGACCTCGAGCCCGCGCCGCTGGAACCACGTGCACACATTGGTGCAGTCGCGCAGCAGGAAGTCGAAGCCCTGGACGTTGCCGACCAGGTCGACGAGCTGGGGCAGGTCGATCACGACGAGCCGATCACCGGCGGCGAGGATGTTGTACGGCGACAGGTCGCCGTGCACCAGCCCGGACCGCACCAGGGTGCGCATCGCCTCGCGCAGCTGGTCGAAGTACGACGCCAGCAGCGCCGGCTCCGGCCGGGTCTGCGCCAGCCGGGGCGCGGTGTCGGTGCCGTCGGGACCGTCGACGCTGATCCACTCCATCAGGATCTCGGTCCCGTCGATCTGCACCGGGTAGGGGACCGGCAGGCCGAGCGACCAGCAGCGGTTGAGCGCCGACCACTCCGAGATCGCCCACTCGCCGGCGGCGACCTCGCGGCCGAAGGTGCTCTTGCGCTTGATCGCCCGCTCGTCCCGGGAGCGCTTCATGCTCCGGCCCTCGGTGTAGGCGGCCGAACGGTGGAAGCTGCGGTGGTCGGGGGAGCGGTAGCGCTTCGCCGCCATCACGACGCTCTGCGCCGGGTCGTGCGGATCGGTGCGGTCGAGCAGGAAGACGTCGGCCTCCTTGCCGGTCTTCAGGATGCCCAGGTCGGTGTCGACCGCTCCCTGGGACGTGACGACCCAGTCGGGGCGCGGCTCGGGACCGCGGGACAGCGGCTCGACGTCGAGCCAGGTGGACCAGCGCTGGCCGGCGTCGAGGTCGTCGTACGCCTCGAACTCGAAGACGAAGCGCGGATCGATGTCAGCGGTGCTGACGTCAGGGGTGGAGGTGTTCTCCTGGAACAAGGTGATTCCTCGGGGTCGAGAGGGTGCGGACTGAGGGCAGGCCGACGACAACGATCGACATGTCACGCTCCTCTCGACGGGTCCGCGGGACGTCGCGGACGAACGGGACCAGCCTGCCTGCCGCCGGCAGCCCGCTGCAACCGAATTAGCGGCGTCCGCTCCCGGTGACAGGGAACGGGCGGGCCGGAGGAGCTCCGCCCTCGCCTACCGTGCGGCCATGGCAACCGCGACCGGCCGCAGGACGGGACGAAGGACGGCGCTGGTCACCGGCGCCAGCCGGGGGATCGGGCGGGACACGGCACTGGCCCTGGCCGAGGCGGGATACGACGTCGCCTTCACCGCCCGCACGGTCCACGAGGGCGAGGGCACCGTCGCGGCCCGGACCTCCCGTGAAGGCGGGGTGATGCACGCCGTCGCCGGGAGCCTCGCGACCACGGCCGCCGAGATCGAGGCCAGGGGAGTGCGCGCCCTGCCGCTCCGGATGGACCTCACCGACCCCACCGCGGCGACGGCGGTCGCCGGCGAGCTCCTCGAGACCTGGGGCGCGCCGTACGTGCTGGTCAGCAACGCCGTGCACCACGTCCCGCACGCACGCTTCCTCGAGCTGGACCTCGCCGCCCTGCGCGAGAGCCTGGAGGCGAACCTCGTGCACCAGGTGAGTCTCGTCCAGGCCCTCCTGCCGGCGATGGTGGACGCCGGCGGCGGCGTCATCGCCAACATGTGCTCGGGATCCGCCGTTCACGACCCGCCGGCACCCCCCGGGGAAGGCGGTTGGGGTCTCGCCTACGCGGCGGCGAAGGCGGCCTTCGGCCGGGTCGCCGGCGCGGTGAACGCGGAGTACCGCCGGGCCGGGATCCGCGCCTTCAACATCGAGCCGGGCTTCGTCGTCACCGCGTCGGGGCTCGCCCGCGGCGGGACGGAGGAGATCGAGGCGAGAGCGGTCGCCAGCTCGAGCAGCGACGCGTCGGGCCGGGTGATCGCCTGGCTCGCCGCATCGGACGCCGAGGACGCCGAGGTCAACGCGCTGCTCGGCACCGTGATCGCGGCGCCGCAGCTGGCCGCGCGCCTGGCCTGATCGGGCCGGCCGGCGTGGGCGTAGATTGACCGCGTGCGCCGACTCGCTGCCCCGCTGGGACTCCTGCTCGCCCTCCTGCTGTGCCTGCCCGGCGGCGTACCCGCCTCGGCCCTCCCGGGCGTCGAGGCGAGCGACTACGGGGCCGGCGCCGCCCAGGGCACCGACTCGTACTGGCCGCTGGACGGCAACGGGGGCACCGACGCGCGGCATTACGACGTCCGGGTGCGCTACGACTTCGCGAGCGGGCGCCTGCGCGGGCGGACCGCGATCACGATGACCGCGACCGCCGACCTGCGCAGCTTCTCCCTCGACCTGCTGCTGCCCACCACCGGGGTGAAGGTCGACGGGCGCAAGGCCCGCTTCCGCACGTCCGGAAAGCACGAGCTGCGGGTGCGGCCGAAGACCCCGATCGCGGCCGGTCAGGCGTTCCGGGTCGTGGTGCGGTACGCCGGCAAGCCGGGCGAGCACCGCTACGCCGGCGAGCGCAACTGGCTGGCCAGCCGCAGCGAGGTCGTCGCGATGAACCAGCCGCACATGGCGCCGTGGTGGTTCCCGTCCAACGACCACCCCAGCGACAAGGCCACCTTCGACGTACGGGTCACCGTGCCGAAGGGCAAGCAGGTCGTCGGCAACGGCGTCCGCGTGAGCCGCAAGGTCAAGCGCGGCCTCGCCACCACGCACTGGCGGATGAGCGACCCGATGGCGACCTACCTCGCCTTCTTCGCGGCCGGACGCTACGTCATCGACCAGGGCACGACCGCCGCCGGGATCCCGTACTACAACGCCGTCTCCCGCGGCCTCGAGCCCAAGCTGCGCGGCTACGTGCGCGGCCAGCTCGCCCGCACCGGCGCGATCACCGACTGGCTGCAGACCCAGCTCGGGCCCTACCCGTTCGCGACCACCGGTGGCCTGGTGACCGGCCTCGACGTCGGGTTCGCGCTGGAGAACCAGTCGCGGCCGACGTACGGCGGCTGGATCTACCCGGGCGTGATCGTGCACGAGCTGGCCCACCAGTGGTTCGGCGACAGCGTCGCCGTGCAGCGCTGGCGCGACATCTGGCTCAACGAGGGCTTCGCGACCTACATGGAGGCCGCGTACGCCGCCGCCCACGGCGGGCCGTCGGTCGTGGCCTACCTCGACAAGATGTACGACAGGGAGTGCACCTTCCCCGCCTCGGACTTCTGGCGGCTCGACATCGCCGACCCGGGTGCCGACCACATCTTCGACGAGGCCGTCTACGACCGCGGCGCGATGACGGTCGCCGCGCTGGGCAACCGGATCGGCTTCGACGAGCTCGCGACGCTGCTGCGGAAGTGGGTCGCCGACCACCACGACGGCAACGCGACGGTCGAGCAGTTCGAGGCGCTCGCCGAGAGCGTCTCCGGCGAGGAGCTCGACGGATTCTTCGCTGCCTGGCTGCGCGAGGGGAAGGTGCCGCCCGCGACCCTTGCGAACGGGCTGCAGAACGTCACCTGCGGCTGACCCGGGCGCGCCTCCCGGGTGGTCCCTGGTGCCTTTGGTACCAATGTGGGGATCTGTGCCCTCGGGGCGCACCTGCTACACGGATGGAGACGCCCGCACATGGACACCAAGAAGCTGATCGCGCTCGTGGTGATCGTGTTCCTCGGGTTCTGGATGTTCACCGACCCGTCCGGGCTCGCGGACACCTCGAAGTCCGCGGCCAGCGGCGGTTGGGACCTCACGACCCAGGCGTTCAACGGGGTCATCGACTTCGTCGGCGCGATGGACTGACCCGCGGCGCCGACCGATGGTCCTGTCCTTCGCCTCCGGCGTCGTCGCCCGGCTGGGTGACCCGAGGATCGGCAAGCACCTGCTGCGCGAGGAGGGCGAGGTCGTCGTCGACGAGGTGACCCACCACTGGTTCGCCTACGTGCGGCCCGCGCTGGAGACCGGGCTCGCGCTGGTGCTGCTCGTCGGCAGCTGGTTCGTCAACGTGCACGTCGCGTGGGTGCTCATCGTGGCTGCGGCGGTGCTCCTGCTCCGGGCCGGCTGGATGGCGCTCGGCGTGCTCCGCGACCGGTTCGTGATCACCAACATGCGGGTGTTCCGGGTCCACGGCGTGCTGTCCCAGAGCCTGGCGACCATGCCGCTGAGCCGCATCCTCGACATCTCGGTGCAAAAGCCGCTGCACGGCCGGCTGCTGGGCTTCGGCCACTTCTGCTTCGAGTCCGCCGCGCAGGAGCAGGGCCTGCGCGACATCCGGTACGTCGGCCGGCCCGACGACCGCGACCTCGCCATCCAGCGCGTCGTCCAGCGGGCCGGACTCCGGGGACCGCGCGTCCCCAACTGAGGCGGGGTTCGTAGGATTGCGCCCATGACGCAGCAGCCGTTCTCCCGCCCCGGAGCGATCGACCTGTCCGCGCTGAAGCGCACCTCGCCGGCCGGTGCCGGTGCCGGTGCCGCGGGGGCGCCCGCGGGTGGAGCCGCGACGGGCGGCGGCTCGACGTCGGCGTACTCCGTCGCGGTGGACGAGGCGAACTTCCAGGCCGTGCTCGAGGCGTCGATGACGGCGCCGGTCGTGCTGGTCTTCTCCTCGCCGTCGCAGTCGCCGGAGAGTGCCCAGCTCGCGCTCGACGTGGCCACCGTCGCCGACGAGTACGACGGCCGGTTCCTCGCCGCGACCATCGACGTCGACGCCGTCCCGCAGATCGCGCAGGCGATGCAGATCCCGCAGGTGCCGCTGATGCTGGTGCTCCTCGACGGCCGCCCGGCGACGCAGCCGATCCCCGGCGCCGCGCCGATCGACGACATCCGGGCGCTGTTCAACCAGCTCGCCCAGCAGCTGACGGCGCAGGGCATCTCCGGGCGCCACCAGCCCAACGCCTTCGGCGCTGCCGGCGGCGAGCTCGCCGAGGGCGAGGAGCCGGAGATCGACCCGCGCTACGTCCCGGCGCAGGACGCGCTCGCGGCCGGCGACATCGACGCCGCCGTCGCGGAGTACCAGAAGCTCGTCGACGCCAACCCCGCCGACCACGAGGCCGCCGCCGGCCTGGCCATGGCCAAGGTGCTGCAGCGCACCCAGGGCGTCGACCTCAACGCGGCCCGTGCCGCGGCGGCCGCCCACCCCGACGACGTCGACGCGCAGACCATGGTCGCCGACATGGACATGCTCGGTGGCCACGTCGAGGACGCCTTCGCGCGGCTCGTCGAGCTGGTCCGGCGTACCTCCGGCAAGGAGCGCGACCGGGCCCGCGAGCACCTCGTCGGGCTCTTCGCCGCGGTCGGCAACGACGACCCGCGGGTCCTCAAGGGCCGTCAGGCGCTGGCCTCCGCCCTGTTCTGAGCGGCTGCTGACATGGGCTTCGGGCGCGGTGCCCGGTACCTCCTGCGTGGGCTCCGGCTCTGGCGGGAGCGCCCGGCGCTGATGCTCCTGGGGATCGTCCCGGCCCTGATCGTCGCGGCATTCGTGGCCGCGGCCCTCGTCGTCCTCGTGCTGTACGCCGACGACGTGGTCGGCTGGGCCACCCCGTTCGCCGACGACTGGGACGACGCCGTGCGCGGCCTGTTCCGGGGCGCGCTCTACGTGCTGGTGCTGGTGGGCGCGGTCATGCTGGCGATCGTCACCTTCACCGGCCTCACCCTGGCCGTCGGCGACCCCTTCTACGAGAAGATCTGGAAGGAGGTCGAGCTCTCCCTCGGCGGCGACGTGCCCGACCGGGGCGTGGGCTGGATCCGGGGTGCGATCGACGGCCTCGTGCTGGTCGCGCTCGGCATCGGTACGGCGATCGTGGTCTTCGTGGTCGGGCTGCTGCCCGTCATCGGCACCGTCGTCGGTGCCGTGCTCGGCCTGGTCGTGGCCGGTCGGCTGCTCGCCGGTGAGCTCGTCTCCCGCCCGCTGGAGGCGCGCGGCATGGACCGCGCGGCCCGTGCGGCGCTGATGCGCCGCCACCGCGGCGCGATGCTCGGCTTCGGGGT
Organism: Pimelobacter simplex; assembly: GCA_016803235.1. Classification (GTDB taxonomy): domain Bacteria; phylum Actinomycetota; class Actinomycetes; order Propionibacteriales; family Nocardioidaceae; genus Nocardioides; species Nocardioides simplex_A. The sequence goes on from JADCLI010000010.1 coordinate 120,966, forward strand.
CTGCGTCCAGGCCTGCTTCTTCGTGCCGTTCGGCGGGATCCTGGTGATGCCCGCGGCCGTGGCCGGGGCGACGTACCTGGCTCGCGAGGCGCTGGAGGGTCAGCCCGGCGGGAGCTGACCCAGCGCGCCGGTGCGCAGCAGGCCGTGCGCGAGCTCGGCACCGTCGAGGAGTCGTCCGGTGCGCACGGTCGCGCGCCAACCCTCGTCGGTGCGGCGCAGCTGCCAGTGGTTGGCGGTCGCGCGGTTCACCCGGAACGCGCCGTCCTCGTGCAGCACCATCAGCGAGTGGGTGACCGCGACCGCGGTGTCGCCGTCGACCCGCACCGAGACCGGCCCGTTGAAGTGGGCGCAGCCACCGGCGATGAAGCCCTGGTGGGACGCGGAGCGGACCATCGCGCGGATCTCCTCGCGGCCGGTCATCACGATGACGTCGTTGTCGTAGACGCCGTCCTCGGTCCAGATCGCCGCCACCTCGTCGGCACAGCCGGAGTCGACCAGCGGCCCGTACGTCGTGAGCAGCTGCACGATCTCGCGCTCGTCCTCCAGTCGCTGGAGCCGGCGCTCGAGTGCGGCCAGGCGGTCGTCGGTCATCGGATCTCCTTCGCGAGGACGGCCAGCGTCTCGAGCTGGTCGCAGTAGTGGTCGGCCGAGGTGGCCTCGACGGCCGTGGTGACGAGGGTGGCGCCGGCGTCGCGGACCCGGGCCAGGCGGCTCGTCGTACCGCTGGGGTCGCCGATCGGGTCGACCATCCGGCCGGGGGAGAGGATCACCTCGAAGCCGTCGGGGAGCTCGCGGCCGGCGAGCATCGTGCGCAGCTCGTCGAGGCCGAGACCGAAGGGCACCCAGCCGTCGCCGAGCTCGACGGCGCGGCGCAGGCTGCGCGCCGTACGGCCGCCGATGAGGAGCGGCACCCGCTCCTGGACGGCGTGCGGCTCGACGACGAGTCCGTCGAAGTCGTAGTGGGTGCCGTGGTACGACGGCTCGCGCCGGCCCAGGCTGGCGCGCAGGGCGCGCAGCGCGTCGTCGGCCCGGTCGCCCCGCCCGGCGAAGGGGGCGCCGAGCAGCGCGAACTCCTCCTCGAGCGAGCCGACCCCGATGCCGAGCATCAGCCGGCCGCCGCTGACCAGGTCGAGGGTGCCGTAGCGCTTCGCGATGGCCAGCGGGTGGTGGTAGCCGATGACGAGCACCTGGGTCATCAGGCGCAGCCGCTCGGTGACGGCGGCGAGGTGGCCGAAGGTCGCGAGCGGGTCCCAGTAGGTGCCGCCGCGCTGCGCGGCGGCCTCGGTCGGGACGGCGACGTGCTCGCTGCAGGTCAGGTGGTGGAAGCCGAGGCGGTCGGCGGCCTGCGCGACCTGCACCAGCTCGGCGATGCCGGCCTTCTCCTCCCACGGCGCATGGGCGCCGGGATTGGCGGTCACGATCGGGCTGACGATGCCGAGCTGCACGGGTGCTTCCTTCCGGTGGGGACGGCGGGGAGTCAAGCACTCCCGGGCACGACGGGTGGGCCGTGCTCCCGCTGAGTGGCGGCGTCGACCCGCAGCGGCGGTGAAGAGGGGGCTTGTGATGACCGTCTCTGCTTGCTACCTTCGGACCACCGGAAACTAGAATGTATTTCAGTTTTGATCGAGGGGAGCAGTCATGAGCGCTCAGATCGTCGAGCCGGTCGCCGAGGGTTCCGCCGCCGCGGGCCGCGACCTGCCGCCGTCCATGGTGGAGCGGATGTCACTGATCCTGGACGCGTTCGAGTCGCCGGCCGCACGGCTGACCCTCGAGCAGGTCTCGCGGGCCACGCACCTGCCCCGCTCGACCGCCCACCGGATCCTCGACCAGCTGGTCCGGCTGGAGTGGCTCTCCCACACCTCGTTCGGCTTCTCCCTCGGCCCGCGCTCGCTCGGCCTCGGCGGCGGCGGCCGTGCCGACACCGAGCTGCGGGAGGCGGCGGCGCCGTACCTCCACGAGCTGCAGGTGCGCACCGGCCTGGTCGCCCACCTCGCCGTCCTCGACGGACCGGACGTGCGCTACCTCGACAAGATCGGCGGCCGCTTCGCCGTCAGGGTGCCCTCGCGCGTCGGCGGCCACGCCGCGGCCCACGCCACCGCGCTCGGCAAGGCGATCCTCGCCTGGCTGCCCGCGGAGCGGGTCGACGAGATCGTCGAGGCCCGGCCCGCCCGGCTGACGAAGTCCACCATCACCGACCTCGCCCTGCTCCACCAGGAGCTGCACCGGGTCCGCGGCCGGCACGGCGTCGCCTACGAGCGCGGCGAGGCGCACCCCGACATCGCCTGCGTCGCGGCCGCGATCCGCAGCCCCGAGGGCGCGGTCGGCGCGGTGTCGCTGGTCGGCGACCTGCGCGCACCCGTCGAGCGGGTCGCCCCGCTGGTGCTCCGCGCCGCCCGGCAGACCGCGGCCGACCTCTTCCCCGAGCCCGAGCCCGCCCCGGCGCCCGTCCGCGCGTCCACGGCGCCCGCACAGCCCACCTGGTCGCCCGCCACCATGGACCGTCTCGTCGCCGACGCGGCCTCCGGCGCCTGGGCCTGACCGCCCGATGGGCGGCCTCAGCCCCAGTGGTCGCCCCAGCCCCACAGGTCGGGCGCGACCTGCTCGTGCTGGTCCTCGATGCCGAACTTCCCCCGGAAGAACAGCATCGGGGTGGCGCGGTGCGGGGTCTCCAGCCGGGTGACCCGGCCGATGACGACGTCGTGGTCGCCGGCCACGACGACGTTCTCGACGGTGGCGTGCACCCGCATGAGAGTGCCGGGCAGGCTGGGGGTCCCCTCGGCGGAGAGCTCCCACGCGAGGTCCTCGAACTTCCGGCCCCGACTGGAGCCGAAGCGCTGGCACAGGTCCGCCTGGTCCTCGCCGAGCACGTTGACGGTGAAGCGTCCCGAGCGCCGGATCCGCGGCCAGGCGCGACCGCTGTGGTCGGCGCAGAAGAGCACGAGCGGCGGCTCGAGGGACACCGAGGCGAAGGACTGGCAGGCGAAGCCGACCGGCTCGCCGTCGTCCAGGCCGGTCACGATCGTCACGCCGGTCGCGAAGTTGCCCATCGCGGCCCGCATCTCCAGCGGGGACGGCTCGATTGCGGTGCTCATGTCGACGACGCTAGCGACGGATCCTCCCGGAGGCGACGGGCGTCCCGCTGAGTGAGGGTGCGGGCCGCAGTCGGCCGCCGGGCGTCGTACGGCGAGCGGCGAATCGCCCGTACTGACAGGGCTTTCCGGTCACCGGGAGGGACGCGGGCCCGTTCGCGCACGGCCACCTAGCGTGCGGAGCGTGACCGACCTGACCCACGACTCCACGCGACGCGAGCTGGCCACCGACGCCGGCGTGCTGCGCTACCACGAGGCCGGCGACGGCCCCCCGCTGCTCATGCTGCACGGGTCGGGCCCGGGCGTCACCGGGTGGCGCAACTTCGGCGACAACCTCCCGGCCTTCGCCCCGCACTTCCGATGCCTGGTGCTGGAGCTGCCGGGCTTCGGCGTCAGCGACACCACCGACCAGCATCCGATGGTGGCGGCGCTGCCGGCGGTGCAGCGCTTCCTCGACGGGCTCGGCCTCGACCGGGTCGACGTCATCGGCAACTCGATGGGCGGCGGCGTCGCGACGCGGCTCGCGATCAGCCAGCCGGACCGGGTACGCCGGCTGGTGACGGTCGGCGGCGTCGGCCGCAACGTCTTCAGTCCCGCGCCGGGTGAGGGGATCAACCTGCTGGTCGAGTTCGTCGAGGACCCCACGCGCGACAAGCTCGTGGCCTGGCTCCGCTCGATGGTGTTCGACCAGACCATGGTCACCGACGAGCTGGTCGAGCAGCGCTGGGCGCTGGCCACCGAGCCGGACACCCTCGAGGTCGCCCGCCGGATGTACGGCCGCGACGCGATCGCCGCGGCCTTCGCCGGCGCCGGCAGCTCGGCCCACGCGACGCCCGGCTGGGCACAGTTCGACCAGATCAAAGCGCGCACCCTGCTCACCTGGGGCCGCGACGACCGGGTCAGCCCGCTCGACATGATGCTCATCCCGATGCGCACGATCCCCGACGTCGAGGTGCACGTGTTCGCCAACTGCGGCCACTGGGCGATGATCGAGCAGAAGCGCGCCTGGGAGCGGACCGTGCTGGCCTTCCTCACCGAGCAGGACCAGCAGGACGAGCAGCACGAGGAGGGCGCCGCGTGAGTGCCTGGACCGACGAGTACGACCTCGTCGTCGTCGGCAGCGGTGGCGGTGGGATGACAGCCGCACTCGCGGCGGTCGACGCCGGCCTCTCGGTCGTCGTGATCGAGAAGGGCACGAAGTTCGGCGGCAGCACCGGGATCTCCGGCGGCGGCATCTGGGTGCCCAACAACCCGACCCTGCGCAAGGCCGGGCACGACGACTCCCGCGCGTCGGTGCTGGAGTACCTGACCACGATCACCGGCGGGAAGGTCCCCGCGACCCGGCTGGCGGCGTACGTCGACCACGGCCCGGCCGCGATGGCGCTCCTCGAGCGGTCGCGATGGGTGAGCTTCGCCTGGACCCGGGGCTACGCCGACTACCACCCCGAGCTGCCCGGCGGCCGGCCCGCGGGCCGGTCGATCGAGGCCAAGCCGTTCGACACCCGCAAGCTGGGGGAGGACGAGGCCTACCAGCGGCCGAACAACATGAAGGGTCCGCTCGGGCTGTGGGTGACCGCGAAGGACTACCACGACCTCGCCATGGTCAAGCGGACCTGGCAGGGCCGTCGTGCCTCGCTGCGTGCGGCCTGGCGGGTCAGCTCGAACGCCGTCCGTCGCCGCCACATGGCGACCGGTGGCCGGGCGCTCGTCGCCCGGATGCGGATGGCGCTCAAGGACGCCGGCGTCCCGCTGTGGCTGGAGACGTCGATGACGTCGCTGGTCGTCGAGGACGGCCGGGTGACCGGTGTCGTCGCCGTCCGTGACGGGGCCGAGATCCGGATCCGGGGCCACAAGGGCGTCCTGCTCGCGGCCGGCGGCTTCGACCACAACCCCGCGATGCGCGAGCGGTACCTCCCCGCCGGTGCGCGTCCCGACCACAGCCTCGGCGCCGTCGAGAACACCGGCGACGCCATCGTCGCGGGCCAGGCTGTCGGCGGCGCGGTCGACCTGATGGACGACGCGTGGTGGATGCCCTCGGTCACCCACCCGGCCGGTGCCACCATCCCCCTGGTCTCGGAGCGGGCGATCCCCGGCCAGGTCATCGTCGGGTCCGACGGACGCCGGTTCACCAACGAGGCATCGCCGTACGTCAACTTCGTCCACGACCAGCTCGCCAGCGGCAACGAGAAGGCCTGGCTGGTGATGGACTCGCGGGCCCGTTCGCGCTACCCGTTCGCGCAGATCCTGCCCGGAGCCCCCTTCCCGCAAGGGTTCTACGACCAGGGGATCGTGCACCGCGCCGACACCGTGGCGGCCCTGGCGGCGGCGATCGGCGTACCGGTGGACGCGCTCTCGGCGACCGTCGAGCGGTTCAACGGCTACGTCCGCGCCGGCAAGGACGAGGAGTTCGGCCGCGGCGAGAGCGCCCACGACCGCTACTACGGCGACCCGACGCTGGCCAACCCGAACCTGGACCTGATCGACCGGGCGCCGTACTACGCCGTGCGGATCGAGGTGGGCGACCTCGGCACCAAGGGCGGGCTCGTCACCGACGACCGCGGCCAGGTGCTGCGCGAGGACGGCTCGGTCGTGGCCGGTCTGTACGCGACCGGCAACTGCGCCGCGTCGGTGATGGGCAACGACTACGCCGGGCCCGGCGCCACGATCGGCCCCTCGATCGTCTTCGGCTACCTGGCCGCGCGCCACGCGGCCGGCCTCTCCGACCACCGGGAGGACCCGCCCGCCGCAGCCGCGCCGGGCGCCACCGTGCAGACCACCGCTGAGGAAGTGAGCTCGTGATGAGTGACGTGCTGGAGAAGATCGAGGCCCGCGCGGAGGAGATCGCCGCGCTCGGACCGAGCAACGAGAAGCTGGGCCGGCTCGACGACCGGACCGCGGAGCTGCTGCGGGAGTCGGGCGTGATCCGGATGCTGCAGCCCGCGAAGTACGGCGGCGCCGAGGCGCACCCCGCCGACTTCGCCGAGGCCGTGATGCGGCTGGCGAGCCTGGACGGCTCGACCGGCTGGGTCGCCGGGATCGTCGGCGTGCACCCGTGGGAGATGGCGATGTGCGACCCCCGGGTCCAGGAGGAGATCTGGGGCGAGGACCACGACACCTGGATCGCCTCGCCGTACGCGCCGATGGGCGTCATCCGACCGGTCGACGGCGGCTACGTGTTCAACGGCCGCTGGCAGTTCTCGTCGGGCACCGACCACTGCGACTGGATCTTCCTCGGCGCCTACCTCGGCGACGAGAGCGGCGAGGCGATCATGCCGCCGCGGGTGCACCACGTGATCCTGCCGCGCTCGGACTACACGATCGTCGAGGACTCCTGGGACGTCGTCGGCCTGCGGGGCACCGGCTCCAAGGACATCGTCGTCAAGGACGCGTTCATCCCGGACTACCGCGTCGTCGAGTTCTCCCGGTTCACCGACGGCAGCCAGCCTCGCGACGCGGGGCTGACCAACCCGACGTACCACATCCCGTTCACCACGGCCTTCCCGCTCGGCATCACCTCGGCGGTCATCGGCATCGCCGAGGGCGCCCTCGCCGCGCACCTGGCCTACCAGCGCACCCGGGTGCAGATCACCGGCACCAAGGTGAAGGACGACCCGTACGTCCTCTACGCGATCAGCCAGGCGGCGGCGGAGATCCACGCCTCGCGGGTCACCATGCTCGACAACGCGCGCCGGTTCTACGACAAGGCGGTCCGGGGCGAGGAGGTCAGCTTCGCCGAGCGGGCCGAGTCGCGTCGTACGCAGGTCTCGGCGGCGTGGCGCGCGGTCAACGCGATGGACCAGGTCGTCGCCCGCTCCGGCGGCAACGGCCTGCGGATGGACAACCCGATCCAGCGCTTCTGGCGCGACGGCCACATGGGCCTCGCGCACGCCATCCACGTGCCCGGCTCGGTGTTCCACGTGCAGTCGCTGACCGCGATGGACGTGACCCCGCCGCCCGGGCCGATGCTCTCGATGATCTGACCCTTCCCCGACTGAGACGTGAGGAGACTGACATGACCGCGATCCGTGGCCTCGGCTACCTGATCGTGCAGAGCCAGGACCTGCCCCGCTGGCGCGAGCTGACGGTGGACTGCCTGGCGATGCAGGAGACCACCGGGCCGGTGGCCGACGGCCTCTACCTGCGGATGGACGAGCGGTGTGCGCGCCTCGTCGTCCTGCCGGGCGACGTCGACCGCGTGGTCGCCGTCGGCTGGGAGGTGCGCGACCAGTTCGGCCTCGCCGAGGTCGCGGCCGCGGTCGAGGCCGCCGGCGTGCCCTTCAAGGAGCTCGGCCAGGAGGAGTGCGACGAGCGACGGGTCGAGGCTGCGATCCGCTTCGACGACCCCGCCGGTACGCCGGTCGAGGTGTTCTTCGGCCCCGTGCTCGACCACAGCCCGGTCCTCACCGGCCACGGCCAGGCCTTCGTCACCGGTGAGCAGGGGATGGGCCACGTCGTCCTCCCGACCACCGCCGCCGAGGAGACGGTCGCCTTCTACACCGAGGTGCTCGACTTCCTGCCCCGTGGCGCGATCCGGATGGGTGCGGCCCTGCCGCCCCGACGGGTGCGGTTCATGGGCGTCAACCAGCGTCACCACAGCCTCGCGGTCTGCCCCGCCCCCCACGGCGAGGCGCCCGGCCTGGTGCACCTGATGATGGAGGTCGACAGCCTCGACGCGGTCGGCCGCGCGCTCGACAAGGTCAACAGGGCCGGCTTCTCGCTGTCGTCGACCCTGGGCCGGCACACCAACGACAAGATGGTGTCGTTCTACGTGCGTGCGCCCGGTGGCTGGGACCTGGAGTACGGCTGCGAGGGCGTGCTGGTCGACGAGGCGTTCTACACCGCCGAGGAGATCACCGCCGACAGCTACTGGGGCCACGACTGGTCCGGGTCCGAGCCGCTCGCCGCCTTCCTCCCGCCGGCGTGAGCGACTCCGTCCCGGGCTCCGCCGAGGCCGGCGTCGTCACCGATGTGGTGGTCGTCGGCTTCGGCTGCGCCGGCGGTGCCGCGGCCCTCGAGGCGCGGCGCGCCGGCGCGTCCGTGGTCGTCCTCGAGCGTGCCAGCGGTGCGGGTGGCTCGTCCGCGCAGTCCGGCGGCGAGCTGTACCTCGGCGGAGGGACCGACGTGCAGCGCTCCCTGGGCTTCGACGACGACGCCGACAACATGTTCGCCTTCCTCCGCGCCGCGCTCGGCCCGCACGCCGACGAGGAGAAGCTGCGGCTCTACTGCGACGGCAGCGTGGAGCACTTCGAGTGGTTCTGCTCGTTGGGGATCGACTTCGAGAGGTCGCTCTACGACGCGCCCTCCTGGATGCCACCCACCACCGACGGGTTGATGTGGCTGGGTGAGAACGCCTGGCCGTACGACGAGCTCGCCCGTCCCGTCCCGCGCGGGCACCGGCCCGCCACCGGCGGCTTCGGCGGCTGGCTGCTGATGGACCGCCTGGTCGCGGCGTGTGCGTCCGCCGGGGTGGTGGCCGAGACCGACACCCGCGCGCTGTCGTTGGTGGTCGAGGCGGGTCGGGTGGTCGGCGTACGCGCCCGACGGTTCGGCGAGGACGTCACCTATCGCGCCCGGCGCGGAGTGGTCGTCACCACGGGCGGCTTCGCCGACAACGCCGCCATGCTCGCCGCGCACGCGCCGGACCTGCTCGGCCACGGCGTGGTGAGCGACGGGGGAGACGACGGCAGCGGCATCCTGATGGCCCAGGCGGTCGGTGCCGCCGTACGCCGCATGGCGGTGGTCGAGGTCGCCTACACCGCGCTCCCGGCGCTCGCGTGCCGCGGCATGCTGGTCAACGCGCGCGGCGAGCGGTTCATCAACGAGGACGTCTACCCGGGGCTGTACAGCCACGCCGCGCTCCACGAGCCCGGCCCCTGCTGGGTGGTCGTCGACGCCCAGGCGCTCGAGGAGGTCGGCGACGCCGAGCTGTGGGGGACCGTGCCGTCGTACGTCGCCGAGACGATCGAGGAGCTCGAGGCCGACCTCGCCATGCCGGCCGGCTCGCTCGCCCGGACGGTGGCTGCCTACAACGCGGGTGCCGCTGACGGAGGCGACCCGCTGTTCCGCAAGAACCCGCGCTGGACGCGGGTGCTGACCGGTCCGTTCGCGGCGATCGACCCGCGGATCGGATTCCACAACCCGACCCACCGTGCCGCCCCCGGCGCCACCGGATTCGCGGGCTTCACCCTCGGCGGCCTGCACACGACCGTCGACGGCTCGGTCCTCGACCTCGCCGGTGCCGCCATCCCCGGCCTGTACGCCGCCGGCCGCGCCAGCTCGGGCATCCACGGCCACGGCTACATCTCTGGCACCTCGCTCGGCGACGGCACGTTCTTCGGGCGCCGCGCCGGCCGCGCGGCCGCTGAGCTCGAGCAAGGCGAGGTGTCGCATGAGTTCGTCGAGCAAGGCGAGGCGTCGCGTGAGTTCGTCGAGTAGCCCGAGGCGTCGCATGAGTTCGTCGAGTAGCCCGAGACGTCGCGTGAGTTCGTCGAGTAGCCCGAGGCGCTAGCCGAGGGCGTATCGAGACGCCTCGCCGCGTCTCGATACGCCGCTCGCTGGCGCTCGCGGCTACTCGACGACCTCGGGCGCTGGCGCTCGCGTCTACTCGACGACCTCGGGAGGATTCCTGCGTCGCCTGTCGAAGTCCTTCCTCGCCAGCGCCGGGAGAGCGGCGTAGTCTCCACGGATCAGCGCTTCGCGCTTGGCGCGGGACCAGCCCTGAATCCGCTTTTCGAAGTTGAATGCCTCGCGGATGTGGGCGCACTCGAACGACCAGGCCAGCTCGACCGGTCGACGTCCCGGACGGCGGGTGTACGCCGACCCCAGACCGCTGTTGTGCTCCCACAGCCGCTTGTCGAGCGCGTGAGTGCTGCCCACGTAGTAGGAGCCGTCGGCGCACCGCAGGATGTAGACGAAAGCCATGCAGAGGACGATGGGACATCCGTGTGTCGCTGTCGAACGGTCCTCCACAGGGCTTGCCTCGGGGAGCCTGAGGCGCTGCCCGAGCTCGTCGAGTAGCCCGAGGCGCTAGCCGAGGGCGTATCGAGACGCCTCGCCGCGTCTCGATACGCCGCTCGCTGGCGCTCGCGGAGGGCGTATCGAGACGCCTCGCCGCGTCTCGATACGCCGCTCGCTGGCGCTCGCGACTACTCGACGAACTCAGGCGCTAGCCGAGGGCGTCTCGATACGCCGCTCGGCTGGCGCTCGCGGCTACTCGACGAGCTCTGGCGCTCGCGGCTACTCGACGAGCTCAGGCGCTCGCAGCTACTCGACGAGCTCAGGTACTGGAGGGCGGCAGGAGCTTCCTCGACTTCTCCAGTGCGTCGCGCACGAGTGCGGACCGGTCGTGGCCACTGCGGATCTCGGCGAGCCGCTCGTTCCCGGCGGCGACGTGGACCGGGCCGTCCTGGAGCAGGGACAACGCCTGGCGAGCGACGTCGTCGGGCTCGGAGACGTGCATGCCGGGGATGTCGAAGTTGAGACCGGCGCGCTCCATGGCGGGGGTGCGGGTGACGCCGAGGACGAACTCGAGGACGTCGACGTCGTGCTCCTGCATCTCCAGCCACAGGCCCTCGGCGAAGACCCGGCAGAACGACTTCACCGCGGCATAGATGCTGATCTGGGCCGAGCCCATGTAGCCGGCCAGGGAGCCGATCAGCAGGATGCCGCCGCGGCGCCGCTCGCGCATCGGCGCGCCGAAGAGCTGGACGAGGGCGAGCTGGGCGGTGACGTTGAGGTCGATGACGCCCTGGAACCGGTCGAGGTCGCCGGTCACGAACTCGTGGCCGTAGCTGTTGGCGCCGGCGTTGAAGACGAGCAGGCCGACCTCGAGGTCATCGGTGACCTCGGCGACCCGCTTGATCGCGTCCGGGTCGGTGAGGTCCACCGCCAGGGTGCGTACGTCGACCCCGAGCTCGCGGCACGCGGCGGCGGTCTCCTCGAGCGGGCCGGGCTTGCGGGCCAGCAGCACCAGGTTGAGGCCGGTCTCGGCGAGCTGCCGGGCGAAGGACGCGCCGACCCCCTCCGAGCCGCCGGCGATGACGGCCCAGGGGCCGTGGCGATCCAGGTCGACGCCCATCAGGCGTGCACCTCCGTGTCGTACTGGTCGGGATGGTGATCGGGATTGGTCTTGAGCGGCTCGTCGTCCACGACGTCCAGCAGGCCGCGGACGGCGGCCTCGCGGATCGCGTCGCGCAGGGCGGCGCAGCCGGTGAAGGTGGCGCCGTTGGGCCCCGGCCTCGGGGACGAGGCCCGCCGCTCCATGCAGGCCGCCAGTGCGTCGTCGTTCCACTGGATGCTGGTCTGGTCCCACGAGCTCTTCCGTGCCTCGACGACCGCCCCGCAGGTCCCGCACGAGACGGGCTGCATGGGGGCGTCGTCGAGCCGGACGTCGGGCCGGACGGCCATCAGACCGGCTGGCCCGAGGCGGCCGCCCTCTTGGCGATGTTCTGCTCGACCTCGTGGCGCCAGGCCTCGTTGGGCTTCGTGGTGTCGATCTCGAACTCGAAGCGGTCGGTCATCTCGGGCTTCACGTCGGCGACGTCGACGTAGAACTGCTCGTACCAGCGGCGCAGCTGGTAGACGGGACCGTCCTCCTCGCACAGCAGCGGGTTCTCGATCCGCGCCTTGTTGCGCCAGATCTGCACGTCCTGCTCGAACCCGATCCGGATGAAGTCGCCCAGCTTGCGGGCGGTCGCGGTCGCGGCCTCGTCATCGACGCCCGCTGGCTTCTTCGTCATGATCCCGTACTGCAGCACGAACGAGTTCGCGTCGATCGGGTAGTGGCAGTTGATCAGCGTCGTGGGCATGTCGTTGCCGTCGCTGTAGTGGTAGGTGACGTCGTCGATCATGAACGACGGGCCGTAGTACGCCGCCGTGGACGTCGTGCCGGTGCTCTTCGGGCCGTTGCCGCTGTTCTGCGGGCGGGCGACGTCCTCGCGGCCCTGGCCGGTCATCAGCTGGGTGGCGACGGTGCCCTCGAAGATGTTCTTGAAGTACGTCGGGAAGGTGAAGTGCACGTAGAAGAAGTGCGCCATGTCCACGACGTTGTCGACGATCTCGCGGCAGTTGGAGCCCTCGATCCTCGTGGTGTACCAGACCCAGTCGGTCCACTCGGGGTTGTCGTAGCCCTCGATCCGCGGGATGACGGCGTCCTCGGTCGGCGGATTGCCCTCGGGGTCGTTCCAGACGAAGAGCATGCCGTCCTGGGTCATCGTCGGCCACGCGGCGGTACGGGCGCGCAGCGGGACCCGGCGGGCGTAGGGGATCTGCTTGCAGCGGCCGTCGCCGCCCCAGCGCCAGTCGTGGAACGGGCAGGCGATCTCGTTGCCCTTGACCTCGCCCTGCGACAGGTCGCCACCCATGTGCCGGCAGTACGCGTCGAGCACGTTGATCGCGCCGTCCTCGCCCGCGAAGACCACGAGCTTCTGGCCGAACGCGTTGACCTGGTGGGGCTTCCCGTCGTCGAAGTCGCGGACCAGGCCCAGGCAGTGCCAGCCACGGGCGAAGCGGGTGGGCGGCGGACCCGACTCGATGTGGCGGACCTCGTCTCCGACTGCGGTCATGTGCGGATCTCCCCTCGAGGATTCGTCGCGCCGGTGCGTGCCGTGGGGGTACGCCGGGCGCGGATGTCTGGTCCGGCGAGTCTGTCCGCCGCCGTACGACGGCCGGTGCCGCCGGTCCCACTCACCGGAAGGGTCGTGACGCCCGATCCACCGGTCCGGGGTCCCACTGACCGGTAACATGCGACGCGATCGCCCCCGTCTGGTCCGACCATCGGGACGCAGCCACCGGAGGGAGTCAGCAGTGCCACGGATCGCCGAGGGCAGGCCCGCGGCCAAGCCGAGCTCGACCGTCCAGAAGGACCGCTACCAGCGGATCCTGCGGGCGGCCGCCAAGCTCGGCGCCGAGCACGGCCTCGAGCACGTCCAGATGAACGACGTCGCCAAGCAGGCGAACGTCGCCATCGCCACGCTCTACCGCTACTTCCCGTCGAAGGTCGACCTGTTCAGCTCGGTGATGCGCTGGCGGGTGGGGGAGTACGACCAGCAGTCCGACCCCGTCGCGGTGGCCGACCCCGCAGCCGGCGTCGCCGACCTGCTGATCCGGATCAGCCGCGAGATGGCCCGGATGCCGAAGCTGTCGCTGGCGATGATCCAGGCCAACAGCCAGGCCTACGCGATGGGCTCCCAGGAGTCGGCCTTCGACGACGTGCGCTTCGCGCGGATCGTCCAGCGCGCGGCCGGCATGACCGACGTGACCGAGGAGGGTGAGCGGCAGATCCGGCTGATCGTCTCCTGCTGGTTCGGAACCCTGGTCTCCCTGCTCAACAACCGGTTCTCGATCGACGACGCCGAGGACGACATCCGGGCCGCCTGCGCGCTGCTGCTGCGTCCCCTCGACGACGGAGCACCCGCCACTCCCACTGACCGGTGATCGCGGCGGCCCCGGAGCGCGATCGTCCCTAGTCTCCGGGCCATGCAGAGGTTCAGCGGGACCAACGTCGTCGTCACCGGCGCCGCGTCGGGCATCGGCCAGGCCACGGTCGTGCGGCTGGTCGCCGAGGGCGCGGCCGTGGTGGCCCTCGACCGCGACGCCGTGGGCCTCGCCGACACGGTGGCGACGTCGGTCGGCACCGGCCGGGTCGCCACCGCGGTCGTGGACGTGACCGACGAGGCCGCGGTGGTCGCCGCGGTCCGGGCCGCGCACGCCGACCTCGGCAGCATCGAGGTCCTCGTCAACGTCGCCGGCGCCCACCGCACCACCCCGATCGGGTCCCTGTCGGTCGCCGACCTGCGGGACCTCTTCGAGATCAACCTGGTCGGCACGGCGGTCTTCTGCCGTGAGGTCGTGCCGCTGCTGCCCGACGGCACCGGTGTGATCGTCAACGTCGCCTCGACGTCCGCGGCCCACGGGAACCCCTACATGTCGGCGTACTCCGCGTCGAAGGGCGCCGTGCTCGCCTTCTCACTGAGCCTCGCCGCCGAGCTGGTCGGTCGCGGGATCCGGGTCGTCCCGCTCTCGCCGGGCACCGTCGACACCCCGCTGACCCGTGGGGTCGCGGTCGAGCCGGGCCTCGACCTCAGTGCCTTCGACCGGATCCGCTCGCCCCTCGGCCCGGCCCGTCCCGAGCAGATCGCGGCCGCGATCGCCTTCGCCGCCTCGCCCGACGCGTCGTACCTCACCGGCCTCGACCTGCGAGTCGACGGCGGCTCCCACATCTGATCACCCCGACAGCACGGAGGAATCCATGTCCCGCACCATCGCCGTCACCGGTTCCGCCTCCGGGATCGGCGCCGCGCTCACGAGGATCCTCGAGGCCCGTGGCGACCGCGTCATCACCGTCGACCGGGTCGACGCGGACCTCGTCGCCGACCTCGCCACCGCCGAGGGCCGGGCGGCCGCCGTCGCCGGCATCACCGAGCGGTGCGACGGGGTCCTCGACGGCCTGGTCACCTGCGCCGGCACCTCGGTCCCGAGCCCGCTGATGGTCGAGGTCAACTACTTCGGCACCGTCGAGCTGGTGCTCGGCCTCCAGTCGGCGCTGGCCGCGTCGAAGGCCGGCCGGGTCGCGGTCGTCGGCTCCATCTCCGGCACCCAGCCCAACGACCCCGAGCTCGTCGAACTCCTCCTCGCCGGCCGTACGACGGCCGCCACCGACCGCGCAGCAGCCCTGGTCGAGGAGGACGCACCGACCCGGATCTACCCCTCCACCAAGGCGGCCCTCGCCCGGTGGGCACGCGCCACCTGCGTCGCGCCCGGCTGGGCCGATGCCGGCGTACCCCTCAACGTGATCGCCCCCGGCGTGATCCTCACCCCGATGAGCGCCGGCCTGATGGATGACCCGAGGATGCGCGCCGTCATGGACGCGGCCGTGCCGATGCCCCTCAACGGCTACGCCGAGCCCGAGGCACCCGCCGAGCTGCTCGCCTGGCTGGTGAGCGAGGCCAACAGCCACGTCACGGGCCAGGTGATCTACGTCGACGGCGGTGCCGAGGCGACGCTGCGCCCGGCCGAGCACTACTGAGCGGGGGCCCGGATGCCGATCGACCTCGCCACCGCACTCGCCGCCCCGCCGGCGCTCCGCACCATCACGTGGACCCGGCGCGACGTGCTGCTCTACCACCTCTCGCTCGGCGCCGGCCGGCACGCGGACGTCGACCCCGAGCTGGCCTACACCTTCGAGCGCGACCTGCAGGTGCTGCCGACCTTCGCGGTCGTCGCGGGCAGGACGATCTCGGCAGGCGACGAGCAGGGCTCCCCGGCGATGCGGATGCCCGGCATCGACGTCGACCTGCGCCGGGTCCTGCACGGCGGGCAGGCACTCAGCGTGCACCGGCCGATCCCCGCCTCCGGCGCCGCCGAGCTGAGCACCCGGGTCGCCGACGTCTGGGACAAGGGCAAGGCCGCCGTGGTGGTCCTCGAGCACCGGGTCTCGGACGCCGACGGTCCGCTGTGGACCGCCCGGATGCAGGTGTGGGCGCGCGGCGAGGGCGGTTTCGGCGGCGAGCCGGGACCCGACACGACCTGGCAGGCACCGGACCGCGCTCCCGACCACGTCCTCGACAGCCCCACCGACCCGGGCCAGGCGCTGCTCTACCGCCTCAACGGCGACCTCAACCCGCTGCACGCCGACCCGGCCTTCGCCGCGTCCGCCGGCTTCGACCGGCCGATCCTGCACGGTCTCGCCTCGTACGGCATCGTCGCGAAGGCACTCGTCGACGGGCTCCTGGACGGCGACGCCACCCGGCTGCGCAGCATCGCGGTCCGCTTCGCCGGCACGCTGGTGCCGGGGGAGACCATCCGCACCTCGGTCTGGGGCGACGGCGACCGGCTCGTGCTGGCGGCGTACTGTCCCGAGCGGGGCGACCAGCCGGTGCTCAGCCACGCTGTCGCAGAGGTGGCCCGGTGACGTCGCCCGGGCTCACCGAGCTCACCGCCCGCCCGGACGACTCGGGGATCGACACCGCGGTGGGCGCGGTACGCCGCCTCGCGGCTGCGCTCCTCGCCGCCGGCGGCCGGGTCGACCTCGACCTCGACGACCTGGCGCGCCGGCTGACCGCGATGGCCGGCGAGGTCGAGGAGCTGGCGCCCGAGCTCGCCGACCGGATGGTCGACATGTGGTCGGGGGAGGGCGTCACGCGGCACGACCCGGTCACCGGGCCGGAGAACGCCATTGCGCCCCCGCTGGTGCTCTCCGCCGAGCCGGACAGCCCGGACGGTGCCGTGTCGGGCACGGTGAACCTCGGCATCTCCTACCAGGGACCGCCGGGCTGCGTGCACGGCGGGATCAGCGCGCTGCTGCTCGACCACACCCTCGGCGTCGCCAACGCGCACGCCGGGACGTCGGGCATGACCGGCACCCTCACGCTGCGCTACGAGCGCCCGGTGCCGTTGCACACGGACCTCGTCGTGCGCGGCTGGCAGGAGCGGGTGGAGGGCCGCAAGATCTGGTCGCACGGCACCATCACGAGCGGCGACGAGGTGCTCGTGCGGGCCGAGGGACTGTTCATCGACAAGCACGTGGAGCGGCCCCGTCGAGGCCCTTCCCAGTGAGTGGGAGCCGTCTCGTCGCCGGCCGTCGCGGCCGACCTACGCTGCCTCACGTCCTGGGGGAATGTGACCCCCGACACCGTCTGAAGGGATGCGCCCGGATGTCCTTCGATCCGATGCCAGCCGAGCCGGAGGCGGCCCGATGAGCCGCCGGCTGGTGCTGCGGCTCGGCGAGCTGGTCGCCGTACTGCTGCTGGTCAGCTTCGGCGTGTTCATGATGGTGTCGCTGATGCCCGGCGACCCGGCCGTGGCCGTCCTCGGCGAGGGCCACACCGCCGAGGAGTACGCCGCCAAGCGCACCGAGCTCGGCCTCGACGGCAATGTGTTCGCCCGGTACGTCGAGTGGCTCGGCAACGCCCTGACCGGCGACCTGGGCCGCTCGTTGGTGCCCCCGGAGAACGACGTCGTCGGCCGGGTCCTGGCGGCCCTGCCCGTCAGTGTCGAGCTCGCGACCATGGGCCTGCTGATGGCCCTGCTGCTGGCGATCCCGCTCGCGATGTGGAGCGCCTCGCACGAGGGCGGTCTCGTCGACCGGGCGATCGGGGCCTCGATGTTCGCGATCCTGTCGGTGCCGTCCTTCCTCGGTGGCCTGCTGCTGATCGCGATCTTCGCCAACGGCCTGGGCTGGTTCCCGCGCGCCCAGTGGGTGCGCTTCGGCGACAGCCCGCTCGACAACCTCTACCACGCGTTCCTGCCGGCACTGACGATCGCGCTGATGGAGCTCGCGCTGTTCACCCGGGTGCTGCGCAACGACCTGCTGGTGACCCTGCACGAGGACTACATCCTCGCTGCCCGCGCCAAGGGCATGCCGCCGCTGCGGATCCTGCTCCGCGACGCGCTGCGCCCGTCGTCGTTCTCGCTGGTCACCCTGCTCGGCATCAGCCTCGGCCGGTTGATCGGCAGCACCGTGATCGTGGAGTACCTCTTCGCGCTGCCGGGGATGGGCAGCCTGGTGATCAAGTCCGCCAACCAGGGTGACTTCCCCATGGTGCAGGGAGCGGTGCTCCTCATCGCCGCGATCTACGTCGTCATCAACGCCGGGATCGACCTCTCCTATGGCTACCTCGACCCAAGGACCCGCCGTGCTCATGCCTAGGAAGAACCCCGTCGGGTCGAAGCTCTCGGCCCCCCGCCTCGGCGGCGTCGGCGCCGGGCTGGTCGTCGCCGGCATCGTCCTGCTGGTCGTCGGCTGGAGCGCCCCGCTGCTGCTGTTCCTGAAGGCCGTGGTCTTCCTGGTCGGCGTCATCGTGCTCGCCCAGGGCCTGTCCCGGGTGGTGTGGGCGGCGCGCGGGACCCGTCCCGACATCCTGCTCTGGCTGTGCTGCGGCTGGCTGGTGCTGCTGACGGTCGTCGCCCTGCTCGCTCCGCTGCTGCCGCTCGGCGAGCACGTCGACGTGGTCAAGGCGCTGGACGCACCGATCTACCAGACGCCGGAGCTGCTCTCGGAGTACCCGCTCGGCACCAACAACTACGGCCTCGACATGCTGGCCCGCTCGATCTACGGTGCCCGTACCTCGCTCGTGATCGCGCTCTCCGCGGTCGCCGTCGGCACCGTGGTCGGCGGCAGCATCGGTGTCGTCGCCGGCTTCCTGCGCTCCGGCGTCGACAGCGTGATCGGCATCCTGACCAACGCGCTGCTCGCCGTGCCGCCGCTGGTGCTGCTGATCGCGCTCGCGACGGTGCTCGAGCCGAAGCTGCGCAACGTCGCCCTCGCGCTCGCCCTGCTCACGATCCCGAGCATGATCCGCCTCGCGCGCGCCAACACGATCGCCTTCGCCCAGCGTGAGTTCGTCCTCGCGGCACGGGCGATGGGAGCCACGAGGCTGCGCATCATGGTGCGCGAGCTGGTGCCGAACGTCGTGCTGCCGATCTTCTCGATGATGGTCGTGATGATCTCGGTGCTGATCGTGGCCGAGGCCTCGCTCAGCTTCCTCGGGTTCGGCGTCCAGGCGCCCGAGCCGACGTGGGGCAACATGATCGCGGAGGCCGAGGGCGGCACCATGGAGGAGTACCCACACATCGTGCTGGTGCCCGGCGTGTTCCTCTTCCTGACCGTGTTCTCGTTCAACCTGCTGGGCGAGAAGGCCCAGAAGCGCTGGGACCCGAGGAGTGCGAAGCTGTGAGCGACCAGACCGTCCTCGAGGTCGAGGACGTCCGTACCGAGTTCCAGACCGCCCGCGGCGTGGTCCGCGCCGTCGACGGCGTCTCGCTCAGCCTGCGCGCCGGCGAGACGCTCGGCATCGTCGGCGAGTCCGGCTCGGGCAAGTCCGTCCTCGGCCGGACCATCATGGGCCTGATCACGACCGGCCACACCACGCAGGTGCACGGCTCGGTCCGGATCGCCGGCCAGGACGTGCACGCGAGCAGCCCGAAGGAGCGGCGCAGGCTGTGGGGCTCCGAGGTCGCGATGGTCTTCCAGGACCCGATGACCTCGCTCAACCCGGTGAAGCGGGTCGGCACCCACATCACCGAGGCGCTGCGCCTGCACCTGGGACTGGACAAGAAGGCCGCGGCCGAGCGGGCGATCGACCTGCTGCGCCAGGTCGGGATCCCGGAGCCCGCCCGCCGGATGAGCCAGTTCCCTCACGAGCTCTCGGGTGGCATGCGGCAGCGGGTCGTGATCGCGATGGCGTTGTGCTGCGACCCGAAGCTGCTGATCGCCGACGAGCCGACCACGGCCCTCGACGTCACCGTGCAGAAGCAGATCCTCGACCTGCTCACCTCGCTGGCCGAGAGCCGCCAGATGGCGACCATCCTGATCAGCCACGACCTCGGTGCCGTCGCCGGGCGGACCGACCGGGTCCAGGTGATGTACGCCGGCCGCGTGGTCGAGAGGTCCGCCACCGGCGAGGTGTTCGAGGGACCGCGGCACCCCTACACGGAGGGCCTGCTGGCCTCGATCCCACGTCTGTCCGATCCGCCGCACACGACGCTGCGGGCGATCGTCGGATCGCCGCCGAACATGGCGAACCCGCCCGACGGCTGCCGGTTCGCGCCCCGCTGCCCCTACGTGCAGGACCGCTGCCGCACGGAGCAGCCCGAGCTGCTGGAGATCGGCGTGCGTCGTACCTCCCACGTGGCGGCCTGCCACTACCCGCTGCCCGACGTCGACACCGCCGGTGACGCCGCGCCGCCGCGGGCCGCCCTCGCAGAGGAGATCAGCTGATGGCCGGAAGCGGAACCGCGCACCTGCGCCCTGAGCAGGCGCCGGTCCTCACCGTCGACGACATGGTGGTCGAGTTCCCCGTCGGGCGCGGGCAGAAGGTGCACGCGGTGTCGGGGCTCAGCCTCGACCTGCTGGCGGGGGAGACCCTGGGCATCCTCGGCGAGTCCGGCTGCGGCAAGTCCACCGCCGGCCGCGCAGTGATGCAGCTGCCGTCGCCGACGTCCGGCAGGGTCCGGCTCGGCGAGCGCGAGCTGACCGGCCTCACCTCGCGCCCGCTGCGCAAGGCGCGCTCGCGGATGCAGATGATCATGCAGGACCCGACGTCCTCGCTGAACCCGCGCCGCAAGGTGAAGGACCTGGTCACCGAGGGCCTGGCGATCTGGGGCTTCGAGGGCACCAAGCAGGAGAAGGAGGAGCTCGTCCGCGAGACCCTCTCCGCCGTCGGCCTCGATCCCGACGTGGTCTGGGACCGCCGCCCGCACGAGCTGTCCGGAGGCCAGTGCCAGCGGGTGTGCATCGCCCGCGCGCTGATGATGAACCCCGAGGTCCTCATCTGCGACGAGCCGGTCTCCGCGCTCGACGTCTCGGTGCAGGCCCAGATCCTCAACCTGCTCGAGCGCACCAAGGAGCGCTACGACCTGAGCATGGTCTTCATCGCGCACGACGTGTCGGTCGTGAAGAACATCAGCGACCGGGTGATGGTGCTCTACCTCGGCAAGACCTGCGAGGTCATCCCCTCGGGCCGGATCGACAGCGACGCCGCCCACCCCTACACGCAGATGCTCCTGGCCTCGATCCCCGGCGCCGGTGACCGCGAGCTGAGCGACTCGGCCGCCGCCGTCGAGCTGCCCTCGCCGCTCGACCCGCCCTCGGGCTGCCGCTTCCGCACCCGCTGCCCGCTGGCCACCGAGCGCTGCGCCGCCGAGGAGCCGGAGCTGCGCGAGGTCCGTCCCGGGCAGTACGTCGCCTGCCACCACCCGATCATCGAGGAGTGACCCAGATGAGCAGCGCCGCACTTCCCGACGCGATCGCCACCGCCGCCGCGATCCGCAGCGGCGAGACCAGCGCCCGCGAGGTGGTCGAGGAGAGCATCCGCCGCATCGAGAAGCTCGACCCGCAGCTCAACGCGATGGTCGGCACCCGGTACGACGAGGCGCTGGCCGAGGTCGACGCCGGGCTGCCCGACGGTCCGCTGACCGGGGTCCCGGTGGTCATCAAGTCACTGGCCGCCGACGTCGCCGGGCTGCCCACCACCGGCGGCAGCCGGCTGTGGGCCGACAAGGTCGCGAGTGCCGACAGCGAGCTCGTCCGGCGCTACAAGGCCGCAGGCATGGTGGTGCTGGGCACCACCAACACCCCCGAGCTCGGCAAGAACGCGAGCACCGAGCCGGTCCTGCACGGCGCCTGCCACAACCCGTGGTCGCTCGAGCACTCGACCGGCGGGTCCAGCGGCGGCTCGGCCGCCGCGGTCGCGGCGGGGCTGGTGCCCGTCGCCCACGGCAACGACGGCGGTGGCTCGGTGCGGATCCCGGCCGCGGTGTGCGGCCTGTTCGGACTCAAGCCGAGCCGCGGTCTGATCCCCGGGGCGCCGTACCCCTCGACCATCTCGTCGCCCACCAGCGTCCACGGGGCGCTGACCACCACCGTCCGCGACTCCGCGCTGATGCTCGACATCTCCGCCGGTCGGGCGCCGGGGCAGGCGACCTTCGGCGCCACGCCGCCCACCGGCGGCTACCTCGGTTGCGTCGACCAGGACCCGGCCCGCCTGCGGATCGGCATCGCCACCGTCGTCCCCGACGGACCGGCGGTCGACCCCGAGGGTGTCGCGGCCGCTCGTCGTACGGCGGATCTGCTGACCGACCTCGGGCACGAGGTCGTCGAGACCACCCTGCCCGTCGCCTATCCCGACTACGCCCGCCACTCGGGCGTGATCATGGGGGCCAACCTGGTCGCGCACGTCGACGACCGCCTCGCCGAGCTCGGGCGGGAGCTGCGCGACGACGACATCGAGCCGTTCACGCGGGTGATGTACGACCGCTACTCCTCGATGCCGATGGCGGACCTGCTGCGGGCGCTCGAGGGCTTCGAGCAGGTCGGCTTCGCCACCTCCGCGCTCTTCCGCGGCGCAGACGCGTTCGACGTCGTGCTCACACCCGTGCTGTGCCTGCGGACGCCGAGGCTGGGGGTGCTCGACACGACCACCCCCGAGGTCATGTACACCGTCGCGCCCGGCATGGCGGGCTTCACGAGCCTGGTCAACGTCACCGGCGGCTCGGCGATGTCGGTGCCGGCGGGCTTCGACTCCGAGGGCCTGCCGCTCGGCGCGCACTTCTTCACCGACCTCGGCGGCGAGCCGCTGCTGCTCTCGCTCGCGGCCCAGCTGGAGCGGGTCGCGCCCTGGCCGCGGCACGCGCCCCTCGCCGGCTGAGCCCCGCCGACAAGCCCGCCGTGGTGGAGCTGCTCGTCCTCGCCGCGGTCGCGGCGGTGGTCTTCGTGGTGGCCGCACTGGTCCAGGCGGTGACCGGCTTCGGCTCCGCACTGGCCGCCGTACCCGGCCTGCTGCTCGTCACCGACCCGGCCCGGGCGGTGGTCGCGGCGACCGTCGTCAGCCTGGTCCTGACGGCGGGCATCGCGGTGCGGGAGCGGGAGCACGTCGACCGGCGGGACGCGGCCGTGCTCACTCTCACCGGCCTCGTCGGCATGCCCGTCGGGCTCGTGCTGCTGGCGGTCGCCGCCGAGGGACCGCTGTCGGCCGGGATCGCCGTCGCGATGCTGGTGATGGTCGCGCTGCTGGTGGCCGGGCTCCGCGTCGGCCGGCGTGGCCTGCCGGTCGTCGGCGTCGTCAGTGGGGGACTGCTGACCTCGACCGGGATGAACGGGCCACCGCTGGTGATGGCGCTCGTCGACCGGGAGCCGCGGCGCTACCGGGCCACCCTGCAGGCCGTCTTCGCCGGCCAGGACGTCGTCGCGGTCGCGGCCTTCGTGGTCCTCGGCCACGTCGACTCCGAGGTGCTGGCGCTCGCTCTCGGCGGGGTCGCCGGCCTGCCGCTCGGCTGGCGCCTGGGCGACGCGGTCTTCCACCGGGTCTCGCCGGTCCAGCTGCGCCCGCTCGTCATCGCCACGCTCCTCGCCTCGGCGCTCGCGGTGCTGGGGACCGCGGTGGCTTGAGGAGCTCCGCGGGTCCGGCCAACGGACATGCCTGCGTCCCCGCAGACGTGGGGTCCTGCGGGATGTGGGGCGGGGTCGCTACTCGTCGGGCGGGCTGGTGTCGTGGATGGGGTGGGTGCCGCGGTGGTCGACGCGGAACCGGTGGCCGTTGGGGCTGGTCCACACGTAGGAGCCCGGCATCACGGTGTCGTAGTGCCAGGTGGAGTGGGTCTTGGCCCGGTGGTGCCGCCTGCAGAGGGGGACGAGGTTGCACGGGCAGGTCGGTCCGCCGTCGGCCCAGGGTTGGTGGTGGTCGATGTCGCACCTGGTCGCCGGACGCGAACAGTGCGGGAACCGGCAGGTGTGGTCACGCAGCTGCACGCGGGTCTTGTGCCGGTCGGGGACCTCGTAGGCGGTGATCGGGACGTGGTCGG
>JADCLI010000011.1 GCA_016803235.1 Pimelobacter simplex
CGGTGGCGGTGGCGGTGGAGACGGTGATGTCAGTCATGCGAGATCCCAACGACGAACGGGTGGTTGCCCGTGGGGCGCGCGGCCGCGCGCCCCACGGAGCGGTGTGCTGAGTCGCCGGCGGAAGGGCCCAGCCAGCCGGCGGCGTGGGTCAGGCGATCAGTTGCCGAGCGCGACCGCGAGCGACAGGTTGTCGAGCGCGAGGCTCTCCAGCGTGATCGCGTAGGCGGTGGCGTTGACGTCCGGCAGGTCCGCCTGGGTGCTCGTCAGCGCGAACGCGTCGGCGACGTAGCCGCTGTTCGCGTTCGTGTCGGCGAATCCCGCCTCGGACTGCGCCACACCGATCGTGGTGTTGCCGAGCGTCGCACCGTTGGGGGTGTTCAGCGTCTTGGCGTTCAGACCCACCGAGCCCAAGGCGATGGTGGTGTCGGTCGACGTCACCTCGAGGTGAGCGCCGATGCCGAGCAGCGGCAGGGTCACGTTGGGGGTGACCACCTCGATGCCGCTGGCGTTGGTGGTGGTGCCGGTCTCGGCGTAGATCGTCGCCTGGTCACCACCTGCCACGTCGGCCGAACCGGTGCGGACCTTCAGTCCGTCACTGGTGATCCGATCGCTGTTGAGCGTGAAACCGTCGGCCGACGACAGCACGGCGCCGACCATTCCCTGCAGCATCGCGACGCCGAGCCCTGCGGTGAGCAGGGTCGCCGGAACCGTGACGGCTGCGAACCGACCCAGACGGGTACGGCCCATTCCTTCGACCTTCTTCAACTTTCCTCCCAAAGGCACCCGTCGATCCCTCCCGAACCGACGGTGGAACGCTGGCCGCATCCCCATGCCTTCAACCGAGTGGGTCCCGAGCCCTCCTCAGCCGGCCAAGCGTGACGGAGTGTGACACACATCTCCGGTTGTGCGCGACACCCAGTAACAGATTTCTTTCCAGCTTTCGCCGGCGTTCCCCTCAGATCCGCTCGACCCGTGCCGATGAACCCGGGATGTCGTACGGTTGCGCGCCGTGACCCACCGTGCCGACTCCCGACCCTGGCTGCGCACCGTCCTCGGCGTCGGCGCGCTGGTCCTCTTCTTCGCCGTGATGCTGGTCGTCATCGCGGCCCTCGCGTTCTCCGTGAAGGTCTCCGGGAGCAGCATGGAGCCGACGCTGTCGACGGGCGACAGGCTGCTCGTCGACCCGTTCGGGAAAGGCGAGATCCACCGCTTCGACATCGTCGAGAGCACCCTCGGGGACCGCGAGATCCCTGTCGTGAAGCGGGTCATCGGCCTCCCGGGGGACCGGATCAAGGTGGGTGCCGACCAGGACCCCCCGGTCGTCCTCGTGCGGCCGGAGGGTGAGGACGCGACGTACGCCGTCGACAACCCGACCTGGGTCGGCCGGGTCGGCGCCAAGGTCGAGGCCTGCTGCACCGAGGCCGGTACGGCCCTCCCGCCCGGCCAGGCCCCGGAGTGGGTGACCGTGCCCGCCGGGTCCTACTGGGTGGTCGGCGACAACTGGGGAGGCTCGGACGACTCGCGCACCTTCGGCTTCGTGACGGAGGGTCAGGTGAGGGCGCGGATCGTCCTCCGGCTGCAGCCGTTCGGCGAGCTCGGCAGGCTGCCCGACCGGGCACGGCTGGTCATCGTGGAGGAATAGCTCCCCGAAATCTCTGTGACTGAATGTCGCAGGAACCCTCGCCAAGGGCCGTGGGTGTGGTCTAGTGTCGCGGCCCGGGAGAGAGGGACCCGTACGGCGGCACATGGGACGCCGGCACGGGTGGGACGAAGGCAGGACACCCATGTTCGTGGACGATCTCGGCAGCGTCGGCTTCTGGTCGGTCCCCGTGTTCACCGCCGTCATCGGCTGGCTGATCAACTGGTCGGGCTTGTGGATGCTGTTCGCGCCGATCCACTTCCACGGCGTGCGGGTGCCCGGCATGGCGCGGGTCGCCGGCGCCCTGCCGCGCCGGCTGCAGGAGGTGCCGGGCATCCTGCGTGGCGGCCTCGGCTGGCAGGGCATCGTGCCCGCCCGGGCGGCGAAGATGGGCAGCATCGCCGTCGACAAGGCGATCGCCCGGATCGGCACCCCGCGCGACTTCTACGAGCGGCTCGACCCCGACGCGATCGCCGAGCACATCGTGCAGGCCTTCCGGCCGGAGGTGCCGCTCCTCGTCGACGAGATCATGTGGCGCGAGCACCCGCAGCTGTGGGCGAACCTGCCGCGCGGGATCCGCACCGGGGTGCTGGACCGGGTCCAGGCGCAGCTGCCGTACGTCGCCGGGCGGGTGACGACCGAGATCGGCGAGCACATCGACCAGCTGCTCGACCCCAAGGTGATGGTCATCGAGCACTTCGAGCGCCACCCGGAGGTCGTGGTCCGGATCTTCCGCGACTTCGGTGCGCGCGAGCTGCGGATGATGGTCCTGTTCGGCCTCGTGTTCGGCTTCCTGCTGGGGATCCCGGTCGCCGTCGTCGACCACGTCCTGCACCAGTGGTGGCTGCTGCCGCTGCTCGGGGTCGCGGTCGGCTGGGCCACGAACCTGCTCGGGATGTGGCTGATCTTCGAGCCGCCGGAGCCCCGCCGGGTCGGACCGTTCCGGGTGCAGGGGCTGTTCGCCCGACGGCAGTGGGAGGCCGCCGACGTGTACGCGCGGCACATCGCCGCCGACGTCATCACCCTCGAGCGGATCGGCGAGCACCTGCTCGAGGGCCCGGCCGGCGACCGGACCCGTCAGGTGATCGTCGAGGCGCTGCACCCCGCCATCGACCTCGCCCTCGGGCCGTTCGTGCCCGCCGTGCGCGCGGCCGTCGGTCCACGGCGCTTCGAGGCGATCCGCCGGTCGGTGGCGCTCGAGGCCGCCGACCGCACCCTGGTACCGCTGCGGGACCCGCGCTTCAGCGCCCAGCAGTCGGTGCGGGTCCGGGAGCTGGTCGCCGAGCGCTGCCGCGAGCTGCCGCCCCGGGACTTCGTGGAGATGATGCGCGCAGCCATCAAGGAGGACGAGTGGCTCCTCTACGCCCACGGCGCGATCATGGGCGCGGCCGGCGGCCTCCTCCACCTGTGGCTGTTCGGGGTCGCCGGATGACCCGGCCCTCGAGTCGCGACCGCCTGGCCGCGCGCGGCAGCGCCCTGCTGGCCCGCTCCCGCGACGTCGCCGCGGCCCCGGACGAGCACCCCGCCTTCGCGCGGGTCCTCGACCAGCTCGCGCCCGACGAGGCCCGACTGCTGTGGTTCCTGCACACCTCCGGGCCCGAGCCCACGGTCGACGTACGGGTCGGCGGGCTCGCCGGACGGCTCGCCCCGGCGGTGCTGGCGCGCGGGCTGACGCTGGTCGGTGCCCGCGCAGGGGTACGACGCCCGGAGCGCCTGCCGCTGCACCTGACCAACCTGCGGCGGCTCGGGCTGGTCGCGGACACGGCCGAACCGGTCGCGGACCTGGCCCGCTACCAGGTGGTCGAGGCCCAGCCCGCCGTGCTCGACGCCGCTCGTGGCGCCCGCCGCGCGCACGTCGTGCGCCGACGACTGGAGCTGACCCCGTTCGGACGCGCCTTCGTCCTCGCGTGCCTCGAGAGTTCCTGCGACACCGTGACCTGAGATCGCTGTGCCGGTTACCACAACAGGCGTTAACCTCCACCCGTCGGGTCCATCGTCGCTGCATGGGGGCACGGCCGGGACCGACGAGGACGAGAGGTACGCGTGGACGCAGTGCTGGACGGGCTCAGGGAGTGGGCCGACCACGTCGACTGGTTCGCCTTCGTGTCGATCCCGTTCTTCACGGGCATCATCGGCTGGCTGATCAACTGGTCGGGCCTGTGGATGCTGTTCAAGCCGATCAACTTCCACGGCTTCCGGATCCCGGGCCTCAAGGAGGTGGCCGGGGTCCTGCCGCGCAAGCTCCAGGAGGTCCCGGGCTGGATGGACGGCGGCCTCGGCTGGCAGGGCATCGTGCCCGCCCGCGCGGCCAAGATGGGCAGCATCGCGGTCGACAAGGTGATCGCCAAGCTCGGCACGCCCGCCGAGTTCTACGCCCAGCTCGAGCCGGACCAGATCGCCGAGCACATCGTCGCGGTCTTCCGCCCCGACCTCCCCGCCCTCGTCGACGAGGTCATGATGCGCGAGCACCCGCGGCTGTGGCGCGACCTGCCCCGCCCCGTGCGCCAGGCGGTCATCGACCGGGTCCAGGCGCAGCTGCCGGGGGTCGTCAAGACGATCACGGACGAGATCGGCGTGCACATCAACCAGCTGCTCGACCCGAAGATCATGGTCATCGACCACTTCCGCAAGAACCCCGAGCTGGTGGTCAAGGTCTTCAAGGACGTCGGCCAGCGCGAGCTCAACCTGATGGTCGCCTTCGGCTTCATCTTCGGCTTCCTGCTCGGCATCCCGGTCGCGATCGTCGACCAGACCTGGCACATCTGGTGGCTGCTGCCGCTGCTCGGCGTCGTGGTCGGCTGGATCACCAACCTGCTCGGCATGTGGCTGATCTTCGACCCGCCGGAGGAGAGGCGGATCCTCGGCATCAAGGTGCAGGGACTGTTCCTGCGCCGCCAGGACGAGTGCGCCGAGGTCTACGCCCGGATCATCGCCGACGACGTGATCACGCTCGAGCGGATCGGCGACTTCCTCATGGACGGCCCGCGCGGCGACCGCACCCGGCAGATGATCGCCACCGCGATGCGCCCCGCGATCGACAAGGCCGCCGGCCCGCTGCGCGGCGCGGTCAACGTCGCGATGGGCGGGCGGCGCTACGACAGCATCAAGGACTCCTTCGCCCAGGAGGCGGTCGGTCGCACCATCACGCCGTTCCGGGACCCGGGCTTCAGCCGGCAGCAGTCGGAGAAGATCCAGGTGCTGATCGCCCGGCGCACGAAGGAGCTCCCGCCCAAGGACTTCGTCGAGATGATGCGCTCGGCGATCAAGGAGGACGAGTGGATGCTCTACGCCCACGGCGCGATCATGGGTGCCGCCGGCGGGTTCCTCCACCTCGGGATCTTCAATTGGGGTTGGATCCCCGGGTTCCCGCCGTCATGACCAGTCGGTGCTTGCTGGACCCACCCCCGGTCTGGACCCGGGTTCCCGCCGTCATGACCAGTCGACGCTTGCTGGACCCACCCCCGGTCTGGACCCGGGTTCCCGCCGTCACGACCAGTCGGTGGCTTCCCATCGTCGTGACCCGCCCGAGCACCGGAAGGCTGAGATGACTGAGGACCTCGACCAGGACGGCCTGCCGCGCCTGCCCGCGCTGACCGGGCCCGCGGTGGCCGAGTCGCTGCCGGGCCTGGCGCGCGTCGCCGGGTCGGCCGCGCTGCACACCGCCGGCTGGGGTCTGCGCACCACCACCCGCAACTGGATGCGGGTCGGGCGCGCGGTCACCAGCAGGGACGAGGCGGCCTCGCTCATCCGCGACGTCGGTTCGTACGTCGGCGCGCTCGGCGAGGTCGCCAAGCAGGTGTCCGGCGGGGTCCCCGTCGCGACCGCCCTGATGCGGGCGGGCGAGTCGCTGGGCGCCAGCGCGGACCGGCCCCGCGAGGTGATCGCCAGTCCGGTCGTCGACGGCCAGGTGGTCGCGTCGCGTCCGCAGTCGCTGCGCGATCGCGGCAAGGACCTGCTCGAGCGCTCCCGCGACGTGTGGAGCACCGACGACCGGCACCCGGCGTTCGACCGGATCCTCGACGAGCTCGCTCCTGACGAGGCGCGGATCCTGGTCATGCTGCTGCGCAACGGACCGCAGCCCTCGGTCGACGTGCGCACCGGTGGGCCGATCGGCATGGTGAGCAGCCAGCTGGTCGCGCCCGGGCTCAACATGGTCGGGCCACGAGCCGGTCTGCGCTACCTGGAGCAGGTGCCGTCGTACCTCAACAACCTGTTCCGGCTGGGCCTGGTCTGGTTCTCGCGCGAGCCGGTCCACGACCACCTGGAGTACCAGGTCCTCGAGGCCCAGCCCGACGTGCTCGCCGCGCTGCACTCGGTGAAGTTCGCGAAGGTCGTGCGGCGCAGCATCCACCTCACGCCTTTCGGGGAGGAGTTCTGCAAGCTCGCCCTGGTCGACGAGGACGTCGCCTCGAGCTCGGACCTGCCCGAGCACGAGGCGCCGCCGGAGATCGACGGGCAGTGAGCCGCCGGCCGGCGGCTCAGCGGACGATCCGGCCGCCCGCCTCCAGCCACCACGACGCGGCCGTCCGCACGGCGGGCGGCAGCGACGCGTCCTCGGCGAGCCCGGCCAGCTCCGGCTGCTGGGACATCCCGGCCGCGAACATCGCCTCGTAGCCGACCTGGTCCTGGCGCCGGACCAGGTCGTGGAGCAGTCCGCGCTCCAGGGCGACCCCGGCGAAGCCGCAGATGCTCAGCCCGGCGCCACGCAGCACCGGGTCGTCGGCGGCGAGCCATGGCGCCGGGTCGGCCGTCTCGAAGGGGATCATCAGGTTCGCGAAGGCGAAGGCCGCGCCGTGCCGGGTGGTCTCGTCCGGGCCCTCCAGCGCCGAGCGGCAGATCAGCTCCCGGACCTGGTCGGCGAACGGCGAGGCGACGAGGAGGAAGGACGACGTCGTCACGTGCGTCGCCCGGAAGTCGTAGAGCACCTCGAAGAGCAGCCGGGCCAGCATCGCCTCCCCGGTCCCTGCGTCGGTGATCTCGGTGGCCAGGGCGGCGGCGTAGGCGTAGTGGTGGTTGCGGCGGGTCCGGGTCCAGGTGGCGGCCCGGCGCGGCTCGACGAGCTCCTCGGTGAGCAGGCTGCGCACGGCGGAGCGGAACTCCGGCGGGCAGCCCGCCAGCGTGGCGCTGAGGATCGGCTGGCGCAGGGGGTCGCCGGCGGCTGCGTCACAGGCCGCGGCGTACACCGGCACCAGTGGGAGCCAGTCGGACCGGCGCAGGCCGCCGACGCTGCGCATGTTCTGGATGCCCAGGCATCCGGCCCGCGCGATGATCCACGACTCGTGGGAGAGCAGCTCGCCGCACCAGCCGACCAGCTCCGGCGTCGGGAGCTCGGTGATCGCGCTGAGCAGGTCGGCGGGGCGCTGCATGCCGGGCCGGCCGACGGCGTCGCGGATCGCCTGGCCGACGACGTCGGCGTACGCGCTGCAGCGCAGCTTGCTCAACGCCTCGTAGCGCAGCTGGTAGGCCGGGCCCGCCGCCCGGCCCACCTCGTCGGTCAGGCGTACGACGAGCGGGCGGATCGTGTGCGCCGGCAGGCCGAACGGCGTGAGCACGTGGTACTCGGCGAACCGCAGCCAGTCCTGGGCGCTCGGGGCGGAGGACTGGACGGTGTCGACCGCGGCGGTGAACCCGGCAAGGGTCGGCTCCGGGACGTACGGGTCGGCGTCGGCGGGAGCGTAGGAGAAGGTGCGGCACAGCACGTCGATCGGTGCCCGCAGGTGTCCGTGGGGGAGCCCGAGAGCGCGTTCGTAGGCGGCGACCACGGATCCGCTGCGTCGACCGCTGGTCTCGACCCGGGACAGCGTGGCGGGGGACAGGCCGCCGCTGCGTGCCGCGAGCTCGCGCAGCGGCACCCCGGCGACGACCCGGCTGGCGCGCAGCAGCCAGCCGATCCGCGCGGCCACGTCGATCCGCGCCCCGGCCAGCGGGGACGGGTCGTCGATCTCGTCGGTGTGCCGAGCCACGTGGCCATGCTGCCCCGTAGGCGGCGCCGCGGCTGCGTTTCACGACCGGTCGGCACCGAAACAATCGCTTTCGAGGACACCGGGCGTGCCACCTTGTTCCCAGCGCGGTCGGCCCCGTGGCCAGCGCGATGTGGGGTCGCGTTCCTGCTCCGGGGACCAGGAGGACGGCCCGGGTCGACCGCGACGACTCGTGGCGGGTGGATGATCCCGAGACGAAATCCGCCCGCCACGCCCCCAGCCCGGATCGGCTCGGGTCCCGGTCTCAGATGGGTCCCCGCCCGTGGTGGTAGGGCGGCGGAGGCGGCGGGTGGTGCACCTCCTCCCCGGGCTGGTGGTGGCCCGCGCTGAGCTGGAAGCCGTCGGTGATGGCGAGCCCACCCTCCTGCGCGGTCGTCCCCGGGTCGTCGACCTGGTCCTTGGCCCTGGTGCTGGGCCCGGTCGCCCCGATGTCCGCGACGGCCGTGCAGTCGTCACGGATCGCGGCGAGCTCGGTGTCGATCGCGGTGACCAGGACGGTGACCAGGACATTGTGGAGTTCTGGGTGTACTGCGTCTCCGCGACGGTCCAGCCGTTGCCCTTCATCATGGCGTCGATCGCCGCCCGCAACGGGCGCGGTGTGACCGGCCCCACAGCACCGGTTGCAAAGTTGAGTGGAACAGACTCAACTTTCGGGACGTTTGGCCTGATGACCGGTCGGAGCATTCCGGCCAAGATGGAGCCAGACCACTCTCGAGGAGCACTGCATGAGCCAGTTCGGGGCCGACAAGTTCACCACGCGCAGCCGCGAGGCGATCGAGGCCGCCCAGCTCGCCGCGACCACGGCGGGCAACACCAGCGTCGAGCCGATCCACCTGCTCGTCGCCCTGCTGCTGCAGGAGGACGGGACCGCCGCCCACCTCGTCGCCAAGGCCGGCGTCGACGTGTCGGCGCTGGTCCACGCGGCCTCGGCCGCGCGCGACGCGCTGCCGCGTGCCAGCGGAGCGACCGTCCAGCACCCGACCACCGCCGCCGCGCTGACCCGTGCCCTGGCGTCCGCGCTCGACCTGGCGCGGTCGATGAAGGACGAGTACGTCGCGACCGAGCACCTGCTCATCGCGCTCGCCACCGTCGAGTCCTCGGCCCAGCAGGTGCTCGGCGACGCGGGCCTGACCGCGGACGCGCTGCGCGAGTCGCTGACGGCCGTGCGCGGCAACCGTCGCGTCACCTCGCAGGACGCCGAGGCGACGTACGAGGCGCTGGAGAAGTACTCCGTCGACCTCACCGCCGCAGCCGAGGAGGGCAAGCTGGACCCGGTCATCGGCCGCGACCAGGAGATCCGGCGCGTGGTGCAGGTGCTGTCGCGTCGTACCAAGAACAACCCGGTCCTCATCGGTGAGCCCGGCGTCGGCAAGACCGCCGTCGTCGAGGGCCTCGCGCAGCGCGTGGTCGCCGGCGACGTCCCCGACTCGCTCAAGGGCAAGCGGGTGCTCTCGCTCGACCTGATGGGCATGGTCGCGGGCGCGAAGTACCGCGGCGAGTTCGAGGAGCGGCTCAAGGCCGTCCTCGACGAGATCAAGCAGTCCGAGGGCCAGGTCATCACCTTCATCGACGAGCTGCACACCGTCGTCGGCGCGGGCGCCGGAGGGGACAGCCAGATGGACGCCGGCAACATGCTCAAGCCGATGCTGGCCCGCGGCGAGCTGCACATGATCGGTGCGACCACGCTCGACGAGTACCGCGAGTCGATCGAGAAGGACCCCGCGCTGGAGCGTCGCTTCCAGCAGGTCTTCGTCGGTGAGCCCTCGGTCGAGGACACCATCCAGATCCTGCGCGGCATCCAGGAGAAGTACGAGGCGCACCACGGCGTCCGGATCACCGACGCCGCACTGGTCGCCGCAGCCACCCTGTCCGACCGCTACATCTCCGGCCGACAGCTCCCCGACAAGGCGATCGACCTCGTCGACGAGGCCGCGTCCCGGCTGCGGATGGAGATCGAGTCCTCCCCGGAGGAGATCGACCAGCTCCGCCGCCAGGTCGACCGGCTCAAGATGGAGGAGTTCGCGCTCGCCAAGGAGTCCGACGACGCCTCGCGCGAGCGGCTCGACGCCCTGCGGGCCGACCTCGCCGACAAGGAGGAGGAGCTGCGCGGGCTCGAGGCGCGCTGGGAGCGGGAGAAGTCCGAGCTCGAGGGCGAGGGCGTGCTGCGCCGCCAGCTCGACCAGCTGCGCGTCGAGGCCGACAAGCTGACCCGCGAGGGCAACCTCGCCCGCGCCAGCGAGATCCTCTACGGCCAGATCCCCGCACTGGAGCAACAGATCAAGGCCGTCGAGGCGGCCGAGGACACTGTCGCCGCGGGCGAGAAGCTGGTTGGCGAGGAGGTGGGGGCGACTCAGATCGCCGAGGTCGTCGAAGCCTGGACCGGCATCCCCACCGGCCGGCTGCTGCAGGGCGAGACCGCCAAGCTGCTCGACATGGAGCAGGTCATCGGCGCCCGCCTGATCGGCCAGGCCGCCGCGGTGCGCGCCGTCAGCGACGCCGTCCGCCGCGCGCGGGCCGGGATCTCCGACCCCAACCGGCCGACCGGCTCGTTCCTGTTCCTGGGACCCACGGGCGTCGGCAAGACCGAGCTCGCCAAGTCGCTCGCGGACTTCCTCTTCGACGACGACCGGGCGATCGTGCGCATCGACATGAGCGAGTACGCCGAGAAGCACTCGGTCGCGCGCCTCGTCGGTGCCCCTCCGGGCTACGTCGGGTACGACGAGGGCGGCCAGCTCACCGAGGCCGTGCGTAGGCGTCCGTACTCCGTCGTGCTGCTCGACGAGGTCGAGAAGGCGCATCCCGAGGTCTTCGACATCCTGCTGCAGGTGCTCGACGACGGTCGTCTCACCGACGGCCAGGGCCGCACGGTCGACTTCCGCAACACGATCCTGATCCTCACCTCCAACCTGGGATCGCAGTTCCTCGTCGACCCGTCGCTGTCGCCCGAGGTGCAGCGGGAGTCGGTGATGGGCATGGTGCGGGCCTCGTTCAAGCCGGAGTTCCTCAACCGGCTCGACGAGATCGTCACCTTCGACGCGCTCTCCCGCGAGGACCTGGCGCAGATCGTCGAGCTGCTGCTCCGCTCGCTGGAGGCGCGGCTCTCGGCCCGCCGGATCGGCCTGTCGGTCACGCCCGAGGCGCGGGCCTGGCTCGCCGAGACCGGCTACGACCCGGCGTACGGCGCCCGGCCGCTGCGCCGCCTGATCCAGACCGCCATCGGCGACCCGCTCGCCCGGCTGCTCATCGGTGGCGAGGTCACCGACGGTGGCTCGGTCACGGTCGACCGGGGGGAGGACGGGCTGGTGCTCGCCGGCTGAGTCGCGGGGTGCAGGAATCGCCGGTCGACCGGCGATTCCTGCACTGGGCGGGCGTTGCAACGCCCGCCCAGTGACAGAACTGCCCGTCAAGTACGTCTCCTGGGCCGGTCTGGTGGAATGGGGCCATGAGCAAGGAGCAGCCCCGGCCGGGACAGGCGACGCTGGCGGGCGGGCTGATCATCGGCGGGTCCGTGTTCGTGGTGCTCGCCGCGTGGCAGCGGATCTCGACCCTCCACACCCTCGCGGTGCAGGAGGAGCTGCAGCAGGTCCTCACCGAGCCGATGACCGCCGACCTCGGGCTCGACGCCGACGGGCTCGCGACCGCGATCCGGGTGCTCTGCCTGATCGGCGCGGGCGCCGCGACGGCGTCGGCGATCCTCGGGGTCCAGGTCTTCAAGCGCTCGGCCAGCGCCCGGATCGCGCTGACCGCGCTGTCGCCGCTGCTGTTCGTCGGCGGCCTCGCCACCGCGGGCTTCCTCGCGCCGATGGTGCTCGCCGGGATCGTGCTGCTGTGGCTGCAGCCCACCCGGGACTGGTACGCCGGCCGGCCCTGGGCCCAGCGCCTCGAGGAGCGGCAGGCGGCCCGACTGGCGGTGCTCCGGTCCGCGTCGCGGCCGACGCCGCCCACGCCACCCGCTCCGCCCCATCCCCACCCGTCCCAGCACCAGCACCAGCCCGGCCATCTCCCGGGGCCCGTGGCCGGTCCCGGCTTCGGCGTCGCCCCGCCCGCGCGCGGTCCCGTGGTCGGCGCGCGGCCGCCGGCCCTGGTCGCGGCGTGCGCGATCACCTGCGTGGTGGCGGTGACGGTCGTGCTGCTCGTGGCCGGGATGGTCGCCTACGTCTCGGCCAACAGCGAGCAGCTGTTCGCCGAGGTGATGAAGGACCAGCCGGCCTGGCTGAACACCTCGCAGGTCACCGAGCGAGACCTGGTGGCCGGCATCTACGTGCTCCTGGTCGGTGTCACCGCCTGCGCCCTGGGCGCGATCGTGCTCGCGGCGCTGGCGTTCGTCGGCCAGAACTGGGCCCGGATCGTGCTCGCGATCAGCGCGGGGGGCGGTGCCGCGGTCTCGCTGTTCCTCGCGCTCGGCGCGTGGCCGCTGGTGATCCTCGTCGCCGCGCTCGCCGGGACGACCAGCCTGCTGATGCGGCCCGAGGTCTCCCGCTGGTACGCCGGGCGCTGATCGACCACGACGTCATACGTTCCGTGGGCGATCGCCCACGGAACGAATGACGTCAGCGAGACCACTCAGGCCTGCAGGTCGGCGGCGGCCAGTCGGCGCACCGCCTCGGCGATGACTTCCGGCCTCTTGCAGAACGCCCACCGGACCAGGTGGCGACCGCTGCCCGGGGCGTCCGGGTCGTCGTAGAAGACCTCCGAGGGGATCGCCACGACACCGGCCCGATCGGGCAGGGCGCGGCAGAAGTCGCCGCCGCTGGTCCAGCCGAGCTCGCTCACGTCGGTGGTCGCGAAGTAGGTCCCCTCGGGGAGGTACGTCGTCAGCCCGGCCGCCCGCAGCCCGGTGACGAGCTGGTCGCGCTGGGCCTGCAGATCGCGGGCGAGCCCGGTGGGGAAGGCGTCGCCGGCGTCCAGGGCCGCGGCCACGGCCGGCTGCAGCGGGGACCCGGAGGTGAAGGTCAGCCACTGCTTCGCCGCGCTCACGGCCGCGACCAGCTCGGCCGGCCCGGT
The DNA here is from genome assembly GCA_016803235.1 of Pimelobacter simplex. GTDB lineage: Bacteria > Actinomycetota > Actinomycetes > Propionibacteriales > Nocardioidaceae > Nocardioides > Nocardioides simplex_A. The sequence continues at coordinate 12,625 of JADCLI010000011.1, forward strand.
CGCCCAGCCGACCTTCCACCCGGTCACCGACCACGACTTCCCGGCGCTGGACAGGGTGAGGGTGCGCTCGGCCATGCCGGGCAGCGTCGAGATCGGCACGTGCGGGCGGCCGTCGAAGGTGAGGTGCTCGTAGACCTCGTCGGTCACCACGAGCAGGTCGTGGGCCACCGCGACCCGCGCGACGGCCGCGAGCTCGTCGGCGTCGAGCACCCGCCCGGTCGGGTTGTGCGGCGTGTTGAGCAGGATCAGCCTGGTCCGCGCGCCGACGGCGGCCTCGAGCTCGGCCGGGTCGAGACGGAAGTCCGGCGCGCGAAGGGTCACCGGCCGTCGTACGCCGCCGGCGAAGTCGATCATCGCGGTGTAGGAGTCGTAGTACGGCTCGAGCACGACCACCTCGTCGCCCGGGTCGACCAGACCGAGGAGGGCGCCGGCGATCGCCTCGGTGCAGCCGGTGGTGACCACGACCTGGCGGTCCGGGTCGAGCTCGATGCCGTAGCGACGCTGCTGGTGGCGGGCGATCGCCTGGCGCAGCGCCGGGACGCCGGGCCCGGGTGCGTACTGGTTCGCGCCGCCCCGCAGCGCCGCGACGGCCGCGTCGATGATCTGCGGCGGCCCGTCGGTGTCGGGGAAGCCCTGGCCGAGGTTGACGGCACCGGTCCGGACGGCGAGGGCGGACATCTCGGCGAAGATGGTCGTCCCCATCCCGGCGACGCGTCGGGCAGCAGCAGGCATGGGCACGACGATAGATAACCTGTGCGCGTGACGACCACGGACACCGCCCTCGCCGCCGACATCGACGCCACCTGCCGCCTCACGGGCGAGTTCGTGCTGCGCTCGGGGCAGGTCAGCAACGAGTACTTCGACAAGTACCTCTTCGAGGCAGACCCGATCCTGCTCGCCCGCGTGGCCCGCGAGGTCGCCCAGCTGCTGCCGGAGGAGGTCGACCTGCTCGGTGCGCTGGAGATGGGCGGCATCCCGATCGCCACCGCCGTCAGCCAGCTCATGGGCATCCCGGTGGTCTTCGTCCGCAAGAAGGCCAAGGAGTACGGCACCGCCAAGCTCGCCGAGGGCCCGTCGTACGACGGCCGCAAGGTCGTGCTCATCGAGGACGTGATCACCACCGGTGGCGCGGTCCGCGACGCGACGAACGCGCTGCGCGCGGGCGGCGCGGTCGTGGAGACCGTCGTGTGCGCGATCGACCGCAGCCCGGCCGGGGAGAACCCGCTCGCCGACGTCGCGCTCGAGGTCCGCGCGGTGCTCACCAAGGCCGAGCTCGACGCGGCACGCGCGGCAGCTCTTTGATCTTGGCGGTCGCTCCGCTCCGGAGCTTCTGATCAGTCCTGCTCCTCGACCGCGCTGGCGATCACGATGTCGTTGGCCGCCGCCCACTGGGCGAGGTCGCGCTTCTCGATCGCCGCGGCCATCAGGTCGGGGAACTGGTCGGGCGTGCACGCGAAGGCGGGGACGCCGATCGCGGCCAGCGCGGCCGCGTGCGTCGCGTCGTACGACGGCGCCCCGGAGTCGCTGAGCGCGAGCAGCGCGACCATCGCCGCGCCCGACGAGGTGATCGCGTTGGCGCGGCGCAGCATCTCCTCGGCGATGCCGCCCTCGTAGAGGTCGCTGATCAGCACCAGGACCGTCTCCTCGGGCCGGTCGATCAGCGACTGGCAGTAGGCGAGGGCGCGGTTGATGTCGGTGCCGCCGCCGAGCTGGACGCCGAAGAGCACGTCGACCGGGTCCTCGATCTCGTCGGTGAGGTCGACGACCTCGGTGTCGAAGGCGACCAGCCGGGTGGACACCGCGCGCAGCGAGGCGAGCACGGCGCCGAAGACGCTGGAGTACACCACCGACTCGGCCATCGACCCGGACTGGTCGATGCACAAGATGATGTGCCGCTGGGTCTGCCGGTTGCGGCGGGCGTGGCCGTGGAGCCGCTCGGGGACGACGGTGCCGTGCTCGGGCAGGTAGTGCTTGAGGTTGGCGGCGATCGTGCGCCGCCAGTCGATCTCGTGGTGCCGGGGACGCCGGGTGCGGGCGGCCCGGTCCACGGCGCCGGACACCGCCTGGACGGTCCTGCTGTGCAGCCGCTCCTCGAGCTGGTCGGTGACCGCCCGGACGACGGCGCGGGCGGTCGCGCGGCTGTGCTCGGGGATCACCCGGTTGAGGCCGACCAGGGTGGTGACCAGGTTGAGGTCCGGCTGCACCGCGGCCATCGTCTCCGGCTCGAGCAGCAGCTCGTGGAGGCCGAGCCGGTCCATCGCGTCGGCCTGCATCACCTGCACCACCGAGGACGGGAAGTAGGTGCGGATGTCGCCGAGCCAGCGGTTCACGCCGGGTGCGGAGCGGCCGAGCCCGCCGCGGCGCGGGCCGCCGGGCCGACCGGAGCCGGCGCCGCTGCCGTCGTAGAGCTCGGACAGGGCGCGGTCGCGGACCAGGTCCTCCGCCGACAGGTGGACGTCGGCGGGATCGGCCTCGTCGCCGCCGAGGACCAGGCGCCAGCGGGTGAGCCGGTCGCGGGGCTCGGGCACGGGGGACTCGGTCATCGGCTCACCTCCAGCCCGAGGAGCGCGGCCACCCGGCGGGCGGCGTCGCGGCCGGCGACCAGGTCGAGCTCGGGGACGGCGTCGCTGTGGTCGTGGTCGAGGTTGCGGACCCGGGTCGCCACCTGGCGGCGCTCGGCGGGCGGGAACCGGGCGAAGGTACGACGCAGCAGCGGCAGCAGGTCCTCGAAGACGGACTCCTCGACCCGGCCGACCCACTCGTCCACCATCGCGAGCAGGGTCGGGTCGTGCAGCAGGAGCACGGACTCGCCCTCGAGGAAGCCGTCGAGCCACGCGGCCGCGTGGACCGGGGAGGCACCGACCGAGAGCTGGCGGCTGAGCCGCTCGGCCGCGCGCTCGGCCACCAGGTGCCCGCCGTCGAGCAGGATCCGGTTGACCCGGCCGGCGACCGAGCCGTGCACCCGGTCGTCCGCGGCCACGCCGGCCAGCGCCTCACGCCACCGGTCGACGCCGACCCCGCCCAGGGCGATGCCGCGCTGGGCGCTGTCGATGGAGCCGCGCAGGGCGGCGGCCGCGTCGTCGTCGAGCCCGCTGCAGGCGGCCCGCAGTTCGACCGCCGAGCGGACGACGACGGTGGTGAGGACCTCGCGGACCCGGCCCAGGTCGGCACGCCGCACGTCGCCGTAGCGCTGGGTGCGGGCCAGCGGCTCGATCGCGTCGAGCAGGGCGCGGGTGTCGTGCTGGTGGGCCGTCGCGGCGGCGAGCGCGTCGACCACGGTGGCGAGGGCGCGCGGCAGGTCGGCGACCAGCGCGGACTCGACCAGCCGGCCGAGCGTGGCCAGGTCCGTCGCGGCGGCCGCCGCCTCCTGGACCCGGGTCTCCGCGGCCCCGAGCACGGTCGTGCCGAGCAGCCCGGCCTCCACCAGCGAGACCGCGAACTCCGGCTGCCACTCGAGGTCCCAGGCCTCCTTGAACGTGCCGGTCGTGCGGCCGGCGTCGCCGGGCGTGCCCCACGGGACCCCGAGGAGGGCGAGCCGGTGCAGCAGCCGGGAGCGCTCGAGCTGGCCCTCCTTGCGCAGGTCGAGGGTGATCGTCGTCGGCGTCGGGGACGGCTTGAGCCGCAGCCGGCGCTGCGTGCGGGCGAGGTCCTCGGCGAGCGGCACCAGGGGTACGGCGTCGGGCACCCGGCCGAGCTCCTCGCCGATCACCAGCCGCCGCTGCACCAGACCGAGCGGGACCGCCGAGCCGCCGCAGAGCACGGTCTGGCTGGCGTCCATCAGCTCGTCGAGGCCGGCCGTCGGGCGACCTCGGACGGCGGCCAGCGCCTCCGCCATCCGTACCGCCTCGACCACGGTCGCGGGCGCGGCGTCGAGGCCGTCCTCGCGCAGGGCCCGGGCCACCCGGGTCAGCCAGCCGGGGACGACGTCGCCGGGCCGGTCCTCGACCCAGCAGGCGAACAGGTGCTGGTACCACCCGGGTGAGGTGACGCCGGCGCCGTACCCGCTCGCGTAGGCCAGCCGGCCCGCCGTCCACGGCGCCCAGGTCGCGGTCACCTTGACCCTCGGCAGCCCGGACAACAGCTTGTTGTCGGCCGCCTGCGACGGGAAGGTCGCCGGTTCGAGCGCGGGCGCGTGGAAGGCGCCGCACACGAAGGCGATCCGGGCGTGGCCCTCCTTGATCGTCGCGCGCAGGACCCTGCGCATCGCCGCCTCACGGCGCAGGTTGTCGTCGCCGACCGGGCCGGCCGCGCGGGCCTCGGCCATCGCCTCGCGCAGCAGGGCGAACCGGGCGAGCGAGGACTCGGCGCGGTGCTCGACGGCGTCCTCCCACCAGCGCTCGGGGTCGTCGTAGCCGGCCGCGGTGGCGAGCAGGGTGATCGGGTCGGTGCACTCGGCGGGCTCCTCGTCGGGTCCCTGGGCGGGTCCCTCGGCGGGTCCCTCGGCGGGGGCGAGGGAGTGGGCGGCGGGCAGGTCGGCGAACCGGACGGGTACGCCGCGGGCGACCGCCCAGGTCAGCGCGACCCACTCGGGCGAGAAGGCGGCCATCGGGTAGAACGCCGCCCGCCACGGCTCGGCCGTCGCGTAGGCCAGGCCCGCCACCGGCGGCACGAGCCCGTCGCCGACGTACCGGACGAGGGCGTCGAGCTCCGGCGGTCCCTCGATCAGGACCACGTCGGCCGCGAGCTCCTCGAGCGCGCCCGCGACCGAGCGCGCCGAGCCCGGGCCGTGGTGACGGACTCCGAGGACCTCGACCCTGGCCGCGCCCCGGGGAGTCAGGTCAGCTCCCGGCAGGCGCGGTAGAGGTCGGCCCACTCGGGACGGTCCTTGACGACGGTCTCGAGGTACTCCTGCCACACGATCGCGTCCTGCACCGGGTCCTTGACGATCGCACCGGTGATGCTGGCGGCGAGGTCGTCGGCGCGGACCACGCCGTCGCCGAAGTGGGCGGCGAGGGCGACTCCGTTGGTCATCACCGAGATCGCCTCGGCGGTCGACAGCGTGCTCGACGGGGACTTCACGGTCGTGCGCTGGTTGAGCGTCATCCCGCCGCGCAGCTCGCGGAAGATGGTCACCACGCGCTCGATCTCGGGGGTGGCCGCCAGCTCCTCGGGCAGCTCCAGGCCGCGGCCGATCGAGGCCACGCGGGTGCGGACGATCTCGACCTCCTCGCCGAGGCTGTCGGGCAGCGGCAGCACGAGCGTGTTGAACCGGCGCTTGAGCGCGGAGGACAGCTCGTTGACGCCCTTGTCGCGGTTGTTGGCGGTCGCGATCACGTTGAACCCTCGCCGCGCCTGCACCTCGTCGTCGAGCTCGGGGACCGGCAGGGTCTTCTCCGAGAGGATCGAGATCAGCGCGTCCTGCACGTCGGCCGGGATGCGGGTGAGCTCCTCGACCCGGACCAGGGCGCCGGCCTCCATCGCCCGCATCACCGGGCTCGGCACCAGCGCGTCGCGGGAGGGACCCTCGGCGAGCAGGCGGGCGTAGTTCCAGCCGAAGCGCAGCGACTCCTCCGGGGTGCCGGCGGTGCCCTGCACGACCAGCGTCGAGCTGCCGCTGATCGCGGCCGCGAGGTGCTCGCTGACCCAGGACTTGGCGGTGCCGGGCACGCCGAGCAGCAGCAGGGCGCGGTCGGTCGCCAGCGAGGCGACCGCGATCTCCATCAACCGGCGTGCGCCGACGTACTTCGGGCTGATCTCGGTGCCGTCGTCGAGCCGTCCGCCAAGGAGGTAGGTCGTCACGGCCCACGGCGAGAGTCTCCACTGCGGCGGCCGGGGCCGGTCGTCGGCGGCGGCCAGCGCGGCGAGCTCGTGGGCGTACTCGTCCTCGGCGTGCTGGCGCAGCACGCCGCTCGGGTCGGTGCCGGTCGGCTCGGTGAGGGTCATCGGAAGGCCTCCGTGATCGCGGGTAGGAAGGAGAGGTACTGGTCGAGGTCGGCGGGCAGCGAGCCCCACCGGTTCTCGGTACGGGCCCAGGCGGAGACCGCGGGCCGGACCGAGGGGTCCAGGCCGGCCGCGAGGGTCGGCAGGGCCAGGGAGGCCGAGCCGGCGGCCGGTGCGGTGTGGCGCAGGATGTCGACGACGGCGGCGCTGAGCGCCGGGCTCCACGGCGGCGCGACGTGGCGCACCACCGCCGCGACGCCGGCGGCGGCCTTCGTGGCCCGGAGCAGCTGGAGCGCGGTCGCGTCCTGGTCGGCGGCGGGCAGGTACGCGAGCAGGTCCGGGCTGTCGGCGACGGCCGCCGCGGCCCAGGCGACGTCGCGCCGCGCCCGGATCGCCCGGAGCACCCCGGCGCGCGCCGCCGGCTCGGTGATCAGGGGCCAGGTGCGGGCGGGGTCCCTGCCGGTGGCGTCGGTCCACACCGAGAGCGGTGCCCCGGCGCTGATCAGCTCGAGCCACCGCTCGCGCTGCGACCCGCCGCGGGTCGTGGTCAGCCCGTCGCGCACGCCGACGGCGTCGGGCTCGGTCGGCAGCCTGATCTCGAGACCGCGCCGGAGCCGGCCGGTCGGGGCCAGGAGCGGGCGCAGCCGCTCGGCCATGCGGGCGGCCCGCGCCGAGGCCGGCGCCGCGTCGAGGAGGGCGAGCGCCTGGCGTCGTACCTTGTCGGAGCGGTCGTCGAGGGCCGCCTCGAGCAGGTCGAGGTCGTCGGCCGGGAGCGCGTCGGCGCGGGCGGCGGCGGAGCTGAAGTTGCGGCGGCCGGCGGCGGTGGGGGTGCCGAAGCGGTTGCCGGCGTAGTCGTCGGAGCCACCCGAGCGCCCGGAGTCGTACGACGGCCGGGACCAGCGGGTCTGGTCGGCCTCGGTGCGGCGCCAGTCGACGAGGTCGAGAGGCAGCTCGCCGAGGAAGCGGGAGCCGGGGTTCATGGCGGGGGCGCCCCAGGCGGAGCGGACCATGGCGCGGGAGACGTAGAGGCGCTGGCGGGCGCGGGTGATGCCGACGTAGGCCAGGCGGCGCTCCTCCTCGAGCTCGGGGCGGTCGCCGAGGGCGCGGGAGTGGGGGAAGACGCCGTCCTCCATGCCGGTGAGGAAGACGACCGGGAACTCCAGGCCCTTGGCGGTGTGCAGGGTCATCAGCGTGACCACGCCCTGGTCCTCCGGCGCGTCCGGGTCGTCGTCGGGCGCGTCGGGGATCTGGTCGGCGTCGGCGACGAGCGCGACCCGCTCCAGGAAGTCGCCGAGACCGGGCTCGAGGATGCCGGCGTCGACGTCGGCGGGGTCGGCGGAGGGGCCGGCGACCGGGTCCTCGGCGAACTCGCGGGCGACGGCGACGAGCTCGGCGAGGTACTCGAGCCGGGTTTCGTCCTGCATGTCGTCTGAGTTCTCCAGGCTCACCAGGTAGCCGGACCGGTCGAGGACCGTCTCGAGGATCACGTCGGGCCGCTCCCGGGCCTCGACCATCTGCTGCAGCTCCTGCACCATCTTCACGAACGACTCGATGCTGGTCTGGCTGCGGGTGGCGAGGCCGGGTGCCTGGTCGGCGCGCTGGAGCGCCTCCCAGTAGGTGATCCGCTCCCGCTCGGCGAAGGCGCCGATCGCGGCCTCCGCCCGCTGGCCGATGCCGCGGCGCGGGGTGTTGAGGATGCGGCGCAGCGAGACCTGGTCGTCGGGGTTGACCAGCACCCGCAGGTAGGCCAGCGCGTCGCGGATCTCCTTGCGGTCGTAGAAGCGGGTCCCGCCGACGACCTTGTAGGGCATCCCGGTGCGGACGAAGATCTCCTCGAACACGCGGGACTGCGCGTTGGTGCGGTAGAACACCGCGACGTCGGAGGGGCGCAGCCCGCCGTCGGTCAGCTTGTCGATCTCGCCGGAGACGAACCGGGCCTCGTCGTGCTCGTCGTCGGCGACGTACCCGACGATCTTCTCGCCGGCGCCCGCGTCGGACCACAGCCGCTTGGGCTTGCGGCCCTCGTTGCGCTCGATCACCGCGTTGGCGGCGGTGAGGATGGTCTGTGTGGAGCGGTAGTTCTGCTCGAGCAGGACGGTCTCGGCGTCGGGGAAGTCCTTCTCGAAGTCCATGATGTTGCGGATGTCGGCGCCCCGGAAGGCGTAGATCGACTGGTCCGCGTCACCGACGACCATCAGCTCGGACGGCGGCACCCGGTGGGCGGGCAGGCCGTCGAGGGTGGTCGGGTCGTGGTCCTCGAGGTCCTGGCCGCACAGCTGGTGGATGAGGGCGTACTGCGCGTGGTTGGTGTCCTGGTACTCGTCGACCAGGATGTGCCGGAAGCGGCGCCGGTAGGTCTCGCGGACCTCCGGCTTGAGCTGGAACAGCCGGACCGTCTCCATGATCAGGTCGTCGAAGTCCATCGCGTTCGCCTCGCGCAGGCGGCGCTGGTAGGCCTTGTACGCCGCGGCGTACGTCTCGTCGATCGAGTTGCGGGCCTCGGCCGCGACCTCGTCGGGCTCCCGGAGCTCGTTCTTCTGGTTGCTGATCCAGTGCAGGACGGGTCCCGGCTGGTAGCGGCGCGGGTCGAGCTCGAGGTCGCTGCAGACCAGCTGGATCAGCCGCTTCTGGTCCTGGGTGTCGTAGATCGAGAAGTTCGACTTCAACCGCTCGTAGCCGAGGTGCTCGACCTCCTTGCGCAGGATCCGCACGCAGGCCGAGTGGAAGGTGCTCACCCACATGATCCGGGCCCGGTTGCCGACGAGGTCGGCGACCCGCTCCTTCATCTCGGCGGCGGCCTTGTTGGTGAAGGTGATGGCCAGGATCGAGCCCGGGTGGGCCTTGCGCACGGCGATGGTCCAGGCGATCCGGCGGGTCAGCACCCGGGTCTTGCCGGAGCCCGCGCCGGCGACGACGAGCAGAGGTGAGCCCTCGTGCTTGACCGCCGCGCGTTGCGGCTCGTTGAGTCCCTCGAGCAAGGACTCGGCGGTGAGGGCGGGCGGCGCGGCGGTGGTCTCAGTCATGCTCCGACCAGCCTACGGCGCCCCGCCGACGCCGGCGGCGTCGGATCAGCTGCTGTGGACGGGCGACCAGAGCACGGCGATGCAGACCTCGACGACGGCGAGGACGAGCAGCCCGGCCCACAGCCCGTTGGGGATCTTCGCCTTGCGCATGTTGGCCATCACCAGCACCAGCAGCACCAGGCCGATGGCGAGCTTGACGCCGACCTTGGCGTGGTTGACCGGGTCGTCGCCGCCCTCGAGCACCCCGACCAGCAGCAGGCCGGCGAGGAACGCCGTACCGACGCCGTCGCGCATGACCCCGGTGACCTTCTTGTCCCCCGGACCGGCCTGCGCGAGCAGCCCACCGATCAGGGCCGAGAAGCCCAGGATGTGGAGGATGAGCAGGATCAGGCGCAGGGTCTCCATGCCCCGCACCCTATCCAGCCGGGGCCCCGGTCTCAGCGACCGGTCGCCGTGAAGTGCTGGTAGTCCTTCAGCGAGCTCCACGAGCCGCCCCACGACCAGCCGATCCGCGCGAACTCGCGGACCACGACGTCGCCGGCGTGGATGATGCCGGGCTGGGTCCGGGTCCGGTCGAGGTAGGCCGACGCCCGCTCGGGCAGCACGACGTCGCCCTTGTGGTAGGGGTTGAGGAAGGGGTTGACGTCGATCGCGAGGCCGTACGCGTGGGCCGACCAGGAGGTCTGGCCGCGTGCCGCGCGGCAGACCAGTGCGGCGGTGTCGTTGCCGTCGCCGGTGGGCGGAGCGTCCAGGTCGGCGGTCGTCGGCAGCCGCATCTCCTCGATCGGGTAGCCGGCCGCGAACAGTGCCCGGAAGACCGACACCACGTCCTCGGCCTCGCTCGCGGCGAGCACGAGCTCGCCGGTGTGGGCCAGGCCGTCGAAGCCGCGGAAGGAGACGGTGACGTAGGCGAGGTCGGCCAGCGCGACCGGGCAGGCGGGCGACCACGTCTCCCCCATCCGCGCGCGGATCGCGTCGGTCACGGTGCCGATGCTGGCGTGGAACCGCCCGTCGGCGGGCGGCGGCAGCAGGTCGGTCGTGGGATAGCGCCGGACCCGCAGCGCCCTCGGCGTCGGCCGGATCTCACCGAAGCCGGCCGCGGTGCGGGGCAGGACGTGCACGCCCAGCTCCCACTCGGAGTACGCCGGGCCGGGGCTCGCGGAGTCCGGCGGAGCCGTCGTCGCGCCGGACGTGACCGGCACGGACGGCGCCGCGGGGACGGGCGTCGTGCCCCCGGAGCACCCGGCGAGCAGCGCGGCGGCGAGGAGCAGCGCCGCGCCGCGGATCACAGCAGCCGCCGGTCCGAGGCCCATCGGGTCAGCTCGTGGCGCGAGGACAGCTGGAGCTTGCGCAGCACCGACGACATGTGGGTCTCGACGGTCTTGATCGAGATGAACAGCTCCTTGGCGACCTCCTTGTAGGAGTAGCCGCGCGCGATCAGCCGCATCACCTCCCGCTCCCGCTCGGTGAGCCGGTCGAGGTCCTCGTCGACGCTGGCCAGGTCGGCGGAGAGGCCGGCGCCGGCGAAGGCGTCGAGGACGAAGCCCGCCAGCCGCGGCGAGAACACCGCGTCGCCGTCGGCGACCCGGGTGATCGCGTCGACCAGCTCGGGTCCGGTGATGGTCTTGGTGACGTAGCCGCGGGCGCCGCCGCGCACCGTGCCGATCACGTCCTCGGCGGCGTCGGAGACGGACAGGGCGAGGAACCGGACGTCGCCGTCCTTGACCCGGCGGATCACCTCGACGCCACCGCCGCCGGGCAGGTGCACGTCGAGGAGCACGACGTCGGGCCGGTGCGCGACGACGGCGGCGACGGCCTCGTCGACGTCGGCGGCCTCCGCCACGACCTCGACCCGGCCCGCGCCCGTGGCGCCGAGCTCGGCGCTGACGCCGCGGCGGAACATGGCGTGGTCGTCGACGACGACCACGCGCACCGGCTCACTCATGGCTCTCCTTCTGCTTCGACGGCTCCGGGCTGTGGTCGAGGTGCAGCCTGACCTCGGTGCCCTCGCCGGGTGCGGACCGGATCTCGGCCCGGCCGCCGTGCCGCTCCATGCGGTCGATGATGCTGCGCCGCACGCCGAGGCGGTCCTCCGGGGTGGTCTGAGGGTCGAAGCCGGCGCCGCGGTCGCGCACGAAGACGTCGATGCCGGCGGCCGTGATCTCGGCGTACACGTCGACCCGCGGCACCCCGGCATGCTTGGCGGCGTTGGTGGTCGCCTCACGCGCGGCCTGCACGATCGGACGCGCGGACTCGTCGTAGTCGCAGTCGCCGACCGCGACGACGTCGACGGTGACGCCGTACCCGTCCTCGATCTCGGCCGCGGCGGCCCGCAGCGCGCTGGCGACGGTGGCCTCGTCGAGCGACTCGCCGGCGTACAGCCAGGCCCGCAGGTCGCGCTCCTGGGCGCGGGCGAGGCGGGCGGCGTCGGCGGGGTTCTTCTGGATCAGCGCGAGCGTCTGCAGCACCGAGTCGTGGAGGTGGGCGGCCACGTCGGCGCGCTCCTGGGTGCGCACCCGCTCGGCGCGCTCGTCGGTCAGGTCGGACATCAGCCGGTAGACGAACGGCCCGAGCACGATGGCGAGGCCGAAGAAGGCGAGCAGGATGGCCAGGGTCGCGTCGCGCGCGACCGACAGCGAGCCGTCCCTCAGCGTGAAGAGCACCAGCGCGACGACGACGAGGACGACGCCGGCGCCGATCCGGGCCCAGGCCGCCCAGCCGCCGCCCCCGAGCACGAGCCGGACCGGGTCGACCTTGCCGGTGGCGTCGATCCAGCGCTCGCGCTGGGCCTCGTCGGCCTGGCGCCACAGCAGGGCGACGCCGACGACGGCGATGCCGAGCGGCCAGATCCACCAGCCGGTGCCGAGGAGCGCCTCGATCGTGAAGACCGCGCCGACGCCGAGCACGGCCAGGGTGATGATCGGGCCGACGTCGGAGAGCCGGCGGCCGCGGCGTCCCGGGCGGCGACCGTCGCGGGTCGCGCTCGCGAGCCCGGGGGCGAGGAGCTCCGCGGGCGGTCCGGCGGGCAGCAGGATCCACAGGGCGGCGTACGCCATCACGCCGGAGCCGCCGACGACCGTCGCGATCACGAAGGCCGCGCGCACCACCAGCACGGACACGCCGAGGTGGACGGCGAGGCCGGCGGCCACGCCGCCGATCATCGGCTCGCGCAGGTCGCGCCAGGCCCGGCGTACGTCGCGGGGCGGCGCCGGCGGTGCGGGCAGGGGCGCAGTCGTGCTCATGATGGCTCCATCGTCACACAGCCGATCCCGCGCCAGCAGGGGGAAGGACCCTGACCCGACCCTGATCCCGGCCCCGGGGACACCGGTGCGGATCAGGGCTGTCCCCGATGGTCCGGACCGCGCCGTGCCAGCATGCTGGTTGACATGAACGCACCGACCGAGACCGAGAACGAGCCTCACCGCGAGGGGCCCCGGGTCACCCGCGACGAGGTCCGCGACCTCGCCCGGCTCCGCCGCAGCCGCGACGACCGCAAGGTCGCCGGCGTCGCGGCGGGGATCGCGCGACACCTCGACATCGACCCGCTGCTGGTGCGGATCGCGTTCGTCGTCCTCACCTTCTTCGGCGGTGGCGGCCTGATCCTGTACGCCGTGTGCTGGCTCTTCGTGCCCGAGGAGGGCACCGAGGACGCGGTGGTCCGCGTCGACGAGGGCATCCGCACCGCGGCGCTGATCATCGGCGGCGTGGTCGCCATCGCCTCCGTCATCGGCGACACCGTCGGCGGCTCGGACTTCCCGTGGCCGCTGCTGGCGATCGGGCTGGTCGTCATCGTGGTGCTCGCCGGCAAGAACGCCGTCAAGCCCGGCGGGCCCCCGCACCCGTGGCTGCGCGGCGGCGCGCCGTCCGCTCCTCCCACGTCGCCGGAGCCGGGCGCCCCCGGCGTCACGTACTCGGCGTACCGGACGCCGGCGCCGGCGTACCGACGGCCGGCCGACCCGCGCAAGCGCGGTCCGCTGCTGTTCCCGTTCACCTTCGTACTGGTGGTCCTCGGCCTCGGCACCCTGGCGACCTTCGACCTCGCCGGCGTCGACGTCGCCGCGTCGGCGTACCCCGCGACCGTGCTCGGGATCACCGGTCTGATGCTCCTCGTCGGCGCCTTCTTCGGCCGGGCCGGCGGGCTGATCCTGGTCGGGCTGCTCGCGGCGGTGGCGACGGCCCTCACGACCGTCGTCGACAAGGTCGACACCAACGGCGGCTTCGGCCAGATCGCTCCGCAGATCGACTCCGCCGCTGAGCTCAAGGACCGCTACGAGCTGGCCGGCGGCGAGATCGTCATCGACCTCACCGACCTGGACGCGACCGAGCTGGAGGAGCTGAACGGCCGGATCCTCGAGCTCGACGTCAACGTCGGCGAGATCCGCGTGATCGTGCCCGACGACGGCCTGCGGGTCGACGTCGACGGCCAGATCGAGCTGGGCGAGGTGCGCCTGTTCGGCAGCAGGTCCGGCAACTCCGACAAGGCGGTGCACGGCGGGGACGACGAGCCCCTCCTCCGCATCGACGCCGACGCAGTCCTCGGCGAGATCGAGGTCATCACCGGGAAGGACGCAGCATGAGCCAGTACGACGAGACCACCGAGCTCCCCCGCGAGGAGCGTGCCGCCGCCGGACGACGGTCGGGCTGGCACCCGGTGAACACGGGCCACCTGGTCATGGGCGTGGCGTTCACCGGCCTCGTGGTCGTGTGGGCGCTGGTCGTCAGCGACAGCGTGCAGGTCGACGAGAACGGCTGGATCATGGGCCTGCCGTGGCTGGCGGCGGGAGCAGCGGGGCTGATCGCCTCGGTGCTCCGCGGGCGGCGCCACGACCCGGCCTGGGAGCAGCAGGGCTGGGACGGCCAGCAGATGCGGGGTTGGCAGTGACCCTCCCCCAGCTGACCGGGCTGGCCTCGCTCGTCGCGCTCGAGCACCCCGAGCTGGTCGCCCCGCCGGTCGCGGCCGCCCTGGCGGCGTGGCCGGGCGCCGAGCGGATCGCGGTCGTCGAGATCGATCCCGAGCACGCCGACACCGCCGCCATGAGCGCGGCGTACGACCTGCCGATGACCGCGGGCGCCAACTGCGTCCTGGTCGCCGGCAAGCGGGAGGGCGAGGAGCGGATCGCCGCGTGCCTGGTCCGCGCCGACACCCGCGCCGACGTCAACCACACGGTCAAGCGACTGCTCGACGTCCGCAAGCCGTCCTTCCTGCCCCTGGAGCGGGCGGTGGCCGAGTCGGGGATGGAGTACGGCGGCATCACGCCCGTCGGGCTGCCGTCCGGGTGGCGGCTGCTCGTCGACGCCCGGGTCCCGGAGATGGAGCTGGCGATCATCGGCTCGGGCCTGCGCCGCTCGAAGCTGCTCGTGCCCGGGGAGCTGTTGAGACGGGCCCCGGGCGCCGAGGTCGTGGCAGGGCTGGCCTTGTAACTAAGTGTTACGTGCGGTTTTGAACGTTCGAACGCCCAGGAACCGCGACGTAACACTTAGTTACATGTGCGCGGCGGCTCAGTGGTCGAGGCCGGTGACCCGGATGCCCGAGTGGGTCTTGTACTTGCGGTTGATCGAGATCAGCACGGCGGTGAAGGGCTCGAGGACCCGGGCGAGGCGGAGCTTGCCGCCGTCGACGCCGGGTCGGCCGGTCACCGACGCGGCGAGGTCGATCGCGACCTGCTTGCCCTCGACGGTGTCGCCGACGACGATCACGTCCTCGTCGAGGAACTCCTCCTCGCCCCACAGGGCGGGCGCCGCGACGTTGTGGAATGCACCGACCACGGTCGCTGCGGGCACGATCTCGGCGGCCGACTCGGCGGCCGAGCCCTCGCCGTTGTTGATCACGCGTCCGTGGGCGCCGCGCTTGTCGAAGGCGAGGGGGTTGACGCAGGAGATGACGGTCTTGCCGTCCAGGGCGCCGCCCTCGGCGAGGGAGGCGACGAGCTCGTCGTGGCCGTCGTAGGGCACCGCGAGGAGGACGACGTCGGCGGCGGCGACCGCGTCGGCGTTGGCGGCGCCGCGCGCCGTACCCGCACCGGGGACGGACGCGAGCCGGGAGGTCACCTCGGCCGCGACGGCCTCGGCCTTCTCGGCGGCGCGGGAGCCGAGGACGATGTCGTGGCCGTGGCGGGCGAAGCGGTAGCCCAGGCCCTTGCCCTGCGGGCCGGTGCCACCGATGACGGCGACGGTGTAGCGAGTGGGGGCGGTCTCAGAAGTCACGCTTCCTCCTATCACGCGGGCGGCAGGCGGCCGGGAGCCGTCTCACCCACGACAACCATGGACATTGTGACAGTATTACTGTCACAGTTGTGCTGTCGGTGACGAATCACCGGCACCTCGTCACCGTGGCCGGGAGGCCGGAAGGGACTGTTCATGAAGCTGTCGATGCCCCTCGTCTACGCGGGCAACCCGCGCGAGTCGGCCGACCAGGTCGTCGCCCTGGAGAAGGCCGGGCTGGACACCATCTGGGTCGCCGAGCCGTACGGGTTCGATGCCCCGACGCTGATGGGCTACCTCGCCGCCAAGACCGAGACGGTCGAGATCGGCGCCGGCATCCTCAACGTCTACTCCCGCACCCCGGGCGCCCTGCTGCAGACCGCCGCCGGCCTCGACAACGTCTCCGGCGGCCGAGCGGTGCTCGGCCTCGGCGCCTCCGGCCCGCAGGTCATCGAGGGCTTCCACGGCCTGCCGTACGACCGCCCGCTGACCCGCACCCGCGAGGTGATCGAGGTCCTCCGCGCCGGCCTGCGCGGCGAGCGCCTCGACTACCAGGGCAGGACGATCCAGGTCCCGCTCCCCGAGGGCCAGGGCCTCGGGCTCGGCAAGCCGCTGAAGCTGCTCAACAAGCCCGAGCGGGCCGACCTGCCGATCTGGGTCGCGGCGCTGGGCGACAAGAACGTCGCGATGACCGCCGAGGTCGCCGACGGGTGGCTGCCGTTCCTCTACTACCCCGAGAAGGCGAAGGGGGTCTGGGGCGAGTCCCTGGCCGCCGGTACGGCGAAGCGCTCCGCCGACCTGAAGCCGCTCGAGATCTGCGCCGGCGGCATGGTGGCGATCGGCGAGGGCCCCGAGACCAAGGCGCTGCTCGACTTCATGCGTCCCCTCTACGCCCTGTACGTCGGCGGCATGGGCGCGCGCGACAAGAACTTCTACAACCAGCTGGCGTGCGAGTACGGCTTCGAGAAGGAGGCCAAGGAGATCCAGGACCTCTACCTCTCCGGCAAGAAGAAGGAGGCCGAGGCGCTGGTCCCGCTGGAGTGGCTCGAGGCCGGCAACCTGGTCGGCCCGGCGTCGTACGTCCAGGAGCGGATCGCCGCCTTCCGGGAGTCCGGCGTGACCAACCTGTCCGTCTCGCCGGCCTCGGACGACCCGGCCGGCACCATCGCGCAGATCAAGGAGTGGGTGAGCTGATGCCCGAGCGTCCCAGCATCTACGAGACCGAGCACGAGGACTTCCGCACGACGGTCCGCGCCTTCATGGAGCGCGAGGTCGTCCCCTTCCACGCGCAGTGGGAGAAGGACGGCATCGTCAGCCGCGAGGTGTGGCGCAAGGCCGGCGAGGCCGGGATCCTGAGCTTCGAGGTCCCCGAGGAGTACGGCGGCCCCGGCATCAAGGACTTCCGCTACAACGCGATCGTGGCCGAGGAGTGCGCCCGCGCGGGCGCCAGCGGCCCCGGGTTCGCCGTCCACACCGACATCATCGTCCCGTACCTCATCGCGATCGGGAGCGAGGAGCAGAAGCAGCGCTGGCTACCGGGCACCGTCACCGGCGAGATCATCACCGCGATCGCGATGACCGAGCCGGGCGCGGGCTCGGACCTTCAGGGCATCCGCACCACCGCGGTCGACAAGGGCGACCACTACGTCCTCAACGGGTCGAAGACCTTCATCAGCAACGGCATCCTGTCCGACCTGGTCATCGTCGTCGCGAAGACCAACCCGGAGGCCGGCGCCCACGGCATCAGCCTGCTGGTCGTCGAGGAGGGCATGCCGGGCTTCACCCGCGGCACCAACCTCGACAAGCTCGGCCTCAAGGCGCAGGACACCGCCGAGCTGAGCTTCCACGACGTCGAGGTGCCGAAGGCCAACCTGCTCGGCGAGGAGGGCCAGGGCTTCATCTACCTGATGCAGAACCTGCCGCAGGAGCGGGTCTCCATCGCCACGATCGCCATCGCCGCGATCGAGCACGTCCTCGACCTGACGCTCGACTACGTGAAGACCCGCGAGGCGTTCGGCAAGCCGATCGGCAAGTTCCAGAACACCCGCTTCACGCTGGCCGAGATGGCCACCGAGGCCTACATCGCGCGAGTGTTCGTCAACCACTGCATCGAGCAGCTCAACAAGGGCGAGGTCGACACCGCGCTCGCGTCGATGGCGAAGTGGTGGACCACCGAGCTGCAGAAGAAGATCGTCGACCAGGGCGTGCAGATGCACGGCGGCTACGGCTACATGCTCGAGTACCCCATCGCCAAGGCGTACGCCGACACCCGGATCCAGACGATCTACGGCGGCACGACCGAGATCCAGAAGGAGATCATCGGACGTTTCCTCGGCCTGTAGGCCCGACAACGCCCGCGCGCGGCGTCACGACGACCCCGGAATGTCACATTTCGGGGTCGTCGTGTGTCTGGTGGGCGGCGCAGACTTCCGGGGAAGGCAAAGAGTTCCCGTCCCGCGATGAATCAGGGGCGGCCTCAGGGTCGATCCGGAGGAATCCCTGATGCCGATGTCCCCGCCCAGTGGAAGTGTGAGCACCATGCACCGTCAGATCGCCGGCAAGCTGACCGGCCCCGTCACCAAGTGGATCGTCCTCGTCGCGGTCATCGTGATCGCCGGCGGCCTGGCCTCGCTCGCCGGGAAGCTGATCGACGTCCAGAACAACGAGACCGAGTCCTGGCTGCCCGAGAGCGCCGAGTCGACCAAGGCCTTCGAGAAGCTCGAGGCCTTCCAGGACCCCTACGACGTCGGCACGACCGTCGTCTACTACCGCGAGGCGGGCCTCACCGACGCCGACCTCGCCGACATCGAGACGCAGGCCGGCGAGATCGGCAAGCTCGACGGCGTCAGCGACGTCCTCACCCCGCAGGGCGCCCAGGCCGCCGGCATCCCGGTGCCCTTCGTGTCCGAGGACGGCAAGGTCGCCAAGCTCGAGTTCACCGTCAACTACGGCGACGAGCTGTGGGAGGTGCTGCCCGACCTCAAGCCGAAGATCGACAAGATCATCGCGATCGACGGCGTGGAGTCGTACCTCGCCGGCGCCGGCGGCCAGAGCGCCGACGCCGCCACGATCTTCTCCTCCGGTGACAGCAACCTGCTGCTGATCACCCTCGGCGTCGTCGTCCTCATCCTGCTCGTGACCTATCGCAGCCCGATCCTGTGGCTGCTGCCCATCCTCACCGCCGTGGTCGGCCTCGGCGCCTCCATGGGCGTGCTCTACCTGCTCGCCAAGAACACCAGCCTCACCGTCAACGGGCAGACCCAGTTCATCCTGACCGTGCTGGTGATCGGTGCCGGCACCGACTACGCACTGCTGCTCGTGGCCCGCTACCGCGAGGAGCTGCGGCGCCACGAGGACCGGCACGAGGCGATGGCCTTCGCCCTGCACCGCGCCGCCCCGGCCATCCTGGCCAGCTCGGCGACCGTGGTCGTCGGCCTGCTCTGCCTGATGTTCGCCGACCTCAACTCGACCGCCGGCATGGGCCCGGCCAACGCCATCGGCATCGCGGTCACCTTCGTCGTCATGGTCACCCTGCTGCCTGCGCTGCTGGTGATCTGCGGGCGCTGGGTGTTCTGGCCGTTCGTGCCGCACTTCGGCAGCACCGAGCCGACCGCCTCGGGGCTGTGGGCCAAGGTCGGCCGCAGCATCGCGCCGCGACCGCGCGTGGTCTGGATCGGCACCGCCGCCGCACTGGCGCTGCTGTGCCTGGGCTTCCTGCGCCTCGACACGGGCGGCATCCCGAGCGACGAGCAGTACACGACCGACCAGGACTCGGTGATCGGGCAGACCATCCTGGTCGAGCACGGCCTCGTCGACGCGAGCACACCGATCCAGGTCGTGGCGAACGCCGACCGGGCCGACGCGGTGATCGCCGCGATGTCCGAGGTCGACGGGATCGCCCCGCCGGTCGAGGTCGCCAGCAAGGACGGGACGGCACTGATCGTCGCCGACCTCACGAGCGATCCCTACTCCGACGCCGCGACCACGGCCGTCGAGGACGTCCGCACCGCGGTCCACGGCGTGCCCGAGGCGGACGCCCTCACCACCGGCATGACGGCGGTGTCGATCGACATCATGGATGCGTCGGCACGCGACAACAAGGTGATCATCCCGATCGTGCTGGGGGCGGTGCTGCTGATCCTGGCCGGACTGCTGCGCTCGATCCTCTCCCCCGTCCTCCTCATCGGCACCGTGATCCTCTCGTTCGGGGCGGCGCTCGGCATCTCGGGGCTGGTCTTCGACCTGATCTACGACCGGGGGCACACCGACCCGGGCTTCCCGCTGTTCGCGTTCGTCTTCCTGGTGGCCCTGGGCATCGACTACAACATCTTCTTGATGACCCGGGTCCGCGAGGAGGCAGCCAACCACGGCACCCGGCGCGGATCGCTGATCGCCCTGTCGTCGACCGGCGGCGTGATCACCTCGGCCGGACTCGTGCTGGCGGCGACGTTCGCGATGCTCGCCACGATGCCGATGACCTTCACCCTCCAGCTCGGGACGACCGTCGCGCTGGGCGTCCTGCTCGACACGATGATCGTCCGGTCGGTCTTGGTCACCGCCCTCAACCTCGACCTGGGCGGCAAGATCTGGTGGCCGAGCAAGCTCGATCGCGGTGACGCGGTGGTCGAGGGGCCGCCCGCGGCCGAGGAGCAGAAGGTGCCGGCGCTCGACTGAGCGACGAGGCGATCGTTCGGATCCTGACGGGTGGACGTCCGACCCATGAGTAGAACTTGTTCTACTTCGGGCGTCCACCCGTTACCCTCGTCGTGATGTCCGAGGTGCCCACCCCCCAGCAGGTCCGCCGGGCGCTGGCCCGCGCCGAGCGCGGAGCCGCGCTCGACGTCGCGGAGACGACCGCGCTGCTCGCCGCGACCGGCGAGGAGCTCGACCGACTGACCGCCGCCGCGGCGAAGGTCCGTGACGCCGGCCTGGTCGCGGCCGGCCGTGTCGTCGGCGGCAGGGGTGTGGTCACCTACTCCCCCAAGGTGTTCATCCCGATCACCCGGCTGTGCCGCGACCGGTGCCACTACTGCACGTTCGTCGAGACGCCGGCCCAAGCGGCACGGGAGGGGCGGGCGCCCTACCTCTCGCCGGACGAGATCCTCGACATCGCGCGCCGGGGCGCGGAGCTCGGCTGCCTCGAGGCGCTGTTCACCCTGGGCGACCGGCCCGAGGACCGGTGGCCCGAGGCGCAGGCCTGGCTCGACGAGCAGGGCTACGACTCGACGCTGGCCTACATCCGGGCGATGGCGATCCGGGTGCTCGAGGAGACCGGGCTGCTCCCGCACCTCAACCCCGGCGTGATGTCGTGGGAGGAGCTCAACCGGCTCAAGCCGGTCTCCCCGTCGATGGGGATGATGCTGGAGACCACCTCGCGCCGTCTGTTCGAGACCAAGGGCCTGGCGCACTTCGGGTCGCCGGACAAGGACCCCGAGGTCCGGCTCCGGGTCCTCGACGACGCCGGGCGCCACGGCATCCCGTTCACCACCGGCCTGCTGGTCGGCATCGGCGAGACCCTGACCGAGCGCGCGGAGACGATCTTCGCGCTGCGCGCGACCTCGCGGGCCTACGGCGCCGTGCAGGAGGTCATCGTCCAGAACTTCCGGGCCAAGCCCGACACCGCGATGCGCCACGTCGACGACCTCGACCTCGCCGAGTACAGGGCCGCGATCGCGGTCACCCGGCTCGTGCTCGGCCCGAAGGCCCGGATCCAGGCACCGCCCAACCTGGTCGACCTCGCCGAGTGCCGGGCACTGCTCGACGCCGGCGTCGACGACTGGGGCGGCGTCTCGCCGCTCACCCCCGACCACGTCAACCCCGAGCGGCCCTGGCCCTCGCTCGACCGGCTCCGTTCGATCACCGCGACCTGCGGGTTCGAGCTGCGCGCACGGCTCACGGTGCACCCGGAGTACGTCGTCGGCTCGCTCCAGCGCGGCGAGGCTTGGATCGACCCGCGGCTGCACGCCCACGTCGCGGCGCTCGCAGGTCCCGACGGCCTGGCCATCCCCGAGGTCCGCCCGGTCGGCCTGCCCTGGCAGGAGCCCGACGGCGGCTTCGAGTCTGATCATGGCCGCGGCCGGACCGACCTGCACGCCGCGGTCGACAGCGAGGGGCGCACCGACGACCGGCGTTCGGACTTCGGGTCGGTCTACGGCGACTGGGCCGCGGTCGGCGAGGCCGCGGCCGTCACCGGGCTGATCGATGGCGCTCCGGCCGTCCTGCACGCCGAGGGCGGCGACGCCCTGCGCGCGGCCGAGGCCGCTGCCGAGTCGGGCCTGGTCGACCTGTCCGACGAGCACGCACTCACCCTGATGACCGCCGAGGGAGACCTGCTGCGGGAGGTGGTCCGGCTCGCCGACGACCTGCGCAGGGAGACCGTCGGCGACGACGTCACCTACGTCGTCAACCGGAACATCAACTTCACCAACGTCTGCTACGTCGGCTGCCGGTTCTGCGCGTTCGCGCAGCGCCGCACCGACGCGGACGCCTACTCGCTGTCGTACGCCGAGGTCGCCGACCGCGCCCAGGAGGCCTGGGACCTCGGCGCGACCGAGGTCTGCATGCAGGGCGGCATCGACCCCGAGCTTCCCGCGTCGGCGTACTTCGACATCGCGGCCGCGGTGAAGCAGCGGGTACCGGACATGCACGTCCACGCGTTCTCACCGATGGAGGTCGTCAACGGCACCGCCCGCACCGGCCTGTCCATCGAGGACTTCCTGATCAAGGCGCGCGAGTCCGGCCTCGGGTCCCTGCCCGGCACCGCCGCGGAGATCCTCGACGACGAGGTCCGCTGGGTCCTCACCAAGGGGAAGCTGCCCGCCCGGACCTGGATCGAGATCGTCTCCACCGCCCACCGGATCGGGCTGCCCACCACCTCCACGATGATGTACGGCCACGTCGACAACCCGCGGCACTGGGTCGGCCACCTGAACGTCCTCAAGCAGGTGCAGGACACCGCGGCCGAGAACGGGAGCAGCGGCTTCACCGAGTTCGTGCCGCTGCCCTTCGTCCACACCAGCGCGCCGATCTACCTCGCCGGCGTCGCCCGCCCCGGCCCCACCCGGCGCGACAACCTCGCCGTGCACGCGATGGCCCGCATCCTGCTCCACGGCCGCATCGACAACATCCAGACCTCCTGGGTCAAGCTCGGCGTCGACGGCACCCGCGCCATGCTCAACGCCGGCGCCAACGACCTCGGTGGCACCCTGATGGAGGAGACCATCTCCCGGATGGCCGGCTCCGAGCACGGCTCGGCCAAGACGGTGGAGGAGCTCACCGAGATCGGCGCCGGCATCGACCGGCCGGTGCGCGAGCGCACCACGCTCTACGGAGAGCCCCTCCCCCGCTAACCCCTGCCGCTGCTGGAGCGGGCCCGCCGGGCGACGGAGTCGATCGCGACCGCGAGCAGCAGCACCGCGCCGGTCACGATCAGGCGGACGTCGGAGTCGACGTTCATCAGGTTCAGACCGGTGCGGATCGCCTGCAGCACGAGGATGCCGAGCAGCGCGGAGTACGCCGAGCCGCGGCCGCCGAACAGGCTGGTGCCGCCGATGACGGCAGCGGCGATCGCGGTGAGGTTGGTGTCCGTCGTCCCGCTGGACTGCGAGACCGTCGTGAGCTGGCCGGCGACCAGCACGCCGCCGAGGGCGGCGAAGGTCGAGCAGAGCACGAAGACCGATCCGTAGACCAGCCCGACGCGGATGCCGGCCCGGCGGGCCGCCTCCTCGTTGCCGCCGACGGCGTAGACGTAGCGCCCCCAGCGGGTACGCCGCAGCAGCAGGTCCATGAGCACGACCAGTCCCGCGAAGAGCACCGGCAGGTAGCCCCAGCCCCGGTCGATGCCGAGGTAGTAGGTCAGCCAGCCGAGGCCGACCGCCAGCGCGGTGCCCTTAATGACGACCCCGAGCAGGTTGGGCGGGGTCAGCCCGGCGGCGCGCCGCTGACGGATGGTCCACAGCCGCGAGCCGACGTAGACGGCCACGACGACCGCGACGAGGGCGTAGCCCTGCCCGTCGGACAGGAACTTCTGCCGGGTGAACTCGGGCAGTCCGGAGTCGCGCGGCAGGTTGATCGTGCCCTGGTCGCCGAGCACCCAGTAGAGGGCGCCCTCGAAGGCGAGCAGTCCGGCCAGGGTGAACACGAAGCTCGGGACGCCGACCCAGACGAACAGCACGGCGTACCCGCCCCCGATCAGGGCACCGAGTGCGATCGCGACGAGGATCGACAGCGTCAGGGACTGCCCGTGACTGACGAACATGACCGCCGTGGTCGCGGAGGTGAACCCGGAGACGGTGCCGACGCTGAGGTCGATCTCGCCGAGCAGCAGCACGAGCACGATGCCGAGCGCGATGACGCCGAGCGGGGCGGCGTACAGCGTCATCGTGACCAGGCTGCGCGAGGACAGGAAGGTCGGCTCCTGGCTGTAGAAGAACGCGCAGATCGCGACCAGGCCGAGGATGACCGGCAGCATGCCGAGGTCGCCGCCGCGCAGGCGGCCGCCGAGCTGGCGCAGGTAGTCGCCGGGCGACACGACCCGGACGAGCCGCTCGTCGGTCGCGTCGACCGCGGGCTGGTGGGTGAGCTGGTCGGTCACTGCGGGACCTCCGGAGGTACGGCGCGGCGGGCCGCGCGCTGGGCGACGACGTTGTCGGAGGCGCCGGTGATGGCGGCGACCAGCTGGTCCGTGGTCGCCTCCTCGGTCCGGAACTCCGCGGCGTTGCGGCCCAGCCGCAACACCACGATCCGGTCGGACACCGCCTGCACGTCGGCCATGTTGTGGCTGATCAGGATCACGGCGAGACCCTGCTCGCGCAGTCGCTCGACGAGGTTGAGCACCTCCGCGGTCTGCGCGACGCCGAGCGCCGCGGTCGGCTCGTCGAGCATCACCAGGCGCGGGTTGCCGACCAGGGAGCGGGCGATCGCGACGGTCTGCCGCTGGCCGCCGGACAGGCCGGCGACCGGGATCCGCACCGACGGGATCTTGGCCGAGAGGCTGCGCAGCAGTCGCCAGGCCTCCCGCTCCATGGTCACCTCGTTGATGACCGGCCCGACGTGGTGCTCCTTGCCGAGGAACAGGTTGGCGACGACGTCGAGGTTGTCGCACAGCGCGAGGTCCTGGAAGACCGTGGCGATGCCGAGGTGCTGCGCGCCCGCCGGGCCGGCGACCGTGACCGGCGCCCCGGCGAACTCGATCACCCCCGCGTCGGGCTGGTGGACGCCGGCGATGGTCTTCACCAGGGTCGACTTGCCGGCACCGTTGTCGCCCACCAGGGCGACGACCTCGCCCGCCCGGACGGTGAGCTCGACGTCGGTGAGCGCCTGGACGGCGCCGAAGCGCTTGTTGATCCCGGCCAGGGACAGGACGACCTCGCCCGTGTCCCTGGCCGTGACCTCGTTCTCGATGACGGACATCAGGAGACGCCGGCCTCCGTGCAGGCCTGCGCGTAGTCGCCGGTGCAGATCTCCGCGGCCTCGTAGAAGCCGTCGGCGATGACCGTGTCGGCGACGTTGGCCTGGGTGACCACGATCGGCGTGAAGATGTAGGACGCCACGTCCTTGTACTCCGACTGCGTGATGCCGGTGTCGGTCGTGTCGGGCACGTCCTCGCCGTGGGCGAGCAGGACGGCCACCTCGGCAGCGGTCTCCGCCTCGATCGGGATCGGCTTGTAGATCGTCATGGTCTGCTCACCGGCGAGGATGCGCTGGATGGCGGCCACCTCGGCGTCCTGGCCGGTGATCGGCGGCAGCTGGTCGGCGGAGAGGTGGTCGGTCAGCGCCGCGACGACGCCGCCGGCCTGGCCGTCGTTGGCGGCGTACACGCCGGCGATCTGGCTCGGCTCGTACTTGTTGAGCTGGTCGGAGGTCCACTGCTGGGCGTTCTCCGGGCTCCAGTCCGGGTTGTCGTACTCCTCGAGGATCTTCACGCCGCTGCCGTCGAGCACGCTGTGGGCGCCGGCCTTGAACTGCGCCGCGTTGGGGTCGCTCGGCGCGCCGTTGAGCATGAGGATCTCGCCCTTGTCGCCCATCGCGTCGACGAGCGCCTGGGCCTGCATCTTGCCGACGGTCTCGTTGTCGAAGGACATGTAGTAGTCGGCGTTCTCGATGAACCGGTCGTAGGCGATGACCGGGACGTCCTGCCCCTGGGCCTCGTCGACCATGCCGGTCGCGCCCTCGCCGTTGACCGGGTCGAGCACGACGACGTCGGCGCCCTGGTCGAGCGCGGTCGTCATCTGCTGGGCCTGCTTGGCCTCGTCCTGGTCGGCGTTGTAGTAGAGGACCTTGCAGTCGCTGCACAGCTCCTTGACCTTCGCCTCGAACAGCGGACGGTCGTGAGCCTCGTAGCGGGTGGTCTTCGACTCCGGCAGGAGCAGCGCGATGGTGCCCCCGTCGCCACCGTCGCCACCGCCCTTCTCGGCGTCATTGGCACCGCACGCGCTGAGCGCGGCGGCACCGAGGAACAGGGCCGCACCGGCGGCGGCTACACGACGAGCTGAAGTGGACATGGCTCTCCTCGATCGGACATTGAGCGGTGGTTCGAGTGTTGTGCGTCACGTCGTAGACGTCAAGACTTGAACACAAAGTTCGTCATTTCTGGTCTGCTGCAGACTTTGTGGACATTGCTTGACCATTACGTCGGGTGCGTGCACAGTGTCGCCATGACGTCGGAGCGCCAGGATCTCGCCCCCGGGTCGACCGCGTCCCTGCGCACGGCGAACCAGCGCCGCGTGCTCGACGTGCTCCGCGCGACCACCGACGGCGAGGCCCCGACCGTCCTCACCCAGGCCGAGCTGGCCCGGGCGACCGGGCTGGCCCGGGCGACGGTGTCCAACATCGTGCGCGACCTCGGGCAGGCCGGGCTGGTCGACACCGAGGCGGGCAGCGGGCGCCGCGGCTCCGCCATCCGGCTCTCGGCGGGAGCGGGCATCGTCGCCGGTGTCGACTTCGGCCACAGCCACCTGGCGGTCGCGATCGGCGACCTCACGGGGCGGGTGCTTGCCGAGGAGCGCCGCGCGATCCCCGCCGAGCTCCCGCACGAGGAGGCGCTCGCGCTCGCCGTGGCCATGTCCGACGAGCTCCGGCCCGCCGGCGCCGTCCTGCGCCACGTCGGCCTCGGCCTCCCGGCGCCCGTCACCGACGGCGTCGTGCAGAGCGCGGCGATCTTCCCCGGCTGGCGCAACGTCGACGCCCGCACCGCCGGCTCGGCGGCCTTCGGGTCCCCGGTCGACGTCGAGAACGACGCCAACCTCGGCGCCCTCGCCGAGCACCGGATCGGCGAGGGCCGTGGCACCGACAGCTCTGTCTTCGTGAAGATCTCCTCCGGTGTCGGCGCCGGCATCATCCTGCGCAACGAGCTCTTCCAAGGCACCGCCGGCAGCGCCGGCGAGATCGGGCACCTCACCTTCGACGAGCAGGGTCCGCTGTGCCGCTGCGGCAGCCGCGGGTGCCTGGAGACCTACACCTCCGTCCAGGCCGTCCAGGGCCTGTTGGCGGGCCAGCTGCCCGGCGCCAGCCTCGACGAGGTCATCGCGACCGCCCAGTCCGGCGACGTCCTGGCCCGCCGCGCCCTCGAGGACGCCGGCCTGCACCTCGGCTGGGGCCTGGCCGCGGTCGTCAACCTGATGAACCCCTCGGTCGTGGTCATCGGCGGCGACATGGCCCGGGCCGGCGAGCTGCTGCTCGAGTCGGTCCGGATCGGGCTGCGCCGCCACGCCCTCGACACCCTCGCCCTGACGCCGGTCATGGCCAGCCGCCTCGGCGAGCGGGCGTCCCTGCTCGGTGCGGTGCTGCTCGCCGCCGAGCGGACCGAGCTGCTCGTCGACTGACCGCCGGAGTGGCGCGACCGGACGGTCAGCCGGCCGGGGTGCGGGCCGTCCGTCGCTCGCGCCAGGCGCGGAACCGGGCCCAGCCCCGTCGTACCGTCCGCCACGCGAGCCAGAGCAGGAGCAGGCCGGCGACCAGCAGGACCGCGGCGACCGACGCCGCGGCGACCGGGTGCTCGACCGCGAACCACACGACCGCCAGCACCGCGACGTCCTCGCCGAGGCTGATCCCGATGTTCGTGAACGGCTCGGGCACGGTGTTGACCGCCATCCGGGTGCCGGTCTTGACCGAGTGGGCCGCGAGCGCGCTGCCGCCGCCGACGGTTCCTCCGACCAGCTCGTTGATCGCGCCCGAGTCGCCGGCGATGAGCACGCCGACCGCGCCGCCCACCACCGGCCGGATCAGGGTCGAGACGACGTCCCAGGCGGAGTCGACGTACGGGATCTTGTCGGCGACGAACTCGAAGGCGTACATCAGCGCGGCCACGGCCAGCACGTCCCAGCGCGCCAGCACGTCGGGGACCTCGTCGAACGAGCCGAGCCGGTCGGCCAGGCCGAGGACCAGGACGACCAGGTAGCTGTTGATGCCGCTGGCCCAGCCCGAGGAGAACGCCAGGGCGAGTGATTCCACGGGCACAGCGTAGGACGCTGCGGGCGCGGGGTACCGCAGGCGCATGACGAGCAACGACCCGAACGACTCCGAGCAGTACGACGACTACAGCGTCGACGACGAGACCCAGCTCCAGCCCGAGGACACCCTCGCCGACGACGACGTCGCCGACGAGCTGGACCGCGGCTACTCACCGCCCGAGAAGTACTCGGCCGCCCAGCGCTACGGGAACACCCCGTGGGAGCAGGCGCACCCCCAGCCGCTCGACGACCGGCTCGCCGAGGAGGAGCCCGACGTCGACGTGGGGCCCGCACCGGACGGACCCGAGGACCCGGAGGCCGAGGTCGGCGACGAGCGCGCAGGTCGACTCGTGGAGCCCGACGCCGGCGCCGGCGACGACCTCGAGAAGGACCTGGTCGCCGAGGACGTCGGGATCGACGGCGCCGGCGCGAGCGCCGAGGAGGCCGCCGTGCACGTCATTCCCGACGAGACCGACGGCGAGGGCTACTGACGCACGTCGAGCCACACCATCCGGTGGTCGCTGGTGGGGAACGGGAAGGCGCCGGTGAGCCGGTACAGCGGGTCGGCGGTGGTCGGCCAGAAGACCCCGCCACCGAGCACCTTCAGCCGCCGGGACGGCAGGACGTAGTCGACACGCAGGTTGCCGGGGGCGCCGTCGGCGAAGTCCGCCGTGTCGTACGCCGGGTCGCCGGTGTGCGTCGCGTTCGCACCGCCCTGCAGGACCGCTGCCTCCGGGGCACCGGCGGAGGCCGGCGCGAAGCGGGCGTTGACCTGCGGGTGGTCGAGGAGCTGGAGCACGGCACCGTCGACCGAGTCACCGTCCTCGGGGTCGGCGTTCAGGTCACCCGCGATGACGAAGCTCGAGCCGGGGCGCAGGCCGCCGTACCGGCCCGCGTCGTCGCGCAGGTAGCGGCTCCGGGCCGGGCCCGCGACGTAGTCGGCCCAGAACCGGATCTCGTCGTGGTTGCGGGTCCCGTTGCGGTCCTCGGCGCCGTCGAAGGTGGGCGGTGTCGGGTGGGAGACCAGGAAGTGCACCGTGCGGTCGCCGACCTCGATCGGCACGTCCCAGTGGGACTTCGAGGAGAGCCGGAGGACCTCGAGCTCCTCGGGCGAGTACCAGTCCGCGGGCTCCGGCGTCGCGGGGTCGTCCGGGAGCAGCGCCCCGGGCATGTCCTTCCACAGGAAGTGCTGGAAGGTGCGCACCGCGGCGGTGTCGATGGGGTGCTTCGAGTAGACGACCATGCCGTACTGCCCCGGGAACAGCCCGAACCCGAAGGCGTCGTCGCCGCCGCCGACCTGCCCGTTGTTGTTGAGGTCGAAGCCGCTCGGGACGCCGGTGTTGGACGGCGCGACGAAGGCGTAGGGGTACTCGACCGGGTCGGCACCGTTCTGCGACACCTCGAGGTAGTTGTCGCGGAACAGGTCGACCGCCGCGGGCGCGTGGTCGAACTCGTTGACCAGCACCACGTCCGCGTCGACCCGCTGGATGGTCTCCGCGACGTTGCGGGCCTGCTGGTTGCCCGGCGTCGACAGGTCACGGACCAGCTCGCCCTCCGCACCGCGGTTGAGCGAGGCGTTGAAGGTCGCGAACCGGAGCGGCTCGCGCGGCGCTTCCGGGCCGGCCTGGGCCGGGGCGCCGGGCGTGGCCAGGGCGGTGAGCCCCGCGAGGAGGGCGAGGCTGGAGACGACGGCGGGAGTACGACGCACGGGAGGCTCCTCCGGGCAGGGAAGCGGACCTTCCGACCCTAGGCCGACGCCCTCGATCCCGGCACCCCTCGCGGCCCTCCACGACGGTGAAGCTTGGGTGAACCGTCTGCACGCCCCGTCGGCGGGTACCTCACGTCCGGGCCAGACCGGCCCTGACGAAGGAGGGAATCGTGGCACTCATCTTGTGGATCCTGGCGGTGATCCTCGTGGTCTCCGGCATCTTCAGCCTGTTCCGGGGTGAGCTGCTCTGGGGGATCGTGCTGATCGTCGTCGGCCTGCTCGTCGGGCCGGGCGGGGTCAGTCTCTTCACCTGAGCACCTCGATCCGAGCGTCGCTGGACCCCGGCCGACCGGCCGGGGTCCAGCGCGGTCCCCGCGCCGTTCCGGGCAGGCCCGGGAGTCAGGGGCTGCGCACGCCGCGGTAGATGCCGCGGCGCACGATCCACGGTTGCAGCACGCGGTGCACGGACCACGCCGGGAACCGGAACGGGTGGCCCGAGGGCGCGAACACCCGCAGCCCGTCGGCCTCGGGCCCGAGCACCGATCCCCACCGGCGCCGCGGCGGCGTGAACCCGCGCAGCGGACGACCGGTCAGGTGCGCGCGGACGTTGGCCGCGAGCAACCGGTCCGCTCGGTTGCGGGCCGAGGAGCGCAGCGCGTCGGTCGCCGCGACGTCGCCGATCGCGAACACCTCGTCCGTACCGGGCACCCGCAGCGTCGGCTCGACGCGCACGAAGCCGGCGTCGTCGAGCAGCTCCAGCGGCAGCCAGGCGGTGTTGGGGCGCACCCGGCCGATCGCCCAGACGACGGCGTCGGCCGCGGTGGCCGGCTGGCCGGTGGACCAGTCGACCGGCCCCGAGGTGATCGCGTCGGCCGCGAAGCCGTCGGGTACGTCGGCGCGGTGGCCCGCCTGCAGCAGCACCCCGGCCCGGTCGAGCCGGCGCCGGGCGACGTCCCACACCCGCGGGTGGTGCTGCGGCAGCGCCCGCTCCCCCGGGAACGCCAGCGTCACGGTGGTGGCCGGCCAGCGCGTGGCGACCTGGAGCGCGGTGCTGACCGCCGCCGCGCCACCCCCGACGACGAGCACCGAGCCCGCCGCGGCCAGCCGTGCGTGGTCGGCGGCGAGGGCGGCGGTCACGTCGTCGTCGGTCTGGAACCCGGGCCGTCGCCAGAAGCCGTTGCTCACGCCGGTGGCGACCACCAAGACGTCGTACCCGATCGTCCGGTCGCCGAGGGCGACCCTGCGCCCGGCGAGGTCGAGCCCGGTGAGCTCGCCGTGCACCAGCTCGGCGCGGTCCAGGCGGCGGAAGCGGCCGAAGCCGATCCGGTAGTCGCGGGACCAGGCCTCCGGGCGGGCCAGCCGGAGGCCGAGCTCCTGGCCGCTCACCAGGCCGGGCTTGCTGGAGATCCCGACGACCTCGACGTCCGCACGGGCCAGGTGGATCGCGGTCAGCAGACCGCTGTCCCCCAGGCCGGCGACGACCACGCGCGGGCGGCTCACGCCGAGCGCACCTTCCGTGGCGGGCGCGGCACGAGGACCGGCACCCGGTCCACGACCTCCTGGTACGACGGCCGCCGCTCCAGGCTGCGCCGCTCCATCATCGGGATGCTGGCGCCGAGGAACATGGCCACCATCGCGACGCCGCCGACCGGCAGCCACCACCAGTCCGTGGGCGACGCGGCGATGCCGAACAGGGTCAGGCTCCACCAGAAGCCGATCTCGCCGAAGTAGTTGGGGTGCCGCGACCAGGCCCACAGGCCGCGCACCATCACCTCCCCGGGCGCCCGGTCCCGCACGAACCGGCGCATCTGGGCGTCGGCGACCAGCGCGAGCAGCACCGCGCCGACCCCGGCGGCGAGGGCGACCGCGTCGAGCCAGCGCAGGCCCGGGCCGGGGCGAGTGAGCACGACGTACGCCGGGACCAGGCCGAGGAAGACCTGCAGGGTCGGCACGAGGTGGATGCCGACCAGGTCGGCGAGCAGCTCGAAGCGGCCGGCGCGCTGGCGGACCAACGGGTAGCGCCAGTCCTCGTGGTGCAGGCCCGGGAAGGAGCGCACCCAGTTCGCCGTCAGCCGCACCGCCCACAGCACGATCACGCCGAGCACCAGCCACGCGCGCGGGTCGCCGAGGGCGACGTCGGCGGCCAGCCACCAGTAGAGCGCGAGGTACGGCGGCAGCACGCTCCAGTAGGCGTCGTAGAAGCTGGAGTTGCGGTGGACCCGGCTGGCGCCGAACACCACGAGGGTGGCGAGGACGTCGGCGACCAGCCCGTCCAGCCAGAGCCACCGGCTGTCCGGTCCCGCCACCAGCCAGGCGGTGGCGACGCCGAACGCGGCGAGGTACGCGAGCCCGACCCGGGCCAGGGAGGCTCCACGGCTCATCGGCGCCGGCGCTTCGCGTCGTACATCCGCGCGTCGGCGAGCCGCAGCAGCTCGTCGGCGTCCCGTCCGTCGGGGCCGACGGCGGCCGACCCGACGCTGACGCCGACCGGGACGTGCAGCGCGAACGGGTGGGCGTCGAGGACCTCCTGCACCCGGGCCCGCAACCGCTCGGCGACGACGGTGTGGCCGGTGCGGTCCTCGAGCCGGACGACGAGCACGAACTCGTCGCCGCCGACCCGCGCGACCGTGTCGTCGTCCTTCACGGCGTCGGTCAGCACGTCCGCCACGGCGCACAGCACGCTGTCGCCCGCGGCGTGCCCGAGGTCGTCGTTGACCGCCTTGAACCGGTCGAGGTCCAGCATCACCAGGGCGTGGGGCGACCGGCCGGGCGCCGAGGCCGCTGCCAGTGCCTCCTGCAGCGCGATCCGGTTGGCCACCCCGGTCAGCGGGTCGACCCGGCTCTGGGCACGCAACCGGTCCTGCTCCTCGCGGTGCGGCGTGACGTCGACCAGGGCGTGCAGCCGCATCGGCTCGCCACGCGGCCCGGTGAGGTCGCGGACCTGGACCTCGACCAGGCGGACGTCGCCGCTGCGGGTCACCACGGTCGCGGTGAAGGCTCCTCCGTCGGTGGCTGGCTGGTCCCGCGTGGTCAGCCAGCTGCGCACCGTCTGCCCGCGCAGGGACTCCTCCGACACACCCAGCAGCGCGGCCGCCGCGGCGTTGCCCTGGTGGACCCGGCCCTCGGTGTCGCTGACCAGCACCGGCGTCGGCGTCGCACCGAGGATCGAGGCCAGCCAGGCGTTGGAGCGGCGCAGGTCGCCCTTGAGCCGTCGGCGCCGGGCGTCGGTCGCCAGCCACAGCAGCACCAGCACGAAGCCGATCGCGACCACCAGCCCGGCCAACAGCGGGTCGGTGCCGCCGTCCGCGTCGCCGACCGCCGCCTCCCGGTCCTGCTCGACGAGCAGCCAGCCGCCGATCGAGGACACCTCGCTGACCGCCCACAGCCGGGCATCGGGGTCGGCGCCGTCGTCGGTGTCGGCCTCGGCGTCGTCCGTCGCCCGGCCGCGCAGCAGGCGCGGGTCCTTCGTCTGCACGCCGATCCGGCCGCCGGAGTCGGCGATCGTCGTGCCCTGCCGGTCGACGACGGTCACCGCGACGCCGTACTGGCGGAAAAGGGCCTCCATCTCCGACTGGAGCCCCGACAGCGCGAGGGTCGCGACGACGTACCCGCGGACCCGGCCCTGCGGGTCGCGGATGGCCGCCGCGACGCCGATCGCCCAGGTCCGGTCCGGGGTCCTCAGCTGGTAGGCCTGCGTGGTGACGGCCCGGTCCTGCTGGCTCGCCGGCAGGTACCACTCGCGGAAGGAGAAGTTCTGGCCGATCACGTTCGGGCTGGGCTGCGGCGGGACCAGGTGGAGCATGGTGCCCGAGGCGTCGTAGAGGGAGAGGTTGTAGGCGTCGGTCGTCGCCGAGCCGAGTGCGTCGAGCGCGAGGTCCATCTGCTCCTGGTCGCCGGTGGTCACGGCCCGGCGCACGGTGGCGGTGCGGCTGAAGGTGGTGACGGTGTCGGCCAGCCCGCCCAGCCGCAGGTCGACCCCGCGCGCGGCGAGCGAGTCGATCGCCTCGAGCCGGTTCCGGGCGGCGCTGGTCAGCGAGGCGTCGGTGTCGGCGCGGCCGAGGACCACGAGGGCCGCGACCAGCACCAGGACCAGGCTCACCAGGCCGGCGAGGACCCGGGGCACCAGCCGCTCGAGGACGGACGGCTCGGTCGTCGGTGCGGAGGTGAGCGCGGGAAGGTCGGCGTGGTCGACCGGGTGGGCCAGGCCCGGCGGCACCCGGTCGTCGCGGAGGAGGGTCTCCAGCGCGCCGGCGTCGAGCGGGCGGCTCATCAAGAAGCCCTGCCCGAACGGACAGCCGAGTCGGCGCAGGGCGGCGACGTGCTGCGGCCGCTCGATCCCCTCGGCGACGACGTGCACGCCCAGGGACAGGCAGAAGCGGACCAGCGACTCGGCCATCCGCTCGTGCGGGCCGCCCGATCCCAGGAACTGCACGAACGACCGGTCGATCTTCACCCCGTCGACCCGGAACCGGCGCAGGTAGTCGAAGCTCGCGTTGCCGGTGCCGAAGTCGTCGAGGGTGACGTTGCAGCCCAGCGCCGCCAGCTCGGCGAGGACCTGCTCGTGGCCACGGCCGGTCTGCGACAGCAGCGTCTCGGTGAGCTCGACGATCACCGCGTCGAGCGGCAGCCCGGCCGCCTCGGTCGCCTCCCGGAAGCGCTGGGGCAGCGTCGGGTCGTCGAGGTCGGCCGGCGACAGGTTGACCGCCAGGCACAGCCGCTCCCCCGCCGGCAGCCGACGCCACTGCGCGACCTGGGTCGCCGCCGCCGCGAGCACCATCTCGTCGAGGTGCACGACCAGCCCGGACTCCTCGAGCGGCTCGAGGAACCCGGCCGGCTCGACCAGCTCACCGCTGTCGCGGTCGAAGAGCCGTGCCAGCGCCTCCACCGCGACCATCTCGCCGGTGCGCAGGTCGTAGCAGGGCTGGTAGTGGACGACCACGTCGCCCTGCTCGAGGGCACGCGCGATCCGCTCCGCAGTCAGTGTCTGCGCAGCACCGGATGCCATGGCGACCTCGCTCCCGGGAACCGTCCGGCAGCCCTCCCCAAGGCCGGCGCGTTCTCCGGCGACCATCGTACGAAGCACCACGGCCGTGCGCGGCGGAATGTCCGCTCTCGCAGCCGGGACCGGAGCATCCGTCCCCGGCTCAGGTCTCGACCCCTTCGGGCTCGTCGAGGAAGCGCACCGCGTGCACCGGTGCCGGGTCGCCCAGCGTGTTGAGCGGTGCGCGCGCGATCACCGAGCGCGCCCGGCTCCGTACGGCGGAGTCGCGTCTGCCCCGCTCGTCGATCAGGACCAGCCGCCGGCCCTGACGCAGCACCGGCGCGGCGGTGAGCCCCGCCAGCGACAGCGCCGCCAGGATCGCTGCCGGGTCCTGGCCCCCCGGCACCTCGTAGGCCAGCACGTCGCGATCGCGGCTCGCCAGCTCGTCCTCACGCGCCATCTCCGCCCGCAGCCACGGCACCATCACCAGGATGCCCGCGCACGCGAGCACGGCCACGACCAACCCGAACACCATCCACGGCAGACCTGCTCCGCCCATGGCACACCTCCTGCTGCCCCAGGGCGGTACCCGGGCGGGTCAGCAGCAACCGGTCCCGGCTCGGCGGGTCCGGTGGGTCACTCCCACTCGATGGTGCCCGGCGGCTTCGAGGTGATGTCGACGGTGACCCGGTTGACCTCGGCCACCTCGTTGGTGATCCGGGTCGAGATCCGCTCCAGCACCTCGTACGGCAGCCGCGCCCAGTCGGCGGTCATGGCGTCCTCGGAGGTGACCGGGCGCAGCACGACCGGGTGGCCGTAGGTGCGGTGGTCGCCCTGGACGCCGACGGAGCGGACGTCGGCGAGGAGCACGACGGGCATCTGCCAGATGTCGCCGTCGAGGCCGGCGGCGGTCATTTCCTCGCGGGCGATGGCGTCGGCCTCGCGGAGGATGTCGAGGTTCTCGCGGGTGACCTCGCCGATGATCCGGATCCCGAGGCCCGGGCCGGGGAACGGCTGGCGCTGGACGATGACGCTGGGCAGGCCGAGCTGGGCACCGACGGCGCGGACCTCGTCCTTGAACAGCTCGCGCAGCGGCTCGACCAGCTCGAACTCGAGGTCCTCGGGCAGGCCGCCGACGTTGTGGTGGGACTTGATGGTCGACGTACCGGCTCCGTGGCCGGACTCGACGATGTCGGGGTAGAGCGTGCCCTGGACCAGGAAGCCGACCTTGGTGCCCTCGGGGGCGTCCTTGATGACCTCCAGCTCGGCACCCTCGAAGGCGCGGATGAACTCGCGGCCGATGATCTTGCGCTTGGTCTCGGGATCGGTGGTGCCGGCCAGGGCGTCCAGGAACTGCTTCTCGGCGTCGACGATGACCAGCTTGGCGCCGGTCGCGGCGACGAAGTCCCGCTCGATCTGCTCGGTCTCGCCCTTGCGCATCAGGCCGTGGTCGACGTACACGCAGGTCAGCCGGTCGCCGATCGCCTTCTGCACGATGGCCGCGGCGACCGCGGAGTCGACGCCGCCGGACAGGCCGCAGATGGCGCGGCCGTCGGGGCCGATCTGCTCGCGGACGCGGGCGATCTGCTCCTCGGCGATGTTGCCGATGGTCCAGGTCTGGCGGCAGCCGGCGATGTCC
This sequence comes from Pimelobacter simplex, assembly GCA_016803235.1. Classification (GTDB taxonomy): domain Bacteria; phylum Actinomycetota; class Actinomycetes; order Propionibacteriales; family Nocardioidaceae; genus Nocardioides; species Nocardioides simplex_A. The sequence goes on from JADCLI010000011.1 coordinate 48,506, forward strand.
CACAGGAAGTGCTCGAGGACCTTCTGGCCGTGCTCGGAGTGCAGCACCTCGGGGTGCCACTGGACGCCGGCCAGGCCGCGGTCGACGTCCTCGAACGCGGCGACCGGGGTGACCTCGGTCGAGGCGAGGACGGCGAAGCCCTCCGGGGCGGCGCTGACCGAGTCGCCGTGGGACATCCACACGTTGTGCTCGGCCGGGATGCCGTTGAGCAGGGTGCCGGGGTGGTGGATGCTGACCCGCGTGCGGCCGTACTCGCGGGCGCCGGTCGCGGCGACCGTGCCGCCGAGGTGGGCCGCCATCAGCTGGAAGCCGTAGCACATCCCGAACACGGACGGACCCGCCGTGAAGATGGCCGGGTCCACGGCCGGCGCGCCGTTCTCGTAGACCGACGACGGGCCGCCGGAGAGGATGATCGCCTTCGGGTTGCGGGCGACCATCTCGGCCACCGGCATCGTGTGGGGCACGATCTCGGAGTAGACCCGCGCCTCGCGCACGCGACGGGCGATCAGCTGGGCGTACTGCGCCCCGAAGTCCACCACCAGGACCAGGTCGTGCTCGGGCTGCGTCTCCTCGGCCGTCATGGGCGAATCGTATCGGCGTGGGCGCCCGGCCCCGAACCGGCGTCGCTCTGCTCGTCGAGCAGCCCGAGCCCCTGGGCAGCCGAGCTCGTCGAGCAGCCCGAGCCCCTGGGCAGCCGAGCTCGTCGAGTAGCCCGAGCCCCTGGGCGAGGGCGTATCGAGACGCTCTCCCGAAGATCTCGATACGCGCGTCGCGACCTCGTCCCTCGGTCGCGGCGCTACTCGATCTCCCCGGCTGATCCGTGACGCTGCTCGTTCCTCGCAGCGCCACGGGCCGGCGAAAAACGCACCAGGGCCCGGCCGGGGAGGGAGGGTGGCCGGGCCCTGATTGTCCACGCAGCTGATGGACAGTGCCTGGACCGAGCCCGGGCTTCGGGAGGGAGCGTGAATTCCCGGGCTCGTTCAGATCAACGAGGCCGTGAGGGGTGGGTTACGCCGGTCCCGAACAAGTTGGGAAAAGTTCTGGGGCGCCCGCCGGACGAGCCGTCGAGCGCCCCAGGGGACCACAGGAGCCCCAGGAGTCCCAGGGGGACCGGTCAGCTCACGCCGACGATCGGCAGCCGCAGGGCGGCCGGCGCGTCGTCGGGTACGACGGGCGCGCGCGGCGCGACCGGCTCGATCGACACGTAGGCCTGGCCGAGCGCGGGGCGGGGGTCGGCCTCGCCCTTGTTGGGCCAGTACGCCATCGCCCGCTCGGCCTGGGCGGTGATCGTCAGCGACGGGTTCACGCCGAGGTTGGCCGAGATGGTCGAGCCGTCGACGACGTGCAGGCCCGGGTGGCCGAACATCCGCTGGTAGGGATCCACGACCCCCGAGGCGGCGCTGTCGCCGATGGTGCAGCCGCCGATGAAGTGGGCGGTCAGCGGGCGGTTGAACGGCTCGCCGATGGTGCCGCCGGCGGTGCCGCCGCCCATGGCGGCGGCCATCCGGCGCACCGCGTCGTTGGCGGCCGGGATCCAGGTCGGGTTCGGCTCGCCGTGGCCCTGCCTGGACGACAGGATCCACTTGCCCGCGACCCGCTTCGGGAAGGTCGTGATCGAGTTGTCGACCGACTGCATGACCAGGGCGATCACCACCCGCTCCGACCAGTGCTTGACGTCGTAGAGGTCGCGGACCCGCTTGCGCTCCTTCCACAGCTCCTTGAGCCACACCTTCCAGCGTGGGTCGGGCCCGTCGCCGTCGGTGAGCACGGTCTGCATCAGCGACATGGCGTTGCTGCCCTTGCCGTAGCGCACCGGCTCGATGTGGGTGTGCTCGTCGGGGTGCCACGAGGAGGTGATCGCGACCCCGTCGGTGTAGTCGACGTCGGCGCCCTGCGGCGCGATCGCGCCGAGGATCGACTCCGAGTTGGTGCGGGTCAGGTGGCCGAGCCGGTCGGAGACGTGGGGTAGGTCGCCGGTCGCCTTGAGCCGGTGGAGCAGCTTCTGGGTGCCGAGCGCCGCTGCGGAGAAGACGACCTGCTCCGCGGTGAACGTGCGGGTCGCGGTACGACGCGACAGCTTGGCCTTCGTCCACCGGGTGTCGACCCGGTAGCCGCCACCGGGCAGCGGCCGGACCCGGGTCACCGTGGTGAGCGGGTGGACCTCGGCGCCGTTGCGCTCGGCGAGGTAGAGGTAGTTCTTGACCAGGGTGTTCTTGGCGTTGTGGCGGCACCCGGTCATGCACTCGCCGCAGTCGCGACAGGTGTTGCGCGAGGGACCGACGCCACCGAAGTACGGGTCGTCGACCGGTGTGCCGGCCGCCTCGCCGGGGCCGCCGAAGAAGACGCCGACGGGGGTGGCGTGGAAGCTGTCGCCGACGCCCATCTCGTCGGCGACCTTCTTCATCACCTGGTCGGACGGCGTCATCCGCGGGTAGGTGACCACGCCGAGCATCCGCTTGGCCTGGTCGTAGTACGGCGCGAGCTCGGCCTTCCAGTCGGTGATGTGGGCCCAGGACGGGTCGGTGTAGAACGGGTCGAGCGCCTCGTAGAGCGTGTTGGCGTAGACCAGGGAGCCGCCGCCGACGCCTGCGCCGGCGAGGATCAGGCAGTCCTTGACCATGTCGATGCGCTGGATGCCGTAGCAGCCGGCGGCCGGGGCGTAGAGGTACTTCTTCAGGTCCCAGGAGGTCTCGGCGAAGTCGGCGTCGGTGAACCGCGCGCCCGCCTCGAGGACACCGACCTTGTAGCCCTTCTCGGTCAGCCGCAGCGCGGTGACCGAGCCGCCGAAGCCCGAGCCGATGACCAGGACGTCGTAGTCGAACCCGCTCATGCGCGGCCCAGCTTGTCCATCATCCGCAGCGAGGCGGTCATGAGCTTGGCGTAGCCCTCGTCGGACATGCCGAGCATCGGGCCGAACCGGATCAGCCGCTGCGTGGCGACCGACTGGGTCTCGGTGTAGCGGTGGATGCCCTCGCCGCCCTGGCGCCGGCCCATGCCGGACTCGCGCATGCCGCCCATCGGGGCGTCGATGCTGGCGAAGGTGGCGCCGAAGGCCTCGTTGACGTTGACCGTGCCGCACTTGATCTGGCGCGCGATCGCGCGCCCCCGGGCGGTGTCGCGGGTGTAGACCGAGCCGTTGAGGCCGTACTCGCCGTCGTTGGCGCGGGCGATCGCGTCGGCCTCGTCGTGGAACCGGTAGATCGACACGACCGGGCCGAAGGTCTCGTTGCCGAAGCAGGTCATCTCGGGCGTGACGCCCTCGAGGATGGTCGGCTCGAAGTAGTACGGCGCCAGGTCGGGCCGCGCGTTGCCGCCCGCGAGCACCCGGGCGCCCTTGGCGACCGCGTCGTCGACGTGGGCGGTCACGGTCTCGAGCTGGTCGGCCGAGATCAGGGTGCCCATGTCGGCGTCCCAGTCCATCGTGGCGCCGAGGCTCATCGCCTTGGTGCGCGCGACGAACCGCTCGACGAAGCGGTCGTAGACGGCGTCGGCGACGAACATCCGCTCGGTCGAGACGCACAGCTGGCCGGCGTTGGAGAAGCAGGCGCGCACGGCGCCCTCGGCGGCGCGCTCGACGTCGGCGTCGCGGAGCACCAGGATCGGGTTCTTGCCGCCGAGCTCGAGCGAGCAGCCGATCAGCCGCTCGGCAGCCTGCCGGGCGATGATCTTGCCGGTCGCGGTGGAGCCGGTGAAGCAGATGTAGTCGGAGCGCTCGATGATCGGCGTACCGAGCTCGCGGCCCGGCCCCGCCACGACCTGCCACAGGTCGCGCGGGAAGCCCGCGTCCTCGAGCAGCTGGGCTCCGAGCAGCGCGGACAGCATGGTCTGGGCGTCGGGCTTGGTGACCACCGCGTTGCCGGCGAGCAGGGCCGGGAGGCCGTCGCACAGCGCCATCGTGAAGGGGTAGTTCCACGGCGAGATGATCCCGACGACGCCCTTGGGCACCCGGTTGAGCTCGACCCTGGTCAGCACGGGTACGACGCCCGGGCGGCGCTGCGTGTCGAGATGCCGGTGGGCCGTGCGGGCGTAGTAGCGCGCGGTGAGCGCGATGTGCAGCGGCTCGTCGAAGGCATGCTTGCGCGCCTTGCCGGACTCGAGCTGGATCAGGTCCATGATCTCGGCCTGCCGGTCGAGCACGATGTCGTGCAGCCGGTGCAGGATCCGGGCGCGCTCGTCGATCGACACCCGGGACCACGCGGCCTGCGCGACCCGCGCGCGGCGGAACGCCTCGGCGACGTCGTCGGTGCTCGACTGCGGGATGTTGGCGATCGGGGCCCCGTTGATCGGCGAGAAGACCTGGGTGGTCCTGCCGGTCGTCGAGAGGATCCGGTCGGTCAGCCGGGCGACGTGCTCCGGCTCGAGGGCGTACGACGCCCGCGGGTCGTGCTCGGGGTCGTGCGGGCCGTCGATCGCGTGGCCGCCGGGCCCCTCGGCGGGCGCGCCGGAGCCGGGAATCGCTTCGCTCATGGAACGAGGGTAGGTGACCGCCGTCACCGAATCTACTGATCGGTAGCAGATGTGCTGCTTTACACATCCCTTCACCGTGTCAAGGGCTGAAAGTCGGCCGAGAACCGTCCCCACGGCGCCGTCCGGCCCCCGGCTGCGGGGTGACGCTCAGGACGTGAACGCGACCAGGTCGGCGCAGAAGTCGCTGTCGGAGAAGTCGCTGTTGCCCGTGGAGGAGCGCACGATGCGGAAGGAGCCGGGCACATCGACGTCGTCGCTGGGGTCCCCCGGCGTGCCCATGAAGTCGATGTCGAACGCGAACCGGGTCTGCCCGGGGTCCTTGCGCACGAAGTCGCCGTCCGCGTCGTAGTAGCGGGACCCGCCCGAGGCGTACACCGTGATGGTGATCGTGCCGTCGCCGTTGTCGGTGATGGTGTGGTCGCGACTGTTGGCCGTGAAGACGTTGGTGTAGGTGCCGCCGGTGTCGAGGTTCGTCGTGACGACGGAGCCGTGGACGCTGTCGCGGAAGTACGGGAACGGCGATGAGCCGCGCTGGTTGAACACGAAGCTTCCCCTCACGTCGACGCTGTCCTGGGCGGGCGTCCCGTCGCAGTCGTAGACCTCACTGGTGAAGACGTCGTGGAACTGGCCCTTCTCGACGGGGCGGGCCACCGCGGTGGCGGCAGGAACCACGCTGGCAGCGACCAGCGTGCCGAGAGCGAGGACGAATCGGGTGCGCATGGCTCCTCCTGGGTCGGGTCGGCCCCACCCCAGCGTGGCACCGGTCAGCGCCGCGGCCATGCCCGATGTTGGGGCATTCGCCGGCTTCCGCACTCACGGCAGGAGGCCTGCTGCCTCGACGGCCCGCTCCTCCCACCACGCCAGCTCGTCGTCGTACCCGCCGAGGGCCTTCTCCCAGCCGAACTGCACGAGCGCGCCGAGCAGGCCGAGCGCGAGCTGCCGGTCCCACCACGGCTCGGTGGTGACGCCGCGGCGCTCGAGCGCGTCGCGGTAGTCCTCGATCGCCCGCTCCTTGCTCACCGGCAGCCGGCGGCAGTTGATGGACAGGTACCACGCGAGGTCCGCGGTCGCCGCACCCCGGCCGGGGGTCTCCCAGTCGAGCAGGATCGTGCGGCCGCCGTCGTCGGTGCCGAGGTTGTCGAGCTTCCAGTTCCCGTGGACGAAGGTCTGCGGCGTCTCGGCGAGCGCGGCAAGCAGGGGTGCCGGCTCCTCCACCAGCGGCACGACGACCGCCGCCGCCCGCGGCGCGACCGTCGCCAGCCGCGGCCAGCCCGCTGCGACCAGGCCGGGCACGAGGTGGGTCGAGCCGCGCGCCGCCTCGGCTGCGGCCATGCGCGGTGAGAGCTCGAGGTAGCGGTCCCGCGGCGCGACGACGTCGATGTCGCGGCCGGTCTCCCAGAAGGCGGTGTGCAGCGCTGCCATGTGGTCGAGGAATCGGGCGTTCTGCTCGACGGTGACCGGGTCGTCGACCGCGGGCACCAGCCACTCCCCCACGTCGTGCATGAGCACGGCCGACAACGTGGGCCGGTCGCGGTCGTGGGCGACCGCGACGATCGGCTGGACGATCTCGATCGGCAGAGCGGCGAGGATCCCCCGCCGCCACAATGCCACGGTCGGGCTGCCCGGGACCCCGGCCGCGCGCAGCGACCAGTCGGCGTCGTGGTCGAGGTACTTCACGACGTACGGCCTGCCGTCGATCCGCATCCGCTCGAGCACCGCGCCCGACTTGCCCGGTGCGTCGAGCACCGCGCGATCGGTCGCGCCGTCCAGCAGGGCGGCGACGGAGTCGAGGACGGGATGGGGGTCCGACGGGTCCGGCACGGGACGCTCCTCGCGGTGAGCGGTGGGGACGGCCCCGATGCCGTGCACCCCAGTGTGCGCCTACATCGCCGGCGCGGACAGGTACACCGACTTGGCCTCGGTGTACTGCGCCAGGCCCTCGGGACCGAACTCGCGGCCCAGGCCGGAGGCCTTGAAGCCGCCGAACGGCGCTGCGAAGTCCATCGTGTAGGTGTTGACGCCGTAGGTGCCGGTACGCACGCCGCGGGCCACCTCGAGGCCGGCCTCCTGGTCGGCGGTCCACACGGTGCCGGCGAGGCCGTACTCCGAGTCGTTGGCGATCCGTACGGCGTCGGCCACGTCGACGTACGGGATGACCGAGAGGACCGGCCCGAAGATCTCCTCCTGGGCGATGCGCATCTTGTTGTCGACGCCGGCGAAGACGGTCGGGCGGACGTACCAGCCCCGGTCGAGGCCCTCGGGGCGGCCGTCGCCACCGGTCAGCAGCTGGGCGCCCTCCTCCTGGCCGATCCGGATGTAGGACGCCACGCGCTCCTGCTGGCGCTGCGCGACCATCGGGCCGATCTCGGTGGCGGGGTCGAGCGGGTCGCCGACCGTCATGGCACCGATGGCGGACGCCAGGGCAGCGGCGAAGGCGTCGTGCCGCTCCTGCGAGACGAGCACGCGGGTCTGGGCGACGCAGGCCTGACCGGAGTTCATCACGCCGAGGAACTTCAGGCCCTCGATCGCCGCCGCCTCGTCGGCGTCGTCGAGGATGATCGCGGCCGACTTGCCGCCGAGCTCGAGCGAGACCCGCTTGAGCTGCTCGCCGCAGATCGCGCCGATCCTGCGCCCGGCGGCGGTGGAGCCGGTGAACGCGACCTTGTCGACGCCGGGGTGGCGCACCAGGTGCTCGCCGACCTCACGACCGCCCGCCACGATCGAGACGACGCCCTCGGGCACGCCGGCCTCGACCAGCAGCTCCGCGAGGAGGTAGGCGTCGAGCGGGGTCTCGGGCGCCGGCTTCACCACGACGGTGCAGCCGGCCAGCAGCGCCGGGACGAGCTTCGACAGGATCGTGAACTGCGGGACGTTCCACGGCGGGATGGCGGCGACCACGCCGACCGGCTCGTGCCGTACGACGACGTCCGCGCCGAGGACGCCGGGCCGCCGCTCCTCCCACGCGAACTCCCGGGCGATGCCGAGGAAGGCCTCGATCTGCATCCAGGGCGCCGGCGCCTGGGCGAGCGAGCTGAACGAGATCGGCGAGCCCATCTCGGTGGAGATGATCGTCGCCATCTCCTCGAGCTTCGCGGCGTACAGGCCGGAGAGATTCTGCACGACGTCGATCCGCTCGGCCGGGCTCATCCGCGGCCACGGGCCCTCGTCGAAGGCCCTGCGGGCAGCGGCGACGGCGAGGTCGATGTCGGCGGTCGAGCCCTCGGGCACCCGTGCGACGACCTCCTCCGAGTGCGGGGAGACCACCTCCAGCACGGCGTCGGTGGCGGGCCTGGCCCAGGTGCCGCCGATGAAGAGGGCGTCGCGGTCGAGGGTCATGAGGGTTCCTTTCGGGTGGTGCGGGGGGTCAGGGGGCGAGGGTGAACCAGTCGGCGAAGCCGCTCGGGTCGTGCCGGCCGAGGGCGCCGTGCTCGAAGAGACCCCACCCCTCGGAGCCCTCGGGAACGCCGGCGCCGGCGCCGTGCACGGTGGCCCGGCCGACGTGGTCGATCACGCCGAACATGACGCGCCCGGCGACGGCCGGGTCCTGCATGTCGTAGGTCAGCCGCTCGGTGAACGCGGCGCCCTTCCACATGCCGTGGGTCCAGTCGGAGTCACCGCCGTACCCGCCGCCGACGTGGATCGGCACCGGCAGCAACGAGTCGACCTCGAGCACGAGCTCCTTGCCGTCGGGCGTGGCGCCGGTGATGGTGGCACCGGTCGGCACCCGGGTGCCGGAGCCGTAGCGGATCTCGACGCGTGGCCAGCCGAGCTGCTCGACCCGGCCGTCCTTCCAGGTCCGGGTGCAGTCGTTGAGCGTCCGGAAGCCGTCGGGCGTCTCCTGGATGATCATCACGATGCAGAAGTCCTCGAAGCGCAGCGGCAGGTAGAGCCACCACATGCCCTCGAAGGCCGGGTCGGCCGGCTTGCCCGCGGGCGCGGCCTCGCCGACGGGACGGATGCCCCACGAGCGGTCCCGGGTGCCGACCCAGCGGTCGGGGGTGACGGCGATGTCCGTGCCGTCGACGCTGAGGACGCCCTCCCAGGTGCCGACCTGGGCGAAGCGCTGCGCGTCGAGCGTCGTGCCGCTGCCCTGGCGCATCACGTGCGGGAGCTCCTGGACGACCGGGAAGGAGCCTTCCCAGGTCAGGTCCATCGCGATGCCCTCGGTCTCCTCGAGCACGACCCGCAGCTTGTGGAGCGGCTCGACGACCTCGATCCGGTAGCTGCCGACCTGCTGGGCCATCCGGTCCGCGCCGCGCGGGTCGGCCGCGTCGCCGAGGTGGAGGCCGGTCTGCTCCCGGCGGCCGTCGACCTCGCGGCTGAGCAGGACGTAGGCGTCCTTGGTGCCGAGGTTCGGGTAGAAGCCGAGGCCGGTGATGAGAAACAGGTCGCCGGTGCGGTCGTGGGCGTTGAGGTAGCAGCGGTCGTAGAAGTTGCGGTCGCTGCTGCCCGCCCAGGCGACGGGACGCGGGAGCTGGTGGATCGGGAACTCGTCGAGCGGCCCGACGCCGTAGTACTCGCCGTGCAGGCCGTGGTCGTTGCGCGTGTTCGGCGTGCTCATGCGCCGACCTCCTCGAGGAGCCGCTCGAAGAGCGGGCGGTGGTGGAAGACGGCCTCGGGGTCCTCGGGCCTCTCGATCTCGCCGAAGTGGACCTGGCGGGCGCTGGTGCGCATGAAGACGCAGGCCCACAGCACGGCGGCGTGCAGCTGGTGCCAGGTCAGGTCACCGACCTCGACACCGCTGATCTCGGCGTACGTCGCCCGCGCGGCGTCCTCGGTGAGGAAGTCCGGCATGCCCGGCAGGCCGAGCATGGCCGCGATCTCCTGGAAGACCCGGTGCGCGAACACCATCCACGCCAGGTCCATCTCGCGGGTGCCGAGGGTCGCCATCTCCCAGTCGAGGACCGCGACGGGGCGGAAGTCGTCGTACATCGCGTTGCCGATGCGGGCGTCTCCCCAGACCAGCACCGGGTCGGCGCTCTCGTCGGGGAGGTTGGCCTCGAGCCACGCGAGGCCGCGCTCGACCAGCGGGGAGCGCGGGCTGCCCTCGGGGGCGTTGACGGCGTAGTCGTACCAGGCGCGGGTCTTGGCGATGTTGCGGGCGAGCGGGGTCGCGCCGTCGTACCCGGCCCTCGCGGGGTCGAGGAAGGCGAAGGTCGTCGCGGCGTCGGGGATGGCGTGCAGCCGGGCCAGCACCTCGATGCTGGTGCGCTGGAGCCGGGCCTGCTCCTCGGGTGTCGCGTCGAAGAGCCAGTTGTCGCCGAAGGTGTAGGGCAGCACGTCGGGCGGGACGACACCCGCGATCCGGTCCATGAGGAAGAACGGCGTGCCGAGCACCTCGCCGGTCGGCTCCATCCAGCGCACCGCCGGCACCGGCACGTCGGTCAGCTCGGAGGCCAGTCGCATGGCGTCGTACTGGTCGCCGAGGCGGTACTCCTGGAACACCGGCAGGTCCTCCGGCGCCGGGGCGACCCGGGCGATCAGCTCCTCGGTGACGCGCTCGCCGTCGACGGTGTGGGTGAGGTCGAGGACGACGGTCTCGCTCGACATGCCGTTGCTGTCGACCCCCGCGTGGAGCGTGACGACGGGCTCGGCGCCGGCGGGCAGCACGCCGGCGAGCCACTCCTCGAGGCGGTCGTGGACCGCGCCCTGGTCGCGGCTCGACCGCTGCAGCGTCATCTCGGCCATCTCTGCGGGCAACGACTCGGTCACGGGTCCTCCTGCCTCCACGTTACTAGAACGTGTTCTATGTCACGATGGCGTTACGGTACCCTCGGTATCGAAAGAGGGGAAGGGGCCATGGGGACGAAAATCTCCGCAGGTCGTGCGACCGGCCGGCCGCGGGACCCGCGGATCGAGCGGGCCGCGCTCGACGCGGTCCGCGCCCTGCTGGCCGAGGGCGGGTACGCCGCGGTGACCGGGGCGGCCGTCGCCGCCCGGGCGGGGACGACGAAGGCCGCCCTCTACCGCCGCTGGACCGCGCTCCCCCACCTCGTCCACGAGGCCGCCTTCCCCAGCGAGCTCGCCCTGGACATGCACCTGGGCGGCTCGCTGCGAGAGGACGTCGCCGGCATCGTCCGCGGAGCCCGCGACGCGCTCTGCTCCCCCGTCGGCGCCGCCGCCCTGCCCGCCCTGCTGGCCGAGATCACCACCTGGCCCGACCTGCACGCGGCCATGCTCGAGCGCTTCGCCGGGTCGTTCCGGGCGATCGACGAACGGCTCGCGGTGGCCGTGGCAGCCGGCGAGGCCCATCCCGACGCTCGCGCGGACGACCTGATCCAGACCGTCGTCGGCACCATCATCGCCGGGGTCCTGCTCACCCCCGGCCGGCTCGACGACCCCTGGGTCGAGCGGCTCACGGCCAGCCTGGTGCGCGGCCTTCGGCCCTAGGAGATCTCCGCGAGGGCCAGGCCCTCCTCGTCGCCGAGGCGGGCCAGCGCCTCGGCATCGGGACCGAAGACGGCCGAGCCGCCGATGAAGACGGACGACCCGCAGCGACCGGTCAGGCCGGCGACCACGACGTGCATCCGGTGGTCGAGGGCGCGGGCCGCGTAGGTGACGTCGAGGCGGCGGGCGCCGCCCGGGAAGTAGGCGACGGAGGCGAGGTAGGCGCTCGCGCCCGACGCCGCCGCGACCGCGGCATGGTGCGGGACGCTGCCGTCCCTGCAGATCGACAGCGCGAGCACGACCCCGTCGACGGTGATCGTCGCGGGATGCTCGCCGGGCACGAACCAGGTGGGCTCGTCGCCGTCGAGGTGCTGCTTGTCGTACGGCGCCGTGGTGCTGCCGTCCGGATCGACGACCACCGACGCGAGGGTCCGGCCGTGGTCGCGGCGCAGCGCGGTCGAGGCGACCACGGTGGCACCCGCCCCGGCGGCCGCCGCACGCACCGGGTCGAGCAGCGGGCCGGCGAGGTCGATCGGCGTGGGGACCTCGCCGCAGAACGCGCTGGCGTCGTACCCCGTCAGGAAGGCCTCGGGGAGCACCACCACCCGGGCGCCCCGCTCCCCCGCCTCACGGACGAGGCGGGCGGCGGTCGCCACGTTGTGCGCCAGGTCGCCGGCGCGGGCCTCGGCCTGGGCGGCGGCGACGATCATCAGTGCGCGACGACCTCGACGCGCTGGAACTCCTTGAGCTCCGTGTAGCCGGTGGTGGCCATCGAGCGCTTGAGCGCGCCGACCAGGTTCATGGTGCCGTCGGCGACGCGGGAGGGCCCGAACAGGATCTCCTCGATCGTGCCGATCTGGTCGAACTGCACGCGCTGGCCGCGCGGCAGGTCGGCGTGGTGCGCCTCGGCACCCCAGTGGAAGCCGCGGCCGGGGGCGTCGGTCGCGCGGGCGAACGGCGAGCCGACCATCACGGCGTCCGCGCCGCAGGCGATCGCCTTGGCCAGGTCGCCGGAGGTGCCGATCGAGCCGTCGGCGATGACGTGGACGTAGCGGCCGCCCGACTCGTCGAGGTAGTCGCGGCGCGCGGCGGCGACGTCGGCGACCGCGCTGGCCATCGGGACCGAGATGCCGAGCACGGTGCGCGTCGTGTGGGCGGCACCGCCGCCGAAGCCGACGAGAACGCCGGCGGCGCCGGTGCGCATCAGGTGCAGCGCGGCCTGGTGGGTCGCGCAGCCGCCGACGATGACGGGCACGTCGAGCTCGTAGATGAACTCCTTGAGGTTCAGCGGCTCGGCCTGGCTGGACACGTGCTCGGCGGAGACGGTGGTGCCGCGGATGACGAACAGGTCGACACCGGCGTCGGTCACGGTCTTGGCGAACTCCTTGGTCCGCTGCGGCGAGAGCGAGCCCGCCACGGTCACGCCGGCCTCGCGCACCTCTCGCAGCCGCGCGGTGATCAGCTCGGCCTTGATCGGCTCGGTGTAGATCTCCTGCAGGCGGCGGGTGGCCTCGACCCCCTGCAGGCCGGCGACCTCGTCGAGGAGCGGCTGCGGGTCGTCGTACCGGGTCCAGAGGCCCTCGAGGTTGAGCACGCCGAGACCGCCGAAGCGGCCGAAGTCGATCGCGGTCCTCGGCGACATCACCGAGTCCATCGGCGCAGCGAGGATCGGCAGGGAGAACCGGTAGGCGTCGATCTGCCAGTCGACGCTGACCTCCTCGGGGTCACGCGTGCGCCGGGAGGGCACGATCGCGATGTCGTCGAAGGAGTACGCCGTCCGGGCCCGCTTGGCGCGGCCGATCTCGATGTCGCTCACCGGAGGAGGATATCGGTGACCGTGCTCAGGCCTGCACGCCGGCGAGGTCGAGGAACATGACGTGCAGCCCGGCAAGGCTCCCGTCGGGTCGGCGGAAGGCGTCGGGGACGGTTCCGATCACCTGGAAGCCGAGGCTGCGCCACAGGGCGACGGCCGCCGTGTTGGTCGCGACGACCGCGTTGAACTGGATGCCGGCGAAGCCCTGCTCGCGGTGCCACGCGACCACGTGCTCGCCGAGCGCGCGGCCCACGCCCGCGCCGCGCGCGGCGGTGGACACCATGAAGGACGCCGTGCCGATGTGGCTGCCCTGGGCCGGCCGGTTCGGACCCATCTTGGCGGTCCCGACGACGACGCCGTCGGCCTCGGCGACCGCCACCGCACCGGGTTGGCCGAGCCAGAAGTCGCGTGCCTCGGCGTCATCGAGCACCGGGACGGCGTACGTCTCGCCGGCGCTCAGCACCTCGGTGATGATCGCGGCCACCGCCGGCCAGTCGCGCGGTTCGTAGGGCCGGATCGCGAGGTCGTTCATCCGGCCAAGGCTAGGAGACCGCCGGTCTCAGCGGTCGCCCTGGTGCCGCCCCCGGGAGCGCGGGTCGATCTCGTCGGCCTCACGGAGCCGGTGCTCCTGCGCGCGGCGCTCGCGCTCGAAGGCGTCCTGCTTCTCCTGGGCCTCGGCCTCGAGCCGGTCGGCCTCGGCCCGGGCCTGCTCGGACTCCGCCGCGAGCTGGCGCGCCTCGGCGTCGTGCCTGCGCAGCCGGTTCTGACGGCGCCCCACCTGCGCGCGGATCTCCTCCGCCCGGTGCCGGTCGCGTTCGCGCTTCGTCCGCATCGCGATCGTCGCGATGACCGCGAGCACCACCAGCGCTGCGAGCACGTACACGGCGATCCACCCGGGATCGCTCGCCTCTCCGAACCACTCCTCGACGTCCATCTCGACTCCCCTCGTCCGCTTCCGGTGCAGTACCGCCGCACCGGCGCGTCATACCCGGGAGCCGGGAACCGCGGTCCTACCGGTGGTAATTGGGGGCCTCGACCGTCATCTCGATGTCGTGGGGGTGGCTCTCCTTGAGGGAGGCCGAGGTGATCCGGATGAACCGGCCCTTCTCCTGCAGCTCGGGGATGGTCTGTGCGCCGACGTAGAACATCGACTGGGACAGGCCGCCGAGCAACTGGTGGGCGACACCGGCGAGCGGGCCCTTGTAGGCGACGCGGCCCTCGATGCCCTCGGGGACGATCTTGTCGTCGCTGGTGACCTCTGCCTGGAAGTAGCGGTCCTTGGAGTAGGACTTCTTGCCGCGCGAGGACATCGCGCCGAGCGAGCCCATGCCGCGGTAGGCCTTGTACTGCTTGCCCTGGTGGAAGACGACCTCGCCGGGCGACTCCTCGCAGCCGGCGAGCATCGAGCCGATCATCACCGACTCCGCGCCGGCCACGATCGCCTTGGCGATGTCGCCGGACTGCTGCAGGCCGCCGTCGGCGATCACGGGTACGCCGGCCGGCCCGGCCGCGAGGGAGGCCTCGTAGACCGCGGTGACCTGCGGGACACCGCAGCCGGTGACCACGCGGGTGGTGCAGATGGAGCCGGGGCCGAAGCCGACCTTGACGGCGTCGGCGCCGGCGTCGACGAAGGCCTGGGCACCCTCGCGGGTGGCGACGTTGCCGCCGATGACCTGCACGTGCTTGGTCGCGGGGTCCGACTTGAGTCGGCGGACCATGTCGAGCAGGAGGGTGACGTGGCCGTGGGCGGTGTCGGCGACGAGGACGTCGACGCCGGCCTCGATCAGGCCGGTGGCCCGCTCCCAGGCGTCACCGAAGTAGCCGATCGCGGCACCGACCATGAGCCGGCCGTCGCCGTCCTTGGACGCGAGCGGGAACTGCTCGGACTTCACGAAGTCCTTGACGGTGATCAAGCCGCCGAGGCGACCCTCGGCGTCGACGAGCGGGAGCCGCTCACGCTTGTGCTTGCGCAGCAGCGCGGTCGCGTCGTCGCGGGAGATGCCGACGGCACCGGTGACCAGCGGCATCGGGGTCATCACCTCGTCGACCTTGGTGGTGGCCCACTCGGCGACCGGGGTGAACCGCAGGTCGCGGTTGGTGCAGATGCCGAGCAGCCGGTTGTCGGCGTCGACCACGGGGAGACCGGAGACGCGGTACTCGCCGCAGATCCGGTCGAGCTCCTCGAGCGTCGCGTCCGGGCCGATGGTGACCGGGTTGGAGATGATGCCGGTCTGGGTCCGCTTGACCAGGTCGACCTGGTAGGCCTGCTCCTCGGCGGACAGGTTGCGGTGGAGGATGCCGATGCCGCCCTGGCGCGCCATCGCGATCGCCATCCGCGACTCGGTCACGGTGTCCATCGCGGCGCTGATCAGCGGCGACCTCAGCGAGATCTCGCGGGTCAGCCGCGAGGTGGTGTCGATCTCGTCCGGCACCAGGTCGGAATGACCCGGCAGCAGCAGGACGTCGTCGTAGGTGAGACCGAGTGCGGCGAACTTGTCGGGGACCTCCACCCACCCAGTGTAGGGCGTGATCGCGGTCACCTCCGCAGGGCGTTGCCTTGACACGGACGGGAGGCTGGGAGCGTGGTTTCCGACCACTCCCCGCACGTCCTCGTCCTGTTCGGCGCGACCGGCGACCTGGCCGCCCGCAAGCTCTTCCCCGGCCTGTACCGGCTCGCCGCCGCGGGCCGGCTGCCCGACCACGTCGAGGTGATCGGCAGCGGCCGGCACTCCCCCGGCAGCGACGACGACTTCCGCGCCCACGTGCGCGACGCGCTGGCCGAGTTCGTCGGCGACGTCGACGACGCGGTGGCCAATCCCCTGCTCGAGCGCGTCCGGTTCGTGGCGTCCTCCGCCGACGACGGCACCGCCTTGGCCCGGGCGGTCGCGGACGCCGAGGACCGGATCCTCGCCCGATGCGGCTGCCTGCTGGGCGACGTACGCCGCCTGCTCTACCTCTCGGTCCCGCCCGGCGCGGTCAAGGGGATGGTCGGGATGCTCGACCGCGAGGACCTCGTGGACCGGTCACGGCTGGTCGCGGAGAAGCCGTTCGGCACCGACCTGGCGACCGCGCGCGAGCTCCACGACGTGCTGTGCTCGGCCTTCGGCGAGGACCAGGTGTTCCGGATCGACCACTTCCTCGGCAAGGAGGCCGTGCAGAACATCCTCGCGCTGCGCTTCGCCAACGGCCTCTTCGAGCCGGCCTGGAACCGGCACTCGATCGAGTCGGTGCAGATCGACGTGCCGGAGAAGCTGACCATCGAGGGCCGCGGCAGCTTCTACGAGGGCACCGGCGGTCTGCGCGACATGGTCACCACCCACCTCGCCCAGCTGCTCGGGTTCGTGGCGCTGGAGGACCCGCACGCGTTCCGGGCCTCCGCGATCCGCGCTGCCAAGGCGGCCACCTTCTCGGCGGTGCGCCCGGTCGACCCGGAGCGGGTCGTCTTCGGGCAGTACGACGGCTACCGCTCCGAGCCGGACGTGGCGGAGGACTCCGAGGTGGAGACCTTCGTGGCCGCCGAGATGTGGATCGACAACGACCGCTGGCGCGACGTCCCGTTCTACCTGCGCACCGGCAAGGCGCTCGCCGACGGGCGCCGGACGATCACGGTCCGCTTCCGCGACCCGCGGCACCGTTGGCTCAAGCCCGAGGGCGGCGGCGTCCCCGAGCCCAACGAGCTGGTCATCGAGCTCGCCGACAAGCCGCGGATCGCGATCGACGTGCGCGCCAAGCGACCGGGGCCGGACATGGCGCTGGTCGAGGGCGTGTTCCGTCTCGACCTGGTCGACGACGTCCCCGGCGCCGACCCGCTGGAGGCCTACGAGCGGCTGCTGCTCGACGTGATGCGCGGCGACCGGACGCTGTTCATCAGCTCCGAGGAGGTCGACCGGATCTGGGAGATCTTCCAGCCGGTGCTCGACCGCCGTCCGCCCGTGGAGGCCTACGAGCCGGGGACCTGGGGTCCGGCGTCGGCCCTCGACCTGCCGCTCGGCGGGTGGCGGCTGGGCAACCACCCGGCGGACCCCGAGCTCACCCGGCGCTAGCGCGGCGGGTCAGTGGTCCGGGCGGGACCACTCCTCCGACTGGGTGAGCCGGAACAGGTAGGCCAGTGGAGGTACGACGACCACGACCGCCAGCCCGACGGCGACGAGGAGCCCCTGCAGGGTCGCGGTGGCACCGGCAGCGTCGGCGATGGTGACCTCGTCGACGAGCAGCCACGGGTACTGGCCCACGCCCCACCCGGACACGACGGCGGCGACCGCGAGCACGGCGGTGATCCGCGCGACGGCATAGCGTCGCGTCCAGAGCAGCAGCATCGTGGCCAGCCCGGCCAGGCCGGCGAGGACGACGAGCGGCGCGGCCCGGCCCTCGAGGCCGGCGGCGAGGGTCGGGGCGTCGTGGTCGATGGGCACCAGCGCGGCGAAGACGATCGCACCGGTCGCGGCACCGACCGCGAGGGCCCGCACCCGGAGGTCCTCGGCGAGCCGCTCCTGGCCGCTGCGCCGGGCGTCGGCGACCAGGAAGGCACCGGCGAGGAAGGCGCAGGTGCCGACGGCGATGACGCCACCGAACAGCGAGGTGGGGTTGACCCAGGAGGACCAGCGGTCACCGGTGCCCTCGAGCGGCACCCGGCCGGAGGCGATGCCTCCGGCGACGGTGCCGAGGAAGAACGGCGTGATGATCGACGAGGTGGCGAACACGATGCCGAACAGCCGGGCCTGCGCGAGCGTGGCGGCGTACTTGCGGAACGCGAAGCTCGCGCCGCGCAGCACGATGCCGAGCAGGGCCAGCAGCAGCGGCAGCACCAGGGTCGACATCGCCGCGGCGAAGGACTCCGGGAAGCCGGTCCACCAGATGACGAGGACGTAGATCAGCCAGACGTGGTTGGCCTCCCAGACCGGGCCGATGCTGTGGTCGACCAGGGTGCGCAGCTCGGCACCGCGCTTGCTGCTGCCCGCGGTCAGGTCGAAGAAGCCGGAGCCGAAGTCGGCACCGCCGAGCACGGCGTAGGCGATGACGCCGACGAAGAGGGCCGCGGCGACGGCGAGCTCGAGGCTCATGCCTGCACCTCGGGGGCGTAGGGGCTCGGGAGGTCCGCGTCGCCGGCTCGCCAGCGGCGGGCCATCGAGCGCAGCACGACCACGGCACCCACGGTCATCGCGGTGTAGACGACGGTGCTGATGCCGAGCAGCCACCACAGGCTGGCGGTGTAGTCGCCGACGGCCTCGGGGGTGCGCATCACGCCGTACACGATCCAGGGCTGACGGCCGACCTCGGTGGCGATCCAGCCGGCCTCGAGCGCGATCACCGCGAGCGGCCCGGCCGCGGCGGCGAAGCGCAGGAACCAGCGCCTCTCCAGCAGGTCCCGGCCTCGTCGGCGCTGGAACCAGAAGACGACGACCGCCGCGGCGAGCAGGGTGCCGATGCCGACCATGGTCTGGAAGGCCAGATGGGTCATGTTGACCGGCGGGTGGTCCTCCTCGGGGATCGTGTCGAGCCCGGGGACCGGCTTGTCGGGCGAGTTCATCGCGATCAGCGAGCCGAGGTAGGGGATGTCGATCGAGCCCTTGACCTCACCGTCGACCAGGATCCCGCCGAGCCGCAGCGGCGAGGGACTCTCGGTGGTCTCGGCGAGCTCGAAGGCGGCGAGCTTGGCGGGCTGCCGCTCGTCGAGGCCGAAGCCGAGGACGTGCCCGACGAACGGCTGGGTCACCGCGGCGATCGAGGCGAACGCGAACGGGACGATGAAGCCGAGCCGGTGGTGGGCGTCGCGGCGGCCGCGGAGCATGCCGACGGCGTACACGCCTGCGACGCTGAAGCCGGCGAGCATGTAGGCGCCGACCCACATGTGGGCGAACTGCAGGAAGGCCTGCTGGTTGAACAGCACCGCCCACGGCTGCACGTTCGTCACCTCGCCGTCGACGACGTCGAAGCCGACCGGGAGGTTCATCCAGGCGTTGACCGCGAGCACGCAGTAGGCGCCGACGATCCCGGTGACCGCCATCGGCAGGACCATGAGCACGTGCCGCTTCGGGGGCATCCGGCCCCAGCCGTAGAGGTAGATCCCGAGGAAGATCGCCTCGAGGAAGAAGGCCAGGCCCTCGAACGCGAACGGCAGGCCGAGCACGTCGCCGTAGGTGCCCATCAGGCCGGGCCACAGCACGCCCATCTCGAAGCTGAGCACGGTGCCGGAGACGGCGCCGATCGCGAAGAGCACCGCGGAGACCTTGGCCCAGCGCTTGGCGAGGCCGAGCGCGACCGGGTCGTCGCGCCGGATGCCGCGCAGGTGCATCACGAAGATCATCGCGGGGAACGCGACGCCGAAGCAGGCGAGCACGATGTGCCAGCCGAGCGAGAGCGCCATCTGCTGCCGGGCGGGCATCAGGCCCGCAGGCTCGGCCTCGGTGACGAGGTGGGTCAGGGCGGTGACGACATCGGGGGCCAGCACCCTTCGACCGTACTGCTTGTGAATGTGTTCACAAAGTCGTCGCAGGTGTCACGTCCGCCACATCGGCGGCCCGTCAGCGCCGCAGGTCGGCGAGTGCGATCCGCACCGTCAGCGACTCCCCCGCCATCCGGATCCGCCCGCGCATCCCGGCCGCGAGCACCATCGGCAGCACCGCCTTGGTGTCCGACGGCGCGGTGAGCACGATCTCCTCCGCACCCGCCGAGCGCGCCGCCCGGGCGATGTCGGCCAGCAGCCGGGTGCCGACGCCGCGGCGGTGCCAGGCGGGGTCGACCCACAGGTCCACCGGCCACGGCTGGTCGCCCTCGGCGGGCGTGAACTCGGCACGCCCGGTCACCTTCCCGCCGGCCAGCGCGGACACGACGGCGCCCGTGGTGACGAAGTCGGGATCCCCCGATCCGGGCTGGTGCGGCGCCGGCGGCGCCTGGGCGTCGAGCACCTCGGCCAGCAGGTCGGTCAGGGCGCCGGCGCGGGCGCGTTCGACGGAGGTGAAGGGCGTGTCGCGCCGTACCTGGATCGTCGTGGTGCCGCCGATCGTCATCTCCAGCACGTCCTCGGAGCCGTCGCTCGGGGCGACGTCGGCGTCGAAGAGGTGGGCCACCACGTCCGGGAAGCTCGCCGGCTGGGCGACGATCGCGCGGACCGCCTGGACGTAGCGGGTCGGCTGGTCCTCGAGTGCCGCCGTCGTCACGGGTACGGCGGACACCGCCACGCCGCCCGCTGCGGTGACCAGCTCGCGCAGCTGTCGGGGCGTCCAGTCCTGCGGCACCTGCAGGACCAGCTCGTCGGTCACCGAGCCGCCCTCGGGGAAGACCTGGACGGTCTGGATGTTGACCCCGGCCCGTCCGCAGGCGGTCGCCAGCTCCGCCAGGGCACCGGGCCGGTCCGGAAGTCCGGCTCGCACGCGCCACAACATGCCCTCACCATGCCAGACAAAGGTCACGCGGCGCGATCACCGATGTTTCGCCGAGGAGACGCAGCGGCCCGCCGCACCCCGGGGGGTGCGACGGGCCGACGTGTCGAGCGAGGCTCAGTGGCCGTGGCCGTGCCCGTGGCCGTGACCGGCCGCCTCGGGCTCCTCCTCTTCGGGCTTGTCGACGACCAGCACCTCGGTC
Source organism: Pimelobacter simplex (assembly GCA_016803235.1). Classification (GTDB taxonomy): domain Bacteria; phylum Actinomycetota; class Actinomycetes; order Propionibacteriales; family Nocardioidaceae; genus Nocardioides; species Nocardioides simplex_A. Next base: position 68,754 of record JADCLI010000011.1, read on the forward strand.
GTGAGCAGCATGCCCGCGACGGAGACCGCGTTGGCCAGGGCCGAACGGGTCACCTTGACCGGGTCGATGACACCCTGGGCGACGAGGTCGCCGTACTCGCCGGTGGCGGCGTTGTAGCCGTTGCCGACGCCGAGCTCGCGGACCTTGTTGGTGATGACGTAGCCGTTCTCGCCGCCGTTCTCGGCGATCCAGCGCAGCGGCTCCTCGGCGGCCTTGCGGACGATCCGGACGCCGAAGGCCTCGTCACCGGTGAGGTCGAGGTCACCGTCGAGGACCGACACCGCGTGGACGAGCGCGGAGCCGCCGCCGGCGACGATGCCCTCCTCGATCGCGGCGCGCGTCGCGGAGACGGCGTCCTCGATGCGGTGCTTCTTCTCCTTGAGCTCGACCTCTGTGTGCGCACCGACCTTGATCACCACGACACCGCCGGCGAGCTTGGCCAGCCGCTCCTGGAGCTTCTCGGTGTCCCAGTCGGAGTCGGACGCCTCGATCTCCTTCTTGATCTGCTCGACGCGACCGTTGACGTCGGTGGCGTCACCGGCACCGTCGATGATCGTGGTGTTGTCCTTGGTGATCACGACGCGGCGGGCCTGGCCCAGCACGTCGAGACCGACCTGGTCGAGCTTGAGGCCGACCTCGGGAGAGATGACCTGACCGCCGGTGAGCACGGCGATGTCCTGCAGCATGGCCTTGCGGCGGTCACCGAAGGCCGGCGCCTTGACCGCGACGGCGTTGAACGTGCCGCGGATCTTGTTGACGACCAGGGTCGAGAGCGCCTCGCCCTCGACGTCCTCGGCGAGGATGAAGAGCGGCTTGCCGGCCTGGATGACCTTCTCCAGCAGCGGCAGCAGGTCGGCGATCGCGCTGATCTTGCCCTGGTGGATGAGGATGTACGGGTCGTCGAGGACGGCCTCCTGGCGCTCCGCGTCGGTGACGAAGTACGCCGAGATGTAGCCCTTGTCGAACTGCATGCCCTCGGTGAACTCGAGCTCGGTCGAGGGGGTGTTGGACTCCTCGACGGTGATCACGCCGTCCTTGCCGACCTTGCCGAACGCCTCGGCGAGCAGCTCGCCGATGTGGCTGTCGCGCGAGGAGACCGTCGCCACGGAGGCGATGTCCTTCTCGTCGTCGACCTCGCGGGCGGCGGCCTTGAGCGCGTCGGCCACGGCGGCGGCCGCAGCGTCCATGCCGCGCTTGAGGCCCATCGGGTTGACGCCGGCCGCGACGGCGCGCAGGCCCTCGTGGACCAGCGCCTGGGCGAGGACGGTGGCCGTCGTCGTACCGTCGCCGGCGACGTCGTTGGTCTTGGTCGCGACCTCCTTGGTGAGCTGGGCACCGAGGTTCTCGTACGGGTCGTCCAGCTCGACCTCACGCGCGACGGTCACGCCGTCGTTGGTGATGGTCGGGGCGCCCCACTTCTTGTCGAGCACGACATAGCGGCCCTTGGGGCCGAGGGTCACCTTGACGGTGTTGGCGAGGGCGTCGACGCCGCGCTCGAGGGCGCGCCGGGCGTTCTCGTCGAACTCGAGGATCTTGGGCACTACTTCACTCCTTGGGTGGAAAGCCGAACGCCCGGGACGTCACGCACGGATGCGGACGTCCCGGGCGGTACGAGGCTCGGATCAGGCGATGACCGCGAGGACGTCGCGGGCCGAGAGGATGAGGTACTCGGCGCCGGCGTACTTGACCTCGGTGCCGCCGTACTTGCTGTAGATGACCTTGTCACCCACGGCGACGTCGAGCGGGACCCGGTTGCCGTTGTCGTCGATGCGGCCGGGGCCGATGGCCAGGACCTCGCCCTCCTGGGGCTTCTCCTTGGCGGTGTCGGGGATGACCAGACCCGAGGCGGTGGTCTGCTCGGCCTCGAGGGGCTTGACGACGATCCGGTCCTCGAGCGGCTTGATGTTGACCGACACGATGTCGACCTCCACTTTCTAAGACTGTCTGGGCGTGTCCTGCAGGTGACCTGCGCTGGCACACTCGCGGTGAGAGTGCCAGAAAAGAAACTAGCACTCTCCGCAAGGGAGTGCCAGAGGCACCCTCCGCATGATGCTGGTGGGGTCCTACCAAAGTCGGTGGCCCCCGGCCCCCGTGCGTCGCTAGCGTTCTCTGCATGTTCGCTGCGCTCGGTCGCTTCGTGACCCGTTTCCGCTGGTACGTCATCGCCGCCTGGGTGCTCGTCGCCGTGGTCGTCGGCGCCACCGCCCCCGCCCTGGAGTCGACCCAGGACAACTCCGAGTTCCTCCCCGACCACTACGAGTCGATCCAGGCCCTGAAGCTGCAGGAGGAGAAGTTCTCCGACGCGTTCTCGCCCGGCGCGATCCTCGTGATCGAGCGCAAGGACGGCAAGGAGCTGACCTCCGAGGACCAGGCCGAGGTCGCTGGCATCGCGACCGAGCTGGGGCCCGAGCTGGGCGAGAAGACCTTCCAGCCGGTGGTGATCACGCAGGGCGAGGGCGGCCAGCCGAACCTCTCCGAGGACGGCACCGTGATGTTCGCGGTGCTGCCGCTGGCCGACGGCGCCACCGGCTACGACACCCAGGCGATGGACGACGCCAAGCAGCTGCGCAAGGACGTCAAGGAGCTCGTCGCCGGCACCGACCTCGAGATCCGCGCGACCGGCGCCGTGCCCCAGGGCCTCGACTCCCAGGAGTCCAGCGAGGACACCCTGCTCATCGTCGGCATCGCGACCGTCGTGCTGATCGTCGGCCTGCTCGCCCTGATCTTCCGCAGCGTGCTGATCTGCCTGCTGCCCATCGTCGTGGTCGGCCTCGTGTCCTCGATCGCCACCGGCGCGATCGCCTGGGCGAACGACGTCTTCGACCTCAAGGCCGACGCGTCGGTGCAGCAGATCCTGGTCGTCGTCCTCTACGGCGTCGGCACCGACTACATCCTGTTCTTCCTCTTCCGGCACCGCGAGCGGCTGCGCCAGGGCGCTGCGGTCAAGGACTCGGTCGTCTACAGCCTCGACCGTGCCGGTGAGGCCATCGCGTCGGCCGGCGGCGCCGTGATCGTCGCCTTCATGGCCCTCATCCTCAGCTCGCTCAGCATCTTCCGGGCGATCGGCCCGGCGCTCGCGATCGCCGTGTTCGTCACCCTGCTGGCCGCCCTGACCCTGGTCCCCGCGGTCGTCTCCCTGCTCGGCAAGGCGCTGTTCTGGCCGTCGAAGGCCTGGCAGAAGGAGCCGAAGCACGGCACCTTCATCAAGCTCGGCGACCTCGTCGGGCGCCGTCCCGGCCTGACCGCGCTGGTGTCGGGTGGCGCGATGACCGTGCTGGCGATCTTCGCGCTGAGCTTCAACCCGTCCTTCGACTTCAACTCCAGCCTCCCCGAGGGCGTCGAGTCGACCGAGGCGATGGAGACCTTCACCGACCACTTCTCGGCCGGCGCGGCCGAGCCGGTCCCTGTCCTCGTCGACGCCGAGGGTGCCGACGTGGCGCCCGACCAGCTCGCTGCCTTCGCCACCGCGCTGGGCGAGGCCAAGGGCGTGGACTCGGTGGCCGGGCCGCTCCCGTCGGCGGACGGCACGGCGTACCAGTACTACCTGACCCTGTCCGACGACCCGGTCTCCGACGCGGCGCAGGACAACGTCGCCGGCCCGATCCGCGACACCGCCCACGACGCGGCCCCGGACGGCACCGAGGCGTACGTCGGCGGCACGCCCGGCATCTTCGCCGACATGTCCGCGGCGATGGCGCGCGACTACAAGGTGGTCTTCCCGGTCGCAGCGGTGATCATCATGCTGATCCTCGCGCTCCTGCTGCGCAGCCTGGTCGCGCCGTGGTTCTTGATGGCCGCCGTGGGCCTGGGCTTCGCCGCCACGCTCGGCCTGACCGTGATCGCGTTCCAGCACATCGGCGGCGAGGCGGGCCTGATCTTCATGCTGCCGATCTACATCTACCTGTTCGTCACCGCGCTCGGAACCGACTACAACATCTTGATGATCGCCCGCCTCCGCGAGGAGGCGCGCGAGGGACGCGACCCGCACGACGCCGCCCGGCAGGCGGTCACCCACGCGGGCCCGACGATCGCCGCGGCGGGTGTCATCCTCGCCGGCACCTTCGCCTCGCTGATGCTCGGCGGCAACACGCTGATCGTCTCGATGGGCTTCGCGCTCGCGGTCGGCATCCTCATCGTGTCGTTCGTGATGTCGATGTTCTTCACCCCGGCGCTGACCTCGCTGCTCGGCCACGCGGCCTGGTGGCCCGGGCACGGTGACGAGAAGCCCGCCTCCGGCACCGGCGAGGAGCCGGAGAAGGAGCTCGTCTCCACGCCCTGACCGGACCTGACAGGATCGGGGGGTGGACCTCGACGACTTCCGGTGGCTGCTGACCGACGAGGGGCAGGCACTGCTCGCCGAGGCCACCGCCCTGGTCGCCGAGGGCACCCCTCCCCTGGCGGCCGGCTCCGCGCTGCGACGCATGACGACGCCGGAGCGCGCCGCGACGGCGCTGACCCAGGTCGAGCTGCGAGGTCGTGCGGTCGCGAAGTTCGCTGACCTCGCCCCGCGGATGTACTTCACGCCCGACGCCCTGGAGCAGGCCACCCGGCTGAGGGTCGCGCGGCACCGGGCCGGCCGGGCGGCTGCGTTCGGGGCGCAGACCCTGGTCGACCTCGGCTGTGGCATCGGCGGCGACCTGGTCGCGGCGGCCTCGACCGGGATCGTCTGCGCCGGCGTCGACCTGGACCCGGTGCGGGTGGCGGTCGCGGAGGCCAACCTGGCCGCGCTCGGGCTGCCCGGCGCCGTCCAGGTCGCCGACGCCACGACCGTCGACCACAGCGGCTTCGACCTCGCGTTCGCCGACCCGGCGCGACGCTCCGGAGCCGGCCGCAGCTTCCGGGTCGAGGACTGGACGCCGCCGTGGAGCTGGGTCGAGAGCCTCCTCGCGCGCGACGCATGCGTGAAGGTCGCCCCGGGGATCCCGCACGCCCTGGTGCCCGACGACGTCGAGGCCGAGTGGGTCAGCGACGACGGGGAGGTCAAGGAGGCCGCGCTGTGGGCGGGCCGCACCGCGACCGTGGCCCGCCGCGCGACCGTGATCGGCGCCGGGGGCCTGGCGACGATCACCGACGAGGAGGACCCGGGTCCGGGAGCGGTCGGGGTGCGCGCGGTCGGTGGCTACCTCTACGAGCCCGACGGCGCGGTGATCCGGGCGGGCCTGGTGACCGCCGTCGCGGCCGGCGTCGACGGCGGCCTGGTCGACCCGAGGATCGCCTACGTGACGGCCGACCAGCCGTTCCGCACGCCGTTCGCCCGCAGCTACCGGGTCCTCGAGACCCTCCCCTACCGCGAGAAGCAGCTCAAGTCGGCACTGCGCGAACGCGGCATCGGGCGGCTGACCATCAAGAAGCGCGGGGTCGACGTCTCCCCCGAGGCGCTGCGCAAGCGGCTGGCGCTGAGCGGCGACGCCGAGGCGACGATCGTGCTGACCCGGGTCGCCGGGGAGGGCACGGCGCTGCTCGTCGAGCCCTTCTGAGGGGTTCGGCCAGGGTGGGGCTCAGCCCGCCAGCACGTCCGTGACAGGCAGGCTCGAGTCGGCCGGAAGGTCGAGGGTCGACGGCGTCCGGCCGCGAGCGACCATGGTCGAGCCGAGAGCCGCGACCATGGCGCCGTTGTCGGTGCACAGCCCGGGGCGGGGAACCCGGACCCGGATGCCGAGCCGGCCCGCCCGCTCCTCGGCCAGGGCACGCAGCCGCGAGTTGGCCGCGACGCCACCGCCGATCATCAGGTCCTCGATGCCCTCGCTGCCGGCGGCGTCGAGGGCCTTGCGGACCAGCACGTCGCACACGGCCTCCTGGAAGGAGGCGGCGACGTCGGCGACGGGCACCGGCTCGCCGGAGCGCTCGCGGGCCTCGACCCAGCGCGCGACGGCGGTCTTGAGGCCGGAGAAGGAGAAGTCGAAGCGGTGCCGCTCCAGGTCGCGGCGCGTGCTGAGGCCGCGGGGGAAGTCGATGGCGACCTGGTTGCCCTCCCGGGCCGCCCGGTCGATGTGGGGGCCGCCGGGGAAGGGCAGGCCGAGCAGCCGCGCGACCTTGTCGAAGGCCTCGCCGGCCGCGTCGTCGATCGTCGCGCCCATCGGGTCGACGCCGGCGTCGGCACCGGTGATGTCGGTGACCCTGAGCAGGCTGGAGTGCCCGCCCGAGACGAGCAGTGCCAGGCACGGCTCGGGCAACGGGCCGTGCTCGAGCTGGTCGACGGCGACGTGCGCGGCGAGGTGGTTGACGCCGTAGATCGGCTTGCCGAGGGAGAGCGCGAGCGCCTTGGCCGAGGCGACGCCGACCAGCAGGGCGCCGGCGAGGCCGGGGCCGTGGGTCACCGCGATCGCGTCGACGTCGCTCAGCGCCACGCCGGCGGTGTCGCAGGCGCGCTGGATGGTCGGGACCATGGCCTCGAGGTGGGCCCGGCTCGCGACCTCCGGCACGACGCCCCCGAACCGCGCGTGCTCCTCGACGCTGCTCGCCACGGCGTCGGCGAGCAGGGTGTGGCCGCGGACGATGCCGACACCGGTCTCGTCGCACGAGGTCTCGATGCCGAGGACCAGGGGTTCGTCGCGGGTCGTCACGGGACCATTGTGACGGGTGCGGCCAGTACCAGCGCGGTGGTGCCGTCGCGGTAGTAGCGCGGGCGCCGGCCGAGCTCGGTGAAGCCGTGCCGCTCGTAGAACAGCCGCGCCGCCGTGTTGTCCTCGCGGACCTCGAGCAGCAGCCGGCCCGCGCCGCCGCCGGCCGCGACGGCGCGGACGGCGTCGAGCAGCGCCGTGGCGACGCCGGTACGACGCCGCTTCTGCGGGACCGCGATCCGCTGGAGCTCGGCATCGACGTCGACGACGCTGACCACCGCGTAGCCCGCGAACGCGCCGGCCTCCTCGGCCACGACGTAGGTCACCGTCGGCAGCATCGCGCCGACGCCCTCGCCGACCAGGTTCTCCGACCAGGGGTCGAGCGGGAAGGACGCGGCCTCCAGCGCGACGATCGCCGCGACGTCGTCGGCCACGGCGCGGCGGGTGCGGGCCGTCATCGCCCGGGCGCGACCGCGTCGGGGCGGCGCAGGTACAGCGGCTCGGAGCCGAGGACCGTGAACCGGCCGGCGACCACGCCACGCGCCAGCCAGGCGGCTTCGGGCCGCTCCGGGCCGCGTGCGTCGGGGAAGGCGTCCGGGTAGAGGCGGGCGCCCTCGCCGACCACCGGCCCGCCGGTGGCGAGCACGGCCGGCTTGTCGACGACCGGGTCGTCGAGGCGGGCGCCGCGGGCGTCGTACGGCGCGAGGTAGACCTCCTTGCGCCGGGCGTCCGAGGCGACCACGAAGTCGCCGCTCACCGCGCCGGTCTCGACGGCCTCGAGCGCCAGCGCGTCGAGCGAGCACACCCCGTGGACGGGTACGTCGAGCACGTGGGCCATGGTGCGCGCGGTGACCAGCCCGACCCGGAGCCCGGTGAAGGGGCCGGGGCCGACGCCGACGGCGATGCCGGTCAGGTCGGCCGGCCCCGCACCGCCGCGAGCGAGCACCTGCTCGATCAGCGGGGCGAGCTGCTCACCGTGCTTCATGCCCTGGTCGGACGTCGCCGCGGCGACCACGTCGGTGCCGTCGTGGAGAGCGACGGTGACGGTCGAGGAGGCGGTGTCGAAGGCGAGCAGCACCCTGTGAGGCTACCTACCGCCGATCCAGGTCATCGACAGGCCGTCGCCACCACTGCCTGGGCCTGGGCGTTGGCCCCGACCGCCGTCGCGACGGCCGCCGTCGCCTTCTTCACCTTCGTCTTGGCCTTCTTGATCTTCGCAGGGCTGGCCTTGGCCTTCTTCAGCTTCTTCAGCTTGGCCTTGGACTTGGCGAGCTTGGTGTTCGCGTCGGCGAGCGCCGACGACGCAGCAGCGGCGGCCGCCTTGGCGCTGGTGCAGGCTGCAGAGTCGACTCCGCCACTGCCGCCGACCGTCGTCGATGTCGTGGTGTGCGGCACGGGTGGCAGGGCGCTCGTGTTCCCAGCGAAGTCACGCGCCACGGCAGTGAACGCGTACGTGTGACCGATCGCGCCGGGGTAGGACGCGGTCCCCGCACTGCTCTCCGACTTCCAGACCTGGTATGGCGCCCCGTCGACTGACACGAGGATGTCCGTGCTCGCCACCCCCGAGGTCGCGTCGCTGCCCGTCCACGAGACGCCGAAGGTCGCCGAGGTCGACGTCGTCGGGGAGGTCGCCCACGCCGTCGGGGCGTCGCGGTCGATCAGGTTCGACCACGTGTTGGTCACGATCGGGTCGTTGAGATCGAACACGATCCTGGCGCTGTTCGAGATCGTCGTGGCATTGACCGGCGACTTGAGCGCGACATCGTAGAACACGACGCCCTGGCCCTCGGTGCCGTCATCGTTCGGCGGCAGGAAGCCCTTGAACGGGTCCTCGGGCAAGGTGTCCGTGAAGGGGTCCACCGTGGCGAGGTGCCAGGTCACCAGACCCTGCGGTGTGACCGAGGCAGTGATGTCCACCTGCAGTCCGTCGGCGTTCTCCAGGTCGAACCGGTGGTCGAGATCCTTCGAGTCACTCGGCGGCGTGTAGGTGTGCGCACCGAAGCGGACGCCGGCGAACCGCAACGTCGACAGGTCATACTTGGTCGGGTCGAGCTGGTTCTCGATCCGGACCTCCTGCGCTGGAGCGCTAGCATCCGCAGAGTTCTCGAAGTAGACGCCATAGCGCTGCAGACCCTCGCCCCGGATGGCACGGTCGTCGCCACCGCCCGTGGGGCCGACGATCTCGTTGGGGTCGAGGGAGGCGACCGACCGCATCGCCTCGGTCGCCCCCTCCACGCACGTGTTGGTCGCATCGGCAACCGAGTAGCCGGCCCCGATCGCCTTGAGCGATGACTTCACGACCCAACCCGCTCCGGTCGCGTCCACGGCACAGTCCAGGGAGTCCAGCACGACACCGCCGAGATCCCACCAGTTGTAGGGCTGCGCGGTGCCCATGGCCAACTCGCCGAGCTGCGTACCCATCTTCCAGCCGACCTTGGCGCACCCCGAGAACGGGATCAGACCCGTCAGCTGGTCCACCACTGCGGCGTCGAACGCATCCCAGCACTTCGTGAACGCCACAGCCGCGGGGTCGGGACCGGAGGGCGCGGTAGAGACCGGTTCGAACCCGCACGCGCCGACGCTGGCTGTCAGGTCGTAGTCAGTGGCCTGGCCGGCAGTGACGGTGAAGTCGTACTGCACCCGCGAGCCTGCCCGAAGGCGTGGGATGAAGAGCGGCACCCCGACCTGGTCCCCGTCGTCGCCGTTGTAGACCATCCTGTCGTGGTCGAACGGGACGTCGATCGGCTGCTTGTCGGCGTCCAGCCCGCTGATCGCGAACTTCGGGACGATGGTGCTGCCCGGCGGCAGGCCGCTGACAGCGAGCGGAATGCCCAGCCCGTCCACGTTTCCGGTGTTCTCGACGACGACCGACACTGTCTGGGGGCGACCGGCGACGAATGCCGGCTGACCCACCAGCGCGGCCTTGACCTGAGCCGGCTTCACCGCGCCGACCGTGACGCCACTGGAGAGCGTCGCGGTGGTGCCGTCGGGGTTGGCGACCTGCATGCCCCAGATCCCGGTTCGTCCGCTGAGGTCGAATCGGACAGTGAGCGACCGGCTGTCGTCCGCCACCTCGACGACCGAGCCGTCGATGCGGTTGTCGCCACTGACCAGGGCGACCGTGGTCTGGCGGCCCAGCGACTTGCCGCGAACCTCCACCGTCACCTCGGAGGAAGAGCCGACCCGGTTCGGGTTCACCGACGCCACGGTCAGCTCGTCAGGACCACAGGCCGGGTTCAGGCACTCACCGGCGAAGCGGAACTGGCCAGGCGTAGCGTTGTCGAGCCAGATGACGGCGAGATGCTCGCCGGGCTGCTGAAGGGTGTAGTCCCTGTTCAGCTGGTAGGTCTGCTTGCGCCCCAAACTCTCACCGTCCGGGTCGTAGACCTCGATGGCGTAGTTCGCGTTAGCGATCTTGGGGTTGATGGCGCTCAGCCGCAGCTGGTCACCCGCGCCACCCGGGAACCGCACACATGCCTGGTCGAGGTCGTGCGTGAAGGTTCCGTCGACTGCAGCGATTCCCGAGGCGATGCCGGACGCGACGTGACAGCCGACCGGGCTGTTCACGCGCCGCACGCCGATCTCGTACGTGGCGCCTGGAACTCCCTCCACCAAGACCCGGTAGGGCAGCGGTCCGGTCAGCGTGCAGTTCACGCCGCGCTGGGTACCGCCCCCGCTGCACTGAGTCTGACCGTTGCTGTCCACGATCTCCCAGGAGACGTGGTCCGAGGAGGACTGGACGACGTCGACGCGCACGCCGCTGGTGCGCGCAAGGCTGGACAGGTGACAGTCCGCCGCGGTGCCAGCGGAACGGGCGTCGCTGATGCGCGCGGACACCAGGGCCACCGTCTGGTCGACCTCGGACGTGCAGCCGACGGTCGTGGCGTAGTTGTTGATCCACAGGCTCGCCGACGTCCCCGCCAGATGATCGCTGTAGTAAAGGTTCCGGAAGCTCAACACCCGCCACGGCCCATTGCCCGACAACACACAATTGTCCGACCACTGCGACGACGTCGAGCTCGTGAACGAGCAAACCGCACCACCCGCAGCATTGAACACACGATGCAACAGATACGAGTCCGACGTGCGGTGACTCAACCGCAACCGGTCCCCACTCGTCGCGCTCACCAGATCACAGGCGATCTCCTCACCCGTCGAGAAGGACAACGACCTCGCCGCCGCATTCCACGCCGTCGACCCGACCGTGCCACACCCCGTGTCCTCACCGATCCGGTACAGACCCACCTCGTAGTCCCCGGGAAAGCCACCCGGATCGCCCGTGACGATGATCCGATAGGCCTGCGCGCCCTTCAGGTTCACCTGGGACCCATCGCCACCGCTGTCATTGCTACCCGCGCTCACCACCGCGTTGGAAGTGCCCACCTCGACCAGCGACGCCGACGCCGTCCAGTTCCTGCCCGGCTGCGAGATCCGAAGCAGGTACTGACCCGCCGCACCCGTCGTCACGATGTGACACTCCGCCGACAGCGTGCCGCGGCTGTCACTGATCGGGAACTCCTCGCCCCATGCAGCCAACGACTCCGCGCTACAGCCCTCGGTCGTGGCGTAGTTGTTGATCCACAGGCTCGCCGACGTCCCCGCCAGATGATCGCTGTAGTAAAGGTTCCGGAAGCTCAACACCCGCCACGGCCCATTCCCCGACAACACACAATTGTCCGACCACTGCGACGACGTCGAGCTCGTGAACGAGCAAACCGCACCACCCGCAGCATTGAACACACGATGCAACAGATACGAGTCCGACGTGCGGTGACTCAACCGCAACCGGTCCCCACTCGTCGCGCTCACCAGATCACAGGCGATCTCCTCACCCGTCGAGAAGGACAACGACCTCGCCGCCGCATTCCACGCCGTCGACCCGACCGTGCCACACCCCGTGTCCTCACCGATCCGGTACAGACCCACCTCGTAGTCCCCGGGAAAGCCACCCGGATCGCCCGTGACGATGATCCGATAGGCCTGCGCGCCCTTCAGGTTCACCTGGGACCCATCGCCACTGCTGTCATTGCTGCCCGCAGTCGCGACAGCGAAGTCCCGACCTCGACCAGCGACGCCGACGCCGTCCAGTTCCTGCCCGGCTGCGAGATCCGAAGCAGGTACTGACCCGCCGCACCCGTCGTCACGGTGTGGCAGCTCACCGGCAGGGACGCCGAGATGGGAGCTGGTTGACCGAAGGTCCCGAGAGCAGCGGCGGTGCAGTCCTCGACACTCGTCGTTGCGACCTGGGGGATCGGCTCCTTCGTCGCAGGCGCGGGCTCCACCGGGTCTTCCGCCGGCGCCGCGGGCTGCGGGTCCGCTGCCGTCGCCTGAGCATGCGTCGCTGCTTCAGACGGAGAACCCGAGGGCTCGACCGCCGCCGGCACCTCCGGGGTGGGTTCGGCCGCACTGGGGACCTCCAACCCGGCTCCCAGGACGACCAGGCTCACACCGCCGACGACCATCGCCCGCATGGCATGCAGAACCGACACTCGAACCCCCATGTCTGAGCACGCGCAGCGGCGACTGCCGCTGCGACGGGTCAGAAACTAGCGGCTCGGGAGGTCCGCTGTGGTCGATTCCTGTGAAGCACCAGGCGAACCATCGGATCAGAGGACAGCGGGGTGCGCCGCAGGAGTCGGCCCCCGGCTACTCCCAGGCCTTCACGTAGTCGACGAGCAGCGTCGAGGTGTCCGCCATCGCGTTGGTGCGGGTGTTCCAGAGGGCGCCCCAGACCTGGGTGAGCACGACGTAGAAGGGCTTGTCGAACGGCTGCGGCGCGCTCATCCCGGTCGGCGTCCAGGAGTGCGAGTAGCACAGCGCGCCGTCGTAGTAGAACCTCATCACCGTCGGCGTCCACTCCACGGCGTAGGTGTGGAACGCCGTCGACGACGTCGGCATCTTGCAGCCGTAGCCCGAGCTCAGGGCGGTGTTCTCGCCGGCGTAGTGCACCGACGGGTAGACGTTCGCCGGCAAGCCGCTGAACCACTCGGCGATGTCGACCTCGCCCGACGCGGGCCAACGGCCGTAGGCCTGGTCCTGCGGGTAGAGCCAGAACGCCGAGTGCGAGCCAGGGATCCCGGACTCCGCCGGCATCTTGAGCCGCGCCTCGAAGCGACCGTAGGTCTGGGTGAACTTCGACCGGGTGGCGACGGTGGACACCTCGGCGTTCGTCATCCACGAGCCGTACGGGCTCTTGCACAGGAACTGCTCCGGCCGGATCGTCGAGGTCAGGCGCAGGAGACCGGACGAGACGCCGACGGTGCGGTCGTTGTCGACGTAGCAGCCCATGCTGCCGCCGACCATGCCGCTGAACGAGCTCTCCTGGACCATCCACTTGCTGCGGTCCAGCGCGGTGCCGTCGAAGTCGTCGCGGAAGGTGCACGAGTAGTAGCCGCCGCCGGCCCGCTCGGGCCGGACGCCGCAGGCGTCGCTGGGTGCCGGCGGCTTCGGCTTGAGCGAGGACGTCGCGGCCGGGTCGACCTTGCGGGTCCGGCTGACCTTGCCGCCGGCCAGCACCCGGTAGGTCAGCGGCTGGTCGGGATACGGGACGGCGATCCGGAAGGCGCCCTTGCGCGAGGCGCGGTCCTTGCCGACGGTGGTCCAGTACGACGGCCCGCGGGCCTGCAGCTTGACCACCTGGCGCGGCTTGGCGCGGCCCTTGAACACCACGTGCTGGCCCGCTCGTGCCGTGACCGGCTCCAGTGCCGGCCGCGCGCTGTCGGCCGAGGCCGGGCTGTCGACCAGCCAGATCGTCGTGGCCACCAGCACGGCGACCAGGAGCATCCGCAATGAACGCATCGTTCGTTCCCCCCAAGAAGAATTCCGTCGGTCACCACCGTAGGAATCGGGGAGGGGTCGACGAATCGGGTGCGCGGCCCGACTCCGCTGCCCTCAACGGGCCATCGCGCCTTGGGCGGGGGTCCCGAAGGTAAAGGACGAAGTCCCGGTTGCGGTCAGCCGATCGGCCGGAGGTCCACCTCGAGCCAGCGGGCGCCGATGCCGTCGAGCTCGACCACGCGCGGGTCGGCCTCGGGGTCGGTCTCGGTGCCGGCGGCCGCCTGCCCCGTCGCCCGGGTGATCCGCACCTCCAGCCGGGCGTCGGCCAGCCCCTCGGCGATCCCGGTCCCCCACTCGACCACGGTGACCGCCTCGTCGAGGTCGGTGTCGAGGTCGAGGTCGTCGAGCTCGGCCTGGCCGCCGAGGCGGTAGGCGTCGACGTGGACCAGCTCGGGTCCGCCGCCGAGCGAGGGGTGCACCCGGGCGATCACGAAGGTCGGCGACGTGATCCCGCCGCGCACGCCGAGCCCCTCGCCGAGGCCCTGGGTGAAGGTGGTCTTGCCGGCGCCGAGCTCACCGCTGAGGACGAGCACGTCGCCTCCGGTGAGGTACGCCGCGACCCGGCGGCCGAGGTCGCGCATGTCGTCCGCGCCGGGCACGTCGACGATGACCGGCGCGGGACGTGCCATCTCGACGTACGGCGCGTGCCGGCCGGCCTCGACGAAGCCCTGCTCGCGCCAGAAGCCGATCGTGCGCGGCAGCTCCTCGCGGGCGAGCAGCCGGACCTGGCGGGCACCGCGGCGGGCGATGTCGAGCAGCGCCGCGCGGACCAGCGCGTGGGCCAGGCCGTGCCCCTGGGCGGCCGGGTCGACGCTGACCCGGCGCAGGTGGACCGCGTCGCCGACCGGGTCGAGGACCAGTGCGGCGACGGGCCGCCCGTCGTCGAGCGTCAGCAGCCCACCACCCGGTCCGAGCATCGCGGCAATGGTGTCCTCCGTCTCGGCCAGGGCGTCGGCCGGCGGGTCCAGGACCGGGCGGTTCGCGAACGCGGCCTTCACCACGGCCAGCACCTCCGCGGCGGCCTCCGGGCCGACGCGCCTCGTCTCCAGCGTCATCGGGTCGCTGCCCTCGCGGAGGCGGCGGTGATCAGCTGGTCGAGCTCGGCGTTGACCAGCTCGTGGCGCTCCATGGTGACCATGTGCCCGGCACCCTCGCACTCGAGCAGCCGCGACCCGGGGATCCGGGACTGCAGCTTGCGGGAGTGCCCGATCGAGGTGATCCGGTCGGCGGTGCCGCAGATGACCGAGGTCGGCACCTGGCCGAGCACCTCGACGTAGTCGAACTTGTCGAGGCTCGCGAAGTGCGGGAAGAAGTCGGCGACCACCTCGAACGGCGTGGCCGCGAGCATCTCGTCGACGAACTCGACGTACCCGCGCGGCACGTCGCTGCCGAAGGCGAACCGGTCGGTGGCGACGGCCGCGACGGCGCTGCCGGCGCGGCGCAGCGAGTCGATCGCACGGTGGCCCAGGTGCAGGGTCCGCATCGCCCTGCTGGTCATCGGGCCGGCCAGGCGGGCGGGCAGCATGGGCAGCAGGATCCGGCTCGGGTCGAGACCGCCGGCGGTGGTGGAGATCAGGCCGACGCCGACGACGCGGGTGCCGATCAGCTCGGGGTACTGCTCGGCGAAGGCGACGATGGACATCCCGCCCATCGAGTGCCCGACCAGCACGACGGGGCCGTCGGGGACGACCTCCTCCAGCACGCGGTGCAGGTCGCGACCGAGCTGGTCGATGTTCGAGTGGGCCCGGTCGGAGTTGCCGGAGCGACCGTGGGAGCGCTGGTCGTAGTAGACGGTGCGCACCAGCCCGCGGTACGCCGCGCGCTGGAAGTGCCAGCAGTCGAGGTTGAGGCAGAAGCCGTGCACGAAGACGACCGTGACCGGGGGCGTGTCGCCCTTGGTGCGGCGCAGCAGCCTCTCGACCGCGCCACCGGAGGGGGCGACCGGCTCGACCTCGTCGACCTCGACGTGGAGCGGCAGGCCGTCCTCGGCGACCACGGTCGCCGGCGTCGAGCGCAGCGACCCGAACGGGATGTCCTCGCCCGCACGCCGGCTGATCGCCCGCTGCTGGCGCAGGATCCCGACGGCCGCCGTACCGGCGGCGACGCCCAGGGCGCCCGCGACGGAGCCGGCCAGCCTGCCGCGGCGGCTCATGCGTCGGCCCCGGTCTCGGAGTCCACGTACCTGCGGGACATCCGGCCCCCGATCCTGGTGACGATCTCGTAGTTGATGGTGCCGCACGCCTCGGCCCAGTCCTGGGCGGTCGGCCCGCCGGCGGACGGCGGGCCGAGGACGACGACCTCGCTGCCGACTGGCGGCCGGTCCCCCTCGAGGTCGACGACGACCTGGTCCATGCACACCGTGCCGCGGATGGGGCGCGGCTTGCCGTCGATGCCGACCGTCGCGGCGGCGTCGGGCGCACCGGGGCGGCTGGCGTGGCGCGGGATGCCGTCGCCGTACCCGACCGGGACCAGGCCGACCGTGGTCGGCTGCTCGGCCACCCAGCGGTGTCCGTAGGAGACACCGTCCCCGGGAGCGAGGTCCTTGACCATGAGCAGCGGCGCGGTGACCGTCATCGCCGGCTCCAGGCCGATGCCGGTGGCCTCGCCGGGGGCGGGGTCGAGCCCGTAGAGCGCGATGCCGCAGCGGACGGCGTCGAAGCGGGCGGACGGCCGCAGGATCGCCGCGGCGGAGTTGGCGAGGTGGCGCAGCTCGGGGCGCAGCCCGCGCTCCTCGGCGAGGGCCAGGGCGTCACGGAAGGCCCGCTCCTGCCGGTCGTTGGCGGGATGGCCGGGCTCGTCGGCACACGCGAAGTGGGACCAGATCCCGCTCACCCGCCACAGGCCGGCGCTCTCCCCCTGCTGGGCCCGGGTGAACAGCTCGTCCCAGGCGGCGCGCGGCGCGCCGCCCCGGGAGAGCCCGGTGTCGACCTTGAGCTGGATCCGGGCGGGCTCGGCGCGCCCCTGCAGGGCCGCGGCCATCTCGTCGAGCTCCTCGCCGGAGTAGGCGCTGACGTCGATGCCGGCGTCGGCCGCAGCCGCGTAGTCGGACGTGGGCGTCGTGATCCAGCACAGCACAGGGCCTTCGACCCCCGCCGCGCGGAGCGCGAGTGCCTCCTCGATCGTCGCGGTGGCGAGCCACTCGGCGCCGCCCGACTGCGCGGCCAGCGCGCTCTCGACCATCCCGTGCCCGTAGCCGTCGGCCTTGACGACCGCGATCAGCGAGACCCCCGCGGTGGCGCGCAGCAGCCGCGTGTTGGCCCGGATCGCCGCAAGGTCGACGACGATCCCGGCGGGGCCGAGGGGCGGGCGCTCCATGCCTTCTATGGTCCCACCAGTGTCGCGAGCACCGCCGGGAGGGCCGCGGCGACGTCGCTCGCGACGATCGGGCCGTCGTGGGAGGCGAGAGTGGCGGCGGCGCCGTGCAGCCAGGAGCCGACCGAGGCGGCGTCGAACGGGTCGAGCCCGGTCGCGAGCAGCGCGCCGATCAGGCCGCCGAGCACGTCGCCGGCACCGGCGGTCGCCAGCCACGGGGTGCCGGTCGTGGTGACCCGGACCCGCCCGTCGGGTCGCGCGACGACGGTACGACGGCCCTTGAGCAGCACCACTGCGCCGTACCGGTGGGCGGCGAGGCGGGCGTGCTCGAGCCAGCGCGCCTCGACGTCGGCGCGGTCGACGTCGAGCATCCGGGCCAGCTCGCCGGCGTGGGGCGTGAGGACGGCGGGCCGGCCGCGGACGGTGCCGGCGAAGGCGAGCGCGTCGGCGTCGACGACCAGCGGGACGTCGTCGGCCACCGAGCGGCGGACGGCCTCCTCGGCGCCGTCGTCGCTGCCCGAGCCGACCACCCACGCCTGCACCCGGCCGGGGCCGACGACCTCGGGACGAGCAGCGCGGACCAGGTCGAGGGCGGCCGGGTCGCCGTCGTAGCGGACCATCCCGGCGAGCCCGCACGCGGCGCCGGCCACGCTGAGCAGCGCCGCACCGGGGTAGGCGGCCGAGCCGGCGCGGACGCCGACCACGCCGCGGGAGTACTTGTGCCCGTCGGGCGCGGGTCGCGGCAGCAGCGCGGCGACGTCGGCGTCCTGCAGTGCCTCGATCGGCGCCTCGGGCAGGTCGAGGCCGATGTCGACGAGGTGGACCGCCCCGCACGCCCGGGCGGCCGGGTCGAGGAGGTGGCAGGGCTTGTGGGTGCCGAAGGTGACGGTGAGGTCGGCGGTCACGCGCGGCCCGTCGATCTCCCCGGTGTCGACGTCGACGCCCGAGGGGGTGTCGACCGCCACGACCGGGATCCCGGCGACCGCCTGCAGTGCTTTCGTTGCTTCCGGGCGCAGTCCCGGGCGGCCGCCGATGCCGACGATGCCGTCCACGACGAGGTCGAAGTCGTTGCGGTTTGGGACCAAACCGCGCGATTCGGGGGTCGGGACGTGCGGTCTCTGCCCAATGGAGGAGGGTGGGAGGACCCGACCGCCGGCCCGGCGGAGTGCCTCGAGACCGCCGGAATGGGCTGCGTCCGAGAGCAGCCACGCCTCCACCTGCACCCCGCGCCGCGCGAGCAGGGCGCCGGCGTACAGCGCGTCGCCGCCGTTGTCGCCGGAGCCCACGAGCAGCAGCACCCGACGGCCGTAGGCCGAGCCGAGCAGGTCGAGCACGGCGTACCCCAGGCCCGCGGCGGCGCGCTGCATCAGCGCGCCCTCGGGCAGCCGGGCGAGCAGGTCGACCTCGGCGGCTCGGACCTGCTCGACGGTGTGGGCGCGGAGCATCACGCCTCCAGGACGACCACGGCCGAGGCGATGCCGCCGTCGTGGGTGAGCGAGAGGTGGACGGAGGTGACGCCGAGCGCGTCGGCCTCGGCGCGCACGGTGCCACGGAGCACGAAGCGTGGGCGGCCGGAGTCCTCCGAGACCACCTCGGCGTCGTGCCACGACATCCCGCGCGGCGCGCCGAGCGCCTTGGCGAGCGCCTCCTTGGCGGCGAACCGGGCGGCCAGCGAGCGGATGTGCAGGCCGCGCTCCGCCTCGGTGAACAGCTTGGTCACCAGGGCAGGGGTACGACGGCAGGACTCCTCGAAGCGCGCGATCTCGCACACGTCGATGCCGACGCCGACGACAGGCACCAGGTCGCCCCCGTCACTCCACCGTGACGGACTTGGCGAGGTTGCGCGGCTGGTCGACGTCGTGTCCGAGCACGGTGGCCAGCTGGCACGCGAAGAGCTGGAGCGGGACGATCGAGACGAGCGGCTGCAGCAGCACCGGAACCTTCGGCAGCCGGATCAGCGCGTCGGCGTACGGCTCGATCGAGTGGTCGCCCTCCTCGGCCAGGCAGATCGTGCGGGCGCCGCGCGCGCGGACCTCCTGGATGCCGCTGAGCATCTTGCCGTGCAGGTGGTCGCGGCCCTTGGGCGGCACCACGCAGAGCACGGGCAGGCCGTCCTCGACCAGTGCGATCGGGCCGTGCTTGAGCTCGCCGGCGGCGAAGCCCTCGGCGTGGAGGTAGGCCAGCTCCTTGAGCTTGAGCGCACCCTCGAGCGCGACCGGGTAGCCGGCGTGGCGGCCGAGGAAGAGCACCGAGCGGGTCGAGGCGTGGTCGGCGGCGAGGCCGTAGACCTGGTCGGCCGTGGCGAGGACGGTCTCGATGTGGTCGGGCATCGCCTCGAGGTGGCGCATGATCTCGTCGATCTCGTCGCCGAACCGAGTGCCCTTGACCTGTGCGATGTAGAGCGCGAGCAGGTAGCAGGCGACCAGCTGGGTCAGGAAGCCCTTGGTCGACGCGACACCGATCTCGGGGCCGGCGTGGGTGTAGATCACCGCGTCGGACTCGCGCGGGATCGAGGAGCCGTTGGTGTTGCAGATCGCCAGCACCTTGGCCCGCTGCGAGCGTGCGTGACGGATGGCCTGGAGGGTGTCGGCGGTCTCGCCGGACTGGCTGATCGCGACGATCAGGGTCGTGGCGTCGATGATCGGGTCGCGGTAGCGGAACTCGGAGGCGAGCTCGACCTCGACCGGGGTGCGGGTCCAGTGCTCGATGGCGTACTTGGCGACCATGCCGGCGTAGAACGACGTCCCGCACGCGATGATGATGATCTTGTCGACGTCGCGCAGCTCCTCGTCGGCCAGGCGCATCTCGTCGAGCTGCAGCTGCCCGGACGGCGTACGACGTCCGATCAGCGAGTCGGCCACGGCCCGCGGCTGCTCGAAGATCTCCTTGCGCATGAACCAGTCGTGGCCGTCCTTCTCCGCCGAGGAGAGGTCCCAGTCGACGTGGAAGCGGCGCGCCTCGACCGGGCGCCCCCAGAAGTCGGTCACCTCGACCGCGGCGCTGGTCATCACGACGATCTGGTCCTGGCCCAGCTCGAGCGCCTCGCGGGTGTGGTCGATGAAGGCGGCGACGTCGGAGCCGAGGAAGTTCTCACCCTCCCCCAGGCCGACGACGAGCGGCGAGTTGCGCCGAGCGGCGACGACCTTGCCGGGCTCCTCCGCATCGATCGCGACGAGCGTGAAGGCGCCGTCGAGCTTCTGGCACACCCGCTGCATCGCGGTGGTCAGGTCCTCACCGGACTGCACCTGCAGCTCGAGGAGCTGGGCGACGATCTCGGTGTCGGTGTCGGAGAGCAGCTCGTGGTCGTCGGCCTCGAGCCGGGCCCGCAGGTCGAGGAAGTTCTCGATGATGCCGTTGTGCACCAGCGCCACCCGCCGCGCGGGGCCGGTGTGGGGGTGGGCGTTGACGTCGTTGGGCGGGCCGTGGGTGGCCCACCGGGTGTGCCCGATCCCCACCTCGGCGACCGGCATCGGCTGCTCGCCGAGCACCTTCTCGAGGTTGGCCAGCTTGCCCGCCCGCTTCTCGACGCTCAGCGCGCCGTCGTGGACCACGGCGATGCCGGCGGAGTCGTAGCCGCGGTACTCCAGCCGGCGGAGACCGTCGACGACTGCCTCCTCCGCCGACCGTGGCCCGACGTACCCGACGATCCCGCACATGATCGGCCAGTCTAGGCGCCGTGGGTCCGAGCAGCGCAGTCCGGATCAGGGACGCGCCGGACCTGCCGCCGAGACCGGCTGGAACAATCGGCGCCATGACGACGGGCACCCCGGCGGACACCCACCACGGCGAGGACTCGTCGCGGGAGGCCTCGCCGTACGTCGAGCTGGACCGCGCGACCTGGGCCGAGCTGGCCAACGAGTGGCGTCAGCAGGGCAGCCCGCTGACCAGCGAGGAGGTCGTGCGGCTGCGCGGCATGGGCGACTCGCTGGACCTCGACGAGATCCGCGACGTCTACCTGCCCCTGTCCCGGCTGCTGTCGCTGCGGGTCAACGCCGCCACCCGGCTGCACCACGAGCAGGAGCAGTTCCTGCACCGTCGCACTCCCCCGCGCACGCCGTTCGTGATCGGCCTCGCCGGCTCCGTGGCGGTCGGCAAGTCGACCGCCGCGCGCGTGCTGCAGCAGATGCTCGCCCGGTGGCCCGAGCACCCCAACGTCGCCCTGGTCACCACCGACGGCTTCCTCTACCCCAACGCCGAGCTCGAGGCCCGCGGCCTGCTCCAGCGCAAGGGCTTCCCCGAGTCCTACGACCGTCGCAAGCTGCTCAAGTTCGTCATCGACATCAAGTCCGGCATCGACGAGGTCGAGGCACCGGTCTACTCCCACCTCGTCTACGACGTCGTCCCGGACGAGAAGGTCGTCGTGAAGCGGCCCGACATCGTCATCGTGGAGGGCCTCAACGTGCTCCAGCCCGCCCGGGTCCGCGAGGACGGCCGCACCGGCCTGGGCCTGTCGGACTTCTTCGACTTCTCCATCTTCGTCGACGCCAACACCAACCACATCCGCGAGTGGTACGTCGACCGCTTCCTCCGGCTGCGCGAGACCGCCTTCCGCGACCCCAACTCCTACTTCGCCCGGTACGCCGCCCTCAGCCACGACTCCGCGGTCGACGAGGCGCGCCGGATCTGGGACTCGATCAACGGACCGAACCTCACCGAGAACGTGCTGCCCACCCGCTCGCGGGCGACCCTGGTGCTGCGCAAGGCTGCGGACCACGCGGTGCAGTACGTGCGGCTCAGGAAGATCTAACCAGCCAGGGTCTCAGCCGATGTCGCGACGCAGCGTGGTCAACCTGCCGAGCACCGCGAACCCGACGGCGTACCCCACCAGCACCAGGACCGCGGCCCAGCGCGGCAGCAGGTCGACGGTGCCGGTGCTGCCGAGGAAGGACGCGCCGATCAACGAGTCGGCGGCGCCACCGGGGAGGTAGGCGGCGGCGCCGACGAGGGCGTCGACCTGGCCGAGCCCGACCCGGACGATCGGCTCGACGAACTGGGTGAAGGCCAGGATCACCACGATCGCGGCCACCTGGTTGGACAGCACACTGCCGACGGCGACGCCGATCACCGCCCACAGCGCGACGACGACCACCCCGAGCAGCAGCCCGGCGAGCACGTCGCCGTCGCCGAGGAAGGCGCCGTCGCCCTGCGCGGCGAGCAGCGGCGCGCCGCCGGCGACCACCGCGAGCTGCCCCACGACGCCGGCCGCGAGCCCGATCGGGACCACGGAGAGCAGCTTGGCCAGCAGGAACCGGGTGCGGTCCGGCTCGACGAGCAGGCTCTGGGTGATCGTCTTGTGCCGGAACTCGGTGGTCATCGCGAGGCTGCCGATCACCAGTGGGAAGACGTACCCGACCCCGTTGACCAGCGCGTACGTCGTCCGCGCGGCGTCCTTCCCGGCGAGCGGCGGCTCGGCGCCGTCGGGCACGAAGACGAACGACGCCGCGACGGCGGCCCCGACGAACACCAGGTAGCCGACCATCACGAGCAGCAGCAGCCACCAGATCCGGGTGGTGACGAGCTTGCGGTACTCCGCCAGCAGCGCGGCCCTCATCGGGCCCCCTCCGGCCGGGTGAGCTCGAAGAAGAGCGCCTCCAGGTCGACGTCGCGGCGGACCAGCTCGTGCAGCTCGATCCCGGCCGCGTGCGCGGCGGCGCCGACCTCGGCCGCGGTCGCGCCGTCGACGACGAGCCCGTCGCCGTCGGACGTGGCGCTCCAGCCGCGGTCCGCGGCCAGGGCGGTGAGGACGTCGGGGCGGGGTGCGACGACGTACGCCGCCGGCGTGGCGCGGGTGCGCAGCTCGGCCAGCGACGAGGCGTGCCGCAGCCGGCCCTCGGCGATGATGACCACCTCGTCGACGCTGGCCTCGACCTCGCGGAGCAGATGACTGGACACCAGGACGGTGCGCCCCTCACCGGCGAACTGGCGCAGCAGCCGCCGGATCCACACGATGCCCTCCGGGTCGAGACCGTTGGTCGGCTCGTCGAGCACGATCACCGGCGGGTCCGCGAGCAGCGCGGTCGCCAGGCCGAGCCGCTGGCGCATGCCGAGCGAGTAGCGGCCGACCCGCTGCTTCGCGGCGTGGTCGAGGCCGACGGCCTCGAGCACCTGCCGGCACCGGGCACGGGACACGCCGACCTGCGGCGCGAAGACCTCGAGGTGGGCCAGGCCGGTGCGCCCGGGGTGGAAGCTGGAGGCCTCCAGTGCGGCGCCGACGACGCGGCCGGGCCGCGGGTGGGCGGCGTACTCCCGGTCACCGACCAGCGCCCGGCCCGCGCTGGGCCGGGTCAGGCCGAGCAGCATGCGCAGCGTGGTCGTCTTCCCGGCGCCGTTGGGGCCGAGGAAGCCGGTGACCGCGCCGGGGCGCACGGTGAACGTCAGGTCGTCGACCGCCCGGACCGCACCGAATTGCTTGGTGAGCCCGTCGATCGCCAGCGTGGGGGCGCTCATGGTGACACCTTGCCAGTTGGCTGGGCGCGAGCGCCGCCGGCCCCTTGTAACTACGTGTTACGTACGGGTTTTCGCTGCCACAGCACCCGGGCAGTAGCCACAACGCCCGGGTAGATGAGACCTGAGGCTCAGTCGCCGACAGGCCGCAGCGCATCGCGGGTTTGGCCTCCACGAGGGCGACTACCTCGGCGCTGGTGCTCCTACCCGGGCGCTCCTGCACCGGAAAAGCGGGTGTAACACGTAGTTACAAGGGGCGGCGGGCCGGGGTCAGAGGGCCAGGCGCTCCCGGACGACGTCCGCGAGCCGCTGGGCGACCCCGTCGGCCTGCTCGGCGGTCGGCGCCTCGACCATCACCCGGACGAGGGGCTCGGTGCCGGAGGGGCGCAGCAGCACCCGGCCGGTCGTCCCCAGCTCGGCCTCGGCGCCCGCGACGGCCTCGAGCAGGGCCGGGTCGTCGGTGCGGGCGCGGTCGACGCCGCCCACGTTGACCAGCACCTGGGGCAGGCGGGTCATCACGCCGGCGAGGTCGCGCAGCGAACGTCCCGTGGTGGCCATCCGGCGGGCGACGTGGAGGGCGGTGAGGATGCCGTCACCGGTGGTCGCGTGCTCGCGCATGATGACGTGGCCGGACTGCTCGCCGCCGAGGCTGAAGCCGCCGCGGCGCATCTCGTCGAGGACGTAGCGGTCGCCCACCGCGGTCTGCACCACCGTCACGCCGGCCTGCTCCATCGCCTGCAGCAGCCCGAGGTTGCTCATCACGGTGGCGACCAGGGTGTCGCCGACCAGGCCACCGGACTCGCGCAGCGCGAGCGCGAGGATGCCCATGATCTGGTCGCCGTCGACGACCTCGCCGGTGTGGTCGACCGCCAGGCACCGGTCGGCGTCGCCGTCGACCGCGAATCCCGCGTCGGCGCCGTGCTCGAGCACGGCCTTGCGCAGCGGCTCGAGGTGCGTGGAGCCGCAGCCGTCGTTGATGTTGAGGCCGTCGGGCGAGGCGCCGATGGTGACGACCTCGGCGCCGGCGGCGGCGAGCGCGCGCGGGCCGACCTCGCTGGCCGCGCCGTGGGCGCAGTCGAGGACCAGCTTGAGCCCGGCGAGCGGCTTGCCCGTCGGGGCGTCGAGGGTGCGGACCAGGTGGTCGACGTACTCCTTGACGGTGGGGCCGTACGGCGTCACGCGGCCCACCGACGCACCGGTGGGGCGGTCCCAGTCCTGGCCGAGCAGGGCCTCGATCTCGCGCTCGAGCTCGTCGTCGAGCTTGACGCCGCCGCGGGCCAGGAACTTGATGCCGTTGTCGGGCATCGGGTTGTGGGAGGCGCTGATGACGACGCCGACGTCGGCGCCGAGCGCGTCGGTGAAGTAGGCGACGCCGGGTGTCGGGAGCACCCGCAGGCGCAGCACGTCGACTCCGGCGGAGGCGAGGCCGGCGACGACCGCGTGCTCGAGGAACTGCCCGGAGATCCGGGTGTCACGGCCGACGACGGCGAGCGGGCGCGGCCGACTGTAGCCGCCGTGCTCGACCAGCACCCGGGCCGCGGCGCTGCCCAGGTCCACGGCCAGCTCGGCCGTCAGCTTGTCGTTGGCCAGTCCACGGACCCCGTCGGTCCCGAAGATGCGCGGCACGTGCTGTCCCCCTGCGGATGCTCGGTGGTGCGGTGGAAATGCCGACAGGGCCACGGACCGCGGCTGCGGTGCGTGGCCCTGTCGTGGTGATCCCGCTGGGATCAGCGCTTCGAGTACTGCGGAGCCTTGCGGGCCTTCTTGAGACCGGCCTTCTTGCGCTCGGTCGCACGGGCGTCGCGGGTCAGCAGACCGGCCTTCTTCAGCGTCGGGCGGTAGGCCTCGACGTCGACCCCGTTGAGGGAGCGGGCCACGCCGAGGCGCAGGGCGCCGGCCTGACCGGTGATGCCGCCGCCGTGGATGCGGGCGATCACGTCGAAGCGGCCCTCGAGGCCGAGAGCCGCGAAGGGCTCGTTGACGACCTGCTGGTGCAGCTTGTTCGGGAAGTAGTCGTCGATGGTCCGGCCGTTGATGGTCCAGTTGCCGGTGCCGGGCACGATCCGCACGCGGGCCACGGCCTCCTTGCGGCGACCGGTGGCGGCGCCGGGAGCGACGGTCACGGGGCGGTTGTCGGCGACGGCCGACGGGGAGGTCTCGCTGGTGTAGGCGACACCCTGCTCGTCGGTCTCGAAGGTCTCCTCGACCTCGGTGGTGTTCTCAGTCACGATTGATTAGTCCTCAGTCCGTTCAGATCTGTCGAGAAGTCACTGGGAGATCTGGGAGATCTCGTAGGGCACGGCCTGCTGGGCCTGGTGGGGGTGAGCCGGGCCGCTGTAGACCTTCAGCTTCTTGATCATCTGCCGGCCGAGGCGGTTCTTCGGCAGCATGCCCCACACGGCCTTCTCGACGGCCTTGCGGGCGTCCTTGTCGAGGACCTCGCCGATCGGGGTCGCGGTCAGACCACCGGGGAAGCCCGAGTGGCGGTAGACCATCTTGTCGGCACGCTTGTTGCCGGACAGGGCCACCTTGTCGGCGTTGATGACGATGACGTAGTCACCGGTGTCGGCGTTCGGCGCGAAGATCGCCTTGTGCTTGCCACGCAGCAGGTTGGCGGCGGTGACAGCCAGGCGACCGAGGACGACGTCGGTCGCGTCGATCACGAGCCAGGCGCGCTCGACGTCGCCGGGCTTCGGAGCGTAGGTGCGCATGATGCGTACCCTTCCTTGCTAGTTCGTTGCCCGTACGGCGGACGCCGCCCGGGTTGCCGTCCGCGACCGATGACTCGGCCGCTCGGGCGACGCCTCCTGACGAACTCAGCCCGGCCCACGCACGCTCGTCTCTCGACGATCCGTGAGCGATCCGGGTCTGCCCCGACGGCCGACCGGAGGGCGGCGTGCGAAGCGGCAGAAGACGCGACCTGCAAGATTACGGCGGCGGCCCGGCCCGGTCAAAACGGTGCAGCCCGTCCCCGGCGGGACCGGCGTACCGCCCGCTCCCGCACGACCGGGGTGAGCCGTGTCACACTCGGTCCGGGAGGGAAGCCCATGGACTCTGCACTCGTGTCGGTCGGGCTGCCGGCCGCGCTCGCGATCATCATGTTCGGCCTCGGCCTCGCGCTGACCGTCGACGACTTCCGCCGGATCGCCCGGACACCGCTCCCGGTCGGCGTCGCGCTCGCCGCCCAGCTCGTCGTCCTGCCGGCGGTCTGCTTCGGGCTGGTGCTGGCCCTCGACCTCGACCCGATCCTCGCGGTCGGGATGATGTTGCTCGCGGCCTCGCCGGGAGGCACCACCGCCAATCTCTTCAGCCACCTGTTCCGCGGCGACGTCGCCCTCAACATCACGCTGACCGCCGTCAACTCGCTGGTCGCGGTGGTGAGCCTGCCGCTGGTCGTGAACTTCGCGGTCGGCTGGTTCGACCCGCCGGGCGCCGAGGACATCGGTCTGCAGCTGGCCAAGACCGCCCAGGTCTTCGCGATCGTGCTGGTGCCCGTGGCGCTCGGGATGCTGGTGCGCCGCTCCTCCCCCGGGTTCGCGGCACGCGCCGACCGGCCGGTGCGGGTCGCCTCGGCCGTCGTGCTCGCCCTGGTGATCGGGGGCGCGCTGATCGGGGAGCGGGAGAGCCTCGCCGACTACATCGCCGACGTCGGGGTCGCCACGACCGTGTTCTGCGCCCTGAGCCTGAGCCTCGGCTACCTCCTCCCGCGGGCGTGCGGGGTCGCCGAGAGGCAGGCGCTCGCGGCCGCCTTCGAGGTCGGGATCCACAACAGCACGCTGGCCATCGCCGTGGCCCTGAGCGTCCTCGACAACGACACCCTCGCGGTGCCGGCGGCGGTGTACGGCGTGCTGATGTTCCCGCTCGCCCTGCTGGCCGGCTGGCTGCTCACAGGCTCCCGCAGCGATCGTCGCGCCGACGTCGTCCGGTGAGAAATCGGACACCGCCTTTTGGCACGGTGACGTGGGCGACTAGGTTGCAAGGGTGACTGACTCTCTCACCGTACGCGACAACCGCACCGGCGCGGAGTACGAGATCCCGATCACCGACGGCACCATCAAGGCCGCCGACCTCGGGCAGATCAAGCTCAACGACGACGAGCCGGGCATCGCGACCTACGACCCGGGCTTCGTGAACACGGCCTCCTGCCGCAGCGCCATCACCTACATCGACGGCGACAAGGGCATCCTCGAGTACCGCGGGTACCCGATCGAGCAGCTCGCCGAGAAGTCGAACTTCCTCGAGGTGGCCTACCTCCTCATCCACGGCGAGCTCCCGACGAGGGAGCAGTACGACCACTGGGTGCACGAGATCACCTACCACACGTTCGTGCACGAGAACGTGAAGGGCTTCATGGAGGGCTTCCGCTACGACGCGCACCCGATGGGGATGCTGATGGCGTCGGTGGGGGCCCTCTCGACGTTCTACCCGGAGTCGGCCCGCATCGAGGACCCCGACAACCGGCACATCCAGATCGTCCGGATGATCGCCAAGATGCCGACCCTCGGCGCCTGGGCCTTCCGCCACGCCCAGGGCAAGCCGTACGTCTACCCGGACAACGAGCTGTCGTACGCCGAGAACTTCCTCTCGATGCTCTTCAAGATGAGCGAGTCCAAGTACGCCGCGGACCCGCGCATCGCCAAGGCCCTCGACGTGCTGTTCATCCTGCACGCCGACCACGAGCAGAACTGCTCGACCAACGCGGTCCGCTCGGTCGGCTCCTCGCAGGTCGACCCGTACTCCGCCGTGGCCGCCGGCATCGGCGCGCTCTTCGGCCCGCTGCACGGTGGCGCCAACGAGGCGGTGCTGCGGATGCTGCGCCGGATCGGCACGAAGGACAACATCCCCGCCTTCATCGAGGGTGTGAAGAACGGCGAAGAGCGCCTGATGGGCTTCGGCCACCGGGTCTACAAGAACTACGACCCGCGCGCCAAGATCATCAAGAAGGCCTGCGACGACGTCTTCGAGGTCACCGGGGTGAACCCGCTGCTCGAGGTCGCCCAGGAGCTGGAGAAGATCGCGCTCGAGGACGAGTACTTCGTCAAGCGGCGCCTCTACCCCAACGTCGACTTCTACTCGGGCCTGATCTACGAGGCGCTCGAGTTCCCGCCCGAGATGTTCACGGTCCTGTTCGCCATCGGCCGCACCCCCGGCTGGCTGGCGCAGTGGCTGGAGCTGACCGGCGACAAGGAGCAGAAGATCGCCCGTCCGAAGCAGATCTACACCGGTGACCGCGGCCTGACCTTCGTCCCCGCCGAGGAGCGCTGGGCCTGAAGCCAGCCGCCTGAGGCCTGTCTCGACCCCGGTCACCTGGTGACCGGGGTCGTTTCGCGTCCGGGGCCGCTCAGCCCTTCGGGTACGGCGGCAGCGCGGCGTCGTACAGCCACGGGCGCAGCAGCGCGGCGACGTCGGTGCCCGTGTGCGCGGACGCGAAGCCGAGGAACTCGCCCGTGGTGACCGACTCCCCCGTGCGGGCGGCGGCCCAGTCCCGCAGGACGGCGAAGAAGGCGTCGTCGCCGACCGCCAGGCGCAGGGCGTGGAGGGTGAGGGCGCCCCGCTTGTAGACGCGGTCGTCGAACATCAGCTTCGGACCGGGGTCGGCGAGCACGAGGTCCTGCTCGAGGTCCGCGAGCCGTTCGTGGTGGTGGCGGGCCCACTCGTCGCAGGTCCGGGGCCCGCCGCTCTCCTCCGACCACAGCCACTCGGCGTAGCAGGCGAAGCCCTCGTGCAGCCAGATGTCCTGCCACTGCCGCAGGGTGACGGCGTTGCCGTACCACTGGTGGGCGAGCTCGTGGGCGATCAGCCGCACCTGCGACCAGTCGGAGGAGCAGAAGTTGCGGCCGAAGGTCGACAGGCCTTGGCTCTCGAGGGGGATCTCGAGGTCGTCGTCGGTGACGACGGCGGCGTACGCGTCGAAGGGGTAGGGACCGAAGACCCGCTCGAAGAAGGCGAGCATCGCCGGCTGCTGGTCGAAGGAGTCCTCTAGGTCGGCGTCCGGGGGCCCGATGGTGCGGGTGCGGGCGTCGTGCTCGGTGGTGGTGTAGCGGCCGATCTGCACGGTCGCCAAGTAGGTCGCCATCGGCCGGTCCATCACCCAGGTCCAGCTCTCGACGCTCGCGCGGCGCTGGTGGCCGACGAGGTTGCCGTTGGCGACCACGACGTAGCCGGTGGGTGCGGCGAGGGCGATCCGGTAGGTCGCCTTGTCGTCGGGCCGGTCGTTGCACGGGAACCAGGTGGGCGCGCCGTGCGGCTGCGCGGCGACGATGACGCCGTCCTCGAGCTCCTCCCAGCCGGCGTCGCCGTGGTGCTCGGCGACCAAGGGTCTCGGCGATCCGCCGTACGCGACCGTGAGTGTCAGCGACGTGCCCGCGGCGACCGGGCGCTCGAGCTGCAGCACCAGCCGGTGGTCGCGGGCCGACCACTTCTTGGTGCGGGCGCCGTCGAGGCGCAGCTTCGACACGCGCAGGTGCGCGAGGTCGAGCACCAGCCGGGCGGTCTGCTCGCGGACGACGAGGTCGAGCACCGCGGTGCCGTTGAGGCGGTTGCCGTCGGGGACGTAGACCAGGTCGAGGTCGTAGTGCCGGACGGCGTACGACGGGTCGCCGTGGCCGGGCACGTAGGGGTCGGCGGTGGGCAGGCTCGACACGGAGAACGACCTCAGTCGGCCCAGGGACCGATGGGGTTGCCGATCCAGCGCGTCTTGTCCGGCACGGACTCCCCCCTCATCACCAACGACACCGGCCCGACCGTAGCGTGCTTGCCCAACGAGGCGGCAGGCAGCACCACGGAGTTGGGGCCGACGGTGGCGCCGCGGTGCAGCCGGACCGTGTCGGTCGCGAGCAGCCGGTCGTGGAACAGGTGGGTCTGCACGACGCTGCCCTGGTTGACGGTCGCGCCGTCGCCGAGGTCGACGAGGTCGGGCTCGGGCAGCCAGTACGACTCGCACCACACCCCGCGACCGACCTTCGCCCCCATCGCCCGGAACCACACGGCGATCAGCGGCGACCCGGTCGCGAGACCGGCGAACCACGGCGTCGCGACGACCTCGACGAAGGTGTCGGCGAGCTCGTTGCGCCACACGAACGAGCTCCACAGCGGGTGCGAGCCGGCGCGGACCCGGCCCACCAGCAGCCACTTCGCGAGGACCGCGACGACGCCGGCGACGAGGCCGGCCGCCCACAGCAGCAGCGGTACGGCGAGCACGCCGGCCAGCGCCCCCTGGCGGTCCCCCACGGCGAGGGTCCCCAGCACCACCGCGAGGTGCAGGGCCACGGCGAGCGTGACGGGCAGCAGGCGTGCGATCTCCCAGCAGGCGCGGGCGACCTTGAGCCGGGCGGGCGGGGCGTAGGTCCGCTCGTCGGCAGAGCCCTGGGCGGCGCGCCGCAACGGGGCGGGCGGGCTGCCGAGCCAGGACTCGCCGGCCTTGACCCTGCCGCGGGCCGGGGCGGCCGAGAGGACCGCGACGAGCGAGCGCTTCGGCACCTTCCGGCCGGGGGCGGCCATCGCCGAGTTGCCGACGAAGGCCCGCTTGCCGACCTTGACCCGCTCGGCGCGCAGCCAGCCGCCGCCGAGCTCGTAGCCGCCGATCAGGGTGTCGTCGGCGAGGAAGGCCTGGTCGCTGACGGTGACCAGCGACGGGATCATCAGCGCGGTGGAGGCCTCGACGTCCTTGCCGATCCTTGCCCCGAGCAGGCGCAGCCAGCCGGGTGTCAGCTGCGAGCTGTAGAGCGGGAACAGCCAGGTCCGGGCCTCGTCGAGCACCCGGATCGTCGACCACACGCACAGCGCCGGGCGGCTCTGCAGCGGGTGGGCGCCGGCCTTCACGCCGAGCCCGAGCAGCCGCACGGCGCCGAGGACGAGGGCGGCGAGGACGACGCAGCCGGCCAGCACCGCGGGCACCAGCCAGGGCGCCAGCGCGGCGGCAGCGTCGCCGGCGCCGGTGGTGCTGCCGACGTCGGCCAGCAGCAGGACCGGGACGGCCACCACCAGCACCGCGATCGCCGGCAGGCAGGACAGCAGGCCGGCCACGGCGCCGTACGCGACCGCCCAGGAGCGCAGCGAGCGCCGTGAGGCCGGCGGCCGCTCGGCCCACGGCCCGCGCGCCGCGGAGCTCATCCGGACCGCGGGGGCGCCGGACCAGAACTCGCCGGCCGGCACCTCGCCGAACACCGCCGAGCCGGGAGCCACCTCGGCGTCGTCGCCGACGACCGCGCCGGGGCACAGCATCGACCGGGTGCCGACCCGGGCGTTGCGCCCGATCCGGATGCCGCCGACGTGGAGGGTGTCGCCGTCGATCCAGTAGCCGGTCAGGTCGACCTCGGGCTCGACCGAGGCGCCCTTGCCGACGCTCAGGTGGCCGGTGACGGGCGGCAGCGAGTGGAGGTCGGCGCCCCGGGCGACCCTGGCACCGAGGAGCCGGGCGTACCAGGTGATGTACGGCGCCCCGGCGAGCCGGGTCGCGCCGAGCTCGTCGGCCAGCCGCTCGGCCGTCCAGATCCGCAGGTGGACCTTGCCACCGCGCGGGTACGCGCCCGGCCGGACGCCGTGGAGCACCGCCCGGGCGAGCTTGGCGGCCACGAACATCCGTCCCGGCGGGCTGACGAAGACGACGAGGAGCAGGGCCAGCACCCACCACGGGGTGACCGGCAGCCAGGCGACGCCGAGGACGTCGTGCCCGAGCCGCGCGAGGGTCAGGATCGCGGCGATCCACCGCGGCGCGGCCAGTGCACGCAGCAACGGGATCGCGAGCACCTGGCCGGCCTGGGTCTTGACCGGGATCGGCTGCACCTTGCGGCTCTGCTCGGACAGCGCCGTCGGCTCGAGCGAGTCGAGGAAGCCGGCGAGGCCCGCGACCGTCGGCCTCTCGTAGAGGTCGGCGACGGTGAGCTCGGCGTGGTCGGCACGCAGCAGGGTGACCACCTGGGCGGCGGTCAGGCTGCCGCCGCCGAGGTCGAAGAAGTCCGACTCCGGGCCGTCCGGCGCCGCGCCGATCACCTTCTGCCAGACCTCCGCGATCCGGGCCGCGGTGCCGTGCAGGCCCGCGTCGGCGGGGTCGGCGACGGCCAGTGGCCAGGGAAGTGCGTCGCGGTCGACCTTGCCGGAGGTGCGGGTCGGGATGTCGTCGACGACCGCGAGCCGGGGAACGAGGGCCGCCGGCATCGTGGACCGCAAGTGCGCGGTGGCGGCGGCGGCGTCGTACTCCGTGGTGGTCGTGACGTAGCCGACGAGGAGCTGGTTGCCCGTGCTGGTGCGGCGCACGGCGGCCGCGGCCGCGCTCACGCCCGGCAGCGCGAGCAGCGCGGAGTCGATCTCGCCGAGCTCGATCCGGCGACCGCCGACCTTGACCTGGTCGTCGGCGCGGCCGGCGAAGAGCAGGCCCGCGGCGTCGTTGACGACGATGTCGCCGCTGCGGTAGGCACGCTCCCAGCCGAGCGTCGGCATGGGTGCGTACTTCTCGGCGTCCTTGGCGGGATCGAGGTAGCGGGCCAGGCCGACGCCGCCGATGATCAGCTCGCCGCGCTCGCCCTGCCCCACGGGCTCGCCGGTCGCCGGGTCGACCACCACCAGGTCCCAGCCGGCCAGCGGCAAGCCGATCCGGACCGGGCCCGCGGCGTCGACGAGCGCGCCGCAGGCGACCACCGTGGCCTCGGTCGGCCCGTAGGTGTTCCACACCTCGCGACCGGGCCGGGCCAGGCGGGCGGCCAGCTCGGGCGGCAGCGCCTCGCCGCCGAGGATGAGCAGCCGGACCCGCTCGAGCGCGTCGTCGGGCCACAGGCTGACCAGGGTCGGGACGGTGGACACGACGGTGATGTCGTTGGCGGTCAGCCAGGGGCCGACGTCGACGCCGCTGCGCACCAGGGCGCGGGGCGCGGGGACCAGGCAGGCGCCGTACCGCCAGGCCAGCCACATCTCCTCGCAGCTGGCGTCGAAGGCGACGCTGAGCCCGGCCATCACCCGGTCGGCCGGGCCGACCGGCGCGTCCTGCAGGAACATCAGCGACTCGGCGTCGACGAAGGCCGCGGCGTTGCGGTGGGTCACGGCGACGCCCTTGGGGGTGCCGGTCGAGCCGGACGTGAAGATCACCCAGGCGTCGTCGTCCGGCGTGGGGTCGCGGCGCGCCCGGGGGGCGGCGTCGCGGCGGGACTCGATGACCAGGCCGGCGCCGACGAGCGCGGCGACCTGCGCCTCGCCGAAGACCAACCGGGCCCGCTCCTCCGGGTCGTCCGCGTCGACCGGCACATAGGCCGCTCCGGCGAAGAGGATCCCCATGATCGCGACGTACAGGTCGGTCGTGCCCGACGGCAGCCGGACCCCGACCTTGTCGCCCGGCCCGATCCCCAGCTCGGCGAGCTCGAGCGCCACGGTCTCGGCGGCCTCGGCGAACTCGGCGTAGGTCACCGTGTCGTTGCCGCTGTCGAGGGCCATCGCGTCCGGGTGGTCGGCCGCCGTGCGTCGGAAGACGTCCACGAGCGTGCGCGGCGCGGGTACCTCCGCGCCGCGGAGCAGGGGATTCACCTCTCGATCGTCGTCGACGGAGGTGAACGGAGAGTGGCGCGCCGGGGCGCGGCTGGTTGTGCGGCCTTGTGACCTGGGACACAATCTGCGAGGTGAGCGCGACGACGGAGTCCGAGTCCCCCGCCCCTGCCACCACCCGTGCATGGCCGCCGGCCACGCCGCCCGAGCCGACCTACGTCGAGGACCGGCTCAACTACTGGGCGGAGGCCACGCCGGACGCCGAGGCGATGACCTACCTCGGCCGCACCTGGACCTGGCGGGAGTGGCACGACCGCGTGCACCGCGCGGCCGGCGGGCTGCGCGACCTCGGCATCGCCCGTGGGGACGTCGTGGCCTTCCTCGACAAGAACCACCCGGCCTGCGTGGAGATCAGCCTCGCCGCCGGCTCGATCGGCGCGGCCAACGCGATCATCAACTGGCGCTCGGCGGGCGACGAGATCGACTACGCCGTCAACGACTCGGGCGCCAAGGTCCTCTTCGTCGGCCGCGAGCTGATGCCGACCATCGAGGCGATCCGCGACCGGTTGCCGGGAGTCCACACGATCATCGAGGTCACCCCCGAGGGCGGCGAGGACGACCCCTACGAGCAGTTCCTCGCCTCGTCCACGCCCTGCGACGACGGGCCCGACGTGCTCGAGGACGACGTCTGCCTGGTGATGTACTCCTCCGGCACGACCGGCCGGCCCAAGGGCGTCATGCTCACCCATCGCAACATGGTCCGGCACACCATCAACGGCCACGACGGCTGGGCGTTCGAGCCCGGCGACAAGTCGATGGTCGCCATGCCGCTCTTCCACGTCGGCGGGTCGTCGTACGTCCTGTTCGGCATCCACGACGGCATCCCCAGCGTGATGACCCGGGAGCCCGACGCCGCCTCGCTGGCCGGCGCGATCATGGCCGGCGCCAACCGCACCTTCCTCGTGCCGGCCGTCCTCGCCCAGGTGCTGCAGGCCGGTCCGGACGCGATCAAGCTCTTCGGGCTGCTCAAGACCTACACCTACGGCGCCGCGCCGATGCCGCCGCCGCTGCTGCGGGCCGCGATGGAGGCCTGGCCCGACACCGACTTCATCCAGGTCTACGGGCTCACCGAGGTCGCCGGCGTCGCCACCCACCTGATGCCCGAGGACCACCGCACCGCCGAGTCGTCGGGCCACCCCGAGCGGCTGGTCTCGGCCGGCAAGCCGCTGCCCGAGTGCGAGGTCCGGATCGTCGACCCGGCCACCCTGTCCGACGTCGGGGTCGGCGAGCACGGCGAGATCTGGCTCAGGACGCCGCAGCTGATGAAGGGCTTCCTCAACAAACCGGAGGCCACCGCCGAGGTGATCACCGCCGACGGCTGGTTCCGCACCGGCGACATGGGCCACGTCGACGAGGACGGCTACGTCTTCGTCTCCGACCGGCTCAAGGACATGATCATCACGGGCGGGGAGAACGTGTACTCCCCCGAGGTCGAGCGGGTCCTCTCCGAGCACCCGGGCGTCCTCGAGGTCGCCGTGATCGGCGTACCGGACCCGACCTGGGGCGAGTCGGTCAAGGCCGTCGTCGCGCTGCGCGAGGGCTCGGACGCCAGCGAGGTCGAGCTGATCGAGTGGACCCGCGAGCGGCTCGCGCACTTCAAGGCGCCCAAGTCGGTCGACATCATCGCCGCGCTGCCCCGCAACCCCACGGGCAAGATCCTCAAGCGGGAGCTGCGCAAGCCGTACTGGGAGGAGCAGGAGCGGCAGGTCTGAGGCCACTCATCAGAACTCCTCACCGCGTCCTCAGACGGATCACAGGGACGCTCCGCACGATGGGAGCATGAGCCAGCTTCCGCCGCCGCCTCCGTTCCCGCCGGCCCCGTTCGGACCGGCGCCGTCCCCACGACGGCGCCCCCGCCGGGCCGGGTTCGCGGTGGCGGTCCTGACCGGCGCCCTGCTGGTCGGGGGCGGGGCCGGCCTCGGTGGCGCGGCGATCTACGACAGCGTCGCGGACGGCTCCGGCAACGGCGGCGGTACGTCGTCGCTGCCGGTCGTCGACAACGGCAACCGTCCGGCAGCGTCGGGCAGCGTGGAGGCCGTGGCGGCTGCGGTGCTGCCGTCCGTGGTGGCGCTGGACGTCCGCGGCGCCGGCGGCGCGGGCAGCGGGTCGGGCGTCGTGCTCGACACCGACGGCCTGATCCTCACCAACGACCACGTGGTCACCCTGGGTGGGGAGATCCCGGCCGACCAGGCCGAGGTGACCGTGTCGTTCAACGACGGCACGAAGGCCAGGGCGACCGTGGTCGGCACCGACCCGCTGACCGACACCGCGCTGGTCAAGGTCGAGGGGGTCTCGGACCTGAAGCCGATCACCATCGGCAAGTCGAGCAACCTCGACGTGGGCGAGCAGGTGGTCGCGATCGGCTCGCCGTTCGGCCTCGAGGCCACGGTCACCAGCGGCATCGTCAGCGCCCTCGACCGCCCGGTCGAGGTCGCGCGCGACGCACAGGGCAACGCGACGGCGTACCCCGCCATCCAGACCGACGCGGCGATCAACCCGGGCAACAGCGGCGGCCCGCTGGTCAACATGGACGGCCAGCTGGTCGGCATCAACGCGTCGATCCGCTCGACGTCGTCGGGCCAGGGGGCCGAGTCCGGCTCGATCGGGCTCGGCTTCGCGATCCCGATCGACGAGGTGCTGCCGATCATCGACCAGCTCCGCGCCGGCGACACCCCGACCCACGCCCGGCTGGGCATCCAGGTCTCCGACGTCGCCGGTACGGCGGGCTCGAGCGACACCACGCTCAGCGGCGCCCGGATCGCCGAGATCGAGAAGGGCTCGGCCGCCGCCGATGCCGGCCTGCGGCAGGACGACGTCATCACCGCGATCGACGACCACCGGATCGACGACACCGAGGCGCTGATCGCCACGGTCAGGTCGTACCGGCCCGGGGAGACCGTGAAGGTGACCTACCTGCGCGGCGGCAAGGAGAGCAGCACCGAGCTGGAGCTCGGTTCGGACGGGTAGCCGGTCAGGAGCCGCCGCCCCCGGCCTTGCGGCGGTGCATCTTGGGTGCGCCGCCGACCACCTCGGACCCGTGGGCCTTCTCCTTCACCGGCCCGTCCGCGTGGACGCCCTGCTCCTTGTGGTTCTTGCGGTCGAGGGCCTCGCGCATCTTCGCCTTGAGATCGTCGTTCGCGCCGTTGGCAGCCATGGTCGTCCTTCCGCAGCAAGAGGGGTGACGGGTCCACCGTTGCACCCGCGCGCGCAGGAACCAAGCGATTAACGGCGCGGCGCGACGATCTTCTGCAGGTCGGCGGAGCGCGCGGTGGGCTCGAAGCCCATCGCCTCGTTGACCGCGATCATCGGTCCGTTGACCTCGGCGTTCCAGGTGACGACCCGGCGCCCGGTGGTGTCCAGGTCGCGCTGCAGGGCCCGCAGGTTGGCGACCTTGAGGGCCAGACCGAGCCGGTGGCCGCGGTGGTCGCGCCGTACCAGCGTGCCCCACTGGTGCACGAACACGGGTTCGTGGTCCGGGACCATCAGCTGGGTGTAGGCGACGACCTCGCCGGTCGCGTCCAGCGCCACGCTGTGCCACGGCGTGCGCCCCTGCCGGGCCTGCAACGCCTCCGCCGTGCGGTACGCCGCGACGTCGGCGGACTCGTCCTCGCGCTCCACCTCGCCGGCCGGCGCCTCGGTCATCAACGTGCTGGACACGGCCAGCCACCCGGCGACGAGGTCGTCGGGGATCGGGCCGGTCCACGACACGATCCGGTACGTCGCGTGGTGCGGCGCCGCGTCCGCGGCCAGTGCGGCGAGCCGGTCGTCGGGCGCGGGCAACGGCAGCTCGCGCTGCACCTCGCCGATCCCGAAGCCGTAGCCGCGGCCGGCGGCGAACTCGATGCCCGCGGTGCCGGCCCCGGCGTCGGCACCGGCGTCGGCACCGGCTTCGGGGCCGGCGTACGGCCACTGGGCTCGGGCGTCGAGAAGGGTGCGGCCCTCGGCTGCGGCAAGCTCCTCGAGCCGGTCCAGCAGCTGGCCGCCCAGCCCACGACGGCGGTGGGCCGGCAGCACGTGGACGTCGACCTGGGCGCCGTCGAGGTTGTCGAGCAGGCGCACCGCCAGCCAGCCGGCGGCCACCGGCTCCCCGTCGACCAGCCCGAGCAGGAAGGAGTCGCGGCGCAGCTGGTCCGGCTCGCGGACCACGACCGCGAGCTCCTCGGCGGCCCACGGCGTCGCGTGCTGACCGAGCTCGTGGCGCAGCGAGGCCGCGACCACGTCGGCCCACGCGACGATCGCCGTGTCGTCGTCCGGCCCGATCGTCACCAGCTCCAGTGCGCTCATCGAGCCCTCGCCACCCGTCCCTCGTCCCAGACCGGGCCGTCGGACTCGTAGACCGTGCCGTCGGCGCCGAACACGCAGAACCGGTCGAACCCGCGGGCGAACCACCGGTCGTGGGTCACCGCGACCACGGTCCCGTCGAAGGCGGCGAGGCCTTCCTCGAGCGCCTCCGCCGACTGCACGTCGAGGTTGTCGGTGGGCTCGTCGAGCAGCAGCAGGGTCGCCCCGGACAGCTCGAGCAGCAGGATCTGGAAGCGCGCCTGCTGGCCTCCCGAGAGCGACTCGAAGGTCTGCTCGGCGCTGGCGGCGAGCTCGTAGCGGTCGAGCACCCGGCTGGCCTGCTCGCGGCCCATCCCCTGGCGCCCGTTGGGGACGCCGTCGCCGCGGTGCAGGATCTCGACGAGCGTGCGGCCGACCAGCTCCGGGTGCTCGTGGGTCTGCACG
The DNA here is from genome assembly GCA_016803235.1 of Pimelobacter simplex. Classification (GTDB taxonomy): domain Bacteria; phylum Actinomycetota; class Actinomycetes; order Propionibacteriales; family Nocardioidaceae; genus Nocardioides; species Nocardioides simplex_A. The sequence continues at coordinate 107,162 of JADCLI010000011.1, forward strand.
AACCACCCGGGCCGCACCCGCGCGCCGAGCCGGGCCCGGCCGGTGTGCGCGACCGGCGCGATCGGTACGTCGCCCACCGGTCGGTGCTCCACGTCCGGGTCGCTTCCCCCGGCCGCGAGCAGCCGCAGGAAGTGGGACTTGCCGGAACCGTTGGAGCCGAGCACGGCCAGCCGGTCGCCGTACCAGACCTCGAGGTCGAACGGCTTCATCAGACCGGTGAGCTCCAGTGACTCGCACACGACCGCCCGCTTGCCGGTGCGGGCGCCGGACAGGCGCATGGTCACCTGCTGCTCGCGCGGCTGCTCGGTCGGCGGGCCGGCCTCCTCGAACTTGCGCAGCCGGGTCTGGGCCGCGCGGTACTGCGACGACATGCCGTCGTTGTACTCGGCCTTGACCTTGAGCCGCAGCACCAGCGCCTTGATCTTGGCGTGCTCCTCGTCCCAGCGGCGGCGCAGCTCGGCGAAGCGGGCGAACCGGTCCGTGCGCGCCTCGTGGTACGACGCGAAGCCGCCCGGGTGCGTCCAGACACTGTTGCCCCCGCCCCCCGCGCCGAGCTCGACGGTCACGACGTGCGTGGCGGCGTTGGCCAGCAGCTCGCGGTCGTGGCTGATGAACAGGATCGTCTTGTCGGAGGCGGCGATCCGCTGCTCCAGCCAGATCTTGCCGGGCACGTCGAGGAAGTTGTCGGGCTCGTCGAGCAGCAGCACCTCCTCCGGTCCGGCGAGGAGGTACTCCAGCACCAGCCGCTTCTGCTCGCCGCCGCTGAGCGTGCGGAGCTCGCGGTACTTCGCCCGGTCGTAGGGCACTGCCAGCGCCTTGACCGTGCACACGTCCCAGACCACCTCGACGTCGTAGCCGCCCGCGTCGGCGTACTCCGCCAGCGCGTGGGCGTAGGCCAGCTGGGTGGCCTCGTCGTCGGTGTCCATCAGGGCCAGCTCGCAGCGGTCGACCTCGGCGGCGGCCCTCCGGACCCGCTCGGGCGCGAGGCCGAGCAGCAGGTCGGCGATCGTCGGCTCCTCGCCCAGCCCGCGGTCCACCATCTGCCGCATCACGCCGAGCCCGCCGGAGCGAGTGACCGCGCCGGCGTGCGGCTGCAGGTCGCCGGTGATGATCCGGAACAGCGTGGTCTTCCCGGCGCCGTTGGCGCCGACCAGCGCGACCTTCGCCCCCTCGCCGACCCGGAACGACACGTCGTCGAGGAGCACCCGCCCGTCGGGCAGCTCGAACCGGACGCCGGCGACCTCCACATGACCCACGAGGGACGATTGTCCGCGAAGAGGTCGCCGGCTGCGACCCGATTAACCGGACGTCACGCCCGCCGCTCCAGCATCGGCACCCGGGACCGCGTGCACGCCGCCGTGACCAAGGCCGCCAGCAGGGGAACCCCGAGCCCCACGCCCGCGAGGTTCGCCCACGGCACCGTGAACGACGGCGCCCCGAACGTCGCCCGCAGGGTGTAGGACACGAAGGTCCCCAGCGCCACGCCGACCAGCGCGCCGACCCCCGAGATGACCAGGGCCTGCGCGCCGGCCAGCCGGCGTCGTACGGCGGGATCGGCTCCCACCGCGGACAGGGTCGCCAGCTCGCGACGGCCCTCCGCCGCGGAGAGCGCGACGGCGATCGCGACGCCGATCAGGGTGACGAGGGCGGCCAGGCCGGCCACGGCGAGCAGCACCACGCTGTGGTCGTCCTCGTAGCGGTGACTGATCGACGCGGAGGTCCGGTGTCCCTCCCGGGCCACCCGCAACGCGGCCCGCACCTCGGCGGACGTCGCTTCAGCGGAGTAGGTGATCAGCCGCGTCGCCTCCGGGACGACGACGAGCCCGTTCGCCGCCGCCGTCTGCTCGCTCAGGAAGACGCCGGGCATCGACGTGTAGAGGGTCTTCCGGGGCACGACCATGGCCGGCAGGGAGACCGAGGGCAGGTCCTCCTCGGCGTAGCCGCCTTCCGGGTTGGCCTCGGCCTTGCCGTAGAGGGAGGCGGTCACCCGGCCGTCGGGGCCGACCATGGTCGGCGACAGCACGAGGGCCTCGCCCCTGTCGAGGGCCGCCTGCTCGGCGGTCGTCAGGTCGCGGCCCAGGGTGAGCCGGACCAGCGAGGGCTCGGCGATCGCGGCCTCGCCGCCACCGCCGTAGGTGACGCAGCTGCTGTCGCAGGTCGCGTGGTCGTCGAACCAGATGCCCTCGATGGCGGGGGCGCCCTGCTCCTGCTGGGATGCCGAGGTCGGGTACCCGAGCTGCGCGACGGGGAGGACGGTCCCGTCCGGCAGGGCGGCCGCTGCACGGCCGGCGGCGTCCTCGACGAGACCGGCGGGATCCTCGACCGGCGCGCCGAAGTCGAGGCCGACCTGCATCGTGTGGGCCGGTGTCGACGGCAGCCAGCGCGCCTCCTCGGCCCGGGCGTTGCCGGCAGCGGCGAACGCGGCCACCACGGACCCGGCGACCGCGAGCATGATCGCGCTGGTCGCCGGTCCGGTGCGGTGGCGGTGCCGGTCCGCGTCGCGTACGGCGAGCCGCCCCGCGAGGGGCAGCCGTCCGGCCAGGCGCCCCAGGGCGCCGAGGACGACCGGCATCGCGAGCACGAGGCCGGCGATCGCCAGCACCGCCCCGAGCAGCACGAGCGCGATCGGGACCGTGGGGCTCGGGGTCTGGAGGGAGACGCCGGTCAGCCGTGCGGACGCCAGGGACTCGGCGTACTCGTCGAAGTCGCTCGCCATCATCGTGCTGCCGACCAGGCCGAGCACGACACCGGCGCCGATGCCGAGGACGCCGAGGACCGAGCTGCGGCGCGAGTGCTCACGCGTCGTGCGGAACCTGCCGGACAGGGCGTCGATCGGCTGCCGCCTGGCGGCGCCGACGGCCGGGACGACGGCCGCCAGGACGCCCGACAGCACCCCCACCACGACCGCGACCGCGATCTCGGGGCCGATCCGGAACACCGGGATCACCGAGCCGTTCATCCACTCCCACAGCGGCCATCCGAGCCGGGCGACGAGCAGGCCGGTGACGACGCCACCGGCGGTGCCGACCACGCCGAGGGTGGCGCCCTGGACCAGCAGCACCGCTCGCAGCTGCCCCGGCGACCCACCACCGGCGCCGATGAGGCCCATGTCGCGGACCTGCTTGCGCGCCCCGACCGCGAACGCCGCGCCGGCGAGCAGGATCACCTCGAGCAGCCCGAGCCCGACGATCAGGGTGGTCAGCGCGACGCCGCGCAGCTCGTCGGCCGTCAGCGGCTGGTACCGGCCGCCCCCGTCGTAGGCGTCGGGGTGCAGGTAGGTGTCCCGCGGGTAGACGACGACCCCCTGCTCGGCGAGCGCGAAGGCGAGCGCCTTCGCGCTCACGCCGGCCGGCAGGTCGACCAGGTACGACGGCTGGCTGTCGTACACGCCGTCGCCCCGCGGCGACGGGACGATCTCCTGACCCGGCTGCGCGTACGCCGATCCGCAGTGCATGCAGTGCTCGTCACGGACGATCCCGCTGACCTCGATCTCGGTGCCGGTCAGCTCGTCGGTGACGGTGTCGCCCGGCCCGATGCCGAGGTCGTCCGCCTGGTCCTGGCTGACGGCGATCTCGCCCGGTCCGGGGAAGGTGCCCGCCTGCAGCTCGAGGCGGTCGGGCTGGAACACCGAGGGCATCGTCGCGTGCTCGAGCGGCGTCGGGACGTACGCGTCGCCCTTGCGGAGCAGCATCCCCACGCCACCGTCCTCCTGCGTCGCCTCGATCACGGTGCCGGGCGGGAGCAGCTTCGCGATGTCGACGGTCGCGGGATCCCGCTGGCCGACCGACGACCAGCCGCCGTAGTACTCCGAGATCAGCTGGAAGTCGGTGATCCGCTCGGACGGCGTCACCACCAGCCGGGCATCGGCGCTGCCGAGGCGGTGGTGCGCGTACGTGGCCGCGGAGCTCGTCGAGCGGTGCAGGACGTCCGCGAAGGTCGCCACCGCGACCGGCAGCCCGATCAACATCGCGATCAGGACCGACCGCGCCAGGTTGCGGCGGATCGAGCGCCGGGCCATCCGCTGGGCGGGCCGCCACACGCTCACGTGAGCGCCCCGAGGTCGAGCACGGCGGGCGCGTCGGCGGTCGTCTCGTCGACGATCGCGCCGTCGCTGAGGAACACCACCCGGTCCGCCCAGGCGGAGTGCCGGGGTTCGTGGGTGACCAGCAGGCAGGCCGCACCGGCGTCGCAGCGCGCCCGGAGCAGGCGCATCACGCCCTCGCCGGTCTCGCTGTCCAGCGCTCCCGTCGGCTCGTCGGCGAGCACCAGGCGGCGCGGGCCGATCAGCGCCCGGGCGATGGCCACCCGCTGCTGCTGGCCGCCGGACATCTCGTCGGGGAAGCGGTCCGCGACCTCGCGCAGCCCGACCTCGGCCAGGGCGGCGAGGGCCTCGGTCCGCGCCTCGGCGGCCGAGGTGCCGTCGAGCTCCCGCGGCAGTGCGATGTTCTCCGCCGCGGTCAGCGACGGCACCAGGTTGAGGTCCTGGAAGACGTAGCCGATCGAGCGGCGCCGCAGCCGGGCGAGGTCCTTGCGGGACAGGCCGGCCAGGGACTGGCCCTCGACCAGGACGTCGCCCGTGCTGGGGGCGTCGAGGCCGCCGGCGAGGTGCAGCAGGGTGCTCTTGCCGGAGCCGGAGGCTCCGCGGACCGCGACCAGCTCGCCGGGGGCGACGCTGAGCGACGCGCCGTGCAGGGCGGTCACGAGGGTCTCGTCGACGCCGTACACCTTGCCGGCGTTGCGGACTTCCAGGACGGGGTTGGCGGTCACTGGACGGCCTCCTTCTCGGGGGTCTTTGCGGTTCGGGCGTTGCGGAGCCGGGCCTCACACCGGTCGAGCCAGCTCACCTCGGCCTCGACGGCGAAGATCAGCGAGTCGACCACCATCACCCGCGCGAGGTCCTCGTCCGGCACGGACGCCTTGGCTCGGGTCAGGGACTGCAGCGAGCTCATCGCCTGGCGGCGCTGGGCCTGCACCACCTCGCGGGCCTCGACGCCCGGGGTGTTCACCGCCATCGCGAGCTTGATCGCGAGCTCGTCGCGCGGCCGCGACTCCTGGGCGATCGGCGAGTGGAACCAGCCGGCCAGCTCCTCGCGGCCGGCGGGGGTCAGCGCGTAGACCACGCGCCCGTCGTCGTCCGGCACCCCGTCGGCCTCGATCTGGCCGCCCTTCTCGAGGCGCTGGAGGGTGGAGTACACCTGTCCGATGTTCAGCGGCCAGGCCGAGCCCGTCGTGGCCTCGAACTCGGCCTTGAGCTGGTAGCCGTACTTCGGGCCCGGCGCGAGGAGCGCCAGGAGACCGTGCTTGATGGACATGAGTACGGAGTATGCATACGGCGTATCTATCTGTCCAGAGGAGCGTCTCCCGGCGACCCGGAGGGTTCGGGTCCCGCGGTCGGCCTACGGTTCCCGGAGGTCGAGGAGGCCCTAGCCCGCGGAGGTCGAGGAGGTCCCAGCCCGCGGAGGTCGAGGAGGTCGCGCAGCGACCGTCACGAGACCACTGCGCAGACCTCGAAATCCCGCTGGAAAACAGCGGAAACTCGTCGATCCACACTCACCATTCGAACATGTGTGCGATAGCATCAAGCCATGATCTCGGACCTCTCGGACGCCACACCGGAGCAGCTGCTCCACGCGGCCGAGGACGGTGTCCGAACCCGACGGATGGCCGAGGTTCACCAGCTCGAGCTCCTGCTCGCCTGGGCCGACCTGCACTCCGGTGACCCGCAGACCGAACCCGACGCGGTGCCCCTCCGGTTCGGTGGACCCAGGCTGATCACCCTCGGCGGGGACGGGACACCGCAGGTCGCCGACCTCGCCCTGCTCGAGATCGCGATCGCCCGCCACGAAAGCGTGGGGACCACCCGCAACGCGATGGCTGACGCGTTCGACCTGCGCCACCGCCTCCCCACCATGTGGGCCGGCGTCCGGGAAGGCCGGTGTGAGATGTGGGTCGTGCGCAAGGTCGCCCGGATGGCCCGCCGGCTCGACCGCCACCAAGTCAGGCTCGTCGACACCGCGGTCGCGGCCGCGCTGGACGAGGCCCCGGCACGGATCCTGACCATCGCCGAGGCCAAGGTCATCGAGGCCGACCCGATCGCGCACGCCCAGCGGATCCGGAAGAACCGCGAAAGCAAGGGCGTCTGGTACCCGAAGCCCCGGCCCGGGGCCCAGATCGACGAAGTCGAGAACACTGCCGGTATCGGCACCGTGTTCGCCCGCCTCGACGAGGCCGACGCCCTCGAGCACCCCCGAGCAGTCGGAGACCTCGCCACCGCGCTCGCCGAGCACGCCGCCCCACCGGCCGAGGGGCAGGAACCGCCCTCGATGGACCACTGGCGCGCCGAAGCGTTCGCCATGCTCGCCGACCCCGCCGCCGTGCTCGCGTTCTACCGCTCCATCGAGGACACCCCGGAAAATCCGGAGGTCGAGGAGGTTGCGCAGCAACCGTCACGAGACCCCCGCAACCGCACCGCCGACCTGACCATCCACCTCGCCCTGGACACCGACGACACCGACGGCACCCTCGGCCCCCTGGCCCGGGTCGAAGGCCTCGGCCCCCGACTCCTCGACCAGGTCCGCGACCTCCTCCGCGGGCACACGAACATCACCCTCACCCCCGTCATCGACCTCAACGGCGGCAGGTCGGTCAACGGCTACGAGCACCCCACCGACGTCAAACACCGCACCGAGCTCCGCACCCTCGGCGACGTGTTCCCCCACGCCACCGGCCTGTTCACCCAGCACGGCCGGGCACCGGACCACGACCACACCATCCCCTACGACAAGAAGGAGCCTGACCGGGTTCTCCGGACACGGTGGGTTGGTTGATCATGCCGCCGGTGTGGCGATGGTGTGAAGGGCTTCGTACTCGGCCGGGGCGAGCATGCCTAGCGAGGTGTGCCGGCGACGCGGGTTGTACCAGGCCTCGATCCACTCGAAGATCGCTGAACCGAGCTCCTCGACACTCGCCCAGGACTGCTGGTCGAGCAGCTCGCGCTGCATGGTCGACCAGAACGACTCGATCATCGAGTTGTCCACCGACGACGCCACCCGGCCCATGGAACCGAGCAATCCGGCATCACGCAGCCGGTGCCCGAACACCCACGACGTGTACTGGCTGCCCCGGTCGGAGTGCACGATCGTGCCTTCGGGCCGGCGTCGCCAGGTCGCCATCTGCAGTGCGTCGACGACCAGGTCTGATCGCATGTGGTCCGCGATCGACCACCCCACGACGGTGCGGCTGAACACGTCCAGGACCGCGCAGCAGTAGACCTTCCCCGTGCTCGTGGGGTGCTCGGTGATGTCGGTACACCACAGACGATCGGGTGCGTCGGCAACGAACCTTCGTTGCACGAGATCGTCGTGGACCGCCTCAGCGGGCCGGTGGCGACGCTTGGGACGGTGGCTGATTCCGGCCAGTGTGAGCATCCGTAGCAGCCGCGCGACCCGCTTGCGGCCCACCCGGATGCCCATCCCGAACCGCAGCTCTGCGTGGACCCGTGGGGCGCCGTAGGAGCGCCGCGACATCGTGTGGATGTCGACGATGGTGTTGGCCAGGTAGGCGTCCTCGACATCGCGATCCGAAGCCGGGCGATGCAGCCACTCGTAGTAGCCCGATCTTGAGACCTTCAGGACCCGGCAGGTCACCGCGACGTCGAACCCGTCCGCGGCGAGCTCACGGACCAGCCGGAACCTCATTTTGGGAGGACGTTCTCCTTCGCGAACAGCGCGGCGGCCCGCTTGGTGATCTCGAGCTCCATCTCCAGACGACGGTTCTCCCGCCGCAACCGGACCAGCTCGTCGCGCTCGTTCGACGAGAGGCCTTCTTTGCGGCCGGCATCGACATCGTCCTGGGCCATCCAGCGCCGAAGGCCGGACTCGCTGATCCCGAGGTCCTTGGCGATCTGCGCGACCGATGCTCCGGGTTGGCGGGTCAGCTCAACAGCTCTGCGCCGGAACTCCGGCGGGTGGGGTGCAGGCATCACTCGACTCCTTCCTGCAGCGATCATCGCTACAGGTCAGGTGTCCGGGCTACCGGGTCAGGCTCCGAACGGTCCACCCGGCCAAACCGGCGACCACAACGACACACCCCTCACCAGACACCACCACCGAGCCAAGACCCACCTCGGCTACACCGTCCTGCAGCTCGGACCCGACAGCTGGGTCTGGGGCACACCCCACGGCCTGTTCCGCCTCGTCACCGGCGGCGGCACCACGCCCATCACCCAAGCCGAGTACCAGCTGCACACACAGCACGCCCTCACCCTCGCCGACGACCACGCCGCCTGAGAGCAGGCGTCACTGCACGTGGTCGAGGACGTCGAGGACCGTCAGCCCGTCTCGGGCAGTGACGAAGATGGCGTACTCCCCCCGCCGGACGAACCCACCCCACACCCCGCCGTGCCGCACGATCTCTCGCTCGTCCATTGAAGGCTGGAAGGTCGCGGCACGGAGGAACTGCACGCCCTCGTCGTCGTTCGACGTGCGGCAACCCGGCCCCGGCCCGAACTGCGGGAGCTCACCGCACCTGTGGGCCTTCCACGCCCGCGGGACCTGGAGGTTCACCCCGGCCGCCTCGACCGGCACCAGGCGCTCGTCCTCCGAGGGGCAGCGGTCCCTTCGGCCCACCGTCGACGCGAGCACGTCCACCGAGCCGAGGACCAGGTCCGCGACAGCTCGGGTCGGTGCGATCACGGTCACGGCGGCGGCGTCGATGACCCTGCTCGCGCGGAACCTCCGCACGTCGAGCTGCCCGTCCGGGGCCGTGTGCTCCCGTGCAGGCATGACGCAGACCGAGTAGTCGGCGGCATCGCCCGACGGCACGCCCCAGTCCACCGGCACCTCGTAGCTGATTGCACCGCGGTCCTTGAAGTCCCAGTGGCTGCCGTCGACGATCGGCTGACCGTCGAGTCGGGCGGACGCGAGCACCCGGCGGACCAGGTCCTTGTCGGGGTCGGAGACGGAGAGGACGTCCTGACCGACGTACACGTACCCGCTCCACTCGCGGTCGTCGTCCGGGTAGCGCAGGATCACGCCCGCCTGCATCGCGGCGTCGTAGGTCGCACCGCTGGAGAACCCGGCACCCGTCCAGTTCGTGCAGGGATCGACGGCGGCGTAGACGAGTCGGCCGTGGCATTCGTGGCGACGCCAGTCCCCGGGCACCTCGGCCATGACGTCGCCCTGCCGGATGGTCTGCCAGTCGTCCGCCCGGGACGGGGAGGCGACGCGATCGGCCTGCGGCGTCGTCCGGGCGAGGGTGGAGGCGCCGGCGACGACCACCAGGATCGCTGCCACGCCGGCGACGACGGCTCGCCGCTGCCGGCGCCGGCGGTGCCGGCGGCGGGCACCGTCGGCCAGTCCCCCAGCCTGCGGTGCCTGCGCGGCGATCCGGGTCAGCGCTGCGGCCAACGTGTCCTCGACGTCACTCATCGTCCCCACCTCGCACGTCGTCGAGCTCCGTCCGCAGGACAGCGATCCCGCGCGAGACGCGGGAGCGGACCGTTCCCTCGCGGACCCCGGTCAGCGCGGCGATCTCGTCGTACTCGAGCTGTTCGTGGTAGCGCAGGACCACTGCGGTCCGCTGCGCCTCCGGAAGCGCCCGGCACGCGGCCCACAGCCGCTCGCGCTCGTCGTGCTCCAGGCCGTCACCCGGCCCCCGGACCGTCTCGCCGCTGTCGACGTACGCCGCCGGGGACTCTCGACGCCGGAACTTCCGCCACCAGGAGGTGTTCGCGTTGACCACCATCCGGCGCACATACGCGTCGACGTCGTCGGCCCGGGTGATCCGGTCCCAGCGCGGCAGCGCCCGGGAGAGAGCGTCCTGCACGACGTCCTCGGCGTCGGTGGCATTGCCGGCGAGCAGGTGCGCAAGCCGCAGCAGGGCCGGCCCTCGCGCCGCCACCCAGGCGTCGAAGTCGGGCCGGTCGGTCGGGACGTGCTGCGCGCCCGCCGCCTCACCCGCCACCAGTGCCTCCACACCCCTCAGACGCACGCCGCGTCGATCCTGTTGCGAGTCTGCTGCAAGGATCCCGCCATGGAGTGGATCGACCTGCTGGAGGAGACGACCGGCGCCTTCGCCGACGTGCTGGCGACCGGCGACCTCGCCGCCCCCGTCCCCAGCTGCCCGGGCTGGACCCTCGCGGACCTCGGCGAGCACACCCGGTGGGTGCACGCGTGGGCGGCGCACGCCATCACCCACGGGGCGCCCGACGGGGACAGCCCCGCCCCCGGTCTGGAGCGCGACACACTCGTCAGCGGCTACCGGGCCGCGGCGGCCGAGCTTCTCGACGTGCTGCGCCGCACCGCCCCGGACGTGCCGGTGTGGACCTTCGGTCCCGACACGCAGGCCCGGTTCTGGCGGCGACGCCAGGTCCACGAGGTCACCATGCACCTGTACGACGCCCTCGCCTCCCAGGCGCGCACCGACGACTGGCGCCCCGCACCCGAGCTCGCCTGGGACGGCGTCGACGAGGTCGCCACGCTCTTCTACCCGCGCCAGCAGCGACTCGGGCGGACCGCTCCGCTACCTGTGCCAGTCCGGGTGACGGCCACCGACCTCGACCGCTCGCTCGTGCTCGAGCCCGACGCGGGCGGCGAGCCGGTCGAGCTCGCCGCGCCGGCGGCCGACCTCCTGCTCACACTGTGGGGCCGGCTGCCCGCGACCGGGCCCGCCGCCGAGGTGCTGGGCCAGGCCCGGATCACGTCCTGAGCCGGGTCACTCGACGATGACGCCGCTGCCGAGTCAGTCCACGACGAAGCGGGCGTCGACCTCCGCGGAGACCTCGATGTCCTCCGGCGACAGGTCCAGCTCCGCACCGCCGCCGGCGTCCTTGGCGGCCGCTCGCATGTAGCCGGCCGGGCCGCCGCCGCCCATCGGCGCGATGCCCTGGCTGAGCATGCCGGCGTCGGCCACCGCGACGGGTCGCACCTGGCCGAGGCCGAGCGCGTCGGCGTACTCCTGGGCGCGGCGGGCCGCGTCCTGCACGGCGTGGGTGCGGACGGCACGCTCGAGCTCGATGCGGCGGGCCTCGGTGAGCGCCCAGGTGACGCCGTCGAGCCGGAATCCCTCGGCGGAGCTGACCAGCCGCCCCACCCAGGTCGCGAGCCGTGCGAAGTCGCGGAACTTCACCTGGACGCCGACGCTGGCGTGGTGCACGAGCGGGAGCTGCTTGCCGTCCTTGTTCCAGGGCCGCTGCGCCCAGGTGCGCACGTGCTGGGTCGCCCACCAGGTGACCGGTCCGTTCGCGGGATCGTGGAGCTCGTGGACCGACACCTTCACGGCCTCGAGGTCGGCCACCACCCGGTCGTAGACCGGCTGCAGCGCCGGACCCTGGAAGGACAGCGTGACCTGCGCGGTGCCGCGCTCGGGCGGCTGGAAGGCGGAGTGCGACCCGCGCACGGTGAACTCGGTCGGCATGGCGCCACTCTAGGCACGCGGGCCCCGGGAGCCCGCTCAGGCGCGGCGGGTCTCGAGGACCCGGAACCCCTTGGCGCTGGCGGTCCGCTCGGTCGGGAAGCCCTGCTCGCCGAGCCAGCGCTGCAGCGAGTCGGCACCGAGGTTCTTGCCGACCACCATCACCGCGCGACCGCCGGGCGCCAGGCGCGGCAGCCAGGTGAGCAGCAGGTCGTGCAGCGCCGTCTTGCCGATCCGGATCGGAGGGTTGGACCAGATCTCGTCGTACGTCGCCGCGGGGTCGACCTGCTCCGGGGCGAGCGCGGCGTAGCGGTCGGCGAGGCCGAGGGCGGCCGCGTTCTCGTTGGCGAGCAGCACGGCGCGCTGGTTGACGTCGACGGCGGTGACGGTGGCCGTCGGGGCCGCGACGGCGCAGGCGATCCCGATGACGCCGTACCCGCAGCCGAGGTCGAGGATCCGGCCACCGGTGGGCGGCTCGGTCTCGCGGAAGAGCACCGACGTGCCGATGTCGAGGCGCCCCTGCGCGAAGACGCCGGACCCGCTGACCAGGCGCAGCTCGTGGCCCCAGACCTCGGTCTCGACCGGCGCGCGCTGGAAGGCGACCGACGGGTCGGCGGAGAAGTAGTGCTCGTCGCTCACCCCTCGGCTCCGTCCGTCTCGGCGTGGGTACGGCGAGCCGCGGTCTGTGCCACCCGGTCCGCCAGCCCGGCGGCGTCGGGGTAGGCGACCTCCTCGAGGGTCAGCCCGTGCGCCGGTACGACGACCACGCCCTGGTCGCGCCGCCGTCCGGTGAGAATCTCCAGGGCCCACGCGGGGTCCTGGCGCCCCTCGCCGATCGCGATCATGCAGCCGACCAGCGCCCGCACCATCGAGTGGCAGAACGCGTCGGCCTTCACGTGCCCGACGACCAGCTCGTCGTCGGCGCGGGTCCAGCCGAACTCCAGCAGGGTGCGGATCGTCGTCGCCCCCTCGCGGTGCTTGCAGAAGGCGGCGAAGTCGTGCAGCCCGACCAGCGAGCGCGCGGCCTCGTCCATCGCCGCGACGTCGAGCCTCCTCGGCCAGAAGAGGACGTGGTTGCGGGTCAGCGGGTCGACGCGCGCGGGGTCGTCGACGATCCGGTACGCGTAGCGCCGCCACAGCGCCGCGAACCGCGCGTCGAAACCCTCGGGTGCCTCGCTGATCCGGTGCACGCGCACCGTCTTGTCGAGCACCCCGTTGACCCGCCGGGCCAGCACGTCGAGCTGGGTGACCTGTCGGGCTGCCGTCGGTGAGCCCTCCTCCGGGTCGTCGGGTACGTCGACGTGCACGACCTGGCCGCGCGCGTGCACGCCCGAGTCGGTGCGGCCCGCGCAGGTGACCCGCAGCGAGCCGACGGGGAGCCGCAGCACCGTCGTCAGGGCGGCGGTCAGCTCGGCCTGCACCGTGCGCAGCCCCGGCTGGGAGGCCCAACCGCGGAAGTCACCGCCGTCGTAGGCGAGGTCGATCCGCAGGCGCACCGGGCAAGACTATTCGTCCGAGGCGTCGAGCTCCGCGCGGGTGGGCGGGTCCGCGCCGACCCGGCCGACGGTGACGGCGGCCGCGTGGGCGGCGTGGGTCAGCGCAGCACTCCAGTCCTCCGGCCCGAGCGCGGCCAGCCGGTCCCGTGCTCCAGCGCCCAGCAGCGGCCACAGGTGGTCGACGAGCGCGGCGGCGAAGGTGTCGCCGGCGCCGATGGTGTCGACGACGGCGACCTCCTCGGCGTGCACGCCGCCGGTCGACCAGTCCGGTCCGGAGCAGGCGTGCCAGGAGGCGCCCTCGCCGCCGTGGGTGACGACGACCGCGACCGGGCCGCCGGGGATCGCCAGCAGCGCGGACGCCGACTCCCCCACCGACCGGTCCGGCCACAGCGCCAGCAGGTCCTCGTCCGACGCCTTGACGAGCGTCGCGGCCGACGCGGTCCGCAGCACCCGCTCGAGCACCTGCGACCGGGCGCCGGTGATGGCGGGGCGCAGGTTGACGTCGTACGTCAGGCAGGCGGTGGGCGCGATCCGCTCGACCAGCGCGAGTACCTCGCCGGCGCCGGGGTCGAGCAGCGGCGCCAGCGAGGTCACGTGCACGACGTGCGCCGCCTCCTCGGGGACGACCGGCAGCTGCCACCCGATGTCGAAGGTGTACGACGCCGCGCCGGCCGCGTCGATGACCGCCTCCGCCCGTGGGGTGGACGCCAGCACGTGCGGATCCCCGGCGAGCTCGACCCCCGCGGCGGCCAGGTGCCGTGCGATTCGCGCGCCGGCCGGGTCCTCGGCGTACGCGGTCGCCAGCCGGACCGGCCGGCCCAGCCGGGCGAGCGCGACGGCCGTGTTGACCGCGGAGCCGCCGGGCCGCTCGTCGCCCTCGACCACGTCGAGCACTGCCTCACCGATCACGAGCGCCCTCGCCGTCATGTCGACACCCTGCCATAGGCTCGCCGCCGTGGCCCTCGAGACATCGCTGGAGAAGCCGGCTCCGGTCCGGGCGATCGCGAACGCGCTCGCCGGCTGGATCGACCGGCTCGGCGCGGTGTGGGTCGAGGGCCAGGTCACCCAGGTCAGCCGGCGGCCCGGGCTGGCCACGGTCTTCATGACGCTGCGCGACTCGGTCGCCGACATCTCGGTGCCGGTCACCTGCTCGCGGGTCCTCTTCGACGGCCTCCCGACACCGGTCACCGAGGGCGCCAGCGTCGTCATCCACGCGCGGCCGTCGTACTACGCCAACCGGGGCAGCCTCTCGCTCAACGCCCGCGAGATCCGGATGGTCGGACTCGGCGAGCTGCTCGCGCGCCTCGAGCGCCGCCGCCAGCTGCTCGCCGCCGAGGGGCTCTTCGCCCAGGAGCGCAAGCGCCGGCTGCCCGCCGTCCCGCGCCGGATCGGGCTGGTCACCGCGCCGCGGTCCGCGGCCGAGCGCGATGTCCTCGACAACGCCGCGCGCCGCTGGCCCGCCGTCGCCTTCACCACCGCCTACGCCGCCATGCAGGGCCAGCGCTCGGCGGAGGAGGTGATCGAGGCGGTCCGCCGCCTCGACGCCGACCCCGAGGTCGACGTCATCGTGGTGGCCCGCGGCGGCGGCTCGGTCGAGGACCTGCTGCCGTTCTCCGACGAGGGCCTGATCCGCGTCGTCGCGGCCGCGCGCACCCCGGTCGTCTCCGCGATCGGCCACGAGCCGGACTCGCCGCTCCTCGACCTGGTCGCCGACCTCCGCGCCTCCACGCCGACCGACGCGGCCAAGCTGATCGTGCCCGACATGGCGCAGGAGCGGATGATGGTCGACCGCGCGCGCGACGCCCTGCGCCGTGCGGTGCGCCACCGCCTCGAGCGCGAGCAGGCCCAGCTCGACGCGCTGCGCGCGCGCCCCGCGCTCGCCCACCCGGGCAGCATGATCGACGCCCGGTTCGACGAGCTCGACGACTGGCGCTCACGGATCCGCCGCCAGCTCGAGTGGCAGCTCGACCGCGCCGCCGACGACCTCGACCACCGGCGCGCCCGTGTGCGCGCCCTGTCCCCGCTGGCCACGCTGCGCCGCGGGTACGCCGTCCTCCAGGACGCCGACGGCCACGTCGTCACCTCCGTCGGCGAGGTCGTCTCCGGCGCCGCGCTGACCGTCCGGGTCGCCGACGGCCGCATCCACGTCACCGCCACCACGACCGAGGAGATCCATGACTGACGACACGACCCAGGAGCCGGGTGAGGAGCTGTCGTACGAGGAGGCACGCGCCGAGCTGGTCGAGGTGGTCCGTCAGCTCGAGGCCGGCGGCACGACGCTCGAGGAGTCCCTCACGCTCTGGGAGCGAGGCGAGGCGCTGGCCACCACGTGTCAGGGCTGGCTCGACGGCGCGCGGGCGCGGTTGGAGTCGGTGCTGAGCGACGACGAGGGCGACGACGAGGACTAGCCGATCGGTGCGGTGACCAGCGCGTCGACGATCGCCCGCAGGTCCTTGGCCGGCGCCGAGCCGAACACGAGCACGGTCTCGCCGTCGATCTCGGCGGCGTAGGCGGAGTCGCCGCCGGAGTCGGCGTACCCCTTCCACTCGCGGGCGACGGGGGCGGCGACCGACGCCGGCACCGTGTAGCCGGAGCGGGTCTCGGTCTCCTCGTCGACCCACTGGGTCAGCATCGCGGTGACGGAGGCGTCCTCCTGGCGGACCGCGACGAACTTGTCGTCGTCGGTGAGCATCCGCACCATGAACACGGGACGCTCGCCGGGGGTGACGTCGACGCCGGTGGCGATCCAGCCCTCCGGGAGGGCGTCGGGATAGATCGGGGTGAGGCCCGCCTGCTGGGCGGACCGGACGACCTCGACGTAGTCGACCGCTTCGGGCTTGACCTCGAAGTCGGGACGGAAGACGCCCATGAAGTACAGGAGGCCACCGACCGCGACGACCGTGACGACCAGCGACGTCACCAGGCCGACGGCCGATCGCTGGTAGCGGCCAGGGCGCTCGGGCGGTTGCGTCTGCGGGGTGCTCATGACTGCTCCAGTGTCCCAGCCCTCCCCGGCGCGTCCCGCGCCAGCCCCGGACTGGCGCATCCGCGGCCGAATCATGGAAAATGGGACGCAGATGCGACAGAGTGGCGCCCATGACCGACTATCGCGTCGCCGAGGCCGCCGAGCTGCTCGGCGTCTCGACCGACACCGTCCGCCGGTGGATCGAGGCCGGGCGGGTGCCCAGCCGCACGGTCGACGGGCGCACGGTGATCCCGGGGGTCGACCTCGCCGGCCTGGCGGCGTCGCTGGTCGACGAGGCCGACCGGGAGCGCACGCGCGCCGGCGAGGTGAGCGCACGCAACCGCATGACCGGGATCGTCACGCGGGTCCTCGCCGACACGGTGATGGCCCAGGTCGAGATGGTGTGCGGCCCCTACCGGGTCGTGTCCCTCATGAGCGCCGAGGCGGCCGCCGAGCTGGGCCTGGCGCCCGGCGTGCGCGCGATCGCGTCGGTGAAGTCCACCACGGTCGTCGTCGAGCGACCCGTCCCGAGGAAGCCCTGAGACTGCGATGACCAACGCCCGGCGCCGGCTCGGCGCGACCAGCGCCGCCGTCCTGCTCGCCCTCCCCCTCGCCGCCTGCGGCGACGACGCCGGTGCCGGCGGTGCGGGCACGGGTGACGGCGGCGAACGGACCCTGACCGTCTTCGCGGCCGCCTCGCTGACGACGACCTTCGAAGAGCTCGAGGAGCTGTTCGAGGACGCGCACCCCGACGTCGACGTGAGGCTGTCGTTCGGCGGCTCCTCCGACCTGGTCGCCCAGATCACCGAGGGCGCCCGGGCCGACGTCCTCGCCTCGGCCGACATCGCCAACATGGACAAGCTCGTCTCCGCGGGCCTGGCCGCCGGCGACCCGGCGGAGTTCGCGACCAACATGCTGATGATCGCCGTGCCGCCGGGCAACCCGGCCGGGATCGCCACCCTCGCGGACCTCGCGAGGAAGGACGTCGAGCTGGTGCTGTGCCAGCCCGAGGTCCCGTGCGGCAGGGCGGCGCTCGAGGTCGCCGATGCCGCGGGTCTCACCTTCTCGCCGGTCAGCGAGGAGGAGTCGGTCTCCGGCGTGCTGACCAAGGTCGAGGACGGCGAGGCCGATGCCGGCCTGGTCTACGTCACCGACGTCGCCGCCGCCGGCGACGACCTGGAGGGAATCGACTTCCCGGAGGCCGCCGACGTGGTCAACCACTACCCGATCGTCGCGGTCGAGGGCTCGGAGCACGCGGACCTCGCCCAGCAGTGGATCGACCTGGTCGTCGGCGACGGCCGGCAGGTGCTGCTCGACGCCGGGTTCGGGACGCCCGCGTCGTGAGCCACACCCGGCACGTCGGCCTGCCGCGCTGGCTCTTCGTGCCGGCCCTGCTGGCCGGCGCGTTCGTCGTGCTGCCCGTCGTGGCGATGACGACCCGGATCGCCTGGGCCGACTTCCCCTCCCTCGTCACCTCCGAGGCTGCCCGCTCCGCGCTGCTGCTCAGCCTGAAGACCTCGACCGCGAGCACGGTGCTCTGCCTGCTGCTCGGCATCCCGCTGGCGAGCGTGCTCGCACGCAGCGAGGGACGCTGGATCGGCGTGCTCCGCTCGCTGGTCCTGCTCCCCCTCGTGCTGCCGCCCGTCGTCGGCGGCATCGCGCTCCTCTCTGCCTTCGGCCGTCAGGGCCTGCTCGGCGGCGAGCTCGAGGCGCTGGGGATCCGGATCGCGTTCACCTCGGTCGCGGTCGTGCTCGCCCAGACGTTCGTGTCGCTCCCCTTCCTCGTCGTCAGCCTGGAGGGGGCGCTGCGCACCGCCGGCGAGCGGTACGACGTCGTCGCCGCCTCCCTCGGAGCGCGACCCACCACGGTGCTGCGCCGGGTCACGCTGCCGCTCGTGCTGCCGGGCCTGGCCTCGGGTGCGGTGCTGGCCTTCGCCCGCTCCCTCGGGGAGTTCGGCGCCACGATCACCTTCGCCGGCAGCCTGGAGGGCACCACCCGGACGCTGCCGCTGCTGATCTACAACCTCCGCGTCACCGACGCCGACGCGGCGGTCGCGATGTCGCTCGTCCTGGTGGTGGTCGCGGTGCTGGTGATCGGACTGGTCCGGCCCAAGGGATCCTTGTGAGCGCCCGGGTCGAGGTCGTGGTCGCCGAGCGCGGCGTGGACGTCGCGTTCGACGTCGCCGAGGGCGAGACGGTCGCGCTCCTCGGCCCCAACGGCGCCGGCAAGTCCACCACCCTCGCGGTCCTGGGCGGGCTGCTGCGCCCCGACGGCGGCCACGTGGTGCTCGACGGCGAGGAGCTGACCGGCCCCGCGCGCTGGGTCGCGCCGCACGCGCGGCGTACCGCCCTGCTCGCGCAGGACCCGCTCCTCTTCCCGCACCTCTCCGTGCTCGAGAACGTCGCCTTCGGGCCGCGCAGCACCGGTGCCGGCCGACGCGCCGCGAGGGAGAGCGCCGCGCGCTGGCTGGCCGAGGTCGACGCCGCCGACCTCGCCGAGCGGCGTCCGGCCCAGCTCTCCGGCGGCCAGGCGCAGCGGGTCGCGGTCGCCCGGGCCCTCGCCGCCGAGCCACGGCTGCTGCTGCTGGACGAGCCGATGGCCGCCCTCGACGTGGCGGTCGCGCCGGCCCTGCGGACGCTCCTGCGCCGAGTGCTCGCCGAGCGCACCACCGTGGTCGTGACCCACCACGTCCTCGACGCGCTGCTGCTCGCCGACCGCGTCGTCGTCCTCGACGGCGGCCGCGTGGTCGAACAGGGCGCCACCGCCGACGTGCTCTCCCGCCCCCGCAGCGCCTTCGCCGCCCGGTTCGCGGGGCTCAACCTGGTCGCGGGGACCGCCACCCCCGACGGCGTACGGCGCCCGGACGGCCTGCTCCTCCACGGCACGCCCGGCGATCCTCCGCCGGTGGCCGGCTCCCCCGCGGTCGCCGTGTTCCGTCCGTCCGCGGTCGCGGTCCACGCGAAGCCGCCGGGCGGCAGCCCGCGCAACGCGCTGCCCGTCGTGGTCAGCGAACTGGAGCCGCTGGGCGACCTGGTCCGGGTCCGTGCCGGCGAGCTGGCCGCCGACGTCACGATCGCCTCGGTCGCCGAGCTCGGCCTGGCTCCGGGCGTCGCCGTCACCTTCGTCGTCAAGGCCACCGAGGTCGACGTGTACGCGCGTGGGTTCCACGACCGATAGGGTTCGGCCTATGAACGACGCCCTCATCGTGGAGCCGCCCGCCCCCGACCGCAACCTCGCCCTCGAGCTGGTGCGCGTCACCGAGGCGGCCGCGATGGCGGCCGGGCGCTGGGTCGGCCGCGGCGACAAGAACGGCGCCGACGGCGTGGCCGTGCAGGCGATGCGCGTGATGATCTCGACCGTCAGCATGAACGGCACCGTCGTCATCGGCGAGGGCGAGAAGGACAACGCCCCGATGCTCTACAACGGCGAGAACGTCGGCGACGGCACCGGCCCCGAGTGCGACGTCGCCGTCGACCCGATCGACGGCACCACGCTGACCGCGAAGGGCATGGCCAACGCGGTCGCGGTCCTCGCCGTCGCCCCGCGCGGCACCATGTACGACCCGTCCGCCGTCTTCTACATGGAGAAGCTGGTCACCGGCCCCGAGGCCGCCGACGTCGTCGACATCCGCTACCCCGTCGCCGAGAACATCCACCAGGTCGCCAAGGCCAAGGGCTCCAACCCCTCCGACGTCACCGTCGTCCTCCTCGACCGCCCGCGCCACGCCCAGCTCGTCGACGAGATCCGCGCGACCGGCGCCCGGATCAAGTTCATCACCGACGGCGACGTCGCCGGCGCCATCATGGCCGCCCGTCCCGACACCGGCATCGACCTGCTCATGGGCATCGGCGGCACCCCCGAGGGCATCATCGCCGCCTGCGCGATGAAGGCCATGGGCGGCACCATCCAGGGCCGGCTGTGGCCGACCGACGACGAGGAGCGCCAGCGCGCCATCGACGCGGGCCACAACCTCGACCCCGACCACATCCTCACCACCGACACCCTCGTCACCGGCGACGACTGCTTCTTCGTCGCCACCGGCATCACCGACGGCGAGCTGGTCCGCGGCGTCCGCTACCGCGGCGGCGGCGCCGTCACCCAGTCGCTGGTGATGCGCTCGCGCAGTGGCACGATCCGCACGATCACCTCCGAGCACCAGCTCTCGAAGCTGCGCGGCTTCTCGGCGATCGACTTCGACTGACGCGTTCTCCGGCATCCGGTCCGCCTAGTCGCCGCGCACCAGCTCCAGCAACCGCGCCACGTCAGTCACCGCATCGGCGATCGGGTCCTCGTCCCCCACGGCGGCGCCGTACAGCAGCGCTGCGTCGAGCAGGCGCACCACGAGGTCGAAGTCCGGGCTCCGTGCGACCACGCCCCAGCCGCACCGGTCCAGCGCGTCGCGCAGGGCGTCGAGCAGCGCGGGGCGTGACGCGGCCATGATCGGGCGCAGCTCCGGGTCGGCCGTGGCCGCGAGCATCGGCTGCAGTCGGCGGCTGACGACCGCCGGGTCGAGGACCGGGGCGTAGAGCACCTCGAGCAGGAGCTGCGCCGTACGCGGGGCCGAACGACGCCGGCGTCCGATCGACCGCGCCCGCGCGGCCGCTGCGGCGGTGCGGACCTCCTCCGCTGCCGCGACCGCGGCGGCGTACAGCTCCTGCCGCGTCGCGAAGTAGTAGCCGGCGGAACCCGGTGGCACCCCGGCCGCCGCAGCGACCCGCCGGTGCGTGACGGCGTCGGGCCCCTCCTCGATGAGCAGGCGCGCCGCGGCGTCCGTCATCGCACGGGTGCGCTGGGCGCTGCGCTCCTGGACGGGGCGGCGGGAGGCGGCGGGCACGAGGTCCACCCTACGCAGGGGGACCCGCGTGGAATTTCTATACGCACGTATAGGTTTTGCTCCTCGAGGGCCGAGATCCGGTCCCGCGGATCACCAGAGGTGCATCACCATGAGCAGCCTTGCGGCCCAGGAGGGCCTGAAGATCGACTGGGCGAACATGCCCACCTACAACACGATCATGGCCGTCGCCGTCGGCGCCGGTCTGATCTCGCTCGTCATGCTCGGACGAGAGCTCGTGCGCGCCCCGGAGGAGGTCGAGCCCGACGGCTGGGCGCTCACCTTCGGCGCGCTCGGCGCGGTTCTCACGACGACGGGCCTGCACATGACGCTGACCTGGCCGTTGGCCGCCGGCGGCTTCCCGTTCGACAACATCATCTTCGGCGAGACCAGCCTCGGCTTCGGCGTGCTCCTCCTCGCCGCCGCCCTCTACCTGTGGAAGCGCGGTGCCGTCGCCCTCGCCGCCACCAAGCCGCTCCAGGCACTCGCCCGGGTCGCGCAGCCGATCACGGTGTTCGTCGGCGGACTCGGACTGAGCCTGGTCGCGATCGCGGTGGCCGGCATCAAGTACGAGCTGTTCGCCGCCCCCGCGGAGGAGCCGATCTCGGGCGAGTTCGCCAACCACCCGATGGTCGAGGCGACGTTCATGTCGCTGCTCATCGCGACCGTCGGCCTCGGCGCCCTCGCCTTCGCGGCGCTGGTCCGCCGGGTCCGCGCCACCGGTGCGCCGGGCATCTGGGGTCGGATCACCGGCTGGCTCTGGGGCGTGTCGGGCGTGCTGTTCCTGCTGTTCGGCGCGATGAACTTCTTCACCCACATCGGACTCATCGTCAACACGATGTGACCCTCGGGACGGGTCTCCCGTCGTACCCGGCGTTCGGGTCGTGGCTCAGGCCGAGTCGCGACCCAGATGCCGGGCGCGACCCGTCTCCGGGACCTGCAACGCCTCCGCGACCACGTCGATCACCCGCGGGTCGACCGCCATGCCGATGTGGGAGGCGCGGACCTCGACGGCACGGCCGGCGGGGTCGATGCAGGCCTTCCAGTCGACGATGCCGTCGCGGCGCGAGTAGACGTTGGTCATCGCGACGTCGGCGCGCAGCGGCTCCTGCGACTCGGTGAAGCTGAGGTGGGCGCACTCGCCGGCGACGCAGTCCGCGCTCATCAGGCCGGGGACGCCCACGTCGGAGAGCCGGTTGAGCACCCGCACGCCGCGGGTCAGCAGGGCGTGGTGGGCGGCGGGCGCCCGCATCGGGCTGCCCATCGTGACGATGCCGGCGACCAGGTCGGGGCGGCGGGCGGCGAGGCCACGGGCGATCATGCCGCCGAGGCTGTGCCCGACGATCTGGACGCGGGCGTCGCGGCGTTCGGCGATCTGCTCCAGGCGCGCCTCGAGGGCGAGCGCGGAGCCGAGCGTGCACCCGACGTTGGCGTGGATCTGGGAGCGGTAGGTGCGGAACCCGCGGGCCCTCAGCTCGCCCGCCATCGCGGTGAGCGTCCAGTCACCGGCCAGGAAGCCCGGGATGAGCAGCACCGGCTCGCTCATCCGCGCCGCCGAGCGACCCGCGACGGGCGTACGGCGACGCACGCGTCGGGTCGCGCCACGACGGGCCGCGAACCGGCCCGCCTCGGTCACCAGACTGCCCTCGCGCAGCAGCGCGGCCAGCGCCGGACGGCCGTAGCCGTCGGGCAGCAGCCAGGGCGCCAACGTGTTGCTCACGTCACAGACGTTACCCAGTTGAATCGACAACTACGCGCAACTTGTCAAACTGGGTGTCATGTCCGCCTCCGACGAGCTGCTCGCCCCGGTCTCCCCCGGGGTCGAGCTCTGCTACCAGACCTTCGGCGACCCGACCGCCGAGCCACTGCTGCTCGTGATGGGACTCGGTGGCCCGATGACGTGGTGGCCCGAGGACCTGTGCCGACGGCTCGCCGACACGGGCTTCCACGTCGTGCGCTACGACAACCGTGACACCGGCCGCTCGACCCGGATGGCCGGCCGGGTGACGACGGCGCGGCTGGCCCGTGCCTTCGTCGGCGCACCCACCCCGGCGCCGTACTCGATCGGGGACCTGGCGGACGACGCGCTCGGCCTGATGGACCACCTCGGCTGGGCCTCCGCGCACGTCGCCGGGGTCTCGATGGGCGGCATGATCGCCCAGAGCATGGCGCTCGCCGCTCCCGAGCGGGTGCGGAGCCTGACCAGCATGATGTCCACGACCGGGCGCCGGGCGGTCGGCTGGCAGAGCCCGGCGCTGCTGCCGACGCTGCTCGCGCCCCGCGGTCCGGGGCGGGAGGCCTACATCCGCCGCGCGGTCCTGGTCTGGGGCATCATCGGCTCCCCCGGCTTCCCCCAGGACGAGGCGGAGCTGCGGCGGCGGGCCGGTGAGACGTGGGACCGCGGGATCGACGAGGCCGGTGTGCTGCGCCAGATGATGGCCGTCGTCACCCAGACCGACCGCACCCGCCGGCTCGCGGAGCTGCGCATGCCCACGCTGGTGATGCACGGGCTCGCCGACAAGATGGTGCACGTCTCGGGCGGTCGCGCCACCGCCGCGGCGATCCACGGAGCCGAGCTCGTGGTGGTCCCCGGCTGGGGGCACGACCTGCCGACGGCGCTGTTCCCGACGTTCACCCGCGCGCTGCGGAGGACGGCCGACCGGGCTGGCCGGGCCGGCCGGGCCGACAGCTGATAGGTCGTGAGCTGTAGCTGAGAGGACTCTGGTCGGGTCCGCTCAC
>JADCLI010000012.1 GCA_016803235.1 Pimelobacter simplex
CCCGCTGACCCTGGTCCCTGCCGGCCGCGCGGCGCTGGGTGACCACTTTGGCGACGGCTACGCCGGCGACGGCGAGGGTCCGGTGCACGAGGTCGAGGTCTCGGCGTTCCGGCTCGGCACCACGACGGTGACCAATGCGGCCTTCGCGGCGTTCGTCGACGCGACCGGGCACCGCACCACCGCCGAGGCCGAGGGCTACTCCGCCGTGTTCCACACCGACGTCGCGGCCACCGTGGGCGACGTCCTCGGCCACTCGCCCGCCACGCCGTGGTGGCTCGGGGTGCGCGGCGCCGACTGGCGCCACCCCGAGGGTCCGCGCTCCGGCATCGAGGACCGCGCCGACCACCCGGTCGTCCACGTCTCGCACGACGACGCCCTCGCGTTCGCGCACTGGGCGGGGCGCCGGCTGCCGACCGAGGCCGAGTGGGAGTACGCCGCCCGCGGCGGCCTCTCCGGCCGGCGCTATCCCTGGGGCGACGAGCTGATGGCCGGCGACGACGGCGAGGAGTGGCAGGTCAACATCTTCCAGGGCAGCTTCCCGGCGACCAACACCGCCGACGACGGTTGGACGACGACGGCTCCGGTGACGGCGTACCGGCCCAACGGGTACGGCCTGCACCAGATGGTCGGCAACGTCTGGGAGTGGTGTGCCGACTGGTTCGACCCGGCGGCCTACGCCACGCGCGCGCAGCGCGATCCCCGCGGTCCTGTGGATGGTACGGTCCGCGTGATGCGCGGGGGCTCGTTCCTGTGCCACGACTCGTACTGCAACCGGTACCGCGTCGCGGCCCGCTCAGCGGCTCCGCCGGACTCCACGGCCTCGAACCTCGGCTTCCGCTGTGCCGCGGACGCCGTGACCGACCGTCCCGTCGACAAGGAGAACCACGCGTGACTCGCCCCGGCCGCCTCCGCCTGGCCACCGCCGCCGTCCTGAGCGCGAGCGTGCTCGCCGCCTGCTCCGGTGGAGGCGGTGAGGCCGGCGAGCGGCCGCCCGTGGTGAAGTACGAGCGGCCCGGCGAGCAGCCCTCCGTCGCGGCGCCCACGGCGCAGGACGCCGTGCTCGGCCCCGAGGCGACGCCGTCTCCGGTGGCGTCGCCGGAGAAGCCCAACCTGCTGATGATCACGATGGACGACGCGGCGATGAAGGACATGGAGTTCATGCCGCACCTCCAGGACGTCATCGCCGGCGAGGGCGTCACCATCGCCGACGGCCTGGCGCCGACGCCGATCTGCGTGCCGGCACGGGCCTCGCTCCTCACCGGCCAGTACTCCCGCAACCACGGCGCGGTCACGGTCGGCGGCGAGGGTGGCGGCTTCAAGGCGTTCGGCGACGAGGACACGATGCCGGTCAGCCTCCAGGAGGCCGGCTACGACACGATGATGGTCGGCAAGTACCTCAACGGCTACACGAAGGCCGAGACCCACCACCAGCCGCCGGGCTGGACCGTGTGGCGCCCGACGGTGGACTTCGCGACGTACGACTTCGAGCACCCGCAGCTGCTGGTCGACGGCGAGATCAAGGAGTACGACACCTACTCGACGACGCTGCTCAGCGACCAGTCGAACGAGCTGATCGCCGACCACGCCGAGGGCGCCGACAAGGACAAGCCCTGGTACATGTGGGTCAACTACGTGGCCCCGCACCACGGCAGCCCCCACGAGAGCGACGACCCGGACGGCATCTCCACGACGGTCCCCGACAAGGTCGACCGCGACAAGTTCAAGGACCTCGACCTCGACACGACGCCCGAGATGTTCGAGGCCGACCCCACCGACAAGGCCCTGGTCCGCAACGCGCGCCAGAAGTGGTCGAAGAAGCGTCGCGCCGGGTTGCGCGAGGAGCGCCAGCAGCGGGTCGAGGCACTGCAGGCCGTCGACCGCGCCATCGCCCGCACGGTCGAGACGCTGGAGGAGACCGGGCAGCTCGACAACACCTACGTCGTGGTGACCTCCGACAACGGTTTCCTCGTCGGCGAGCACAACCTCAACGGCAAGCTCTGGTACTTCCGCGACTCCATCAACATCCCGATGTTCATCCGGGGCCCCGGCCTGCCCGCCGGTACGACGACCCACGCGCCGGTCACCAACGCCGACTGGGCGCCGACCTTCGCCGCGCTCGCGGGCACCACGCTCGACCGCGACGCCGACGGCGTCGACGTGATGCCGTGGCTCGACAGCGACGCGACCCGCCGGGTCGTCCCGATCTCCGGCTGGCCGGTCAAGGGCGGGCTCGACCCGTTCTACACGGGCGTGATCGTGGGGCCGTGGACCTACGTCCGCGGGCGCAAGGGGCGCGGCGAGCTCTACTACACGAAGAACGACCAGTACCAGCTCTACAACCTCTACGGGGACCCCCGCTACCGCGAGGTGCGCAAGCAGCTGCGCGACCTGTGGGAGGAGACGAAGGACTGTGCCGGGGCGAGCTGCCCGCGGACGTTCATGAAGTAGCGCGCCGCCCGGGATCCGAGCACCCGACCGGTAGCGTTGCGTCCCGTGAGCACCACCCCCACCCGCGTGTTCGCGGCCAGGCTGGTCGGGCTCCCGATCTTCGACCCCCAGGGCGACCAGGTCGGGAAGGTCCGCGACCTGGTCGTGACGCTGCGCACCGAGGGGACCCAGCCGCGGGTGCTGGGGATGGTCGCCGAGGTGTTCGGCCGGCGTCGGATCTTCGTGCCGATGACCCGGGTGACCAACATCGACAGCGGCCACGTCTACACGACCGGCCTGCTCAACATGCGCCGCTTCGAGCAGCGCTCGACCGAGACCCTGGTCATCGGCCAGATGCTCGACCGGACCGTCACGATCAAGGACAGCGGCGTCACCGGGACGGTGTACGACGTCGCGATGGAGCCCGCCCGCACCCGCGACTGGGTGCTGTCGCGCGTCGCCGTGCGCGAGCCGTCGAAGGGCTTCCGCCGCCGCGGCCAGTCCCACGTGGTCGAGTGGCGCGACGTGGTCGGCCTGAGCCGCACCGACGACCGACAGGGCGCCACCCACCTGGTCGCGGCCCTCAACGAGATGCGGCCCGCCGACGCGGCGAGCATCCTGCACGACCTGCCGCCCGAGCGTCGCACCGCGGTCGCCCTCGCGCTCGACGACGAGCGGCTCGCCGACGTCCTCGAGGAGCTGCCCGAGGACGACCAGGTCGAGATCCTCAAGGGCCTCGACTCCGAGCGCGCGGCCGACGTCCTCGAGGAGATGTCCCCCGACGACGCGGCCGACCTGGTCAGCGACCTGCCGCCGGAGACGGCCGAGATCCTGCTCGGGCTGATGGAGCCCGAGGAGGCCGAGGACGTGCGACGCCTGATGTCGTACGTCGAGAACACCGCGGGCGCGATGATGACCTCCGAGCCCGTGATCCTGGGCCCGGACGCGACCATCGCCGACGCGCTCGCCCACGTCCGCAACCCCGACCTGACGCCCGCGCTGGCCGCCCTGGTCTACGTGTGCCGGCCGCCGCTGGAGACGCCCACCGGCAAGCTGCTCGGCGTCGCCCACATCCAGCGGCTGCTCCGCGAGCCCCCCTCGACGCTGGTCGCGGGCGCGCTCGACGACTCGATGGAGTGGCTGCGCCCCGAGGCGACGATCGACGAGGTGGCGGCGCACCTGGCGACGTACAACCTCGTCGCGGCGCCCGTCGTCGACGAGGACCGCCGCCTGATCGGCGCGGTCACCGTCGACGACCTCCTCGACCACATGCTCCCGGCCAACTGGCGCGAGCGTGCCCGTCAGCGCGGAGCCGGGACCCGATGAGCGACACCCGCCGCACCGGGGAGCGGCTCGACACGCCCCGGGAGGAGCGCCGCCAGCTGGTGCGGCGGCCGTCGTACAACGCCGACTCCTTCGGCGTCTTCGCCGAGCAGTTCGCGCGGTTCATGGGCACTGCGACCTTCCTCATCTACATGACGCTCTTCGTCGCCGTGTGGATCTGCTGGAACGTCCTGGCGCCCGATGACCTGCGGTTCGACCCCTTCCCGTTCATCTTCCTGACCCTGATGCTGAGCCTGCAGGCGTCGTACGCCGCCCCGCTCATCCTGCTCGCACAGAACCGACAGGAGGCCCGCGACCGGGTGATCGCCGAGCAGGACCGGCAGGCGGACGC
Organism: Pimelobacter simplex; assembly: GCA_016803235.1. Classification (GTDB taxonomy): domain Bacteria; phylum Actinomycetota; class Actinomycetes; order Propionibacteriales; family Nocardioidaceae; genus Nocardioides; species Nocardioides simplex_A. The sequence continues at coordinate 4,103 of JADCLI010000012.1, forward strand.
CCGGGCGCACGCCGACATGGAGTTCCTGGCCCGCGAGGTCGCGTCACTGCGGATGGCGGTCGGCGAGGTCGCCACCCGCGACTTCCTGCGCTCCGAGCTGCGGTCGCTGCTGTCCGACCTCGACGAGCGCGCCGACGAGCGTGCGCAGTCTCACGAGGACGGCGCCGACGGAGACGCTCCGGGCGCTCCGTAGACTCAGGGGTTGTGACTACCACGCAGTCCCCGTCCGTCGAGCAGGTCATGACCGCGCTCAGCAAGGTCAACGACCCCGAGATCAAGCGACCCATCACCGAGCTGGGGATGGTCGAGGGCGTGGACATCGCGGCCGGCGACGGCGGCTCGGTCGTCACCGTCAAGGCGCTGCTGACCGTGGCGGGCTGCCCGCTCAAGGACACCATCAACCGCGACGTCTCGGCCGCCGTGGCCGCGCTCCCCGGCGTGACCCGGGTCGAGGTCGAGCTCGGCGTGATGACCGCCGAGCAGCGCTCGGGCCTGCACGAGACGCTGCGCGGCGGCGCGGCGCAGCGCGAGATCCCGTTCGCGCAGCCCGGCTCGCTGACCAAGGTGTTCGCCATCGCGTCCGGCAAGGGCGGCGTCGGCAAGTCGTCGCTGACCGCCAACCTGGCGATCGCGCTGGCGCAGGCCGGCCGCAAGGTCGGTCTCGTCGACGCCGACATCTACGGCCACTCGATCCCGGCGATGCTCGGCGTCGCCGACGCGCGGCCCACCCAGGTCGACGACCTGATCATGCCGGTGCCGACGCCGTCCGGCGTCTCGGTCATCTCGATCGGCATGCTCAAGCCGCGCCGCGACCAGGTGGTCGCGTGGCGCGGGCCGATGCTCGACCGGGCGCTCGTGCAGATGCTCGCCGACGTCTACTGGGGCGACCTCGACGTCCTCCTCCTCGACCTGCCCCCGGGCACCGGCGACATCGCGATCTCGCTCGGCCAGCACCTGCCCGGCGCCGAAGTGGTCGTGGTGACGACCCCGCAGGAGGCTGCCGCCGAGGTGGCCGAGCGCGCCGGCACGATGGCCTCGATGATGCACCAGCGCGTCGTCGGCGTCGTCGAGAACATGAGCTACCTGCCCTGCCCCCACTGCACCCCCGAGGGCAAGGAGCACCGGCTGGAGATCTTCGGCACCGGTGGCGGCGAGCGCGTGGCGGCGACGCTGTCCCAGCGCTTCGGCTACGACGTGCCGCTGCTCGGCGAGGTCCCCCTCGACGTCGCGCTGCGCGAGGGCGGCGACTCCGGCAAGCCGATCGTCGAGTCCGACCCGACCTCCCCCGCCGCCGCCGCGCTGCGCGCGGTGGCCGAGCGGCTGGGCGGACGCGGCCGCGGACTGGCCGGCATGCAGCTGGGACTCACCCCGACCAGTAAGTTCTGACCCGCACGGCTACGACGGCGAAGGAGCGGCTGGCGGGTGTTCGGGATCGGATTCGGCGAGTTCGTCGTCATCGCCTTCCTGGCCGTTCTCGTTTTCGGCCCTGACAAGCTCCCGGACCTGGCCCGGCAGGCCGGCCGGCTGGCGCGCGAGCTGCGCAAGTTCGCCACCAACGCCCGCGACGAGCTGCGGGCCGAGCTGGGCCCCGAGTACGCCGACCTCGAGCTCACCGACCTCGACCCGCGCGCGATCGTCCGCAAGCACATCGCCGAGGCGATGGCCGAGCTCGACGACCTCGAGGACACCATCCGCAACGCCGGCCAGGACGACCCCGCGCCGGTGCGGGTGCTCGAGCCCGGGGAGCTGCCGCCGTACGACCTCGAGGCCACCTGACCCGAGGCCTTCCGAGGGACGAGGAAGGGCCCGGCCCAGGCAGGCGGATCGAGTAGGCGCGCGCCCGCGAGCATGCGAGCGGAAGCGACCGCCGTATCGAGATCCAGCCCCGTTCACAGAACAGTCGGCCATCACGCCCGTGACTGTGCCGCAGCCAGGGCGCTGAACGCGACCAGCACGGTTCCCCGCGCTCCAGCGAGCTCGCAGAAGTCGGCGCCGACCCGGCGCAGCACGCCCTCGTGGCGGGTGCCGTCGCGCAGGTGGAGCAGGCACCGGTCCCCGGCCTCGGCGATCCGGCGCAGCGCCGAGGCCAGGCCGAGCCGGGCGAGCGGGGACCAGGCCAGCTCGGGCACCGAGCGCTCCGAGGCGCCGTCCACCGTCGCCACGGCGGGCAGGACGACGACCCAGTCGTGGTCGCCGGCCGCCACGAGGAGCCAGCCGTCCGCGACCCGCGCCACCGTGCCGGCGACGGGTCCGACGCCGAGCACGTGGACGGTGACCTGCCGGCCGACGCTCGCCATCAGCCGGCCACCGAGGGTGACCTGCTGGTACTCCGCCCGGGTGCGGTCGGCCAGCTCGACGTCGCGCTCGGCGGCGTAGAGCGCGCTCGCCTGGTCCTCGAGGTCGTCGAACAGCGCGAACAGCTCGTCCTCCCAGCCCATGGGCACCACCCTCGCACGCCGCTCGTCCACAGGAGCCGCAACCGAACGGTTGACACCGCGCATTGATCGACTCATCCTGATGCAAACGCAAGCAAACACAAAGGTTTTCTCGGGATGGATCGTGTTCTTGCCGGCCGGGCGCGCGTGCGCGCCGCCCTGCTCTGGCTCACCGTCACCGCCGCGCTGACCGGGCTCGGCACGCTGACGGCGCCCGCGGTCCAGGCCCTGGCGCAGCGGCCCGGGCCGACGTTCGTCGACGCGCTGGTGCAGGCTTGTGCGGTCGCCGCCCTCGTCGCCGGGGTGCTGCTCTGGCTGGCCACCACCGAGGTGGTGACATGCGTGCTGCGCTCAGGGGGCCTGCCGTCGCGGCGCGCGGCCGGCCCGGTCCGGCTCGCCCTGCTCGCCGCCTGCGGTGCCGGGGTGCTCGCCACCGCCGCGCCCGCCCACGCCGGCGACGGCGGCGCACCCGTCGGCGCGGGCACCCCGCTGCGCGCCGAGGCGCTCGCCGGACTCCCCCTTCCCGACCGCGCGACCGCGTCCCGGCCCCGGGAGGTGGTCGCCACCGCGGTGGTGGTGCGCCCGGGCGACTCGCTGTGGACCATCGCCGCCCGCCGGCTCGGGCCGACGGCGTCGCCGGCCGATGTGGCGTCGTACTGGCTGCGGGTGCGGGCGCTCAACGCCGCCGCCCTCGGCCCCGATCCCGACCTCATCCAGCCCGGGCAGACGCTCCGGCTGCCACCCGCCTGACCGCTCCGTCCACCCAGGAGGAACCATGTCCGCAGTCCCGCACGAGCTCATCGGCCTCCGGGTCCGCGTCCCGGTCACCCCCGCCCAGGGCACGCTCGCCCTCGCCCTCCTGCCCCGCCAGTCGCCACCGCGATCGCCCGGTCGCGACCGGCCACGCCCTCCGGTGCGACCGGGCGCCGTCGTCGTCCCCATCGACCAGCGCCTGCGCCACGCGATCGAGGAGTGGACGCACCGCTTCGTCCAAGCGGCGGTCGAGATCGTCGGCGGCGACCGCCCGGTGTCCCAGCTGGTGCGCTGGACCACCCGCGACGTGTACGCCGACCTCCATCGTCGCGCCCTCCTGGTCGCCCGGGCCGGGGGTCACCAGCCGGGGCTGGCCCGGGTTCAGCCGGTCCGGCCGCGGGTGCAGAGCGTGCACGCGTGCTTCATCACCGACGACGTCGTCGAGTGCGGCGTGCACGTGCGCCACGGCGAGCGGTCGCGTGCGGTCGCGGCCCGGTTCGAGAGGTCCGACCAGCGGTGGATCTGCACCGCACTCGACTTCTCGTGACCCGCCGGGTCCGTCACCGCTCGAAGAGCTCGCCCCACGGGAGGGTCTCGCGGACGTCCGGCACCTCGACGACGATGTCGGCCCCGTAGTCGCGGTAGCGCACCGTCAGGTCCGGCGCCTCGATGACCAGCGGCAGCGGGGCTCCGGCCCGCGGCACGCGGACCTCGACCCCACTCGGGTACCGGTAGGCAACCGTCGCCACGCCGTCGACCGTCCGCTCCTCCCCGAGGACGGGCTCGCCGTGGCCGCCCTCCGCGCCGCCGCCGACCAACGAGAACCGCACGCTGCGGTCCATCCAGCGCAGCACCTCGACCATCTCGACGCCGCGTGCTGAGGTGATCCACCGGTCCCCGACGTGAGCGAGCACGGCGGTCAGGTCCGGCGGCAGGCCGGCCATCTCGCCGAACCGGACGTAGGTGGTGCCGCTGCCGTTCAGGATCGCCTCGAGGCCCGCGAGCTGGCCTCGACCCGAGTAGCGCGACGGGCCACCCGCCTTCATCCGCAACCTGACCGTGGTGCCATCCGTCGACCAGTCGATCGCCGCGCGATATGTCGACTCCCGGGCGAACGCTTCTGTGGTCGCCTTCTCCAGCTCCTGCGCCGACAGCGCGCCGTTGTGCTGCTTCGCCGGTCGCCCCCCGCGCTCGTCGCCCGACGCGCCACCCCCGCATCCGACGAGCAGCAGACCCACGAGCAACAGCACACCCCACCGGGTCCCCATGACCATGGACCGAAGGCTAGCCCTTTCCAGCCTGTGATCTGAGTCACTACGTTTCCGCCATGATCCGATCCCTCACGGCGGCCCTGGCCGTCGCCGGAGCCGCCCTCGTCGCGCCGCTCACCGCATCCCCCGCCCACGCCGACGGTCCGGGGGTCGGTACGCCGACCGTCGTCTCGGTCGGCGACTCCTACATCTCCGGGGAGGCCGGCAGGTGGGCCGGCTCGTCCAACAGCAGCAGCGCTCGCGCCGACGCGCTCGGCTCGACGGCGTACCACGACAACGCCACCGGCACGGGCGAGACGATCGACCGCTGTCACCGGGCCCGCAGCGCCGAGATCCACATCGGCGGCGGCGTCCGGAGCGTCAACCTCGCCTGCTCGGGCGCCAGGACGGCGACCGCGCCCGGCTCGCCGTTCAAGCCCGGGCTCGACTTCTACAGCGGCAGCGAGGGCGTCGGACAGGCGCGGGCGCTGCAGGTCCTCGCCGCGACGAGCAACGTGAAGATGGTCGTGGTCTCGATCGGCGGCAACGACTTCAACTTCGCCGGCATCGTCCAGCAGTGCGTGCAGGACTTCCTGCTCTCGCCGTCGTGGTGGAAGGACTACTGCCACGACGACAGCAGCGTCACGAGCAACTTCACCAGCGCCAACGTCTCGGCAGTGAGGACCCGGATCGCCGGGGCGCTCAGCAACGTCCGCACCGCCATGCGCAACGCGGGCTACGCCGACAGCCAGTGGACGATGCTCGTCCAGACCTACCCGTCCCCCGTGCCCGCCGGCTCCGGGTTCCGGTACGGCCAGAGCGGCTACACCCGCCAGAGCACCGGCGGGTGCGGGTTCTGGAACGCCGACGCCGACTGGGCCAACAACAGCGCGCTCCCGACCATCAACAACACCGTGACCGGCGCGATCGCCCAGGCCGGCATCACCAACGCCCGCACGCTCAACCTGGCCAGCACCTTCAACGGCCGCCGGCTGTGCGAGTCCGGCGTCGGGCTCTACGAGGAGGTCGGCATCGCCGGCTGGACCAGCGCCGGTGCGGTCGACCGCACCGAGTGGGTGAACCAGATCCGCACCGTGACGACGTCCGGCGACTCGCCGTACTTCATCCAGGAGTCGCTCCACCCCAACTACTGGGGCCAGCTCGCGGTCCGCTCGTGCGTGCGCCAGGCCTACAACGGCGGTACGCCGAGGGGCGGGGCCTGCGTGCGCACCGGCACCGGGCTGCTCAACGGCGAGCCACGGATGACCCTGCAGTGAGGTCGCTGCGCGTGAGCCTGCGAACGCGCAGACCACGACCGAAGGTCGAGTAGCGCTCTTCGTCGGGAGCGTGCGGCCGACGAAGAAGGCGCGTATCGAGACCCCCGCGGGGCGTCTCGATACGCGCCTTCGCTCGTTCCTCGCTGCGGCGCTACTCGACGAGCTCCGTCGTCAGCCGCGCAGGGCCATCCCGGTCGGGCCGCCGGGCGCGCCGTGGCAGCGCTTGTACTTCTTGCCCGAGCCGCAGGGGCACAGCGCATTGCGGCCGACGTCGCCGAACTCGTCGTCCGCGTTGGACGCCGCGCCGCTCCCCCGGACCTCCTCGTGCCCCGTCTCGTCGGGGGCCGAGTAGGTGAGGTTCTGCGGCTGCTTCGGGGCGTCGAGGCCCTTGGCGGTCACCTTGGGGGCGGCCGCCTTCAGCTCGGAGGAGATGGCCGCGAGGTCCATCTCGCCGCCGGCCTCCAGGCCGACACCGAGCGGCGGCTCGGCGAACGCTCCCTCGTGCATCGGGCCGGCGTGGCGGGTGCCGTCGGCGTGGTAGTGGACCTCCTCGTCCTCCTCCTCGACCTGGACCTCCAGGTTGAAGAGGAAGCCGACCGTCTCCTCCTTGATGCCGTCCATCATGGCGGCGAACATGTCGAAGCCCTCGCGCTGGTACTCGACCAGCGGGTCGCGCTGGGAGTAGGCGCGCAGGTAGATGCCCTCGCGCAGGTAGTCCATCTCGTAGAGGTGCTCACGCCACTTGCGGTCGAGCACGGAGAGCAGCACGCGGCGCTCGAGCTCGCGGGCGACCTCCTCGCCGACCTCCTCCTCACGACGGTCGTACGCCGCGTGGGCGTCGGCCTTGAGCACCTCGATCAGGTGGGACTTCTCGAGCCCCGCCTGGGTGCCGGCCTCCTCGACCAGGTCCTGCCAGGCGATCGAGACCGGCCAGAACTGCTTGAGGTCGGTCCAGAGCTGGTCGAGGTCCCACTGCTCGGCGAACTCGTCGAGCGAGCCGTTGACGAAGCCGGTGACGACGTCGTCGATGAAGGTGCGGATCTGCTCCTCGAGGTCGACACCCTCGAGCACCTCGCGGCGCTCGCCGTAGATGACCTTGCGCTGGCGGTCCATCACGTCGTCGTACTTGAGGACGTTCTTGCGGGACTCGAAGTTCTGCGACTCCACCTGGCCCTGGGCGTTGGCGATCGCGTTGGTGACCCGCTTGTTCTCGATCGGGACGTCGTCCGGGATCTTGAGCAGCAGCAGGACGCGGTCGACCCAGTCGGACTTGAACAGCCGCATCAGCTCGTCCTGCAGGGACAGGTAGAAGCGGCTCTCGCCCGGGTCGCCCTGGCGGCCGGACCGACCGCGGAGCTGGTTGTCGATGCGACGCGACTCGTGGCGCTCGGTGCCGATGACGTAGAGGCCGCCGAGCGCCTTGACCTCGTCGTGCTCGGCCTCGACCTGCTTCTTCATCCGCTCGACCATCGCGGGCCAGGCGGCGTCGTACTCGTCGGCCGTCTCGCCCGTCGGCTCGAGGCCCTGCTTGCGCAGCTCGGCGTCGGCGAGGAACTCGTAGGAGCCGCCGAGCATGATGTCGGTGCCGCGACCGGCCATGTTGGTGGCGACGGTGACCGCACCCTTGTGGCCGGCGAGCGCGACGATCTTCGCCTCCTCGGCGTGGACCTTCGCGTTGAGGACCGAGTGGGCGACACCGCGCTTGGTCAGCTGTTGGTGGAGGTACTCGGACTTCTCGACCGACACGGTGCCGACCAGGACCGGCTGGCCCTTCTCGTGACGCTCGACGATGTCGTCGACGACGGCGTTGTACTTGGCCTCCTCGGTCCGGTAGACGAGGTCGGGCTGGTCCTTGCGCAGCAGCGGCTTGTTGGTCGGGATCGGGACCACGCCGAGCTTGTAGATCTTGTCGAACTCGGAGGCCTCGGTGAGCGCCGTGCCGGTCATGCCGGAGAGCTTCTCGTAGAGGCGGAAGTAGTTCTGCAGGGTGACGGTGGCGAGGGTCTGGTACTCCTCGCGGACCTTCACGCCCTCCTTGGCCTCGATGGCCTGGTGGAGGCCGTCGTTGTAGCGGCGTCCCGCCAGCATGCGGCCGGTGTGCTCGTCGACGATGAGCACCTCGCCCTCCATGACGACGTACTCCTTGTCGTTGCGGAACAGCTCCTTGGCCTTGATGGAGTTGTGCAGGAAGGAGATGAGCGGGGTGTTGGCCGACTCGTAGAGGTTGTCGATGCCGAGGTGGTCCTCGACCTTCGTGATGCCGTCCTCGAGGACCGAGATGGTGCGCTTCTTCTCGTCGACCTCGTAGTCGACGTCCTTGGTGAGCTTCTGCGCGATCTTGGCGAACTCGCCGTACCACTTGACCTCGTCCTGGGTCGGACCGCTGATGATCAGCGGGGTCCGGGCCTCGTCGATGAGGATCGAGTCGACCTCGTCGACGATGGCGAAGTGGTGGCCGCGCTGCACGCACTCCTCCAGCGAGGAGGCCATGTTGTCGCGCAGGTAGTCGAAGCCGAGCTCGTTGTTGGTGCCGTAGGTGATGTCGCACGCGTACGCCTTGCGCCGCTCGTCGGGGCGCATGCTCGGCAGGATCACGCCGACGCTGAGGCCGAGGAAGTGGTGGACGCGGCCCATCATCTCGGACTGGAACTTGGCGAGGTAGTCGTTGACGGTGACGATGTGGACGCCCTTGCCCTCGAGGGCGTTGAGGTACGCCGGCAGCGTCGAGACCAGGGTCTTGCCCTCACCGGTCTTCATCTCCGCGATGTTGCCGAGGTGCAGCGCCGCGCCGCCCATGACCTGGACGTCGAAGTGACGCTGGCCGAGGACCCGGCGCGCGGCCTCACGGACGGTCGCGAACGCCTCGGGCATGAGGTCGTCGATGTCCTCGCCCTCGGAGAGGCGCTTGCGGAACTCGTCGGTCATGCCCCGCAGCTCGTCGTCGGACATCGCCTTGAAGTCGTCCTCGATGGCGTTGACGGCCTTCGAGATGCCCTCGAGCTGGCGGAGGATCTTGCCCTCTCCGATGCGGAGGAGCTTGTCGATGATCACTGGCACGCCGCCACTCTACCCAGCGGTCACCAGCACTCAGAGTTCACGGCGTCGGATGCTGCCGGTCGTACTCGGCGAAGGCCGCGGCCCGCTCGTCCTCGATCTTGCGGCCGAGTCCGTAGGCCGTCGCCCACAGCAGCGCGAAGATGCCGCCGACGACGAACATGAGCGGCGCGAGGAAGCCCAGCGCGACGGCGCCGGCCTGCAGGACGTGCCCGAGGAGGTACGCCGACTCCCGGCGCAGCATGCCCGCGACGAGCACGCACAGCACCGCCAGGCCCAGGCCGAGCGGCAGGGCGACGGCGGGGCGGATCTCGGAGATGCCGATCATCACGGGCGTGGACAGGGCGACCGCGATCGCCTCGAGGGACAGCACGGCGGCGCACATCGCGCGGCGGGGGGACTTGGTGCGCTCCGGGTCGTCGGGGAGCGGCACGGGCTGGTCGCTCACTTGCGGCCTCCCAGCAGCACCCGGGCCTCGCCGACGGTGACGACGGACCCGGTCACGAGCACGGCGCCCGAGCTGAGCGCGTCACTCCCCTCCGCCTCGGCGAGCGCGGCGGCCGCGTCGATGGCGTCGGCGAGCAGCGGGACGACGGTGACCCGGTCCTCGCCGAAGACCTCCCGGGCGACGACCGCGAGCTCGTCGGCGGGCAGCGCCCGGTCGGTGGAGTTCTGGGTCACGACGACGTGGGCGAGGTGCGGCTCGAAGGCGGCGAGCAGGCCCTCGGCGTCCTTGTCGCCCATCACGCCGATCACGCCGACGAGCGGGTCGAACTGGAAGGAGTCCTCCAGCGCGGCAGCGGTCGCCTCGGCGCCGTGCGGGTTGTGGGCGGCGTCGAGCAGCACCGTGGGGCTGCGGCGCACGATCTCGAGCCGGCCGGGCGAGGTGATCTCACCGAAGGCGCCGCGCACGATGTCGTCGCCGAGCGGCTCGTCGCCGCCGACGAACGCCTCGACCGCGGCGAGCGCCGCGGCGGCGTTCTGCGCCTGGTGGGCGCCGTAGAGGGAGAGGAAGACGTCGTCGTACCGGCCGCGGAGGCCCTGGAAGGTGACCACCTGGCCACCGACGGCGGGCGCGCGCGAGACCACGCCGAACTCGAGGCCCTCGCGGGCCACGGTCGCGCCGACCTCGGCCGCCCGCTCGAGGAGCACGGCCGCCACGTCGGTGCTCTGCTGCGCGAGCACGGCGACGGAGCCGGCCTTGATGATGCCGGCCTTCTCGCGGGCGATCGCGACCGCGGTGCCGCCGAGGTAGTTGGCGTGGTCGACGGCGATCGGCATCACGACGGCCACGTCCGCGTCGATCACGTTGGTGGCGTCCCACGAGCCGCCCATCCCGACCTCGACGACCGCCACGTCCACCGGCGCGTCGGCGAAGGCGGCGTACGCCATCCCGACGACGGCCTCGAAGAAGCTGACCGGGTGCGCCTCGGCCGCGTCGACGAGGGGCAGGTACGGCGCCACGTCGTTGTAGGCGCGGACGAAGGCCTCGTCGTCCAGCGGCTCCCCGTCGACGCTGATCCGCTCGCTCATCTTCTCGACGTGCGGGCTGGTGAACCGCCCGGTGCGCAGGTCGAGGGCGCGCAGCAGCGCGTCGATCATCCGCGAGGTCGACGTCTTGCCGTTGGTGCCGGTGAGGTGGATCGAGCGGTAGGCGTGCTGCGGGTCGCCGAGGAGCTCGGTGAAGGCGCGGATCCGGTCGAGCGAGGGCTCCAGCCGGGTCTCGGGCCACCGGGACAGGAGGGCGTCCTCGGCCTCGTCGAAGGTCTCGGCTGGGCGCGCTACGGACTCGTTCATGGCGGTCGAAGTCTAGGGTGTGCGCGCAGGAGGAGGGGAAAGCATGGGGGCACGGAGGCTGGCGGCGGTCGCGGTGGCGGCGACGCTCGCGCTGTCGGCGTGCTCGGCGAGCGGTGACGACTCCCCCACCGCCGCGCCCACCTCGACCGAGGCGCCGCTCATCCCCGAGGCGAGTGCGCTGCCGACCGCGCTGCCGAGCGACGTGCTCGCCGGCGAGATGCAGGACCTGGCCAAGCTCGCCGAGCGGCTGGCCCAGCAGCTGCCGGCGCAGCGCCGGCCGGCACCGGTCCGGATCGCCGGGAGCAGCACCCGCTGGCAGCCGGGAGCGGCGTACCGCGGGGTGTTCGCGGACCCGGACATCGTCCGCCACCGCGGCCGCTGGTACGCCTACGCGACCAACACCTCGCACCTGAAGCTGCCGACGCTCGTCTCGCGCGACCTGGTGACGTGGACGCCGCTGGCCACCAGCGGCGGCGCCCGGATCGACCCGATCGAGGTCGCGGGCTGGGTGCGCAGCGGCGACGGCGGGCGCGACCTGTGGGCCCCGGGCGTCGACAAGGTCGGCGACGGCTGGACGGCGGCGTACGCCGCGCCGGCCGGCACCCAGGGCGGCCAGCGCCACAACTGCATCGGGCTGACCCGTGGCCCCTCCCCGGCCGGCCCGTTCCGGCCGGTGGGCGAGCCGATCTGCTACGGCGAGGCCCAGCTCGGGGTCATCGACCCGGACGTGTTCGTCGACGAGCACGGGGTGCCGTGGCTGCTGTGGAAGTTCTCCGGCGTCGTGAACCGGCGCCCGGCCGGGCTGTTCGTCCGCCAGCTCAACCCCGACGGCACCGGCTTCGCCGACGGCTCCCGGACGCGGGAGCTGCTCACCCTCGACCGGCCGTGGGAAGGGGACACGATCGAGAACCCGAGCATGGTCCAGTTCCGCGGCGTGACCTACCTGTTCTACTCCGGCAACTCGTGGGAGCGGGCCGACTACGCGACCGGCTACGCGATCTGCGCCGGCCCCGAGGGCCCGTGCGTGCGCCAGAACCACGGCGATCCGCTGCTCTCCACCGCCACCACCGGGCGCCTCGGGCCCGGCGGCGCGTCGGCGTTCGTCGACCGGAAGTCGCTGCGGCTGGTCTACCACGCCTGGGACCGGGTCGGCCGGACCCGGCAGCTGCACGTCGCCAGCCTGTGGCAGCGCGACGACGGCACGCTCGAGGTGATCGACCCCGGCTGAGCCGTGCCCCGGGTCAGCCGACGACAGGCAGCGGCTCGACCAGCGGGTGGAACAGCAGCTGCGGGCGGCCGGCCACCGCGGTGCGAGTGACGCCGATGCCGTAGACGCGCTTCAGGACGTCCGGGTCGAGCACCTCCTCCGGGGCTCCGGCGGCCGCGACCCGGCCGCGGTCGAGCAGGACCAGGTCGTCGCAGTAGCGAGCGGCGAGGTTGAGGTCGTGCAGGACGACGACCGCGCTCGTCGCCACCTCACGGACCAGGCCGAGCACCTCGTGCTGGTAGCGGATGTCGAGGTGGTTGGTCGGCTCGTCGAGCAGCAGGAACCCGGCCTCCTGCGCGAGCGCCCGGGCGACGAGGACCCGCTGGCGCTCGCCCCCGGACAGGTCGGCGTAGCGGCGGGCGGCGAGGTGGGCCGCGCCGACCCGGGCCAGCGCGCCGTCGACGGCGCGCCGGTCGGCGGCGCCGGCGCGCCGGAAGGTGCCGAGGCGGGGCAGCCGGCCGAGGGTCACCATCTCGCGCACGCTCAGCATCGTGTCGGCGTCCGACTCCTGCACGACGACCGCGATCCGCCGGGCGACCTCGCGCGGGCGCAGGCTCTGCAGCGACCGGCCGTCCACCGTGACCCGCCCGCGGCCGGGCCGCAGCGAGCCGTAGAGCAGGCGCAGCGCGGTGGTCTTGCCGCTGCCGTTGGGCCCGAGCAGGCCGAGCACCCGACCGGGACGCGCCTCCAGCCCGACCCCGCGCAGGACCGGGCGGTGGCCGTACCCGAAGTGGAGGTCGTCGGCGACGATCACGACCCGAACCTCGAACGGATCCGCTCGAGGCCGTCGAGGGCGAGCGGCGTGGGCGGCTCGACGTAGTTGAACAGCAGCGACATCAGGTCGCCCTCGCGGACCGCGGTCATGCCCTCGGCCCCGGGGAGCAGGCGGACCGCGTCCGCGACCTCGTCGGGGTCGCCGGCGGCGTGCAGCAGGACGAGTACGTCGGGGTCCCGACCGACCAGCTCCTCCGGTGTCACCTCGAAGACCCGCTCGTCGGTGTCGGCGAAGACGTTGTCGAGGCCGGCCGCCTCGAGGATCGGGTGGGCCATGCTGCGGGTGCCGTAGGCGTAGGTGACCCCGCCGCCGACGGTCGGGTAGAGCACGGCGGCGGTACGTCGCCGCGTGGGCGGCTCGGCAGTCAGCTCGGCGACCCGCTGCGCGATCTCGGCGCTGGCGGCCTCGGCCTGCTCGGTCCGGTCGAAGACGCGGCCGTAGAGCGCCATCTGATCGGCGATGTCGTCGAAGCCGGGCTCGTCGAGACCGTCGGCGCACATCGCCGGCTCCTCGAGCAGCGGGATGCCGACGTCACCCAGGGTGTCGCGGCTGAGGTTGTCGACCTCGCCGAGCACGAGGTCGGGCTCCTGCTCGATGACGACCTCCTTGGAGACGAGCGTGTGGCCGGACGTGTCGGTCCTCCGCGTCAGCGCGGGGATCCGCTCCAGCGCCGCCCAGGTGGCGTCGTCGTAGTAGTCGCGTGGGTACTCCCCCGCGCGCGCCGTCACCCGGTCGAGGACGCCCAGCTCGGCGAGATAGGGCACGGCCGCGCTCTTGAGCAGCACGACCCGCTCGGGCGCGGCGTCCAGGGTGACCGCGGCGCGGCAGTTCTCGACGGTGAGCGGGTAGGGGCCGGAGCCGCCGGCGGCGGACTGCTCGGACGCGCCCAGGCCGCAGGCGGAGGACGCGAGGACCGCGAGGGACGTGACGAGGACGGCGAGGGGGCGGTGCGTGGGCCGGTGCATGGGGCTCCTGGGATCGTTCAGGCGGCGGTGGCCTGGAGGCGGCGGACGAGGACGAGCAGGAAGGGGGCGCCGACGACGGCGGTGACGATCCCGATCGGGACCTCCTGCGGGGCGAGCAGGACCCGGGCGACCACGTCGGCCCAGATCAGCAGCACCGCCCCCATCAGGGCGGCGACCGGGACGACGCGGGCGTGGGCGGCGCCGACCGCCCGGCGGGCGAGGTGCGGGACCACCAGCCCGACGAAGCCCACCGCACCCGCGGCCGAGACCACGACGGCGACGCACAGGGAGACGAGGACGAGCAGGCCGGTGCGGAGCCGCTCCGGCGGTACGCCGAGCGCCAGCGCCGTCTCGTCGCCGACCGCCAGCGCGTCGAGGTGCCGGCCGAGCAGCGTAAGCAGCGCGACGGCGAGGAGGACCACCACGGCGGCGACCGCGAGCGGCTGCCCCCAGGCGGCCAGCGAGAGGGAGCCGAGCAGCCAGAACATCACCGAGCGGGCGCCCTCGGCCGAGTCGGAGGCGAAGATGAGGAAGCTGGTCACGGCCTGGAGTGCGTACCCGACGGCGACGCCGGCGAGCAGGAGCCGGGTGGAGGTGACGCGTCCGGCCGAGCGGGCGACGACGTACACGAGGGCGGAGGCCGCGACAGCCCCGACGAAGGCGCTCGCGGAGAGGACGTGCTCGCCCAGGCCGAGGGTGACGCCGAACAGGATCGCGGCGGCCGCGCCGGTCGAGGCGCCGGAGCTCACGCCCAGGAGGTAGGGATCGGCCAGGAGGTTGCGCACCATCGCCTGGAGGGCGACGCCGGAGACCGCCAGACCGGCGCCGACGACGGCGGCGAGCAGCACCCGCGGCAGCCGGACGTCCCAGACGATGGCGTCGCGCGGCGCGCTCCACGTCTGCTCCCCCGGCACGAGTAACAGGTGGTGCCCCACCACCTGCACGACGCTGCCGAACGGCACGGCCACGGCCCCGAGCGCTGTGCCTGCCACGACGGAGGCGCCGAGCGCGACGAGCAGGCCGGCGGTCCAGCGACGCGCCACCTGCCCACCTCCTTGTTGCAATCAACTTGCAACAAGGAACCTATCGCAGGAGTCAGGAGATGCTGCGGGCGGCCCGGCCGACCTGCATCCGCATCCAGCCGGCCACCTGCCACATCGTCGGCTCGGCGGCGTCGAACACGTCGGCGTGCCGCCAGTAGCCGTGCACCTGGCCGAGGTAGCGGGTGCCGACGACCTCGACGCCCGCCTCGGCGAGGCGCAGCACGAGGTGCTCGCCCTCGTCGCGCAGCGGGTCGTGCTCGGCGGTCGTGACCAGGGTCGGCGGCAGCGTGCCGAGGGCGTCGGAGAGCAGCGGCGCGAGGTCGGGGTGCTCGAGGTCGGCGGGCGTGGCGGCGTACTGCTGCCAGTACCAGGCGGCCTCCGCCGGATCGAAGCCGTCGGCGGCGGTCCGGTAGGAGTCGAAGGACGCGGTCGGGTCGAGGAAGGGGTAGACCAGGGCGACGCCGGCGAACCGGCCGGGGTGGCGCAGCGCGGCGACCAGGGCGAGGTTGCCGCCGGCGCTGTCGCCGTGGGCGAAGGTCGGCAGTCCGGCCAGCTCCGGCTGCTCGTCGAGCCAGCGCACCGCGGCGGACAGGTCGTCGGGTGCGGCGGGGAACGGGTGCTCGGGCGGGCGCCGGTAGTCGACGCTCAGCACCGCCATGTGGCCGATGTCGGCGAACCGGCGCACGGCGGCGTCGTGGACCTCGACGTCGTTGAGCACGAACCCGCCACCGTGGGCGTGGACCACCACGGCGTCGTACCCCTCGGGGAGGTAGAGCCGGGCCGGCACGCCGCCCGCGTCGACGTCCCGCACCTCGGCGAGGTCGGGCCGCGCCTGGGCGGCCGCGACGGCCCGGGCACGCGCGCGCTCGGCGGCGATGTCGAAGGCGGGGTCGGTGACGGCGAGCTCGCCGGCGGCGTTCGCGACGGCCGCGCGGGCCTGCGGATGGAGGGCCATGCCCCGCACCCTAGGGGTCCTCAGACGAGGTCGATCCGCACGGTGTCGACGACCGCCTCGTAGCCGAGCGCCTGGTAGAGCGCGTTGGAGGTCGGGTTGGCCTGGTCGGTGAACAGGATGACCCGGTCGCCGCGCTCGAGCAGGAGCCGCGAGACCTCCGCGACCGCCGCGCCCGCCCAGCCGCGGCCGCGCTCCTCCTTCGGCGTGTAGACCGGACCGATCCGGCTCACGCCGTACGCCGGCGGGTTGGCGCCGATCAGGTGGACCACTCGGCCCTCGTCGTCCTCCCAGAACCACAGCACGCCCTCGTCGAGCTTGCGGTGGACGTCGTCGATCCCGAAGGCGGCCGCCTCGCCGTCGTGGCCGGCGGCCCGGCCGGCCTGCTCGTCGGCGTCGACGAAGAACTGCTGCACCCAGGCGAGCGCGAGCCCCGCCTCGTCCTCGCGGACCGCGCGCAGTCGCCCGGGCACCGGACGCGGCTCGACCAGCGTGCCGAGCTCGAACAGCCGGTGGTGCAGGCCGTTCGCCACGGTGCGACCGGTGGCGGCGGCGATCGCCGCGGCGAAGCGGTCGGCCGCGGGGCGCAGCCCGGTCGCACCGCCGACGTCCTCGCCCCTTCCGACGACGGCGGCGGCGAGGGCGGCCACGACGTCGTCGGGCATCGCCAGCAGGTAGACGGGGTACGGCGGGAACGGAGCGGTGCGCATCGCGATCCCCGCGATCGCGCCGTCCGGGCCGGACACGACCGCGAACCAGCAGTGCGGCAGGTCGCCGCGGCCCGTGTCACGGATCCGCTGCGCGATGGTCGTGACGACGGTGCCCGTCACCGGGTCCTGGGCGAGGTGCTCGCCCGCCCGGGCGAGGAACTCCCCCGCGTCCTCGGTGAACCAGACGTCGCACCCGCTGCTCATGGGCTGATCGTCGTTGCCGGGCCCTGCCCGGACAACCGCTTTTCAGCCGTCGAGGCGGGCGAGCTCCTCCTCGATCACCGTCGGGTCGAGCTTGACGAAGACCGGGGCCGGCTTGGCGACCGCACGGCCGACCTCGATCGGCGCTCGCCGCCAGGCGGGGAACCCGGCGTAGTCGCCGGTGATGACCGGGTAGCTGCGCTCGGCGTCGTCGAGGTCGGTGACCTCCTCGACGACCGGCATCGGGGCGACCGCACCGGTGCCGCCGAGCGCCTTGTCGACCTCGTTGGCCGAGAACGGCAGGAACGGGCTGAGCACCAGGTTGAGGTCGGCGACGCACTGAGCCATCACGTGCAGGATCGTCGCGAGCCGCTCCGGGTCGTCCTTGATCTTCCACGGCTCGGAGTCGGAGACGTACTTGTTGACGTCGGCCACCGCGCGCATCGCCTCGCCGATCGCCTGCTTCTGCCGGTGCCGGCCGATCAGGTCGCCGACGACGCCGAAGGCCTCCGCGACCGTCGCGAGCACCGCCTCGTCCTCGGCGGACAGCGGTCCGGCCGCGGGGATCTCGCCGAAGTTCTTGGCGATCAGGTTCGCGGTGCGGTTGACCAGGTTGCCCCAGCCGGCGACCAGCTCGTCGTTCGTACGACGCACGAACTCCGCCCACGTGAAGTCCGAGTCCTGGCTCTCCGGACCGGCGGCGGCGACGAAGTAGCGGAAGGCGTCGGGCTGGTAGCGCGCGAGCAGGTCGCGGACGTAGATGACGACCTTCTTCGACGAGGAGAACTTCTTGCCCTCCATCGTGAGGAACTCGCTGGAGACGACCTCGGTGGGCAGGTTGAGCTCGCCGTACTCGCGCGGCTGGCCGCCCTTGGCGCCCTTGCCGGCGTACGCGAGCAGCTCGGCGGGCCAGATCTGGGAGTGGAAGGTGATGTTGTCCTTGCCCATGAAGTAGTAGGACAGGGCGGCCGGGTCGTTCCACCACGCGCGCCACGCGTCGGGGTCGCCGCTGCGCCGCGCCCACTCGATGGAGGCCGAGAGGTAGCCGATGACGGCGTCGAACCAGACGTAGAGCTTCTTGGTCGGGTTGTCCTGCCAGCCCTCGAGCGGGACCGCGATGCCCCAGTCGATGTCGCGCGTCATCGCGCGCGGGCGGATCTCCTCGAGGATGTTCTGCGAGAACCGGATGACGTTGGGCCGCCACAGGCCGGTCGCCTCGCGCTCGTCGAGCCAGGCCTGCAGCGCGTCGGCCAGCGCCGGCAGGTCGAGGAAGAAGTGCTGGGTCTCGATGAACTCGGGCGTCTCGCCGTTGATCCGTGAGCGCGGGTTCTTCAGGTCCTGGGGGTCCAGCTGCTTGCCGCAGTTGTCGCACTGGTCGCCGCGCGCGCCGTCGTACCCGCAGTTCGGGCAGGTGCCCTCGATGTAGCGGTCGGGCAGGGTGCGCCCGGTCGACGGCGAGATGGCGCCGTACGTCGTCTGCTCGACGAAGTAGCCGTTCTCGTAGACGCCCAGGAACATCTCCTGCACCACCGCATGGTGGTTGCGCGTGGTGGTGCGGGTGTAGAGGTCGTAGCTGATGCCCAGCCCGACCAGGTCCTCCACGATCAGCCGGTGGTTCTGGTCGGCCAGCTCCTGCGGGGTCAGCCCGGCCTCGTCGGCGGCGATCAGGATGGGCGTGCCGTGCTCGTCGGAGCCGGAGACCATGAGGACGTCGGCGCCCGCCATGCGCTGGTACCGGCTGAAGACGTCGGACGGTACGCCGAAGCCGGCCACGTGACCGATGTGGCGGGGACCGTTCGCGTAGGGCCAGGCGACAGCGGAGAGGACGTGCGTCATGCCTGAATCCTAGGGTCGGGCGCCGTGCCGGCCGTCAGCGGCGGGACCTCTTGATACGGCGGGCCGTGCGCAGGCGGATCTCGGGGAGCGCGTCGTAGAGGTACTGCCCCGGGCACTCGGTGTCGTTGCTGTCGCGGTGGCCGTCGATCACCGGCAGGACGGCCCAGGTGCCCTTCGGGTACAGGTCGCTTCCGTGCGAGCGCACGGGTGTGGTCACGAGCGGGTCGCGGTGGTACTTCTTCAGCTTCCAGGCGGCGATCTTGGCGATGCCGGCGAGCACCTTCGGCGCTGGCGCGACCTCCTGGTAGGAGCCGAGCACGGCGATGCCGACCGAGGTGTGGTTGAAGCCGAGGGTGTGCGCGCCACGGGTGTCGCGGTCGCCGTCCGCGCCCCGGCGACCCGCCCAGATCCGGCCGAACCGGTCGACGAAGTAGTTGTAGCCGACGTCGGACCAGCCCAGCGTCTTCGTGTGGTAGCGGTAGATCCCCCGCAGGATGCGCGGGACGTCGCCCTTGCGGTAGTCGTTGCCGGTCGCCGTGTGGTGGACGTGGACCTGCTCGACCGTCCTGACCCGCTTCGGCTTGCCCGTGGCCCACTTCTCCTTGGCACCCCAGGAGCGGCGGCTGCGGATCCGCGGACGCAGGGAGCGGCGCCGGGGCCGGACCGCGACGGCCCGGTCGTCGCTGTCAGTGGCGTCGCTCGGCGCGTTGCCGGGATCGACCAGGGTCAGCACCGGCCGCTCGACGGCGCCGGTGACCTCGACCTGGACGCCGTCACTGTCGCCGACCCAGAGCGGCTCGGTGCCGCCGCGGGTGCGGCGGCTCTCGCCGGTGCCGCGGTCCGGCAGGTCGTGGAGGGCGGGGACGGTGCGCCACGGACTCCAGCCCCCGCCCGGGCGTCGTACCCGGACCCGGACCTGGCCCGCCCCCGCGGCCCAGGTGACGCCGAGCAGCGCGAAGCGGTCGGTGCGCTGCTCGGCGGTGCGCAGCACCGCGCCCCGCGCCGCGACCTGGGCCGCTGCCTGCGGGTCCGGCGTCAGCGCCACGTCGAGAGCGCCGCCGAGCCCGCCCTCGTCGGGCGTCAGCCGGAGCCGACCGCCGGCCCTCGCCGGGGCGGCCGCGGCGGGGCTCGGGGTGAGCCCGGCCAGCGGCAGCACCGCGACGGCGGCTCCGAGCGTGGCGAGGTCGCGACGGCGCAGGGACGGGTCCGAGAGGTTCATGCCACCCGAGCATGCGCCATCGACGGGAGGGGACGGAAGCGGCCCGCCCGCGTGTCGCCGATCGTCGGGTGGACGTCACATCCGTCCCACGGGCACCGTTTGACGGGCGTTTCCGGCGCTTGTCGGGTGTTGCAACGCTCGACAAGCGACGGAATCACCGGTCGACCGGTGATTCCAGCGCTCGGGCTTCAGGAGAAGTCGAGGTCCCCGGTGCGCGTCCGCTTGAGCTCGTAGAAGTAGGGGAACGACGCGACGGCCACGCAGCCGTCCCACAGCCGCCCGGCGTCCTCGCCGCGCGGGATCTTCGAGAGCACCGGGCCGAAGAACGCGGCGCCGTCGATGTGGATGGTGGGCGTGCCGACGTCGTCGCCGACCGCGTCCATGCCCTCGTGGTGGGAGGCGGCGACCCTGGCGTCGTAGGACGCGTCGGTGGCCGCCTCGACCAGCGAGGCGTCGAGGCCGACCTCGTCCAGCACCTCGGCGATCAGGGCGAGGCCACCGTCGGGCTGCTCGTGGAGCTTGCGGCCCTCCAGGTGGATCCGCTGCCCGAAGGCGTCGTACAGCGGGCGGAGCACCTTGTCGCCGTACTGCTCCTGCGCGGCGACGAGCACCCGTACCGGCCCCCAGGCCGGGGCGAGCATCTCGCGGTAGCCGTCGGGGATGTCGCGGTCCTGGTTGAGGTAGGCGAGGCTCATGACGTGCCAGCGGACCTCGATGTCACGGACCTGCTCGACCTCGAGGATCCACCGCGAGGAGATCCAGGCGAAGGGACACAGCGGGTCGAACCAGAAGTCGGCGACGTGCGGGGTGGGATTCTCGGCCATGGTTCGCCAACCTACGGGGCCCCGCGGACATTCCCCGGTCAGGACACCTGGACGGTCCCGACCACCTTCGGCGCCGCCGGTACGACGGCGGAGCCCAGGTAGCGGACCCGCACCTTCTTGGTCCCGCGCGACATCCGCACGGAGACCTTCGCGACGCCGTCCCGGAGCCGGACCTCACGCTGCCAGGAACCGATCCGGACGAGCACCTTGCCCTTGACCGGCACCTTGCCCACGGCGTCCACGCGCACCTTGACGATCGCGCGACCCCGCGCGGGCTTGGTCTTGAGGGCGACGACCGCCGGGCTGGTCACCGTGCCCGCGGCACTGAGGGTCTCCACGGCGGGCGCGAACTGCGCCTTGGTGCCGCTCACCTGGACGCTGACGCTGGTGCCGACGTCGTCCGCCGCGAGCTGGTACGTCGCCGCGGTGGCCCCCGGGATCGCGGCGCCGTTGCGCAGCCACTGGTAGGCCGGGGTCGCATCGGGCTGGTCGTAGGTCCCCGGGGTCACGGTCAGCACCTGGCCGAGAGCGGGCGTCCCGCTCAACGTCGCCGGGGTCGTCGCGTGCACCATCCCCGCGAGGACGGGGCCGAGCGGGTAGAACGGCGAGACGTAGGTCGTGTAGCCCTCGGACTTCGCCACCACGCGCATGCTCAACGTCTTGCCGACCAGGTCGGGGGTCAGCGCGAGGTCGGGGGCGGTGATGTCGCCGATCCGGACGCCGTCGGCGAACCACCGCCACCGGTTCTCGGCCGGCGTCGGCGACCAGCCGCCCGGCGTGGCGGTGACGGTCGTGTTCACGACCAGCGGGGCGGCCACGACCGGCGGCGCGGTCTGGGTGAAGATGTTCTCGGTCGGCGTCGGCGGGGGCGCTGCCTTGTCGACGAAGTGGATGAAACCGGTCGGCCACCGCCCGCTCGAGCGGGTGATGGAGCGCCAGTGGAAGGTGCCGCCCCACGCGTCCTCGGAGACGATGATCTCGTCGGGCGAGACCACGCGCTCGACGTAGGCGACGTGACCGGCGGAGCCGGCGCCGTTGGAGTACTTGCCCCACCAGGCGATGGCGCCGACATTGGGGGTCTGGTCGGTGATGGAGGCCATGTACAGGCCCCAGTGGCTGGCGTTGCCCTCACCGGTCCACGGCCGCACGTTCGGCATGCCGGCCTGGATCATGCGGTAGGCGGCGTAGTTGGTGCAGTTGTGCCCGGCGTACATCCGCCAGTACATGGTGCCGTTCGCCGCGCCGTACCCGGCGTCGGAGTAGCCGGCGCGGACGCAGTCCGCATAACCGCTGCAGAGATAGGTCGTCCCTGCCGATGGGACGAAGGGTTCCCGGGTCGGCCCGGACGTGGGTCCGGCGAGGACGAGGTACGACGCCAACATCGCACTGGCGGCAGTCGTGGTCCCCCAGCGCGCGGCCCGGCCTGGTGTGCGCATGCCGAACACCATCGGGCACAACCACCCCAGAACGCAACAAAAACCTCGAAAATCTCTCCCGTCACTGGCGTGTCGCGTTGACTTTCCTGAGTTACACCGTTGTAGTTCGCGCCCCTCGCTCCGATTGTCCGACAACTTCACCCGGGTGCAAGGATGACTGCCATGCCCGGCACCAACCTCACCCGCGACGAGGCGGCTACCCGCGCCGCCCTCGTCGACGTGACGTCCTACGTGATCGACCTCGACCTCTCCGGCGCGACCGAGGAAGGCGTGAAGACCTTCGGGTCCACCACCACGCTGACCTTCACCTGTCGCCAGCCCGGATCGGCCACCTTCGCCGACCTCGTCGACGCGACGATCCACGAGATCACCCTCAACGGCGCTCCGCTCGACCCCGCCACGGCGTACGTCGACAGCCGGATCGCGCTGCCCGACCTGAAGGCCGAGAACGTGCTGGTCGTCAAGGCCGACTGCACCTACTCCCACACCGGCGAGGGCCTCCACCACTTCGTGGACCCGGCCGACGGCAAGGTCTACCTCTACTCCCAGTTCGAGGTCCCCGACGCCCGCCGCGTCTACACCACCTTCGAGCAGCCCGACCTCAAGGCGCCGTTCACGTTCAACGTGACCGCTCCGGCCCACTGGAAGGTCGTCTCGAACGCCGCGACGCCCGACCCGGTCCCGACGGGATCGACCACCTCACGTGGCGAGGACGTCGCGCTGTGGGCCTTCCCGGCGACCAAGCCGATGTCGACCTACATCACCGCGATCGTCGCCGGCGACTACTACGAGGTCCAGGACGTCTACGAGGGCGCCCACGGCACCATTCCGCTCGGCCACTACAGCCGCCAGTCGCTCAAGGACTACCTCGAGCGCGACCGCGAGGAGATCGTCACCCTCACCAAGCAGGGCTTCGCGTTCTTCGAGGAGGCGTTCGGCTACCCGTACCCGTTCGGCAAGTACGACCAGCTCTACGTGCCGGAGTACAACATGGGCGCGATGGAGAACGCCGGCGCGGTGACCCTGCGCGACGAGTACCTCCCCCGCTCCCGCCAGCCGCGCTCGTTCTACGAGTTCCGCGCCTCGGTGATCCTGCACGAGATGGCCCACATGTGGTTCGGCGACCTCGTGACCATGAAGTGGTGGGACGACCTGTGGCTCAACGAGTCGTTCGCCGAGTGGGCCTGCTACCACGCCGAGGCCCTCGCCACGTCCTACGACGACGCCTGGACCGGGTTCACCAACGCCCGCAAGCAGACCGGCTACCGCGCCGACTCGCTGCCGTCGACGCACCCGATCGCGGCCGACAACGTCGACCTGCACGCCGTCGAGGTCAACTTCGACATGATCACCTACGCCAAGGGCGCGTCGGTGCTCAAGCAGCTCGTCGCCTGGGTCGGTCTCGACCCGTTCCTGGCCGGGCTCAAGCAGTACTTCCACGACCACGCGTTCGGCAACACGGAGTTCTCCGACCTGCTCACCGCGCTCGAGAAGGCGTCGGGCCGCGAGCTGACCGGCTGGGCCCAGGAGTGGCTGCAGACGGCCGGCACCAACACCCTCTCCCCCGCCTTCGAGCTGACCGCGGAGGGCACCTACGCCTCGTTCGCGATCAACCAGACCGCGCCCGCGGACCACCCGACGCTGCGCCGGCACCGGGTCGGCATCGGCTTCTACAACACCGTCGAGGGCCGCCTGGTCCGCACCGACTACGTCGAGGTCGACGTCGACGGGGCCCGCACCGAGCTCGCGGAGCTGGTCGGCAAGGCACAGCCCGAGCTCCTGCTGCTCAACGACCAGGACCTCGCCTTCGCCAAGATCCGTCTCGACGAGCGCTCGCAGGCCACCGCGATCGCCCGCCTGTCCGACCTCGACGACTCGCTGGCGCGCGCGCTGGTCTGGAGCGCCGCGTGGGACATGACCCGCGATGCCGAGCTGTCCGCGACCGACTTCGTCGAGCTCGTCCTCGGCAACATCGGCCAGGAGACCGACGCCTGGGGCGTCAGCCGGATCCCCGTGTACGCCGCCCAGGCGGTCGCCCTCTACAGCGACCCGGCTCGTCGCGCCGAGCTCGCGGCGCGCTGGGAGCAGGGCCTGCGGGGGCTGCTGGCCGCGGCCGAGCCCGGCACCGACCACCAGCTCACGTTCGCACGCGGCTACGCCGCGGCGGCCACCAGCGAGAGCGCGGTCGCCGAGGTCGAGGCGATCCTCGACGGCTCGCTCACCTTCGACGGCCTCGCCGTCGACCAGGACCTGCGCTGGGCGCTGCTCACCGCGCTGGCCCGCGTCGGCCGGGCCGACGACGCCCGCATCGACACCGAGCTGGCCGGGGACAACACGATCTCCGGTCAGGAGAAGTCCGCCGCCGCCCGCGCCGCCCAGGGCACCGCCGAGGCCAAGGAGCGGGCCTGGACCCAGGCCCTGCTCGACCCGTCGGTCCCCAACGAGACGCAGCGCAGCGTGGTCCTCGCGTTCTGGCAGGCCGGCCAGGAGGCCGTGCTCGCGCCGTACGTCGAGCGCTACCTGGCCGAGGTCGCCGGCACCTGGGACCGGCTCGGCAGCCACAAGGCCTCGGTCGCGCTGGAGCACATCTTCCCGCGCCTGATCGCCACGCAGGCCACGCTCGACACCGTCGACGCCTGGCTCGCGGCCAACGCCGAGACGGTCAACCCGGGCGCGATCCGCTACGTGCGCGAGGGCCGTGCCGACGTCGCCCGGGCCATCGCCGCCCAGGCCTGCGACGCCGGCGCCTGACCCACCGGTCGTCGAGGAGGTCGCGCAGCGACCGTCACGAGACGCAGTGAGCCGGTGCAGGAATTGTGATCTGCACAGTTCCGGCACCGGCTCACGTGGTCTCGTGACGCGTCACGACCTCGCTTGCTTCGCGGCGCGAGCTCGCCGACGCTCCTCGACCTTCGGCCGCTGACCGCGGGTTCGCAAGCTCACTCGCGGGCGGCCTCAGTCCTTGGCGAGATCGCCGAGCAGCTCGATGCCGCGGGTCAGGCCACCGGCGAGGTCGCCCGTGGCGAACCTCGCAGTCATCGCGGCGACGACCTGGGCCGACTCCTCGTCGGTGAACCGCTCACGCGCGTGGCCGCCGGTGACGACCTCGACCACGCGACGGTCGGGGTCGACCATGATCAGGATGCTGCGCGAGGGCAGCACGAGGGTGTTGTGCAGGCTGGTCGCGAAGGCGCGCGGCTCGCCGCTCGCGGCGCCGACGAAGACCGAGATCTCGGCGCGGCACAGCTGCTCGGCGTTGCGGATCGTGACGTCGAGGGCGGCACGCTCGGACGCCGTCAGGGCGGTGGTGCTCATGTCCGCGGACTACCAGCTGCCGCCGGCGCCGCCGGCCTTGGAGTCGTCGGAGTCGGGGGCGGCGAGCTCACCGGCCGCCTTGCGCGGGCCGCCGAGCCACTGGTTCTCCGGCTCCAGGGCGTCGAGGCTGAGGTCCTCGCCGCGCGCCAGGGCCGGGGCGACGAAGAGCAGCGTGATGACCACGAAGACCAGCAGCGGGACGCCGCCCAGGTAGAGCCACGCGTTGAGCACGTCGATGTCGGGCTTGGCCTCCCAGCTCCCGGCACCGTGGCCCGGACGCGGCTCCGGGGTGTCGGCGGACGCGGAGCCCGCTCCGGCGACGACGAGCAGGGCGCTCACCCCGACGAGGGTGCACACGGCGAGCAGGCGGCGTACGGCAGTGCTGGTCACGAGCCGCATGCTATCGGCTCCCGCTCCCGCCTGCGGTAGCGGTGTCCGCAGCGGGGCTCAGGTGCCTTTGGGACACTGGGCGGATGCCTGTCCTCCCCCTGCTGATCGCCGCCCCGACCAGCCCGTGCGCCGACGGCGAGACGGTCTGCGACCTGACCTGGGACGTGACCGGGAACCGACGGCTCGCGGAGTGGTCCGACGTCCTCATCGGCAAGCCGCTCGCGATCATCGGCCTCGTGCTGCTGGGGGTGGTGGCCCGGTGGCTGCTGCACCGCGTCGTCGACCGGATCGCCCGCCGTGCCGAGCGCGGCGTGCTGCCGGAGCGCGTGGAGAGCGCGGTGACCGCCCGGCGCAAGCAGCGGGCGGCGACCATGGGCGGCGTGCTGAAGAGCATCATCACCTTCATCCTGGTGGCGATCGTCGGCACCATGGTGCTCAGCGAGGTCGGCGTCGACATCGCCCCGATCATCGCCAGCGCCGGCATCATCGGCATCGCGCTCGGCTTCGGCGCACAGTCCCTGGTCAAGGACTTCCTCGCCGGCATCTTCATCTTCATCGAGGACCAGTACGGCGTCGGCGACGTCGTCGACGTGGGCGACGCCAACGGCACGGTCGAGGCGGTGACCCTGCGGATGACGCGGCTGCGCGACATCGAGGGCACGGTCTGGTACGTCCCCAACGGGGAGATCATGCGGGTCGGCAACAAGAGCCAGAACTGGTCGCGTGCGGTCGTCGACGTCCGGGTCGGGTACGACGAGGACCTGGCCCGCGTGCAGCGGGTCCTGCGCGAGGTCGCCCACGACCTGTGGGAGGACGACGAGTACAGCCACGTCGTGATCGAGGAGCCCGAGGTCACCGGCGTGGAGCTGATGGAGCCCGACGCCGTGACGATCCGGGTGATGGTCAAGACCGCCCCCCTCGAGCAGTGGGGAGTGGCGCGCGCGCTGCGCCAGCGGATCAAGGCCCGGTTCGACCACGAGGGCATCGAGGTCCCCTACGCCCAGCGGGTCGTGTGGCAGCGCGAGGACCGCCGCCAGCACAAGGACGAGGCCTCGGCGCAGGGCGCCAGGACCGACGAGGGATGATGGACGACGTGACCACGGGGAGCGACGAGACGAGCTTCTACGACGAGATCGGTGGGTTCGAGACGTTCCGCCGGATCGTCGCGACGTTCTACGAGGGCGTGGCCGCCGACGAGGTGCTCCGCCCGATGTACCCGGAGGCGGACCTCGGACCGGCCGAGGAGCGCTTCCTGCTCTTCCTCGTCCAGTACTGGGGCGGTCCCACGACCTACTCCGAGAACCGCGGCCACCCGCGGCTGCGGATGCGGCACGCGCCGTTCCCGGTCGACCAGGAGGCGCGCGACCGCTGGCTGGGGCACTTCCGCGCCGGGCTCGACAGCGTGCACCTCACCCCCGAGCAGGACGCCCGCTTCTGGGAGTACGTCACCCACGCGGCGACGTTCATGGTGAACACCCCGGGCTGAACATTTTCGGATCGGATGTAACACCCGGCGTGGGCTGCGACATGTTCCGGGTGAGAGCAGTCCCGCCTCGCCCCCCGCACAGCTGAGCAGGCCATGACCCACGAACGCACGACCGAGCGGCTCCGCGTCGACGTACCGACGCTCGAGCCCGACCCGGCGTTCCTCGGCATGCTCGCCCACCTGAGCGCGACGTCGCAGGCGACTCTCCCCCGATCGACTCGGTCGGCCGGTCTCCGCATGGTGCTCGCGACCGGCTCCGTTGCCGTCATCGCGGCCGCCACCTGGGCAGCGGGCGTTCCCACCGGTGGAGGTGTCCCACACACCCCCACCGACAGCCCGACCCGGATCGGACCGTCCGGCACGCCGAGTCCCGGAGACGTCGGAACCCCACACTCCGACGTATCCACCATGCCCGGCAGCCCCCTGTCCCCGGGGCTGCCGGGCAGCTCCACGTCCCCCTCGTCCGAGCGCGCCGTCGACCCCGACCGGGCCGACGAGGGGAAGGGTCGCGGCCAGGGCGCCGACGGCCAGGCCAACGGCCACGCGAAGGACAAGGGCAAGGCGTCCAAGGGCAAGGCGTCCAAGGGCAAGGCCAAAGGGCACAAGAAGGACAAGGCCAAGGGAAAGGCCACCGGCCACGACCGGGAGCCCGGTGAGGGCGCCTCGCCCAAGCCCCCTCTCGACGACGTCCTCAAGAACCTCCTGAACGACCCCGTCGGCGTCGGCGGCAACGACAACCGGCCGGGCGGACAGCAACGACCGACGCACTGACCACGAGGAAATGTCCCGCTTCAGGCTCGCAGGCGGGACAATGGGACGCGTGGGCCGGGGCAAGGTCCGGACCACGCCAGAACAACAGGGGTGGGGACACGTCCGGTGCGGGCCGACGACGAGCTCGTCACTGCCGCGAAGAGCGGTGACGCCGCAGCGTGGCGCGAGCTCTATCGCGACCACGCCGGTCGGCTGTTGCTGTGGCTCGAGGCACGCTCCACCCCAGGCGGCGAGGCGGCCGACGACATCGCCGCCGCGACCTGGCTGGTCGCCGCCGAGCGGATCGCCGACTTCCACGGGAACGGCTCGGACTTCGGCGGCTGGCTGTTCGGCATCGCTCGCAAGCACAAGGCCAACGCCGGCCGGCGTACGGCGACCCGGACCAAGGGCTTCGACACCCTCGCCGCGGACGCCGAGCAGACCGTGGCCGGGCCCGAGACCGGCATCCTCGCCGACGAGTGGGTGCGCCAGGCCCTGGCCGCCCTCCCGCCCCGTGAGCGCGACGTCATCGCCTGCACCGAGGTCCTCGACCTCGACGTGAGCTCGACGGCGGCCGCGCTCGGCATGACCGCCGTCGCCGTCCGGGTCGCCCGGCACCGCGGCCTCAAGCGGCTGCGCGCCCACCTGGCCTCCGACTAGCGCCCCGGAGTAGAACAGGTTCTATCCTGAGGGCATGACGCTGCTCGTGTCCGACGACCGCCGGGTCCGCACCCTGACGCTGGACCGCCCCGAGGCCCTCAACGCGTTCAACGAGGAGCTGTACGACGCCACCGCGGACGCGCTCCTCGCCGCGGCGGCGGACCCGGGTGTCGCGGTGGTGCTGCTGACCGGGTCGGGGCGTGCGTTCAGCGCCGGCACCGACCTCCTCGAGATGCACCAGATCGCCACGAACCCCGACTTCCCGCGCGGGAAGCACGGGTTCGTCGGGCTCGTGGACGCACTGGTGGAGTTCCCCAAGCCGCTCGTCGTCGCCGTCAACGGGTTGGGACTCGGCATCGGCGCCACGATCCTCGGTTTCGCCGACCTGGGCTTCATGGCCGACGGGGCGCGGCTCAAGTGCCCCTTCACGTCGCTCGGCGTCGCGCCGGAGGCCGCGTCGTCGTACCTGTTCCCGGCGCTGGTGGGCCGTCAGCACGCCGCGTGGGCGCTGCTGTCCTCGGAGTGGATCAGCGCGGCCGAGGCACGCGAGATGGGCCTGGTGAAGGAGGTCTGCGCACCCGGGGAGCTGATGGCGACCGCGCGTCGGCACGCCGAGGTGCTCGCGGCGAAGCCGATCTCCTCACTGGTCGCCGTCAAGCGGACCATGACCGAGCCG
This sequence comes from Pimelobacter simplex, assembly GCA_016803235.1. Classification (GTDB taxonomy): domain Bacteria; phylum Actinomycetota; class Actinomycetes; order Propionibacteriales; family Nocardioidaceae; genus Nocardioides; species Nocardioides simplex_A. The sequence goes on from JADCLI010000012.1 coordinate 33,174, forward strand.
CACCGCGACGCGATCCGGGCCGCGCGGGACCGCGAGAACGCCGCCTTCGCCGAGCTGATGGGGGGCCCGGCGAACCTCGAGGCACTGGCCGCCTTCGCCGAGGGCCGGGAACCGGACTTCACCCAGCTGCCGTGACCATGTCGCCGAGCACGCCGATCATCGCCTCGCGGAAGCCGTCGACCGGGGTGATCGAGCGCTGGGTCTCGGTGTCGAAGAAGACCAGCACGACCTTCGACCGCGCCAGCACCGCGCCCTCCTCCGAGCCGCCGGTGCCGTCGGTGATCTCCGACTCGAGCACCATCGACTTGGTGCCGACGTGGGAGACGACCGACCAGCAGTCGTAGGACTGCGGGCGGAGCACGATCGGGGCGACGTACTCGACGTCGGCCTGCGCGATCACGCTGGCCATCCGCGGGAACTCCTTGAGGCCCTGCCGCAGCCGGCCGAGGGAGGCGATGCGGGACTCCTGGAAGAACTCGAAGTACTTCACGTTGTTGACGTGGCGGTAGATGTCGAGGTCGGAGAAGCGCACCTGCACGGGGTGGTGGGCGGCGCGGTCGCGCGGCACGTCGACGAGCACCGGGCGCGAGCGGACGTCACCGAGCTCGGCGTACGGCGCCAGCGCGTTGCGCTCCTGGTCGTCGAGCCGCCGCGGCTGACCGGTCGCGAGCACGAACGGCGCGAGCACGGTGCGGGCGCGCAGGTAGACGGTGCGGGTGCCGTCGGGCTGCTCCTCGAAGATCTCGTGGTCGAGGGTGAAGCTCGCCGTGCGGATCTCGCTGACCCACGACTCGATCGACACCGACTGGAACCGGAACCGCAGCGGGGCCCGGAAGGTGACCTCGTGGCGGCGCACGACGTAGGCGTCGTTGTGGTGGTGCTCGACGCCGGCCGCGGCCCGGCAGGCGTGCAGCAGCGCGCCGCGCGCCTCCTGGAGGTAGTCGACGTACTTCACGTTGTTGACGTGGTTCAGCTGGTCGATGTCACCCCAGCGCAGGGGGCAGTCGTAGCGGTGCCGCACCCCCGCCATGCTTCCAGACCCGGCCGGCCGGTGGGGTGGGGCTCCGCATGCAGGGACGGGGCTGTGGCGTCCGCCACGACCGGAACAGGTTCCAGTTCCCGGCCACTACGCTGAGCGCGTTCCGCCTCTCACCTGCACCGAGGAGTCTCCATGCCCGAGGCCGTGATCGTCTCCGCCGCCCGTACGCCGATCGGGCGTGCCAACAAGGGCTCGCTCAAGGACTTCCGTCCCGACGACCTGACCGCTTTCATCGCCCAGGCCGCGCTCGACAAGATCCCCGCGCTCGACCCGAAGGACGTCGACGACTTCTACCTCGGCGTCGGCCTGCCCGGCGGCGAGGCCGGCAACAACATGGCCCGGATCGTCACCACCCTGATGGGCACCGAGATCCCCGGCGCCACCATCACCCGCTACTGCTCCTCGTCGGTGCAGACCTCGCGGATGGCCTTCCACGCGATCAAGGCCGGCGAGGGCGACGTGTTCATCTCCGCCGGGGTCGAGACCGTGTCGCGCTTCCAGTTCGGCACCTCCGACCACATCCCGAACACGAAGAACCCGCTGTTCGCCGACGCGCAGCAGCGCACCGAGAAGTACGCCGAGGGCGGCCAGGTGTGGCACGACCCGCGCGAGGACGGCCTGCTGCCCGACATCTACATCGCGATGGGCCAGACCGCCGAGAACGTCGCCAGCATCCGCGGCCTCAAGCGCGAGGACCTCGACCACTTCGGCGTCCGCTCGCAGAACCTCGCCGAGAAGGCCATCGCCGACGGCTTCTGGGAGCGCGAGATCACCCCCATCACCCTTGCCGACGGCACCGTCGTCAGCCAGGACGACGGCCCGCGCGCCGGCGTCACCTACGACGCCCTCGCGCAGCTGCAGCCCGTCTTCCGCCCCGACGGCGTCGTCACCGCCGGCAACTGCTGCGCCCTCAACGACGGCGCCGCCGCGGTCGTCATCATGTCCGACACCAAGGCTGCCGAGCTGGGCCTGACGCCGCTGGCCCGGATCGTCTCCACCGGCGTGTCGGGCCTCTCCCCCGAGATCATGGGCCTCGGCCCGGTCGAGGCGACCCGCAACGCGCTGCGCAACGCGAACATGACGATCGACGACATCGACCTCGCCGAGATCAACGAGGCCTTCGCCGCACAGGTGCTGCCCTCGGCGGAGGACCTCGGCATCCCGATCGAGAAGCTCAACGTCAACGGCGGCGCCATCGCCGTCGGCCACCCCTTCGGCATGACCGGCGCCCGCCTGCAGAACACGCTGATCAACTCGCTGCAGTGGCACGACAAGTCCACCGGCCTGATCACCATGTGCGTCGGGGGCGGCCAGGGCATGGCGATGATCCTGGAGCGTCTCAGCTGACCTGAGACTCCCGCTGTCGGCAGCGGGCCGTAGGTTCGGTGCATGAGCATCGTCGTACGGCCCGCCACCGTCTTCGAGGACGTCAAGGCACTCGTCGGGCCGAAGCGTGCCGACGCCAGCGTGTGCTGGTGCCTGAGCTACCGGATCCCCTCCACCGTCAACAACCAGATGCGCAGCCAGGAGCGGGGCGAGTTCGTCGCCCGGCTGCTCGAGGACGGCCCGCTCGGAGTGCTGGCCTACGACGGCGACGTCCCCGTCGGCTGGGCCGCGGTCGCCCCCCGCTCGGCCACGACCTTCGCGCGCAATCGCAAGATCCCCCACGTCGACGACCTCCCCGTGTGGTCCCTGTGGTGCATCCGGGTCCGGCCCGGGCACCGCGGCAAGGGCATCTCCCACGACCTCATCGAGGGCGCCGTCGCGTTCGCCCGCGACCAGGGCGCGCCGGCCATCGAGGCGTACCCGCTCGACAACGGCGGCGCGAAGGTCGACCTGACCATGGCGTACGCCGGACTGCGCGCCAACTTCGAGGCCGCCGGCTTCCGCCAGGTCGCCGACACGTCGTCGGTGCTGAGCGGCCACCCGCGGATCCTGATGCGGCGGGACCTGGAGAGCCCGTAGGTGGGCGGCGCCTGCCTGCGGGATCTCCTAGACTGACGCGGTGACCGAGAAGAGCGCTGCACCCGTGGCGGGCGGTCGCGAGCCGCGGTGGCTCGACCAGGACCAGCAGCGGACCTGGCGCTCGTTCCTGCTCGGCACCACGCTCCTGCTCGACCGCCTCGACGAGGACCTGCGCCGCGAGCACGGGCTCTCCGCCGTCGAGTACGAGATCCTGGTCCGGCTCTCCGAGGCCGACGGCACCTTGCGGATGGCCCAGCTGGCTGCGGCGCTCGCCCACAGCCGCAGCCGGGTGACCCACACGGTCAAGCGGATGGAGAGCGCCGGGCTCGTCGTCCGCGAGGAGTCGCCCGAGGACGGCCGCGGCGTCGACTGCCGGCTCACCGAGACCGGGCTCGCCGTGTTGCGCACGGCCGCGCCCGATCACGTCGAGACCGTGCGCCGGTCGCTCGTCGACCTCGTCGACGCGGCCGACCTGGCCGCGCTCGGCCGGGTCATGAACGCGGTCTGCGACCAGCTGATCTGCGCGCACCCCGAGCGCGAGCTCCGTCACTAGGCGAGACGCCGACGGCGCGGCCCGATCACTCCGGGCCGCGCCGCGACGGGGTGGTCGTCAGGCTCAGTCGCGCGTGAGGCGGCGGTGGGTGACGCGGTGCGGGCGGGCCGCCTCGAGACCGAGCCGCTCGATCTTGTTCTCCTCGTAGGACGCGAAGTTGCCCTCGAACCAGAACCACTCGCCCTCGTTCTCCTCGGTGCCCTCCCAGGCGAGGATGTGGGTGGCGATCCGGTCGAGGAACCAACGGTCGTGGGAGGTGACCACGGCGCATCCCGGGAAGTCGAGCAGCGCGTCCTCGAGCGAGGACAGGGTCTCGACGTCGAGGTCGTTGGTCGGCTCGTCGAGGAGCAGCATGTTGCCGCCCTGCTTGAGGGTGAGTGCCAGGTTGAGGCGGTTGCGCTCACCACCGGAGAGCACGCCGGCCTTCTTCTGCTGGTCGGGGCCCTTGAAGCCGAACGAGGCGACGTAGGCGCGGCTGTTCATCTCGAAGTTGGCGACCTTGATGAAGTCCAGGCCGTCGGAGACGACCTCCCAGACGTTCTTGTTGGGGTCGATGCCGCCGCGGCTCTGGTCGACGTACGAGATCTTGACGGTCTGGCCGACGGTGAGCTTGCCGGAGTCGGGCTGCTCGCCCCCGGTGATCATCCGGAACAGGGTCGTCTTGCCGACGCCGTTGGGGCCGACGACGCCCACGATGCCGGCGCGCGGCAGCGTGAAGGAGATGTCGTTCCACAGGATCCGGTCCTCGAAGCCCTTGGTGAGGTGCTCGGCCTCGAGGACGACGTCGCCGAGCCGCGGGCCCGGCGGGATGTTGATGTCGGCGGCGTCGATCTTGCGGGCCTTGTCGGCCTCGGCGGCCAGCTCCTCGTAGCGGGCCAGACGCGACTTGGACTTGGTCTGGCGCGCCTTGGCGTTGGAGCGCACCCACTCCAGCTCCTTCTCGAGCATCTTGGCGCGCTTGGCGTCCTTGGCGCCCTCGACCTTGAGGCGCTCCTTCTTGGTCTCGAGGTACGTCGAGTAGTTGCCCTCGTAGCCGTGGATCGAGCCGCGGTCGACCTCGGCGATCCACTGGGCGACGTTGTCGAGGAAGTAGCGGTCGTGGGTGACGGCCAGGACGGCGCCCGGGTAGCTCTTGAGGTGGCCCTCGAGCCACTGGACCGACTCGGCGTCGAGGTGGTTGGTGGGCTCGTCGAGGAGCAGCAGGTCGGGCTGCTGGAGCAGCAGCTTGCACAGCGCGACCCGGCGGCGCTCACCACCGGAGAGGTTGTCGACCAGTGCGTCGGACGGCGGGCAGCGCAGCGCGTCCATGGCCTGCTCGAGGCGGCTGTCGAGGTCCCACGCGTTCATGTTGTCGAGCTCGGTCTGCAGCTCGCCGGTCTCGATCATGAGCGCGTCCTGGTCGGCGTCGGGGTCGCCCATCTCCATGTAGGCGTCCTCGAGGCGCTTCATCTTCGCCTTGGTGTCGGCGACCGCCTCCTCGACGTTCTCGAGCACCGTCTTGCCCTCGGTCAGCGGCGGCTCCTGCTGGAGCATGCCGACCGTGGCGTCGGGGTCGCGGACGATGTCGCCGTTGTTGGGGAGGTCGAGCCCGGCCATCAGCTTGAGCAGGGAGGACTTGCCCATGCCGTTGGGGCCGACGACGCCGATCTTCGCGCCGTGCAGGAACGACAGCGTGACGTTGTCGAGGACCACCTTGTCGCCGTGGGCCTTGCGAACGTTGCGAAGGGAGAGGACGTATTCAGCCACGGCCCCAATCTACGCAGCGGCGACCTCGGCGTCGCGCTCGGGGTCGCCGCCCGGATCCGCGGCAGCCACCTTGACGAAGCTCGCGGTCCCGCGGGTGAGGTCGTGGCCGATCGTGACCGCCTCGATCTCGAGCGCGACCACCTCCTGGCCGCTCTTGTTGACGTAGGTCCGATGGTCGAGCCGGCCGTGCACGACCACCGCGTCACCCTGTCGCAGCGAGGTGCCGCCGTTGGCGGCGAGGCGCCGCCACGCGCTCACGGCGTACCACTGGGTCTCGCTGTCGACCCAGGTGCCGGTCGAGCGGTTGAAGTGGCGTGGGGTGCAGCCCAGCCGGAAGTTGAGGACGGGCACGCCGCCGACCTCGCGCAGCATCGGCGTGGTGCCGATCCAGCCCTGGACGGTGAGCATCGTGTGGTTCATCGGATCTCCTTCGTCGAGACCGGGCGCGGGTGCGGCCGGTCGACGAGCAGTCCACGCCATCGCTACGACGACCGGCACCGGAGCGCCGGGACGCTGTGGAGAGGATCAGTGGAGAACCACCCCTGTGGATGCGCGACGGATCCTTCAGGCAGTCCTGTTGCGCCCGGGACCGGGTCTCGAGACGCCCTTCGGCCGCTCTCCGGGGGTTCGCACGCTCACCCGCGGGCGGCCTCGACGCCCCGCCGGAAGGCGGTGTACGACGCCAGCTCGGTGCGCAGCGGCTGCACCACGTCGCTCTCGAGGACCTCGTGCACGACGCCCCGCAGACGCTCGTCGGCCTGGTCGGCACGCTGCCGGGCCAGGCCGCGGACCAGGAGCCGGCCCACGACCGCGAGCAACAGGCCGAGCACCAGGCCGCCGACACCGAGCACCGCGGGCAGCGGGAGGCCCGCGACCTGGGGCAGGTCACCGGTGCTGCCCTGGGCCGCCGCGACGCCCCACCAGGCGAACCCGCCGACGGCGGCGAGCAGGAGCAGCCAGTGGAGCAGGCGGACCAGGGTCACCCACGCGGGCAGCCGGCCGCCGAGCTCGACGCCCTGCAGGCGCGCCTCGAGCCGGTCGCCGGTGGCCCCGAGCCGGGACGCCACCGCGTCGCGGACCCGCGGCGACCAGGCGGGCCCGACACCCTCGGACGCCTCGTCGGCCAGGGCACGGATGGTCGTGTCGACGGCGGCCCTGTCGAGCGGTGCGACCGCGGGCTCGCCGACGGGGGCCTCGTCGTCACCGCGACCGAGGAGCGCCAGCGGCGGCCAGGTCACCGCGCCTCGCGCCCGCTCGCCGATGGTGCGCTCGATGCCCTCGACGACCGCGGAGACGCCGGCGGCGTCGGCGATGCGGTCCTCGACCTCCTCGACCCGGCGGGCGGGGAGCTCGCGGGCGGGCGTGGTGCCGCCGGCCTGCTCGAGGCGGCCGGCAGCGGCCGCGATGTCGGCCTCGACCCGCAGGGTGGTGCTGCGCTTGTCTCGCACCCGGCGCAGGATCTCGGCGCGCAGCTCGGCCATGCCGATGCCCTCGCGGGCCGAGATCGGCAGCACCTGGACGTCGGGCAGCCCGTCCTCGGCGAGCAGCCGCCTGACGTCGTCGACCATCGCCTGGCGCCGCTCGAGCGGCACCGTGTCGATGTGGTTGAGCGCGACCAGCATGACGTCCTGGTGGGTGCTCATCGGCTTGAAGTAGCGGTCGTGGACGGCGGCGTCGGCGTACTTCTGGGGGTCGAGGATCCACACCATCAGGTCGGCGACGGCCACCAGCCGGTCGACCTCGAGGTGGTGGGCGACCTCGGTGGAGTCGTGGTCGGGCAGGTCGAGGAGGACGACGCCGTCGAGCTCGGACTCCGAGGGGGTGTCGAGCATCGAGTCGCGCATCGTCTGGTGGCGCGGCGGGATGCCGAGCCAGTCCAGCAGCTCGCCGGCGCCCTGGCTCCCCCACACCACGGCGGTCGCCCACGACGTCGTGGGCCGGCGGATGCCGACCGAGGAGAGCTCCAGGCCGGTCAGGGCGTTGTACGTCGAGGACTTGCCCGAGCCGGTCGCACCGGCGATGGCGACGACCGTGTGGCGCGCCGAGAGGCGCAGCCGGCCGGTGGACTTGTCCACGGCGGCGGCGACCTCGTCGAGCAGCGCGTCGGCGACCCGGCCGCGGGCGGCCTCGACCGCCGCGCCGAGCCCGTCGACGCGCGACGCGATCGGCGTCCCCCGGGTCGCGAGGTCCCCCGGGATCCGGTCGTCGTCAGCCAGCGGTGCAGTCACAGGTGTCCACCCGTCCCCTTCTTCGCAGCGGCGAACCGCAGGTCGTCCACTCGTCGCGCCGCCTGGCGCAGCTGGTCCGGCGCGTCGGGCTTGAGCTCCCACTGGGCCGCCGGCGCCAGGTAGCGGGCGCGCTCGGCACCCATCAGCGTCGTGAGCCGGCGCGCCAGCGTGCCCCGGGCCTGGTCGACCACGCGGGCAGCACCGGCCTCCCCGATGGTGCTCTCCAGCAGGGTCCGGCCCAGCCGGACCGATTCGGCGGCAGGACCGTGGGCGTCGGGGCCCGCGAGCGCGACGACGCCGAGGGTGACCGCGAGACCGCGGGCACCGAGAGCGAGGAAGCGGGCGCTGTGGCGCGCGTCGCCGGCCTCGTGCTTGACCAGCTCCTGGAGCTCGTCGTGCCAGGCCCGGATCTCCTGCTCGGCCCGCGAGCGCAGCCCGCGGCCGGCCCGGGCCAGGTCGTCGGTCGTCGACTTGAGCAGCGCGTCGCCGTAGGGCCGCTCGCGCCATGCCGCGGCCGCGGTCGCCGCCGCGCGCTCGGCGTGGTCGGCGACGAGGGCCTCGAGGCCCATCTCGATCGCGACGCCCACGCGCTCGGCCTGCTGCGGCTTGCCCTTGATCGCGTTGACGAGCCGCTCGCGCACGAAGCCGACCTTGGCCTCCAGGGTGCGGGTCAGCTCGCCGCTGCCCACGAACTCCTGCCAGCGGGCCAGCAGGTCGCCGCGCAGCAGGGTGCCGTCGCCGCCGGCGGACAGCAGCGCGGCCTGCGCCTCGTCGTACACCTGGTCGGCGATGGTGAGCAGCTCACCCACCGCGTCGACCTGGAGCGCCACGGCGTCGGCGATCGGGAACGCCTTGCGGGTCACGGTGCGCACCGCTCCGGCGACGGTCTGGTTGACGACGTCGCGCTTGGCGGCGGCGTCGGAGGCGAGCGCGGCGAGCCAGCCGTTGATCTCGGCGCCGTACGACGCCGGCAGCAGCCCTTCCTCGCTCACCTCGCCCTGGGGTACGGCGAACAGCGGGCTGTCCTTGAGGCCGCGGGCCGCCATCATCCGGGCGAGGTGGACCGAGACGGTCGCGACGTCGTCGGCCGAGGTGCGGCTCAGCACGAGCGCGACGGCGGTGTTGCGGTCGACCGCGTTCTTGAGGTGGTCCCACGGGACCTGGTCGGAGTAGCGCGCCGCGGAGGTGACGAACAGCCACAGGTCGGCGGCGGCGAGGAGCTGGGCGGCCAGCTCGCGGTTGCGCTCGTCGACGGAGTCGACGTCGGGGGCGTCGAGGATCGCCAGTCCGCGGGGCACCGCGGTGCTGGGCACCAGCTGGATCGCGAACTGGTCGTTGGTGGGCTGGCTGACCCGGGCCAGCTCGGGCAGCAGCCGGTCGGCGCCGAACCAGCGGCCGTCCTCGGGGTGGTGGACCAGGACGGGCGACCGGGTCGTGGGCCGCAGCAGGCCGGGGATGGTGACCCGGCTGCCGACGAGGGTGTTGACGAGGGTGGACTTGCCGGCGCCGGTCGAGCCGCCGACGACGACGAGCAGCGGCGCGTCGATCTCGGTCAGCCGCGGGATGATGTAGTCCTCGAGCTGCTCGATGATGTGCTCGCGGCCCACGCGCAGCGCGTCGACACCGGGCAGGTCGAGCGGCAGTGGGGCGTTGAGGAGGGATCCGTGCAGCCGGACCACCTCGGTCAGCATCCTGCCGCCGAGGAAGGTGTCGTCGAGATCGGCGCTGAGGGTCATCGCTGGGGTACCACCTGTCCGGGGAATGCGATCCGCGGTCGGGCCACCTGGATCCGACCGAGGAAGTCCTGTCCGCGCACCTGCCAGTCGGCCGGCGCGGTCCCACGCAACAGCCGGTGGTGCAGGAAGCCGAGCTCGATCGCGGCCTGCTGGTAGTCGCGCATCGCCTGCTCGGCATCGGGCCCGCCGGCCCGACGGGCGTAGCGGCGGGCCTCGCGGCGGGCCCGCAGGTCGACGACCCAGCCGATGTCGGTCGCCGGCAGCAGGCCGCGCTGGGCGGCGTCGGTGAGCGCGACGCGCAGCAGGTGCGCCTCTGTCTCGCGGGCCCACCACGCCAGCGCGATCATGCCGATGAACGCCGGGGCCATGATCACGACGTACACGATCGCGAAGCTGCCGAACCCGAAGACCGTGGAGCCGTTCCAGGCGGCGTGCGCGAGGACCGCCAGCAGGTAGCCGCCTGCCGGCGCCAGCCAGCGCAGCGCCGGGGTGCGCGTGGAGACGGCGAGCCCGACGCCGAGGCCGGTGAAGGCCGTGAAGAGAGGGTGCGCGAACGGGCTGAAGATGCAGCGCACCACGAAGGTGCCGGTGACCGCCTCGATGCCGCCCGGCCCCATCCCGTCGGTGCCGTTCCAGGCGGCCGCGAGGTAGAGGATGTTCTCGGTGAAGGCGAAGCCCACGCCGACCATGCCTGCGTACACGATGCCGTCGAGGATGCCGTCGACCTCCGCCCGGCGCCACCACAGCAGCAGCACCAGGAACAGGCCCTTGCTGGCCTCCTCGACCACCGGGGCGGCGACGGCCAGCGAGAAGGTGTCGGTGAACCCGACCAGCAGGCCGCCGAGCCCCTGGACGACGATCGCGGCCATGGTCGCCACGAAGGCACCCCAGCCGAGCCCGCCGAGCAGCAGCATCCGCGGCTCGGGCTCGTAGCGGTCCAGCCAGAGGTACGCCGCCAGCACCGGCCCGACCGGCAGTGCGGCGAGTCCGGTCGCGAGCAGCGTGATCGCCGGCGCTCCCGCGAGCGCGAGCACGAGGAGGGTGAGCAGCGCGCCGAGCACCACCGCCACGGTCACGACGACCGTGAAGGCAAGGCTGTTGCGGCGGGCGGCGGGCATGGGGGAACCCTATCCGGAGCGGTCCCTGCGCCCCCGATCGCCGGTGGGGTGAGCGAGCGTACATTGAGGGGTGTGAGTGCGGACACCCCCAACGACACCCCCCAGAACGCCCCCAAGACCGAGCAGCACGACCCGGCCGTCCCGGAGGCGTACGCCGCCTTCATGCGGACCGGCTGGGACGAGCGTGACGACGACGTCGCCCGTCACCCGGTCGCCGATCTCGCCGCCGCGCGCCGGTCCCGCCTGGCCGAGGCCTTCCCCGGGGAGCGGCTGGTGCTGCCCGGCGGCGGCTACAAGGTGCGCGCGTACGACACCGACTACCGGTTCCGCGCCGACACCGCGCACGCCTACTACTCCGGCAACCACACCTCCGACGCGGTGCTGGTCGTGGAGCCCGACGGCTCGTCGGTGCTCTACGCGCGGCCGCGGTCGGGGCGCGACAGCGACGAGTTCTTCCGCGACCGGCAGTACGGCGCCCTGTGGGCCGGCAAGCGCCCCTCGGCGGGCGAGCTGGAGGCCGCGCTCGGCCTGACCGTCAAGCACGTCGACCAGCTCGAGGCCGACCTCGCCAAGGGCGCGAAGACCCGCGTGCACCGCGGGATCTCGGCGCAGGTCGACGGCCTGGTCGCCGGCGACGAGGGCCGCGACGCCGAGCTGGCCCGGGTCGCGTCCGAGATGCGCCTGGTCAAGGACGCGTGGGAGGTCGCCGAGCTGCAGGCCGCCGTCGACGCGACCACGCTCGGCTTCGAGGACTGCGTGCGGGAGTGGGACCGGGTGATCGAGCACGGCGAGCGCTGGCTCGAGGGCACCTTCTTCCGCCGCGCGCGCACGATGGGCAACGACCTCGGCTACGACTCGATCGTCGCCAACGGCTCCCACGCCACGACGCTGCACTGGATCGAGAACTCCGGTGCCGTCGTACCCGGGCAGCTGATCCTGCTCGACATGGGCGTCGAGGGCGCGAACCTCTACACCGCCGACGTGACCCGCACCCTGCCGGTCGACGGCACCTTCTCGCCACTGCAGCGCGACCTCTACTCGCTGGTGCTGCGCTCGCAGGAGGCCGCTCTCGCCGCGCTGCGCCCCGGTGAGCGCTTCCTCGCCGGCCACGACGCCGCGATGGACGTGCTCGCCCACGGGCTCGACGACCTCGGCCTGCTGCCGGTCAGCGTCGACGAGGCCCTCTCCCCCGACTCGCGGGTCTACGCCCGCTGGACCCTGCACGGCGTCAGCCACATGCTCGGCATGGACGTCCACGACTGCGGTCACGCCGCGCCGGAGGCCTACCGCGAGGCCGAGCTCGTCGAGGGCATGGTCCTGACCGTCGAGCCCGGCCTCTACTTCCAGGCCGACGACCTCCTCGTCCCCGAGGAGCTGCGCGGCATCGGCATCCGGATCGAGGACGACGTCGTCGTCACGGCCGGCGGCGTCGAGAACCTCTCGGCCGCCCTCCCCCGCACCCCGGACGCCATCGAGGAGTGGATGGCCACCCTGCGCGGGTGATGTGACCCCGGTCACGCTACGTTTCTGGTCCTAGCAACGACAGGAGAGAGCGATGGCGGACAAGACGATCGTGACCGGCGTGGACGGCAGCGACACCGCGCTGGCGGCCGCCGAGCGGGCAGCCGTGCTCGCCGGCGCCCTCGGCGCCCGGCTGCACGTGGTGTCGGCGTACGGGAAGTTCGAGCAGGAGACGGTCAAGATCGGCAGCGACACGATGTTCCTCAGCTCCGAGAAGGATGCCGAGGACGTCGCCGCCAAGATCACGACGACCCTGCGGGCGGCGTACCCGGACGTCGAGATGACCAGCGGCGCGGCCGAGGGCAAGCCCGGCGAGGCGCTGGTCGCGACGGCGGAGGCGCTCGGTGCGGACCTGATCGTGGTCGGCAACAAGCGGGTCCAGGGCATCGCCGGCCGGGTGCTCGGCAGCATCGCGCGCGACGTCGCGGCGCACGCGTCGTGCGACGTGTACGTCGCGCACACGCACCAGAAGTAGTCGGTCTCCGACGCCCCGGGGTCGCCTGCGACTTCCGAGTAACCCCGGGGCGGGTCGAGACTGGGGCCGTGCCCTCGAAGACCGCCACTGCCTCGTCGTACTCCATCACGATGCGCCTGCACACCACCGTCGACCACGGTGTCGTGGGCGAGGTCGCCACAGCGATCGCCGAAGCGGGCGGGATGGTGACCGCGATCGACGTCGCCGACTCGAGCGCGCACCGCCTCACCGTCGACGTCACCTGCTCGGCCGCCGACGCCGAGCACGCTGCCGAGCTCCAGGCCGCCGTCGCGGCGGTCGAGGGCGTCGAGGTGCACAAGGTCTCCGACCGGACCTTCCTGATCCACCTCGGCGGCAAGATCGAGGTCGCCTCGAAGGTGCCGCTGCGCACCCGCGACGACATGTCCCTGGCCTACACGCCCGGCGTGGGCCGGGTGTCGATGGCGATCCACGAGAACCCCGAGGACGTGCGCCGCCTCACCATCAAGGGCAACGCCGTCGCCGTCGTCACCGACGGCTCGGCCGTGCTCGGCCTCGGCAACATCGGGCCCGGCGCCGCGCTGCCGGTCATGGAGGGCAAGGCGGCGCTGTTCAAGCGCTTCGGCGAGATCGACGCCTGGCCGATCTGCCTCGACACCCAGGACACCGACGAGATCGTGCGCGCGGTCGAGCTGATCGCGCCCGGCTTCGGCGGCATCAACCTCGAGGACATCGCGGCCCCGCGCTGCTTCGAGATCGAGGCCCGGCTGCGCGAACGGCTGGACATCCCCGTCTTCCACGACGACCAGCACGGCACCGCGATCGTCGTGCTCGCCGCGCTCACCAACGCGCTGCGCGTGGTGAAGAAGGACATCGACACGGCGCGGGTCGTCGTCTCCGGCGGCGGCGCCGCCGGCACCGCGATCGTCAAGCTGCTGCTCGCGGCCGGCGTGAACGACGTCGTCGTGGTCGACCGCCACGGCGCACTGGTGGCCGGCGACGCCGGACTGTCGCAGGCCCATCAGGAGCTGGCGTCGCTGACGAACCGGGAGAGGCGGACCGGCGGCCTGCAGGACGTCCTCGTGGGCGCCGACGTCTTCATCGGCGTCAGCGCCCCGGGCATCCTCAAGCCCGAGTGGATCCAGACGATGGCGGCCGACCCCGTGGTCTTCGCCCTCGCGAACCCCGACCCCGAGGTCGACCCGGCCGCGGCCGCACGGTTCGCGGCGGTCGTGGCGTCGGGCCGCTCCGACTTCCCCAACCAGATCAACAACGTGCTCGCGTTCCCCGGGGTCTTCCGGGGCCTCCTCGACGCCCGGGCGTCGGAGGTGACGATGGAGATGATGCTGCGGGCCGCGGCGGCGATCGCCCACGTCGTGCGCGACGAGGAGCTGAACGCGTCGTTCATCATGCCCTCGGTGTTCCACCCCGAGGTGCACCACGCGGTGGCCGCGGCGATCGCCGGGCACTGAGCCCGAGGAACCTGCGCGGGCGCCCGACCGTCGTAGGGACATGGTGGTCAGGCACGCCCCCCTCGTCGCTGTCGCGAGCACGACGCTCGCCCTCCTCGCGGGATGCGGCGAGGACGCCGAGCCGCGGCGCGCCGTGGGGCCGGACGAGCTGACCTCCCACGACGGCGTCCCCTGCCCCGAGCGCCTGCCCACGGGCGAGGATCCGGGCGGCCACGGGTTCGGGACCGACGAGCCCGCCGCCACCGCGCCCTCGCTCCCGGCGCCGGACCGGGCGTGGGTCTGCCGCTACACCGCCACCGACGCGGGGCCGGGGCCGGGTGGCGACGGAGTGACCTTCCGCTGGGAGCGCGACGCGCAGCCGGCGCCGGTCGATGCTGCCCAGCTGGCGGCGCTCAGCGAGCCGCTGGGCGCCCTGCGGCCGGCCGAGCAGTCGATGATGTGCACCTCCGACCTCGGTCCGCGGTGGCTGCTCGCGCTGGACCGCGGAGGCGACCTGACCGGTGTCGTGGTCGACGACTACGGCTGCCGTGCCGTGCGGCTGACCGACGACCCGTTCGCGACCGCCCCCGGAGACCGCGGCGCGGGCGGGGACGGCACGGTCGCCGGCGTCCTGAGCGCTCCACCCGAGCTGCTCGCCGGGATCAAGGCCGCCGCAGCCCGGGACTGAGCGCGGTCAGCGCACCTGCACGACGGCGGGTCGGCCCATCCCGTGGCCCGGCGCGTCGTCGTCCTTCTCCAGCTCGGCGGCGGCCGAGACCACCAGGCCGCCGAGCAGGAAGCCGATCACGCCGGCGGCGAGGGTGTTGACGTTCATGCGTGGTGCTCCGATCCGTGCGGGTGGTGGTCGTGACCGTGGTGCTCGTGCTCACCGTGGTCACCGTGCTCTCCGTGCTCTCCGTGCGCGCCGTGCTCTCCGTGCGCGCCGTGGTGGAGGGCGTGCCCCTTGCCCCGGTCGATGAGGTAGCGGTTGACGGGGAAGGCGGCGACGAAGGCCGCGGTGAGGGCGATCATCATCCCGAGCCAGAAGACCGGGTTGACCAGTCCGGCGTCCATCGCGCCGGGGATCGCGGCCATCACCGCGTTGTCCACGACCTCCATGACGATGATGGAGAGGGTGTCGGCGGCCAGGACCAGCTTGAGGGCCCGACCCAGGCTCATGCCCGCTCCGACGAGCGGCAGCGACGACAGCGCGTAGCCGAACACGAAGGCGAGGGAGATCGCGAGGGCCATGGTCTGCACCGTCGACAGCCCGATCGCCGTGCCGATCATCAGGCCGGCGATCTCACCGATCGCGCAACCGGTCAGGCAGTGCAGGGTCGCGCTTGCGGCGATGGCGTTGCGGGCGTTCATGGCTGCTCCTCGGTCGGCATGCCGAGGGAACGATACCCCATAGGGGTATATTCCGGAATACCTCGGACGCCGGTGGCCAGGCGGACGCCCGCGCGCTGGCTGGTGTGGCCCGGGGTGATCTGGAGGGTCGCCGAGCCCGCGTGATCCTGCGGACGTCTTTGTCCTTGGTGTGACCTGCCATGCCGCCTCCCGAGCCGCGTCGCGATGGCTCGACGGTGCCGCAGAGGGCCGACACATTCCAGCCCGAGCGGCGGGCGATACGCTCGGAGCCTGCCCCCGTGGCGCAATGGATAGCGCAGCGGATTTCTACTCCGATGGTTGCGGGTTCGACTCCTGCCGGGGGCGCCACCGCGCACGGTCCACGACACGTGCGGGCGCACCCCCGGCCCGGGGGTCACTCGTGACGCACGAAGGCCTCCCACAGCTCGCCCAGCTCCGTCGCCGTCACCTCCGCGCCGGTCGCGTCCGCGTGCCGCTGGACGTGCCGACCGAAGGCGATCTCGCGCTCTCGGCTCAGCACGACGCCGCGCTCGCGCTCGAGCAGGTAGCCGATCCCACCCTTGCCCGACTGCGAGTTCACCCGGATCACCTCCTCGTAGCTGCGGCCCAGGTCCGCAGGGTCCACGGGCAGGTAGGGAACCCTCCAGTCGATCTCGCGCTCGGGTCGACCCGCGGCGACGGCGCGCGCCCGGTGCTCGGCGAGGCCCTTGCGGATGGCGTCCTGGTGGGTGCCGCTGAAGGCGGTGTGGACGAGGTCGCCGACGTAGGGGTGGCGCGGGTGCACCGGGATCCGGTTGCAGTGCTCGACGGTGCGACGCACCTCGTCGATGTCGGAAAGGTCGATCATCGGGTCGACGCCCTGGGCGTGCAGGTTGAGCGCGAGGGTGGCGAGGTCGACGTTGCCGGTGCGCTCGCCGTTGCCGAACAGGCAGCCCTCGACCCGCTGGGCGCCGGCCAGGACGGCGAGCTCGGCGCAGGCGACGCCGGTGCCGCGGTCGTTGTGCGGGTGCACCGACAAGATGACGGCGTCGCGCCGGGCGAGGTGCTTGTGCATGTACTCGATCTGGTCGGCGTACACATTCGGCGTCGCGACCTCGACGGTGGCGGGAAGGTTGAGGATGACCGGTCGCTGCGGTGTCGCGTCCCACAGCGTGGTGACCGCGTCGCAGATCTCGAGCACATAGTCCGGCTCGGTGAGGTTGAAGACCTCCGGCGAGAACTCGAACCGTACGTCGGGCAGCCCGGCCGACTGCTCGAGCACCTCGCGCGCGCCGGCCAGGATCAGGTCGGCGAGGGTCTCGCGCGTGTGTCCGAGCACGACGTCGCGCCAGATCGGTGCGGTCGCGGTGTAGAGGTGGATGACCACCGGGTTGCGCAACCCGCGCACCGAGGCGACGGTGCGCTCGATCAGGTCGCGACGTGCTGCGGTGAACACGACCACGGTGACGTCGGGCGGGGCGAGGTCCGAGCTCGCGAGCAGCCGCACGAAGTCGAAGTCGGTCTGGGAGGCCGACGGGTAGCCGACCTCGATCTCCTTGTAGCCCATGGCGACGAGCAGCTCGAAGAAGCGGCGCTTGCGCGCGGGGTCCATCGGCTCGGCGAGGGCCTGGTTGCCGTCGCGCAGGTCGACGGGCACCCAGAGCGGGGCCTCGGCGAGGCGGCGATCGGGCCAGTCGCGCTCGGTGCTGGGGACGGCGACGCGGTCGTACACGTCGCGGTAGCGGTGGGACGGCATCCCGGAGGGACGCTGGCGGTTCCAGTGGGCGGTCATGCGGTTTCCTTGCCGGTCGTGGGATGGCCGGCGCGCCCATCACTCCACGACGGGGAGCCAGCCACACCAGGCCCCGCCGCGGCGGGGAAGGAGCAGGCTGGTTCGCATGGCCTAGACTCTAACCACTCCTCAGACAAGTAGACAAGAGGCCCCATGCCCGCACAGGTACGACGCGAGCCGCTCGCCGACCAGGCGGCCGAGCTCCTCCTCGCGCGCATCCGCGCGGGTGAGTGGCAGCTCGGCCAGCGCCTGCCCGGCGAGACGACCCTCGCTCCCCAGCTGGGCGTGGGACGCTCCACGGTCCGCGAGGCGATCCGACAGCTGGCCGGGCGCGGGCTGCTCAGCTCGCGCCAGGGCTCCGGGGTCTTCCTCACCGCGCTCGACGTGCGCGAGGACTGGGACCTGGTGCTGCGGCGAGCCGACATCGTCACGGTGATCGAGGCCCGCACGGCCATCGAGGCCGAGGCGGCCGCGCTGGCGGCCGAGCGGCGCACGCCCACCGAGCTGCGGGCGATCCGGCGGGCCCTGGCGGACCGCGCCGAGCGTCGTACCGACGTCGAGGCCCACGTCGACGCCGACATGGCCTTCCACCGCGCCGTGGTGGTGGCCGCCCACAACCCCGTCCTCGTCGAGCTGTTCGACGGCTTCGTGCCGCGCAGCCGCGCCGCGATGGTCGAGATGCTGCGGCTGCGACCGGGCTTCGACCACGCGACCGACCACGAGGCCCACGACCTGCTGTGCCGAGCGATCGCCGACCGCGACGCGCCGGCGGCGGCCCGGCTGAGCCGCACCCACCTCACCTCGCTCAAGGAGAGCCTGACATGAGCAGCACCGTCCTCGACCTGGCCGACGTCGTGTTCCGCCGCGGCGGCAGCGAGATCCTGCACGGGGTCGACCTGACCGTGCGCGCGGGCGAGCACTGGGCACTGCTCGGGCCGAACGGCGCGGGGAAGAGCACGCTGCTCGGGTTCTGCAGCGCGCAGGTGCACCCGACGTCCGGCACGGTGGACGTGCTCGGCAGGCGCCTGGGCCGGGTCGACCTGCAGGAGCTGCGCCGCGACATCGGCCACGTGAACCCGCGCCACCCCCTCCAGGCCGCGCTGACCGTGCGCCAGGTCGTGCTCACCGGCATCACCGGCACCATCGAGCTGCCGATGCGCTGGACGCCGACCGAGGAGCAGGCCACGCGGGCCGACGAGCTGATCGCCGAGGTCGGCCTCGAGGCGCACCGCGAGTCGCGCTGGCCGAACCTCTCCCAGGGCCAGCGCGGCCGGGCCCTCATCGCCCGCGCGCTCGCCGCGCAGCCGCGGCTGCTGCTGCTCGACGAGCCGACCACCGGCCTCGACGTCGCCGCCCGCGAGCAGCTGCTGACCGTGCTCGACCGGCTCGCCCACACCGCGCCGGAGGTCGCGTCGGTGCTGGTCACCCACCACCTCGAGGAGCTGCCGACCACGACCAGCCACGCCCTGCTCCTGGCCCGGGGCAGCGTCGTCGCGGCGGGTCCGGTGACCGAGGTGCTCACCACGGCGAGCATCAGCGCGACCTTCGACCACCCGATCGAGGTCGACCACGACGGCGGCCGCTGGCGCGCCCGGGCGCTGCCGCCCGCGCGCCTGCACAGCGCATAGTGGCCCGTGACCGGGTACCGCCCGGTCATGAGCTCCGTGATCACCGCCGCAGCCGACTTGGCCGGCCACGCACTGTCCGCCCTCACCCGCGGCGTCGCGGCGCTGCGTTCGCCGTCGGAGAAGCCGCTGCACCCCGAGGGTGAGATGTACGCCGGCCGCTTGGCCCGGTACGGATCGGACTCCCCCATCGGCGTGCCGTGGATCGACCAGGCCGGCGAGGACGAGGTGACGGTCCGGCTCTCCCGGGCGATCGGGCTGCCCGGGCGCCTGCCCGACGTGCACGGCCTGGCCCTGCGCCTGCGCAAGGGCCAGACCCGGTACGGCGACCTGCTGCTCGCCACCACGGGCTGGGACCCGGTGACCCGCCACCTGCTGCTGCCTGCCTGGAACGCCCAGGCGCCGCTGACCAGCCTGCTCCCCTACCGCAGCCCGGCCGGCCCCCTGGTCATCGGCGCCCGGCCGGTCGACGTCCGCGGCTACCGGCTGTCCTGGGCGACCGTCGGCAGGGGGTGGCACCCGCTCGGCGACCTCACGCTGGAGATGGCACTCCCGCCCGAGGACGAGGTCTCGTTCGACCCGGTGGTCAACCTGCTGCCGGGCCTCCAGCAGTACACCTGGGTGGAGCGGCTGCGCGAGCAGTCGTACGCCGCGGCCCGCCGGGTGCGGCGCGCCTCCCGCGGCTGACCCGGCGCCCGCCGTACAAAGGGAGCAGCCCCGCGGGAGGTATGAGCCCCGTGGGGCTCATTGCGCACCTGCGGCGTACGACCCGATCTCGGCCCGCAGCCGGGCCTTCACGTCGGCCGGCGCGAACGACGCGTCGACACCGGCGAGCGCGAGGTCGACCAGGCCGGACTCGTCGAGGCCGAGCAGGTCCGCGGCGATCTCGTACTCGCGGTTGAGCGTGGTGCCGAACATCGGCGGGTCGTCGGAGTTGATCGTCACCACGACAGCGGCCTCGACGAACGTCGGCAGCGGGTGCTCGGCGAGCGAGGCGACGGCACGGGTGGCGACGTTCGACGACGGGCACACCTCCAGCGGGATCCGGTGCTCGGCGAGGTGGGCCAGGAGCGCCGGATCGGCGGCCGCGGAGGTGCCGTGCCCGATCCGCTCGGCACCGAGGTCGCGCAGCGAGGTCCAGATCGTCTCGGGGCCGGTGGTCTCCCCCGCGTGCGGGACCGAGTGCAGCCCGGCCGCGCGGGCCGCGTCGAAGTGCGGGACGAACCAGTCACGGGGCACGCCCATCTCCGGGCCGCCCAGCCCGAAGGCGACCAGCCCCTCGGGCCGGTGGTCCAGCGCGAACCCGAGCGTCGCCTCGGCCGCCGGGATCCCCGACTCCCCCGGGACGTCGTAGATCCAGCGCAGCACCAGGCCGAAGTCCCGCTCGGCCGCGAGCCGCGCGTCCTCGATGGCCTCGGTGTAGGCCTCGATCGGCATGCCCCGGTCGGGGTCGTCGGGCAGCACGGAGGTGTACGGCGTGCAGGTGAGCTCGGCGTACCGCACCGACTGCCCCTCGTGGAGCTCACGGGCGATCTCGTAGGTGAGGTAGCGGACGTCCTCGGGCGTGCGGACCAGGTCGACGACCGCGAGGTAGACCTCGATGAAGTGGGCGAAGTCGCGGAAGGCGAAGAACTCCCGGAGCAGGGCGGGGTCCGAGGGGACCGTGCCCGGGTGGCGCTCGGCCAGCTCGGACACGATCCGCGGTGACGCGGAGCCGACGTGGTGGACGTGGAGCTCGGCCTTGGGCAGGCCGGCGACGAAGTTGCTCAGCACGCGCCGATCCTGCCAGCCGGCACCGCTCGGGTCACCCGAGTTCGACCACCCGGGTCGGGTCACTCCAGCTCGGAGACCAGGTTGCCCGCGAGCTCCTCGACGGTGCGGCCGTCCTGGAAGACCTTGCCGTCGAGCAGGATCGTCGGCGTGCCCTCGACCCCCGCGTCGGACGCCTCGGCCGTCGCCTCGTCGACCCAGCTCTTGTGGGAGAGGCTCTCGATGCCGGCGCGGACCTCGCTCTCGGTGGCACCGGCCTCGACGGCCAGCTGCACCAGGTCGTCGTCGGTCGCCGCGTCCGGGTCCTGCTCGGAGGGCTGGTTCTCGAAGAGCAGGTCGTGGAACTTCTTGGCGACCTCGGGGCCCGACTTCTCCAGGACGAGCGCGAAGGCGTTGGTGGCGCGGATCGGGTAGTCGCCGAAGGACTGGCTCAGCAGGTCGAAGGGCCGGTACTCGACGCGCACCTTGCCGTCGGCCGCGAGCCGGGCGAGGTCGTCGCGCGTCGCGTTCTCGAGCTGGCCGCAGAACGGGCACAGGAAGTCCTCGTAGATCACGACGTCGTGGGGCGCATCCTCCGGCCCGATCGCGACGCCGTAGTCGCTCGCGGCGCTGACCGCCTCCTCGAGCTTCGCCTGGTCCTTGTCCTGCTGCCACAGGCTGACGGCGATCGCCCCGCCCACGATCAGGACCATCGCCAGCGCGACACCACCGATCGTGAGGATCCGGCGACGGGCCTCCGCCTTCTTCTGGGCGGCCCGCATCTCGGCGGCCTTCTGCGCCCGCGCACTGGCCTTCGAGTTGGACGACATCAGCTCACAGCTCCTTCGGTGGCGGAGGCCCGCTCCTCGGACCCCCTCGCAAACAGTAGGGAATCCAGCGCCAGCGAGGTCCGGCGCAAGGAGGCGACCAGCAGGGACGCGGCCAGCAGCGCGGCGTCGCGGGCGATCTCCCAGGGGTACGCCGACGCCGCGCCCGCCTTGGTCCCGCCACCGCCGAAGCAGCCGCAGTCGATCTCGATCCCGCGCGCCCACACCGAGGCGATGCCGACGATGAACGCCACGAACAGCAGGGCGGAGAGCACCGCGGCACCCCGGGTGAACACGCCCACCACGAGTGCCAGCCCGACGACCAGCTCGACCGCCGGAAGGGCGATCCCCACCACCTCGGCGAGCGAGGACGGCAGCAGCTGGTAGGCCCGCACCGCGTTGATGCTCGCGGCGGGCTCGGTGATCTTCAGCCCTCCGGCGACGATCCAGACGCCACCGGTCACCAGGCGGGCCGCCAGACCCACCCAGGCCAGCGTCGATCGCCCCGTGTCCCTCATGCCGGTGAGGCTATCCGGGCCCGCTGAGCGGCTGCTGAGAACGACCCGGCCGGCCGGCGTACGGCGTAGTGTCCTCCCTCGTGAACGAACGACTCGTGTGGATCGACTGCGAGATGACCGGGCTCGACCTCGGGGCGGACGCCCTGATCGAGGTCGCGGCGCTCGTGACGGACTTCGACCTCAACGTGCTCGGCGAGGGCGTCGACGTCATCATCAAGCCACCCGCCGAGGCGCTGGACCAGATGATCGACTTCGTCCGGAACATGCACGAGACCTCGGGCCTGCTCGCCGAGCTCGAGAACGGCGTCACCCTGCGCGAGGCCGAGGAGCAGGTGATGACCTACCTGCGCGAGCAGTGCGGACCGGACAGCCGCCCGCCGCTCGCCGGCAACTCGGTGGCCACCGACCGCGGCTTCGTGGCCCGCGACATGACCGAGCTCGACGCCTTCCTGCACTACCGGATCGTCGACGTGTCCTCGATCAAGGAGCTCTCGAAGCGCTGGTTCCCGCGGGCCTACTTCAACGCCCCGACCAAGCGCGGCAACCACCGCGCCCTGGCCGACATCCAGGAGAGCATCGAGGAGCTGCGCTACTACCGCGACACCGTCTTCGTCCCCCTCCCGGGCCCGGACTCCGACGCCGCCAAGGAGGCCGCCGCGCGCCACGGCGGCTCGATCACCGGCCTCGGCGGCCAGGATTCCGATACCGATTCCTGATTCGAGAGCGCTAGCCTCTACACTCGTCCACGGCTCGCAAGAGTCATGGTGGGTATAGCTCAGCTGGTAGAGCGCTGCGTTGTGGTCGCAGATGTCGCGGGTTCGAGTCCCGTTACTCACCCCAGTCGGAACCGGCCGGACCCCTCGGAGTCCGGCCGGTTCGTTTTTTGGCTCGACGCTCCCGCATTGTCTGACTAAAGTCAGAGAATGCTCACCGACGTGCTGCGCCGCTTCAACCGCACCTACACCCAGCGGATCGGCGTGCTCGACGAGTCCTTCCTCGGTACCGGCCGACCGCTCGCGGTGTCGCGGCTGCTCTTCGAGATCGGCAGTGCGGCCGAGCCCAGCGTGCGCGAGCTGCGCGACCGGCTCGACCTCGACTCCGGCCACCTGTCCCGGATGCTGCGGCGCCTCGAGACCGACGGCCTGGTCGCGACCGAGCCCGACGACGCCGACCGGCGCCGCCGGGTGGTGCGCCTGACGACGGCCGGCGAGGCGGCGTACGACGACCTCGAGCGCCGCTCGGAGGAGCGGGCCGCCGACCTCGTCGCGCCACTGACCCCGCGCCAGCAGGAGCGGCTCGCCGAGGCACTGCGGATCGCCGACCTGCTGGTCCGGGCGGCGACGGTCCGGCTCGACGAGGTCCCGGCCGACCATCCCCTCGCCCGGGAGGCGACGCGGCGCTACGTGGCCGAGCTCGACGCCCGATTCCCCGGCGGCTTCGACCCGGGCGGCCCCGACGCACCCGAGCCGGGGTCGACGTACGTCGTCGCCATCTCCGACGGCGAGCCGGTCGCCTACGGCGGCGTCCGCCCGGTCCTCGACGACGAGACGGCCGAGATCAAGCGGATGTGGGTGCACGCCGACTGGCGCGGGGCGGGCCTGGGCGCACGGATGCTGCGCCACCTCGAGGCCCTCGCCGCCGCGCAGGGGCACCGCCGTGTCGTGCTCGACACGAACGGCACCCTGCGCGAGGCGATCGCCATGTACGAGCGGTCGGGCTACGAGCGGGTCGAGCGCTACAACGACAACCCGTACGCCGAGGCGTTCTTCGCCAAGACGCTGTAGTTAGTGGTCGTCTCCGGAAGTTGTTCGGGGTGGCCCGTGCTCCGAGTGCGTGCATCGCAAGGCGCGGGCGCGAAGCCATACCGGGTTGTCTCGCGAGCGTCGGCAACGCCGCGAGGTGCGTGCTCGGGGTGCGGGACACCCGGAGAACTTCCGGAGATGACCACTAGCCGCCGATCGGCAGCCCGAAGCGCCCCTTCTGGAAGTCCTCGTAGGCGGCCATCACCTCGGCCTTGGTGTTCATCACGAACGGGCCGGCCCAGGCGATCGGCTCGCGGATCGGCCGGCCGCCGACGACGATGACGTCGAGCTTCGGCGAGCGGCTCTCCTGGCGGCCGTCGGCGGTGACGGTGAGGTAGTCGCCGGCGCCGAGGACGGCGGTCTGCCCGGTGCGCACTGCGCTGGGGTCGGTGGCACCGACCGTGCCGGAGCCGTTGAGGACGTAGACCAGCGCGTTGTAGTCGACCTGCCACGGCAGGTCGAGCCGTGCGCCGGGCTCGATCGTGGCGTGCACCAGCGTCATCGGGCTGTACGTCGAGCCCGGGCCGGCGTGCCCGCCGACGTCGCCGGCGATCACCCGGACCAGCGACCCGGCGTCGTCGCTGGTGAGCAGCGCGACCTCCCCGGAGCGGATGTCCTGGTAGCGCGGGTCGTTCATCTTGTCCGTCCTGGGCAGGTTCACCCAGAGCTGGATGCCGTGGAACAGGCCGCCGGCCTGCACCAGCCACTCGGGCGGCGTCTCGATGTGCAGCAGCCCGCTGCCGGCGGTCATCCACTGGGTGTCGCCGTTGGTGATGCTGCCGCCGCCGCCGTGGCTGTCCTGGTGGTCGAAGACGCCGTCGATGATGTAGGTGACGGTCTCGAAGCCGCGGTGCGGGTGCCACGGCGTGCCCTTGGGCTCACCGGGCGCGTACTCCACCTCGCCCATCTGGTCCATCATGATGAACGGGTCGAGGTGCTTCATGTCGATGCCGGCGAACGCCCGCCGCACAGGGAAGCCCTCCCCCTCGTAGCCCTGCGGGGCCGTGGTGACCTGCCAGACCGGGCGCGGCTGGTCGCCGAGCCCTGGCGCCTTCAGGCGCGGCAGGACGGTCAGGTCGTCGACGGTGATGGCGGGCATCGCATCCACCTCCAGGTGGCTGGTCGGATTGGTTGCCATGTCAACCATAACTCACCATCGGGCATTCCCGCACCCCTAGAGTGCGATCCATGACCCGGGGGAAGTACGACGTCGTCGTCGTGGGGGCCGGCCACAACGGCCTGACCGCGGCGGCCTATCTCGCCCGCGCCGGACTCTCGGTCCTGGTGCTCGAGCGGCTCGGCCACGTCGGGGGCGCGGCGGTCTCCGCGCAGGCGTTCCCGGGCCTGCCCACCCGCCTGTCGCGCTACTCGTACCTCGTCTCGCTGCTGCCCGACCGGGTGGTCACCGACCTCGGGCTCGACCTCGAGCTGGTCAGCCGGTCGACGGCGTCGTACTCGCCCACGGTGCGTGCCGGACGCGCGACCGGACTGCTCGTCGAGCGCAACGAGGGCGAGGCGACGCGGGCGTCGTTCCGGGAGCTGACCGGCAGCGACGACGAGTACGACGCCTGGCGCGCGTTCTACGACGGCGTCGCCGGCCTGGCCCGCGCGGTCGCCCCCACCCTGACCCAACCGCTCGCCACCGACGCGGCGATCCGGGCGCAGGTCGACCCGCAGGTCTGGCGCGACGTCGTCGAGCGACCGATCGGCGAGGCCATCGCCCGTCGCTTCCGCGACGACCTCGTGCGCGGCGTGGTCGGCACCGACGCCCTGATCGGGACCTTCGCCTCGCTCCACGATGCCTCGCTGGTCCAGAACCGGTGCTTCCTCTACCACCTGATCGGCAACGGGACCGGTGAGTGGCGGGTGCCCGTGGGCGGGATGGGCGCGGTCACCGACGCCTTGGCCCGAGCCGCCACCGACGCCGGCGCCGAGGTCCTCACCGGCGCAGGGGTGAGTGCGATCCGGCCGGCCGGAGCCGGCGAACCCGTGGAGGTCCGCTGGCACGACGGCTCCGCGGAGCAGGCCGTCGAGGCGTCGTACGTCCTGGCGAACGTGGCGCCGTGGGTGCTGCGGGTCCTCCTCGGCGAGGAGGAGGACCCCGCCACCAAGCCGGAGGGCGCCCAGCTCAAGGTGAACCTCCTGCTCTCCCGGCTGCCCCGACTGCGCTCGGGCATCGACCCGGAGGTCGCCTTCGCCGGCACCCTGCACCTCGCCGAGACCGCCGCCGACCTCGAGGTGGCCTGGGCCGCCGCGCAGCGCGGCGAGCTGCCGGACCCGCTCCCGGGCGAGGTCTACTGCCACTCCCTGACCGACCCGTCGATCCTCGGCGACGTGCCGCCCGGCACCCACACGCTGACCTACTTCGGGCTGCACACCCCCGCGCGGCTGTTCGCCGCCGATCCGGAGGGGACCCGCGCGGAGGCGCTGCGGCTGGCGATGGCATCGCTGGACGCGGTGCTCGAGGAGCCGATCGACTCGGTGGTGATGCGGACGCCGGACGGCGAGCCGTGCATCGAGGCGAAGACCCCGCAGGACGTCGAGGCCGACCTCGCGATGCCGGGTGGCCACATCTTCCACGGCCACCTCGAGTGGCCCTGGGCCTCGGCCCGTGCCCGGCTCGAGACGCCCGGCGAGCGGTGGGGCGTGCAGACCGACCATCCCGCCGTCCTGTTGTGCGGGTCGGGCGCCCGACGCGGCGGCGCGGTCTCCGGGCTGGGAGGCCACAACGCCGCGCAGGCAGTCCTCGAGGACGTGGCGGCGACCGGGAGCGCCGTCGGCGATTTCACCCGGGCCGGACTACGCTGGTAATGTTCCATCTCGCGTTGAGACGCGGAGCGCCATTAGCTCAATTGGCAGAGCAGCTGACTCTTAATCAGCGGGTTCGGGGTTCGAGTCCCTGATGGCGTACCGAACAGGAGGGCCCGGTCGGAAGACCGGGCCCTTCTGCATGTCCGCTCCGTCCGCCCCTCCGACCAGCCCGGGAGAACCGTGCGCACCACCTCCCTGCTCGTCGCCGTCCTGCTGGCGCTCGGCGTCCTCGCGGCCCCGGTCGCCGCCCGGGCCGACGACGGTCGGGAGCCCGTGACCTCCTCGCCCGCCGGAGCTCGCGCCTTCGAGGTCGTCGCCCACCGGGGTGCGATCGGGCGCCACCGCACGGAGAACGGCCTGCGCGCCCTGCGCCACGCCGCGGCCCTCGGCGCGGACCGGGTGGAGCTCGACGTACGGCCCACCGCCGACGGTCGCCTGGTCGTGATGCACGACGCCCGCCTGGACCGGACGACCGACTGCCGCGGCGGGGTGTACGCCCGCTCCCTGGCCCGGATCCAGCGGTCCTGCCGGCTGCGTGACGGCAGCGACGTCCCCTCGCTGGAGTCCTACGTCGCCGAGGCCGACCGGCTCGGGGTCGGCCTGCTCGTCGAGCTCAAGCGCGGTCCCGGCTGGAGCCGCCGGACCTGGCGGCACCTGCGCGCGACCCTCGGCCCGCTCGACCACACCGACGTACGGGTGCTGTCCTTCAGCCCGGCGCTGCTGCACCGGGCGGCGAAGGCGCTCCCCGACGTCGCGACCGTCTGGATCGCCCACGGCTTCCGGCCCAGCGTGCGGCAGGTCCGCACGCTCGCCGACGGCGTCTCGCTCGACGCCCGCTTCGTGACCCGGCGCACGGTCAGGCAGCTGCAGTCCGCCGGGCTCCTCGTCCTCGGACAGGTCTCCAACCGACCCGTCGACTGGCTGCGCTACGTCCGCGCCGGGGTCGACAGCGGCAGCACCGACCGCACCGCCGGCCTGGTCCGGTGGTGGCACCGGCGCCAGCCCGCTGCGGACTGACGCCGCCGTCGGGGCGACAGTCCGCCTCACCTACGCTTCCCGGCGTGGAACCGACCCAGCGCGCCCTCCTCCTGCCCGGCGTCGAGCTGATCGAGGAGATCGGCCGCGGCGGCTTCGCGAAGGTGTGGCGCGGCCGGCAGCTGGCGGTCGAGCGCGACGTCGCGGTCAAGATCGACGACCGGGTCCTCGACGAGGACGCGAACCGGCGGCGGTTCGTGCGGGAGGCGACGGCCGTGAGCCGGATCAGCGGACACCCCCACGTCGTCTCGCTCATCGACGTGGGAGTGACCCGCGACAACCGGCCGTACCTGGTGATGGAGCTGTGCACCAACGGCAGCCTGTCGTCGTACCTCGCCCAGCACGGGCCGATGGCGCCGGACGAGGCGATCGAGGTCGGGCTCGCGGTCACCAGCGCGCTCGCGGCGGCGCACGAAGCAGGGATCCTGCACCGCGACGTCAAGCCCGGCAACATCCTGATCGACGCCTGGGGCACGCCCCGGCTCTCCGACTTCGGACTGGCCGCGCTCCCCCAGCCCGGACAGGACCCCTCGGTGAGCCTCGAGGCGCTCACGCCGGCGTACGCCTCACCGGAGGCGTTCTCCTTCTCCTCGCCGACGCCCCAGTCCGACGTCTTCTCGATGGGCGCGACCCTGCACGCCATGATCTGCGGAGCCTCGCCGCGCCGCTCCGTCGACGGCAGTCCGGTCCCCATCGACCAGCTGCTGGCCAACCTGCACGCCGAGCTCCCCGACCCGGGCGTGCCCGGCAGCGGGCCGTTGATGGAGGTGATCCGCACCGCGACGGCGTACGACGCCGCGCAGCGCTACCCCACTGCCCGCGAGCTGCACGAGGCGCTGCGAGCGATCCGGCCGGGAGGCTCTGCCAACAGCAACGGGAGCAACGGGATCGTCGTCGGTGGGCCGCAGGCCAGCTTCACCCAGCTCCGACCCCCGCCGCCTCCCGAGCCACTACCCGCAGCCTCGGCGCGGCGGGCGTGGCCGGTCGCCCTCGCTGCCGCGTGCGCCGGTCTCGGGCTCGGCGCACTGGCCGGCTTCGTCCTCGCCCCGGACCCGACCGCACCGGCGGCCCGCACGCAGCAACCGGAGGTCCGGACCGACATCGCGGACCCCGCGGTCGACCCGATGGCGGGTGCTCCGGAGCTCGGCTCCTGCTACAGCGGCGTCCAGCAGCTCGGCCAGGCGCTGAGCGCCACGAAGGGCACCTGCGCCGAGGACGACTGGTTCACCTTCGCGGTCGGCGAGCTGGAGGCCTCGACCAGCGACGTGACGACCGATGCCGTCGACGCCGACGGCGCGGCCCAGGAGACCTGCACGGCCGACACGCTGCGCGGGTACGACGCGGACACCGGCGGCACCCGGCCGAAGGGCGCGTACGACGTGTTCGTGCTGCCGCCGAGCAGCACGGCGTTCCTGCAGGGCCAGCGCTGGTTCGCATGCCTGGCCCGGCTGACGTCGTAGGCCGCGGAGCGCCTGTGGTGATGCTCCTCGACACCTCGGCCGTCATCGACCCGCCTCTCGCCGCCAACCACGAGCTCGTCCGGGTGCTCGCTGTCTGACGTGCGGGCGAGCCGGGTACCGCCAGCACCGAACCACAGGAGGTCCCGTGCTCCACGACAGCCGCAGCGTCGCAGCCGCCCTGACCGAGGCGGCGCGCTCCATCAACAGCCATCGCTCCCTCGACGACACCCTCGACGCCATCGTCCACGCCGCCCAGCAGACGGTGCCGGGCTTCGAGCACGTCGGCATCTCGGTCACCCACGGCCACGGCCGGATCGAGACCCGGGCCGGGACCGGGCGGCTGGTCTGGGACATCGACGAGCTGCAGTACAAGCTCGGCGAGGGCCCCTGCTACGACGCGATCACGTCGGGCGGCATCACGACCATGGACGACATCGCGACCGAGCGGCGCTGGCCACGCTACGTCGAGGAGGCGGCCCGCTTCGGCCTGAGCGCCCAGATGGGACTGCAGCTCTACAGCGAGGAGGGCACGCTCGGCGGGCTGAACTTCTACTCCACGCAGCCCGGGATCGACCCCGACGCGATCCAGCTCGCCGAGCTGTTCGCGGCGCACGCCTCGATCGCGCTCGGGCGGGCACGGCACGAGCACCAGCTCAACGAGTCGGTGACGACCCGGCAGGCGATCGGGACGGCGGTCGGCATCGTGATGGAGCGCTACCGGATTCCCGAGGACCGCGCGTTCCAGTTCCTGGTGCGCGCGAGCAGCACCGGCAACGTGAAGCTCCGCACGATCGCACAGGAGGTCGTGGACTCGGCGAACCAGCAGTTCGCCGTACCCGCGCCCGAGGGAGGCTGACGCTCCACCTGGTGTCGCGTAGCGGCGGGAGCTCGGCGGATGGAGGCCGGAATCAGGTCTCCGTCTGCACCACCTGCTCGGCGCTGACCCACAGCGTCTGGACGTGGCCCTCCGACTCGAAGGTGACCAGCGCCTTGAGACGGTGACTGTCCCACTTCAGCACGAGCCCCGGAACGGGTGGGCCGTCGACGGCGACCTGGACGTGGACCTGCTCGGACATGCGGGCTCCTGCTGCGCTGCGGGGTCGACCGACCCACGGCGCAGCCCGCGTCCTGAGCTGCTCGGTCCACCCTACCGGCAGGCCGGCCGGCGGCCGGATGCCAGGAGGGGCGACGGGTAACGCCCGGGCATGGACACAGCGACGGCACACGTACAGGTACAGGTCTCGGCGTCGCCCGACCAGGTGTGGCAGGCGCTCACCGAGCCCGAGCAGATCAAGGCCTACTTCTTCGGCGCCGAGGTCGACACGACCTGGACCCCCGGCTCTCCGATCAGCTGGCACGGCGAGTACGACGGCCGCCCCTTCGAGGACAAGGGCGAGGTCTTGGAGGTCGAGCCCGGGCGCCGGCTGGTCGTCACGCACTTCAGCCCGCTGACCGGCAAGCCGGACCGCCCCGAGAACTATCACCGCGTCACCTGGTCGGTGCACGACGCCGGCGACCACACCGACGTCAGCGTCGACCAGTCGCTGACCGCGGACGAGCAGGAGTCCGCGGCCCGCGAGAACTGGACGAACGTGCTGCGCCAGCTCAAGGAGCACGTCGAGCGCGGCTGACCCCGACCACCTCGACTACCCCGACTACCCGGAGTGGTGCATCAACAGCTCCTCCGCGAGCACCACCCCGGCGGTGTCGAGCTCGGGCGGGTCGAGCACGGTGGCGGAGGGGCCGGCCGTGACGAGCAGCCGGCCGACCCGCTCCTCCACGGGCGGGAGGAGGTCCAGGTCGACGACGACGTCGCGCTCGTCGTCCTCGACGAAGGTGACCTGCTCGGCGTAGAAGTCCGCCACCCAGCGCGACTGCTGCGGCAGCAGGACCCGCACGCGAGTGGTGGCCCGCTGGCGTGCAAGGTGGTCCGCGAGGTCGTCGGGCGTCACGAAGGTCCGGTCGAGCACCTCGACCGAGCGGATGTTGGAGAGCAGGAAGGTGCGGATCCGGCCCTGCTCGTCGACCGGCCCGGCGTCGACCTCCCAGCCGCGGCGGGTCTGGACCAGGCGGTACGGCTCGATCTCGCGCTCGCTGACGCCCGGCTCCCAGGCCCGGGAGTAGACGATCCGGACCGCCCGCGCCTCGTCCTGCGCCCGCCGCAGGTGCGGCAGCAGCCGGTTCCACGCGGCGACCTGCGGTGCGTCGGCGGCGTCGTCGGGCGCGGCATCGCCGAACATGGTCCGGGCGAGCACGTCGAGGGCCTCGGCCAGCTCGGTGTTGTCGGGCTCGATGTCGAGCAGGGCCCGGGCCGCGGCGTGCACGCGGCCCAGCTCGCCGGCATCGACGTACTCCACGCCCAGGTCGATCGGGCTCTCGGACACGAGCCGGACGACGTCCGCGGTCCCCGGGTCCTCGGTGCTGCCGTCAGGGCCGAGGAACTCCAGGACCTCGGGGCGTGAGAGGCCCCAGACACCGCCGACGTCGGCGGTGTAGAAGGCGAGCAGGTCCTCGCGGAGCTCGGCGACGGTGGTGCCGAACTCCGCGGCCAGGTCGGGAAGCGCGAGGCCCTCGGGGCTCGCGGCCAGGTGGGCGAACACCTCCGGCAGCCGCGCGATCCGGCTGACGTACTTCGGGACGCTGCTCATGCCGGGACCTCTCCGCGTGCGGCCTGGAGGAAGGCGACCAGCTCGTCTCGTGCCTGCCGTGGTCCCTCCACGCGGACCCGGTCGTCGAGCTCGACCAGCCGCGCGTGCAGCGCCGCGCGGTGCGTGACGCGGTAGCGCAGGAGCACGTCGTCGCCGTCGGTCTCGACCGCTGCCGGCTCGCCGAGCAGGCGGCGTACGTCGGGCTCGAAGTCGGCCGCCGCGCGCAGCGTCACCTCGACCGGTGGGTCGATCTCCCACGACATCGGGTGCAGCGCCGCGTGCCGCGCGGGCGGCAGCGGCCGGGCGGTGCGCGGGTCGTCGACGTCGACGTCGATCATCCGGGAGACGACGAAGTTCTTGAGCCGCTCATCGGCGAGATCGGCCTCCTCGACCCCACGCAGGTACCACACGCCGTTCTGGGTCCGGACCGACTCGGGGTGCACGACGCGCTCGGTCCCCTTGTAGCCGAACCGGAGCACCCGGCGGTCGCGGACGGCGTCGACCACGAGTCGCAGCGGTCCGGGGACGGCGAGGACCGTCGCGGCCGCGGTCTCCTCGGTCCCGGCTGTCCCGGTCGTCCCGGCGAGCCCGAAGCGCTGGACGAGGTCGCCGCCGTCGGCGAGCAGCATCGCCCGTCGCAGCGCGGCCTGCTGGCCGAGCGTGAGCCGGACCCGGAGCCGGTTGTCCACCGTCGTCATCCGGTACCGCGCCGGCTGCCCGGGCGGGGCGACGTTCTGGATCCGCCAGCCCTGGTGCTCGAGGTGCCGGATCTCGCGCTTGAGCTGGTCGTGCCCGGCGGTCTCGGGGAACCCGGCCACCGCGTTCAGCTTCTCGGCACTGACTCCCTGCTCGGGGCTCGCCTGCAGCATGGCGGCGATCCGCACCAGTCGCTCCATCGGTCCGCGCTGGTCCCGTCCCGGGCCGTTGGCCACCGCTCTCCCCCTGTTCCCCTCGTGCGTCGTGCCTGTCAGTCGTCGAACGTCCCGTGCCGGCCTGCGCCGCCGGCGAAGCGGGTCGCCCCCGCGAGGGTATCCGCGCTCAACGAACGGAGTCCGTGCTTCCACTCCAGGGCCAGGGCGTCGTCGAGGTCCAGGCCGTGCTGCCCGTACGACGACAGCCGGTCCTCGCGCAGGCAGGTCTGCGGGAACCCGGCGAGCTGCTCGGCGAGGGCCACGGCCTCCGCGAGCGCGGCGCCGGGCCCCGAGACCCGGTTGGCCAGCCCCATCCGCAGCGCCTCCTCGGCCCCGACCTCCCGGCCGGTGAGGATCAGGTCGAGGGCGTGGGAGTGCCCGATCAGGCGCGGCAGCCGGATCGTGCCGCCGTCAATCAGCGGGACGCCCCAGCGCCGGCAGAAGACGCCGAAGGCCGCGGCGGGGTCGGCGACCCGCAGGTCGCACCACAGGGCGAGCTCGAGACCGCCGGCGACGGCGTACCCCTCGACGGCCGCGACGACCGGCTTCGACAGCAGCATCCGGGTGGGCCCCATCCCGGCCGGGCCGGCGTCCGGTCCGTCGCCGGGAGCGCCCACGTCGACGCGGCCCTCGGCGACCGCCTTGAGGTCGGCGCCGGCGCAGAAGACCCCGCCGGCGCCGTGCAGGACGGCGACCGCGGCGTCCTCGTCGGCGTCGAAGGCGGTGAACGCCTCGGTCAGCAGCCGGGCGTGCTCGGCGTCGACCGCGTTGCGCACCTCGGGCCGGGACAGCGTGACCACGGTGACGGGACCGCGCCTCTCCACCTCGACGGACATGCCCCCGAGGTTAGAGGGTTCACGACCCGGCGAGGTCGATGGTCCGCACCAGGTCCGCCGCGACCTGCTCCGGCGTCCACGCGAAGCGCACCCACCGCTCCCGCGAGAACAGCGCGGTCTGGTCGTCCGACCACGGCGACGCCGGGTCCTCGTCCTGGCCGTAGGTGAGGATCGTGCGGGCGTCGACACTGCCGTCGGCGAGGTAGGCGACCGCCTGGATGTGCGAGGAGCCGTAGCTGATCGCCTTGTAGGCGCCGGTGTTGGCGACCGGGCGCCGCGAGGCGAGGGCGTTGGCGTTGCCGGCGAGGTCGCCGTCGCCGCCTCCGAGCGGGTACGCCGGGGCGCCGCGATCGCCCGCGACCTGCAGCGACCCCCAGGGCGCGTCGAACGGCACCCCGGCCGCGCGCACGGAGTCGATCGCCGCCTGCATCGCCTTGACCACCGCGGGCCCGGTGCGCAGTCCGCGGGGAGTGTTGATCGGGTCGGCGGCGTCGAACGGCACGGTCCACAGGTTGGCGCCCTTCGGTGCGCGCTGGACGAACGCCTCGAACACGTGGGTGCCGACCGAGTCCACGTCGGAGTGCCCGTCCCAGGCGGCCAGCACGGCGCAGGCCTCGGTCTCGCCCGTCTGGGCGCACACCTGGTCGAGCCGCCCGTCCTGGCGCATCACCTCGGCGGCACGGACCCGGTTCTCGTGCTGGTGCCCGCGCAGCGACTCGGGGGTCTCCGTGCCGCCGTCGGCGAGCTGGTCGATGACGTACTGCTGCACCATCCGCGTGCGCATCGTCCGCGCGCACCTCTCGCAGCCGATGATGCCGGCGTAGCCCTCGAGCCGGACGTCGTCGTTGGGCGTCCAGTAGGAGTCGTTGGCGTTCATCACCCAGTCGCGGCGTACGACGGCCGGCAGGTTGCCGGGACCGAACACACCCGGACGCTGGGCGTCGGCGTCGGTCCCCCACCGGCAGGCGCCGTCGGCGAGCAGGCCGTTGAGGCCGGGCAGGCCGGCGACGGTCTTGAGCAGCAGGCCGACCGGGGTCAGGCAGCGGGCGACCACCGCGTCGCTGACGTTCGGGACCACGCTGTGGTCGGCGTACAGCACGTCGCCGTCGCGGTCGGCCGCCGTCGTGTTGACCCACGGCATGCCACCGCCGGCGTCCTGACGGGCGAGCAGGTCGCTCGCGCTGGTGGCCTCACCCATGCCGAGGAAGGTGTCGATGGTGCGCAGGTGCTCGGCGTTGGCGTCACGGATCGCCCAGAGGCTGAGCGGCGACCAGCCCATGAACTGCGACGGGCTGTCGATCACGTAGCCCTGCGGCGTGCGCCAGAGGTCCTCGCGGACGTTGGTCACCGACCCGTCGGGCTGCTTGACCGCCACGTCGACCCAGCGCCGCTCGGCCTTGCGCAGCAGCCCGTTGGCGCTGAGGTAGAGGGGGCCGGGGCCGACGGTGAGGTACTCGTAGGGCGTGAAGCGGTAGGCCGTGGAGACGGTGTGGCTCCACGCCACGTCCTTGTTCCAGCCGATGTTGACGACCGGTGAGCCGATCAGCGAGGCCCCGGCGACGTCGTACACGCCCGGGATGGTCAGCTGCTGCTGGGTGAACTTGTAGCGCCCCACCCACGGGAAGTGCGGGTTGCCGAGCAGCATCCCGCGCCCGGTCGAGCTGGCGTCCCCGCCGATCGCGGTCGCGTTGGAGCCGAACGCGCTGTCCTGGCCCAGCGAGCGCAGCAGCTCCTCGCGCTGGTCGTCGCTGAGCTGGGCGGCGTACGCCGGCACCTGCTCCTTGGTCGTCGGCAGCGGCAGCTCCAGGCCGAGGTCCGGCAGGCCCGGGTCCTGCAGGGTCGGCGGGTCCGCCTCGACGATCTCCTTGACGAAGTTGCCCGACGAGGCGATCAGGTTGGCCATGTAGACGCCGTACCAGAGGTCGAGCTCGGTGGCGTCGGGCTGCAGCCAGGTCGCGCCCGCGCAGCCCGGGTCGGTGATCGGGTTGTCCCGCAGCCAGCGGTTGATGCCGGCGGTGTAGCCCTTGACCATCTCCCGTGCGCGAGCGCTGGGGCCGGCGGGCGAGGTGAGCAGGCCCTCGACGACCTTGCGGTTGCGCAGGTCGGTGACGAACGCGTCGACCTGCAGGTTGGAGGCGTCCAGCGAGACGCCGTCGAGGTAGCGGCCGGTCGCGCCGAGGTGGCGGGAGCGCTGGCCGCGGGCGGTGAGCACCGTGTCGGCGAGGTTGCAGATCGACGAGCGCGCGGTGGCGTAGCCGCTGCCGTAGCCGAGCGAGCCCCAGTCGTCGGCGGTGATGTGCGGGATGCCGTGCTCGGTGATCGCGATCGTGGCGTGGTACGCCGGGTCGGCGGCTCTCGCCGTCTCGCGGGCGTCGGCCGGGCGGGCCGACGTGAGGGCGGGGACGACCAGGGCGGCGGCGAGCAGGCTCAGCAGACGTGGGGGGCGCACGCCGGTGCAACGCGTTCCACGTGAGGTGAGTTACGTCACAGCGCCGGCGGTAGTTCCACCGGCCGACCGGTGGAGCTGGCACGAGGTCACAGGTAGAGGCCGGCCGCCTCGTCGGCGAGCCGCTCGGCGGCGACCGCGTGGATGTCGCGCTCGCGCATGACGACGTAGACCTCGCCGGAGACCTCGACCTCGGCCTTGTCCTCGGGGTCGTAGAGCACCTTGTCGCCCGCGACCACGGCGCGGCAGTGCGGGCCGACCGCGACCACGCGCGACCACGCCAGGCGGCGGGCGCCCATGGCTGCGGTCGCGGGGATGACGATGCCGCCGGAGGACCGGCGCTCGCCGGCCTCGCTGTCGGCCTCGCACAGGATGCGGTCGTGCAGCATCTTGATGGGGGTCTTGTCGGACACGGGGGTGCTCACCTGCCGGGCAGGGTCAGTGGGTGATCTTGCGCAGCACGACGAAGAGCGCGATCACGCCGACGACACCACCGACCGTCTTGAGGATGTTGTCGGTGCGCGGCTCTCCCGTCTCGACGTCGACGTAGTGCGCCTTCACCTGCGCGATCTCGCGGCTCACGATGGTCTTGGGGTGCGAGCGGTACAGCAGCTGGTCGATCGTGCCCGCGAGGCGCTCACGGGTCTCCTCGATCTCGCGCTCGATGTCAGAGGGAGTCTCACTCACCCCGGCAGGCTATCAATGCCGATGGTGCTGGGCGCACGGGCCGGTGCCGGGGCGTCGCGAGCGGCGTCCGGCGCCGCGCTGACGAGGCGCCGGCGCGAAGTCATACCGGAGGCGTCTCACGAGCGTCGGCAACGCGGTCAGCGCGGATGCCGGGCGTCGCGCAGCAGGTCCGGCGCCGGCCCGTGCGCCCTGGGGTCGAACCCCCACGGGAGTTCCAGCCGGTGGGCGTGCATGAGCTCCTCGTCGGTGAGCACGTCGTACGTCGTCCCGTCGGCCACCACCCGGCCGTCGCTGAGCACCACGGCGCGAGGACAGAGCTCGAGCGCGTAGGGCAGGTCGTGGGTGACCATCAGCAGGGTCACGTCGAGGCTGCGCAGGATGTCGGCGAGCTCGCGGCGCGAGGCGGGGTCGAGGTTGGAGCTGGGCTCGTCGAGCACCAGGATCTCCGGCTCCATCGCCAGCACGGTCGCCACCGCGACCCGCCGGCGCTGGCCGAAGGAGAGGTGGTGCGGCGGGCGGTCGGCGAAGTCGGCCATCCCGACCTGCTCGAGCGCGTCGTCCACCCGCTTGTCGAGGGCCGCACCCTTGAGGCCCAGGTTGGCCGGGCCGAAGGCGACGTCAGCCCGCACCGAGCCCATGAAGAGCTGGTCGTCGGGGTCCTGGAAGACGATGCCGACGCGGCGCCGGATCTCGAGCAGGTTCTTCTTCGTCACGGGCAGCCCGCTGACGGCGACGCTGCCCTCGCCGTGGCCGGTCTCGCCGGACAGGATGCCGTTGAGGTGGAGCACGAGCGTGGTCTTGCCGGCGCCGTTCGGCCCGAGCAGTGCGACCCGCTCGCCCCGGTGGACGTGGAGGTCAACGCCGAACAGCGCCTGGTGGCCGTCGGGGTAGGCGAAGGCGAGCCGCTGGACGTCGAGGACCGGCGTCACTTCACACCCTCCGGGAGCTTTCCGTCGTACCCCCGGGACAGCATCGCGAGATGCACCCGCTCACCCCTCTCGTACGACCTCACGAACAGCGCGCCGAGCGTACGCGCCAGCGCCGGCCAGTGCCGCGGCGACCGGGGGTCGACGCCGCGCGAGCGCATCGCGGTCACCATCCGTCCGAGGTCGCCGGTGACGACGTCGAGGTAGCGGATCATGAAGCCCATGATCTGCACGACCAGGTCGGGCATCCGCAGCCGCTGCAGGCCACGCAGCACGTCGGCCGGCTCGGTCGTGGCGGCCAGGGTGAGCGAGGCGAGCACGCCCAGCGTGCCCTTGGCGACCAGTCCCCAGGCCGCCAGCAGGCCCGACTCGGAGAGGGAGACCTCCCACCCCCCGAGCGGTACGGCGACGCGCGGCCCCTCGGCGACGAAGGGCATCAGCGCGGCGAACACCAGGAACGGGACCTCGACGACCATCCGCGGCAGCAGGTAGGTCAGCGGCACCCGGGCCAGCAGCACCACGCCCAGCAGGAGGACCAGGTAGCCACCGAAGACCGGGTACCACTCGCGCGGCGTGGCGACCACCGTCAGCACGAAGCCGAGCAGGACCAGGACCTTCAGGTGCGCCGGGGCGCGGTGCACCACGGAGTGCCCGTGGAAGTGCAGCCGGTGCCCGTGCCCTGCGCCCATCTGCGCTCGCCTCCGTCAGGCGTGCGGGGTGCGCCGGCGCAGCACCCAGAAGAGTCCGCCCCCGATGAGGAGGGTGAGGCCGACCCCGGCGACGCCGGCGATGCCGCCGCTCAACCGCTCGTCGTCGACGCCCTTAGTGCCGTAGTCCGCGAACGGGCTGCCGGTGTCGACCGGCTCCTTCGCGGTGTCGATGAAGCCGGTCTTGCCGGCGACGTACTCGAGCCCGTCCGGGTGGCTGCTGGCGTAGTAGCTGCCGACCCCGGCGACCAGGAGCGCGACGAGCAGGCCGATCGCGAGGAAGCGACGGTTCTTCACGACGTTGTTCATGCAGCGACCTCCTCGGCGAGCAGCGGACGGCGGCCGGCGAGCCCGCGCGCGCCGTAGACCAGGTCGGGACGGGAGGCGACCACGGCGCTGACGACCAGGCCGGTGATGACGGCCTCGCCGATGCCGATCACGGTGTGCCAGCCGACCATGGTGACGAGCACCTTGCCGAAGGCGATGTCGGCGGTGCCGCCCACCGCGAAGAGCAGGCTGAACACGGCGGCGACAGCGGGCACCGAGACGAGGGCACCGAGCGCGGCGGCGAGCGGCACCGAGCCGAGTCTGCGGGGCAGCACGAGCAGCACGAGCCGGAAGGCGCCGTAGCCGACGAAGACGCCGGCCAGGCCCATCAGCGTGATGTTGGTGCCGAGGGCGGTCAGGCCGCCGTCGGCCATGAACAGGCCCTGGACGAGCAGCACGACGCTGATGCACAGCGCACCGGTCCACGGACCGACCAGCACGGCGGCGAGCGCACCGCCGAGGAGGTGCCCGCTGGTGCCGGCGCCGACCGGGAAGTTGATCATCTGGCCCGCGAACACGAACGCGGCCACGAGGCCGGCCATCGGTGCGGTCCGGTCGTCGAGCTCGGCGCGCGCCTTGCGCAGCGCGATGCCGACGCCGGCTGCGGCGACGACGCCGGTCGCGACCGAGGTCGGGGCGTCGAGGAAGCCGTCGGGGACGTGCATGGGTGAGCCTCCACTCGATCCGGTGTTCGGCCGTCCGGCACCGGGGTAGTTAGATGGTCACGAGCACCGCCCACCTTATTGCATGCTGTTTGCAACAGCATCACTGCGTCAGGAGATCCCCATGAGCGACCAGGCCAGGCTGGCAGCGGGCGACCGCGCCCCGGACTTCTCCCTCGCCTCCGACCAGGGTGGCGAGGTCGACCTCTACGACCTGCTGGAGCAGGGCAAGAAGGTGATCGTGTACTTCTACCCGGCGGCGATGACCCCCGGCTGCACCAAGCAGGCGTGCGACTTCACCGACTCCCTCGACGCGCTCCAGGCGGCCGGCTACACGGTCGTCGGGATCTCGAAGGACACCACGACCAAGCTGGCGAAGTTCCGTGAGCGCGACGGCCTGACGATCACCCTGCTCGCCGACCCCGAACTGGCGGTGCACAAGACCTACGGCGCCTACGGCGAGAAGAAGCTCTACGGCAAGGTCGTCGAGGGCGTCATCCGCTCCACCTTCGTCATCGACAGCGACGGAACCGTCGAGCTCGCGCAGTACAACGTCAAGGCGACCGGGCACGTCGCCAAGCTGCGCCGCGACCTCGGGCTCCCCGTCCCGCCCGCCTGACCCACCCGCCCGGCCGAACGGCTCGGACCTGCCTGCCCCTGAAGGACACCCGATGAAGCTGCACCAGTCGCTCGCCGAGCTCGCCCGCGACCACGGCACTGCGCTGTTCCGCGACGCGACCGCGTTCCGCGGTTCTCTCGACGACTACCTCGACGAGGGGCAGGCCTCCAGCGGCACCATCAACCTGCTCACCGACGCGGTCCGCCTGGGCGCCCTCGACGGCCTGGTCACCATGCTCGACAGCGGCGCCAGCCCGGCCGACGCCGTCGAGTCCGCCGGCCAGCGCCTCGCCCGCGACCGCGGGAGCGCCGACGTGCGCGGCTGCCAGTGGGCGATCGCCGTCCTCGGCTTCGCGCTCGGCAAGGTCCCCGAGTCTCTCGTCGCGGGGCTCGACCCCGACGCCGGCACGGCGGCCCCGCCGAGCCACGGCCCGGGCGGAACCGCCCCGAGCCAGCCGCCGATCACCTCGCCCGTCACCTCGCCGATCACCTCGCCGGTCCAGCAGCCCTTCGCGGCGCCGGCGCAGCAGCCGATCATGTCGCCGCCGCACCAGCCCGTGGGGTCGTCGTACCCGGCTCCGGGACAGGCGGCCTGGGCCCAGCCCACACCGCCGAAGAAGTCCGGCACCGGCTTCATCGTGGGCGCCATCGCCGTGGCCCTGGTCGTGATCGTGGCCGGCATCGTCGGCATCGTGATCGTCGCCGGCAGCGACGACGACAAGTCAGCCGACGACCCGACGTCGCAGACCACGGACGCCGGCACGGGCACGACCGACGAGCCGACCGACGACAGCGGCGAGAGCCCCGACCCCAGCGCCAACGTCGCCACCGGCACCGGCTACGAGGCCGAGCTCCCCGACGGCTGGATCGACGGCACCGACGACTTCACCGCGCAGAACCCCGGCCTCAGCACGCTCGACCGCGTGTTCATCTGGGGCTCGACGTTCAACACCGCGCGCGGCAACGTGATCGTGGAGACCCAGTCGGCCTACGGCAGCAGCGACCCCGAGGACCTGGCCGACGACTGGAAGACGGCGCTGACCGCCGACGACGACACCGCCACGACCACCGAGATCGACGACACCACCATCGACGGCCAGACCGCGCTCGGTGTCGACATCAGCCGCACCAACGACAACGGCATCGACGTCGCCCAGCGCTCCTACCTCGTGATCAGCGGCGACACGGCGTACTCGATCACCGTCTCGCTCAAGGACGGCGACGACGACGTGCTCAGCAGGTTCGACGACATCCTCAGCGGCTGGCGCTGGACGGAATGAGGTGAGCCGGCGCGGAAGGTGGGTGCCTCGGGCCCTGCTGGTCGCGCCCCTCGTCGCGCTCCTGCTGTCCTCGGCGCCCGCCCACGCTGGTGACGGGGCCGGGGCCGCGTCCGCCGAGCAGTCCTTGGCCGAGACCTTCGCGCCGGTGCTGATGCTCGTGCGCCAGGACGAGGCGTGCGGCCCCGGCGAGCCCTACTCCCCCAGCGCGGTCGAGGTCCTGTTCGACAACCCGACGGTCGCGCTGCGCGGGCCCTGGACCCAGCGCGACCTCGTCCAGGTCGGCCCCTCCGCCGAGGAGGTGTCAGCCGGGCTGCCGGGCTACGAGCTCGACCTGCCCGGCAACCCTCTCGTGCCGGGCTGCGACTACGAGCGCTGGGCCAAGCGGCAGTGGCGCGGCGCGAAGCCGACGATCTACGCGCACGTCGCGACCCAGAAGGGCGTCGAGGACCGGATCGCGCTGCAGTACTTCTTCTTCTACGCGTTCAACGACTACAACAACAAGCACGAGACCGACTGGGAGCGGATCCAGCTCGAGTTCGAGGCGCCGGACGCGGCGACCGCGCTGGCCGAGGGGCTCGACCCCGACCTGGTCGTCTACTCGCAGCACTATGGGTCAGAGAAGGCCGCCTGGGACGACGACAAGCTCGAGATCGAGGACCGCACCCACCCGGTCGTCTACGTCTCCGCCGGTTCGCACGCCAACCAGTTCTCCGCCGGCGTTTTCATGGGCA
Source organism: Pimelobacter simplex (assembly GCA_016803235.1). Lineage (GTDB taxonomy): Bacteria > Actinomycetota > Actinomycetes > Propionibacteriales > Nocardioidaceae > Nocardioides > Nocardioides simplex_A. The sequence goes on from JADCLI010000012.1 coordinate 74,733, forward strand.
ACTCGGCCACCACGGGATTCGGCTGCGACACCACCGCCGGGGAGCACGACGCCGTGCGGGCCGAGGTGCGCTCGATCCCGTCGGATCCCGCACTGGCTCGGGCGGCGTACCCCTGGATCGGCTACGAGGGCCACTACGGCGAGGTCGGCCCCCAGCGTTTCTACGCCGGCCCGACCGGCCCCAACCGCAAGCAGGCGTGGTCGAAGCCGTTCTCGTGGTCGGCCAAGGCGCGAGAGTCCTCGATCGAGGTGCCGGGAGGCGGCGCCAGCAGCAGCGCGGTGGCCGAGACCTACTGCGACCTGGTCGGCAAGGGCAGCGACCTGTTCCGGCGCTACGTCGACGACCCGTGGCGCGGTCTGGTGGTGCTGCTCGCGACACTGCTGGGCGTCGGCTGGCTGCTGCGCAGGACGGCATGGGCTACGACCGCACTGCCGTTGCGGGTACGCCGCTCGAGCGGCCAGGTGGTCTCCGCGTCGCTCCAGGTGCTCGGTGACCGTCCGGGCCTGTTCGCACGTGCGATGGCCCCGCCGGCGCTGCTCAACGTCCTCGCCGCCGTGCTCCAGGGCGTCAGCGTCTCGAGCGCCGTCCCCGGCTGGGTCGGCGGTGTGGCCGTCCTGCTCGGCAGCTTGGCGCTGCCCGTGTCCGCGGGCGCCCTGGCCGTGGTCGTCGGCGTCCTCGACAAGGACGGTACCGAGGCGCGGGTGGACCTGCGGGCGGCGTACGGCGCCAGCATGCGCCGTCTCGCCGCCGGCCTGCCCGCCGTGCTCGTCGCGGCCCTGCTCGTCGTCGGCTTCACGACCTCGATCGTGCTCGCGCCGCTCGCACTGGTCGTGCTGACGGCGGGCGTGCTGCTCGTGCCGGTCGTGGTGCTCGAGCTGCGCCGCGGCTTCGCCGGGCTGCCCCGCAGCATCCGGTTGATCCGGCACTCGTTCGGCACGCTGGTCCCCGTGCTGGCGCTGGGGCTGCTGCTGCTCACGACGATCGGTGCCGTGGTCGCCGCGCTGCTGTTCGTCGTGGTGCCGGTGCCGTTCGTCGTGCTCAACGCGGTGCCGTCGGTCGTGCTCGGCGTGGTCTGGCCGTTCGTCGCGCTGATGTGCGTCTACGCCTACGCGAGCGCCGTGGCCCGTTCCCGGGAGGCTCAGGAGAGCCAGGACCGGGCGGCCGTGACCAGCGCTGCCACACCCGACTCCAGCGCCGGGGCGGCGAGCGGGGCGTAGCGCGGCGAGTGGTTGGACGGCAGGTCGGCGACCGCCGTCCGGATCTCCTCGAGAGTCTCCGCGCCGGCGAACAGCGCCGGGTCCGCGCCCCCGAGCAGCCAGTAGGCGCAGGGCGCACCGGCCGCGGCGGCAAGGATGCCGACGTCCTCGCTGCCGGTGACGGGCCCGGGGTCGACGACGATCCAGCGGCCGGCGGCGCTGAACGCCTCCCGTACCCGCTCGCTGGCCGCGGCGTCGTTGACGACGGGTGGGAAGGTGTGGAGCACCTCGATCTCGGGTGGTCGCGGGGCGTCGGCGGCTGCCGCCTCCGCCCGAACCATCCGCTCGATCGCCGCGAGGACGCCCACTCGCACCGCCTCGTCCGTGGTGCGGACGCTCAGCCCCAGCACCGCGCTGTCGGGGATGACGTTGGGCGCGACACCGGCGTGGAAGGATCCGACGGTGACCACGACGGTCTCGGTCGCCGCGACCTCGCGCGACACCACCGTCTGCAGTCGCTGGACGAGGGCCGCACCCATCACGACCGGGTCGACGGTCGCCTCGGGCCGCGACCCGTGACCGCCTCTGCCGTGCAGCGTGATCCGCAGCGCGTCGGACGCCGCGAACGCCGGGCCGGGACGGACGCCGAGCACACCCACCGGCAGCGGCGCGACGTGCTGCCCCAGGACGACCTCCGGCGTACCGAACCGAGCGAAGATCCCGTCGTCGACCATCGCCTGCGCCCCGCCGCCGCCCTCCTCGTCGGGCTGGAACACCAGCATCAGCCGGCCCTGCCAACTGTTGTCCTCCGCCAGCGCGGCCGCGGCCCCGAGCAGGCAGGTCGTGTGCAGGTCGTGCCCGCACGCGTGCATCACCGGCACGCTCTCCCCGTTGGCATCGGTCGCCGTCGCCGTGCTGGCGTACGGGAGCCCGGTGTCCTCGAGCACCGGCAGCGCGTCCATGTCGGCGCGCAGCAGGACCGTGCCACCCCGGCCGCGGTCGAGCACCCCGACGACGCCGGTCCCGCCGACACCAGTGGCGACGTCGTACCCGAGGGCACGGAGCCGCCCAGCCACGATTCCGGCGGTGCGGTGCTCCTGCCGACCGAGCTCGGGGTGGCGGTGCAGGTCCTCGTAGATCGCGACGAGCGGGTCGAGCTCTACGGCCATGCGCCGATCCTGCCCTCGCACCGCGGATGTGGCAACGACCCCCGCCGCGGCGCGCCCTAGACTCGTCCCACTCACGCCGGAGTGGTGGAACTGGCAGACACGCAGGTTTTAGGTACCTGTGCCTTCGGGTGTGCGGGTTCGAGTCCCGCCTTCGGCACCGACCAGGATCGATGACGATCGTTCAGGCCAGCAGCTGCGCCACCAGCGGCGCGACCTCGCGCAGCGCCTTGCCGCGATGGGAGATGGCGTCCTTGTCCTCGCGGGACAGCTCGGCGGTGGTCAGGCCGGGGCGCTCGTCGGCGACGAAGAGCACGTCGTACCCGAACCCGCCGCTCCCCCGCACCTCCCGGACGACCTGACCGTCCATCCGGCCCTCGACGACGATCTCGCGACCGTCGGGGTGGACGACGGCGACAGCGCACGTGAAGTGGGCGGTACGACGCTCGTCCGGGACGTCGGCGAGCTGGGCCAGGAGCAGCTCGTTGTTGCGGTCGTCGGACTTCGGCGGGCCGGACCAGCGGGCGGAGAGCACCCCGGGCATCCCGTTGAGGGCGTCGACGCACAGGCCGGAGTCGTCGGCGAGGGTGGGCAGGCCGGTGGCCGCGACGCCGGCGCGGGCCTTGAGCAGGGCGTTGCCCTCGAAGGTCGGCTGGTCCTCGACGGGCTCGTCGAAGGGGGCGACGTCGTCGAGGCCGACGACCTCGACGGCCGTCATGTGCTCGGCGAGGATCCGGCGCATCTCCTCGAGCTTCTTGGCGTTGCGGGAGGCGACGAGCACCTTGGTTCCGAGGCTCGCTGGCGCTCGCACCTCAACCACCGAGTCCCAAGGAGTCGTGCTGGAGCCGGGTGAGATCGGCGCAGCCCTTCTCGGCGAGCGAGAGAAGTGCGTCGAGCTCGGCCCGGTCGAAGGCGACGCCCTCGGCGGTGCCCTGGACCTCGACGTACTTGCCGTCGCCGGTCATCACGACGTTCATGTCGGTCTCGGCGCGCACGTCCTCGACGTACGGCAGGTCGAGCCGGGGCACGCCGTCGATGATGCCGACGCTGACGGCGGCGACCGAGCCGGTGAGCGCCTTGGGGACGTTGAGCGTGGCGCAGGCGTCGGCGAGGGCGACGTAGGCACCGGTGATGGCCGCGGTGCGGGTGCCGCCGTCGGCCTGGAGGACGTCACAGTCGAGCTGGATGGTGTTCTCGCCCAGCGCCTTGTAGTCGATGACCGCGCGCAGCGAGCGGCCGATCAGGCGACTGATCTCGTGGGTGCGGCCACCGATGCGCCCCTTGACCGACTCGCGGTCCGAGCGGGTGTTGGTCGCGGCCGGGAGCATCGCGTACTCGGCGGTCACCCAGCCGAGTCCGGAGCCCTTGCGCCAGCGCGGGACGCCCTCGGACGCGGATGCGGCACACAGCACGCGGGTCCTGCCGAACTCGACCAGCACCGAGCCGGCGGGGTGGTCGAGCCAGTTGCGGGTGATCTTGATCGGGCGCAGCTCGTCGTCGGCGCGGCCGTCCTCGCGGGTGCTCATAGCGCCCAACCTACCGAGGGCTCAGCGGGCCGCCGCCAGCGCCCGGCGTACCGCCCACGGGCCGAGGTCGCGGGCCCGGCGGCCGAACCACGGCGCCCCCTCGGTGACCATCCAGGCCACGTCGCGACGCCAGCTCGGCGAGCAGCCGCCGCCCGGCTCCAGGCCGGGCAGGGGGAAGTCGAGCCCGGCCGCGTGCAGCCGCTCGCCCCAGGCCCGGGCGAGGGCACGGTGGCCGAGCTCGGAGGGGTGGAAGCGGTCGATCGACCAGCAGGTGCGGTCCAGCACCTCGGGCATCAGGGCGAGGTCGAGCCGGAGGCCGCCGTACCTCGCGTGCAGGTCGTCGTAGACCTCGTTGACGACGGTGATCCGCTCGGTCATCGGCCGCACCAGCACCCGGGGCAGTCCGAGCAGCGCGGCATGGTCGTGCCAGCGCACGGTCATCAGGGTGGCGCCGCCACCGACCAGCGCGCCGGCGACGTGGCCCAGGTCGGCGTGCAGCCGGTCCGGGTCCCAGGTCGAGCGGAGCGTGTCGTTGACGCCGACGAGCAGCGACGCCAGGTCCGGCCGGTGCGCGAGCGCCTGCTCGAGCTGCTGCTCGCGCACCACCGCAGCCGTCGCCCCCGAGATGGCGACGTTGCAGGCTGAGACGTCGTACGACGCCTGCAGCGACTCGACGAGCAGCCGGGCCCAGCCCCGCCAGCCGCCGCCCGGGAGCGGGTCGCCGAGGCCGACGGTCGTGCTGTCGCCGAGAGCGGCGAAGCGCAGGTATCCGTTGCCCACGACACCACCGTGGCGGAGCCCGCTACGTGCAGGCTCCGCCACGGTGACGTGTCCGGCAACCTTCGGTGAAGGGCCGGGGTGGTGCTACTTGACCTCGGCGCGCAGCAGGCGCCAGGTGCCCAGGATCAGCGGGAGGCCGACCCAGATGAACACCGAGGTGAGCACCCGGGCAAGACCGAGTGCACCGGTGTCGAAGCTGAACCCGAGGTCGGACTCGAAGCTCCGCGCGTCAGCGTCGCTCAGCTGGTAGGGCAGCATCGCGAGGCGCATGCTGATCCACGGCAGGATCGACTGGGCCCAGTCCATGGTGAAGTAGAGGACATACATGATGCCCGGGAGCAGGACGCCACCCTCGAGGATCCACACGTAGACGTAGTAGAGGGCGAGGGCCGCCGGGCTGCTGAGCAGGAGCAGCCCGAATCCGAAGCCCATCAGCAGGTACAGGACCTGCGTCGCCAGGGCCCAAACGAAGACGCTCGCGGTGACATTCCACTCCGCGTCCACACCGGCAATTCCTGCGCCGATGACGTTGCCGACAAGGCCGAGGACGAGCGCGAGCACGATCGTCGCGGCACCGAGCGCCATCACCGCGAGCAGCTTGGCCAGCACCACCCGAAGGCGGCTGGCCTCCAGGGCGAAGGTGACCATCGCGGTGCGCTGGCTCCACTCCTGGGTGACGATCGTGATCGCCATGACCGGCACGAGCATGGAGACGGGGATGGTCATGATGTTGAGCCAGTCGTTCGCCGTCGGCGGGCTGATGTCGGCGAGCGCGACGACAAGCATGATGACGGCGGAGAGAAGCGCGAGGAGGCCCGCGGTGATCCCGAGCAGCCAGCGGCCGGCGCGGGTGTCGAGCATCTTTCGCCACTCGACGAGGACGAGCCGGCCGAAGGGAACCCGGGGCGTCGAGGAGACGTCGAGGGTGAGCTGGGGAGCGGCGAGGTCGCTCATGCGGGAACTCCGTTCGGGAGGGCGTCACGCTGGGTGGACGAGGTGAGCTCGAGGAAGAGGTCCTCCAGGCCGGCTCCGCCGGATCGGAGGTCGGTGAGGACGACGCCGGCAGTCAGAGCCGCGCGACCGACCTGCTCCGGGCTCGCCTGGACCTTCAGTCCTGCCCCAGCCGCCTCCACAGCGTGGCCGGCGTGGGTGAGGGCCGCACCGAGCGCGGTGTTGTCGAGGGAGGTGACCAGCGTCGTCGGCGTGCCGCTGGCACCGGCGAGCAGTGTCGCGCGGTCGCCCTGGGCGACGATCCGGCCGTGGCCGATGAGGATCATCTCGTCGGCGATCTGCTCGACCTCGTGCAGCAGGTGGCTGGACAGCAGCACCGTGCCGCCGCGGTCGGCATACCCCTTGAGCAGGCCGCGCATCCAGCGGATGCCGGCGGGGTCGAGGCCGTTGGCCGGCTCGTCGAGGATGAGGACCGACGGGTCGCCGAGCAGCGCGTGGGCGATGCCCAGGCGCTGCTTCATGCCGAGCGAGTAGTTGCGCAGCCGGCGGCCGGCCTCGTTGTCGCTGAGGCCGACCAGGGCGAGCATCTCGTCGACTCGGGTCTTCGGCAGGCCCATGGTCTGCGCGGCGATCGCGAGGATCTCGCGGCCGGTGCGGCCGACGTGTTGCGCCGACGCGTCGAGCAGGGTGCCGACGTGGCGTCCCGGGTTGGGGATGTCGTGGTAGCGCAGGCCACCGATGGTCACCTGCCCCGAGGTTGGGGGTGTGAGGCCCACCATGACGCGCATCGTGGTCGACTTGCCGGCGCCGTTGGGCCCGAGGAATCCGGTGACCCGGCCAGGCTGGGCGACGAAGCTGACGTCGTCGACGGCGGTGAACGCACCGTAGGAGACCGTGAGGCGATCGACTGTGATCATGAGACCAGCCTGCCCGACACGACACCCCATAGACATCGAACCGGCGTCGCGAGTCGACCCGACCAAAGTAGGTGTCCGTCCGGTCCCGGGGCGCTGCCCCTCCGGATGGCCGAGGCCCTAGCCTCGGAGCGTGGACACGCCGGCCGACTACCAGCCGCGGCTGCGCTGGTACAACCAGCTCTGGCGCTACCTGCTGGCGCTCGGGATCGGCCTGCTGGTGTGGACCCCGGTGATGGACGCCCAGCTGGACCGCAACCCGGCGCTGTTCTGGGTCGACCTCCTCGTCGGCCTGCTCGCCTTCGTGCTCGTCGCCTTCCGCCGCCGGTGGCCGTTCACGATCGCGGTGGTCACCATCCTGATGGCTCCCGCGAGCTCGCTCTCCGCCGGCCCTGCCGCGCTGGCGACCGTCTCGCTCGCGACCCGGCGCCGCTGGTGGCAGGTGATCACCGTCGGTGCGCTCAACGTGGTGTTCAGCCTCGTCTACTACGCCGTCCAGCCGAGCGACACGGCCGATCCGTGGTGGGTCAACCTGGCCGTGACCGTCGCCGTGGTCATGGCGATCACCGCCTGGGGCATGTTCATCGGCTCGCGCCGCGAGCTGATCTGGACCCTGCGGCAACGGGCCGAGACCGCCGAGGCCGAGCGCGACCTGCGAGCCTCGCAGGCCCGGTCCAACGAGCGGGCCCGGATCGCCCGGGAGATGCACGACGTGCTCGCGCACCGCATCTCGCAGATCTCCATGCACGCCGGCGCCCTGACCTACCGCGAGGACCTGTCGGCCGACGAGATGCGCACCAGCGTCGCGGTCATCCAGACCAAGGCCCACGAGGCGCTCACCGACCTGCGTGAGGTGCTCGGCGTGCTCCGCGATGCCGAGGGCGCGGGCGGCGCGGCCGCCGGGCCACTCACAGGCCCGCAGCCGACGTACTGCGACCTCCAGGCGCTCGTCGCCGACGCCCGGGCGGCCGGCGCCACCATCGAGTACGACGACGCGCTCACCGCCGGCGAGGACCTGCCCGACGTGGTCGGCCGTACCGTCTACCGGATCGTGCAGGAGGGCATCACGAACGCCGGCAAGCACGCCCCCGCCGCCACGCTGCGGATCCGCGTCAGCGGCTCGCCGGACGACGGCGTCGAGGTGGTCCTGCGCAACGCACTGGGCTTCGGTCCCACCCACACGCCGGGGGCGGGACTCGGACTGGTCGGGCTCACCGAGCGCGCCGAGCTGCGTGGCGGCATCCTGACCCACGGCATCGAGCACGCACGCGACGCCTGCGGGCCGGACAGGTTCGTGCTCCGGGCATGGCTACCGTGGGCGGCCGAGCAGGAGGCAACCCCGTGACCGAGACCATCCGCGTCGTCATCGTCGACGACGACCCGCTGGTGCGCTCCGCGCTGACCCTGATGCTCGGCGGGCAGGCCGACATCGCCGTCGTCGGCGAGGCCCCCGACGGACGGGCCGGGATCGCCCTGGCCCGCGAACTGAAGCCCGATGTGGTGCTCATGGACATCCGGATGCCCGTCCTCGACGGCCTCGCCGCCACCCGGATCCTGCACGCCGACCCCCAGCCGCCGCGGGTGATCGTGCTGACCACCTTCGACGCCGACGACTACGTCGTGGGCGCCCTCGCTGCCGGCGCCGACGGCTTCCTGCTCAAGGACACCGCTCCGCCGGAGATCGTCGCCGCCCTCCGCAAGGTCGCCGACGGCGACCCGATGCTCTCCCCCTCGGTCACCCGCACCCTCATCGAACGGCTCCGCACCGAATCCGGCGACAGTCGCGCCGCCGACGCCCAGCGCCGACTCGACCGGCTCACCGAGCGTGAGCTCGAGGTCGCCGGCGCGGTCGGCCGCGGGCTGTCCAACGCCGAGATCGCCCGCGAGCTGCACCTGTCCGTGCCGACGGTGAAGGGCCACGTGTCTCGGCTCTTCGAGAAGCTGGAGACCACCAACCGGGTCCAGATCGCGCTGACGATCAGGGACGCGGGGCACCCGGTGGAGTGACGACGGCCGCTACAGCTCGTAGACGGTCCCCTGCGCAGCGAGCTCCGTCGGCCCGTCGTACGCCGCCTCGGCCTCGGCCAGCATCGTCGCGGCGTCGTGCCACGGCGGGACGTGGGTGACCACGAGCCGCTTGGCGCCCGCCTTGGCCGCGACCTCGCCGGCCTCGGTGCCGGTGAGGTGCAGGTTCGGCGGGTTGTCGTCGCAGGAGCGGAAGGACGCCTCGCACAGGAACAGGTCGGCGTCGGCGGCGATGTCCATCAGCGCGGCGGTCGGGCCGGTGTCACCGCTGTAGGCGAGTACCTTGCCGAACGCCGAGACCCGCAGGCCGTACGCCGGGACCGGGTGGTCGACCTCGTAGGGCTCGATGCGGAAGGGCCCGATCTCGATCGGGTCGTCGTAGACGCGGAAGGAGAACTCCTCGCGCATGCCGGGCTTGCGGGGCAGGTCGTAGGCCTTGGCCAGCCGCTTGGCGGTCCCCTTGGGACCCCAGACGGGGATCTTCGGCTGGGTGCCGGTGGGGTGGTACTTGCGCAGCACGTAGTAGCTGGTCATGTCGACGCAGTGGTCGGCGTGCAGGTGGCTGATGAACACGGCGTCGACCTGCAGCGGGTCGACGTAGCGCTGCAGCGCACCCAGAGCGCCGTTGCCCATGTCGAGCACCAGGCTCCAGGTGCGCAGCGAGTCGATCGCCTGGACGAGGTAGCAGCTGGCGGGCGAGTCGGGCCCAGGGTAGGAGCCGGAGCAGCCGACGATCGTGACCTTGACCGTGTTCGGTGTCGGCGGCACCCGCAGCACCGTCGTCGCCGGCGCCACCTGGGCGGCCTCCTGCGCCGCGTCCGCGCCGTTCCCGTCCACCATCAACGCACCCCCTGCGAGCCGACCTGCCGCGACGGGATCCGGTCCGAGGAGGTCGACCGATGGTCTCGGGGTCCGCCGTCGCGATGGTTCACCTGCCGCACCCGGTCAGACTACGGCGTCGCGGTGCCCGCAGTCGGCATTCCGGGACCGAGATCACGTCGCCCCCGGGTCGGGACGTCAGCCTCCCACGGCTCGAGGCTAAGGTCGGGTGGGTGACCCACCTGCGCCGACCTGCCGCCGTCCTCGCCGCCGCGCTCGCGGCCTCGTTCCTCGCCGCCCCCGGCACCGCCACCGCGGACCGCGCCGACGCGGGCCGCGCGACGGTCAACGACAAGCACGTGATCGCGATCTCCGTGGACGGCCTGAACCCGCGGGCGCTGACCCGGCTCGGGCTCGCGGGCACGCCGAACCTGCACCGGATCATCAAGACCGAGGGCGCCGGCACCGTCAACGCCCGCACCCAGCTCGAGATGACGGTGACCCTGCCCAACCACACCAGCATGGTGACCGGGCGCCGGATCAAGGCGAGCAAGGGCGGCCACGGCGTCACCTGGAACGACGACAAGGTGACCAAGACCGTGCAGCAGGCGGCCGGGCACGACGTCGCGTCGGTGTTCACCCAGGTGCACGACGCAGGCGGCAGCACCGCGGTGTACGCGACGAAGTCGAAGTTCTGGCTGTTCGAGAACTCCTGGCCCAAGGCCGTCGACGACACCTTCATCCGCGTCGAGAAGAACGCCGCCGTCGTCAAGGAGCTGCGCAACGACCTCGCCACCGACCCGGCGAGCTTCTCCTTCGTCCACCTCGGCCGACCCGACCAGATCGGCCATCGCGACGGCTGGATGACGCCGTCGTACCTCAAGGCGGTCGCCAAGGTCGACAAGCTGATCGGCACCATCCTGGACCAGGTGGAGTCGACGCCCGCGCTGCGTGACGACACCGTCATCGTGCTCACCTCCGACCACGGCGGCATCCCCGGCACGAGGAACCACGTGACCAGGACCAGCCGCGAGAACTACCGGGTCGCGTTCGCGTTCTGGGGCGCCGGTGTCCCCCACGCCGACCTGTACGCGCTCAACCCGGGCCGGGCGAAGCCCGGCCGCAGCCGGCCCGGCTTCGGCGCGGTCCCGCAGCCGATCCGCAACGGCGAGGTCGCGAACGTCAGCCTCGACATCCTGGGGGTCGGCCCGGTCCCGGACAGCCTGTGGGACGTCCAGCAGGACCTCAGCTGGAAGTGACGGCCGCGGTCAGCGCCGGCGCAGCTCGGCCGGTGTCGGCCACGGGTTGAACCGGCAGCCGCCGGTGCCCTTCGACTGCTGCATCATCACCGGGGCGAGGGCGCCGGGCCGCGGGCACGAGGCGTGGCCGTGGCCGAGCCAGTGACCCGTCTCGTGGTTGACCACCATGTGCTGGTAGCCGCGCAGCGCCAGGCCCGCCTTCCTCCACGCCGGTGACGCGCCCCGCCACCGGTCGAGGTTGATGATCACGTTGCGACCGACCCGGCACGACCACTGGGCGCTGCAGTTGCTCGAGAAGGTCGGCACCAGGCGGGCGCGGGAGAGCCACAGCGTGAACGCGCCGCCGCGCTTCACCTGCTCGAACCGGATGCCCGGTCCCTTGCCGGACCAGCCGCGCGGGTCGTCGTAGGTCTCCTGGGCGAGGGTGCGGAACTCCCGCTTGGTCCTGCGGCCGATGTCGCCGCGCACGCGCACCGAGTAGCGGACCACGCGAGGCTTGGCGTGCTCCTCGACCCGCGCGACGGTGGCGTCGTCAGCACCCGCAGGGGCGAGCGGAACCACGATCCAGGTGGACAGTGCCAGCAGCAGGCCGACGATGATCCTCACCGGGACATCATGGACCTTCGGCGGATCCCTAGGCCCAGAGCTGGCCCTCGAGCCGGTCCTCGGCCTCGTCGATGGTGCCCTCGTAGGCGCCGGTGGAGAGGTACTTCCAGCCGCCGTCGGCCACCACGAAGGCGATGTCCGCGGACTCGCCGGCCTTGACCGCCTTCGCGGCCTGGCCGAGCGCGGCGTGCAGGATCGCGCCGGTGGAGATCCCGGCGAAGATGCCCTCGAGCTCGAGGAGCTCGCGGACCCGGCGTACGGCGTCGCGGGGGCCGACCGAGAAGCGGCTGTCGATCAGCTCGGCGTCGTACAGCTCCGGGACGAAGCCCTCGTCGAGGTTGCGCAGGCCGTAGACGAGCTCGCCGTAGCGCGGCTCGGCGGCGACGATCCTCACGTCCGGCTGGGCGCGACGGAAGAACCGGGAGACGCCCATCAGGGTTCCGGTGGTGCCGAGGCCGGCGACGAAGTGCGTGATCGAGGGAAGGTCGGCGAGCAGCTCGGGGCCGGTGCCCTCCTCGTGGGCGAGGGCGTTGGCGGCGTTGCCGTACTGGTAGAGCATCACCCAGTCGGGGTGCTCGGCCGCGATCTGCTTGGCCACCCGGACGGCCTCGTTGGACCCGCCGGCCGCCGGCGAGGAGACGATCTCGGCACCCCACATCCGCAGCAGCTGACGCCGCTCCTCGGAGGTGTTCTCCGGCATCACGAAGACGCAGCGGTAGCCCTTGAGCTTGGCCGCCATCGCGATCGAGATGCCGGTGTTGCCGGACGTCGGCTCGAGGATCGTGCAGCCGGGACGCAGGGTGCCGTCCTTCTCTGCCTCCTCGATCATCTTCAGGGCCGGGCGGTCCTTGATCGAGCCGGTCGGGTTGCGGTCCTCGAGCTTGGCCCAGATCCGCACCTCGGGCGCGCCGGGTGCGTTGAACGGCGCCGACAGTCGCGGCAGCCCCACCAGCGGCGTGTTGCCGACGGAGGTCAGGAGACTGTCGTAGCGCACCATCTGCTCAGAGGGCGCCGCCGGCGACGGCCGGCAGGATGACGACCTGGTCGCCGTCGGAGAGCTCGGCCTCGAGGCTGCCGATGAACCGGACGTCCTCGTCGTTGATGTAGATGTTGACGAACCGGCGCAGGTCCGCGCCCTCGATGAGGCGGTCCTTGATGCCGGGGTGGTTGGCCTCGAGGGAGTCGATCAGCGCGCTCAGCGTGGCGCCGTCGGCGTTGACCGCCTTCTCACCACCGGTGTAGGTGCGAAGGATGGTCGGGATCCGGACCTCGATGGCCATGTCAGCTGCTCTCCTCTGCTGCTTCGGTGCTGCTGGCGATCGTGACCTCTTCCTCGGTCACGACGCCGTCGACGATTCTGTAGGACCTGAACTCCACGGGGCCGGGGTTATTCCCGTGCTCCCGCGTGCTGACCAGCACGTAGTGGGCGCCGGGCTCGCTGGCCAGGTTGATGTCGGTCACGCTCGGGTACGCCTCGGTCGCGGAGTGCGAGTGGTAGATCACCACCGGCTCCTCGTCGCGGTCGTCCATCTCGCGGTAGAGGTGGAGCAGGTCCGTCGAGTCGTACTCGTAGAAGGTCGGGCTGCCGGCCGCGTTCACCATCTCGATCAGCCGCGCCGGCCGGTCGCTCCCGACCGGGCCCGCGACCATCCCGCACGCCTCGACCGGGTGGTCCCGCTTGGCGTGCTCCACGATGGCGTCGTACGTCGCCTGGTCGATCTGCAACACGCGGTCAAGCGTATTGCGTCGCCGGTGCCCGCCCGAATCGGGCTCACGCCACGGACTTGGCCCGGATCCGCTCCGCCGTGGGCCACCGCACGTCGCGCACCCAGCCCAGCTTCTCCAGCACCCAGATCACCCGGGCGGAGGTGTCGAGCTGGAAGCGCTTGACGCCGTGGCGGGCCGAGGTCGGGTCGGCGTGGTGCAGGTTGTGCCAGGACTCGCCGCCGGAGGGGATGGCGAGCCACCACACGTTGCCGGAGAAGTCGCGCGAGGCGAACGGGCGCTCGCCGAGGGTGTGGCAGATCGAGTTGATCGACCAGGTGACGTGGTGGATCAGGCCGATCCGGACCACGGTGCCCCAGAAGAACGCCGTGAGCGCGCCCTGCCACGACCACGTGAGGAGCGCGCCGAGCAGCGGCGGGAGGAAGATCGAGGTGAGCACCCACAGCCAGAAGAGCCGGGAGATGCGGAGCAGGTCGCGGTCCTTGGCGAGGTCGGGGGCGTACTTGTCGATCGGGGTCTGCTCGGGGTCGAAGAGCCAGCCGACGTGCGCCCACACGAAGCCCTTGGTGAGGCCACGCAGGCTGTTGCCGTAGCGCCACGGCGAGTGCGGGTCGCCGTCCCGGTCGGAGTACTTGTGGTGCTTGCGGTGGTCGGCGACCCAGCGGATCACCGGCCCCTCGATCGCCATCGAGCCGAGGATCGCCAGGGTGATCTTCACGGGCCGATTCGGCTTGAACGACTTGTGGGTGAAGAGCCGGTGGTAGCCGACGGTGACGCCGTGCAGGGTCAGGCCGTACATCACGAAGGTGATGACGACGTCGCTCCAGCCGAGCCAGCCGCCCCACGCGACAGGGACCGCGGCGAGGAAGGCCACGAACGGGACGGCGATGAACAGGCCCAGCGCGAGCCGTTCCCACAAGCCCTGGGTGTCGCCCCCCATGGTGGCACGGGGGGTGGTCGGCGGCTGCGGACGCTCGTCGATCGCGGTCACACCACCCAGCCTACGTGGGGATCCGGTACCTGCGCTCGGGCCGTCCAGTGCCGCCGTACTGCAGCCGGACCTCGGCGGTGCCGACGTCGACGAAGTGCTCGAGGTAGCGGCGCGCGGTCACCCGGGACAGGCCCACGGCGTCGGCGGTCTCCGACGCCGAGATCTCCCCGGCGGCGCGCGCCGCCTCCAGCACCAGGTCGGCGGTCTCGGGGCTCAGGCCCTTCGGCAGTCCCTGCGGTACGACGACCGGCCGGCCGGCCCCGAACGCCCGGTCGATCGTCGCCTGGTCGACCTCGGCCTCGCGCTCGCCGCCGCCGGCGCCCGGCAGGGTGGCGAGCGTGGCGGCGACCCGGCGCAGCCGGTCGGCGAGGTCGTCGTACTCGAAGGGCTTGACGAGGTACTGCATCGCGCCGCCGTGGAGGGCGGTCCGGACAGCGGCGGCGCCGCGCTCGGCGGTGACCATGACGACCGCGACGTCGCGGCCCTGCTCGCGGGACTGCCCGCGCAGCCGCTCGAGCACCTCGAGGCCGGAGAGGTCGGGCAGGTGGACGTCGAGGAGGACCAGGTCGGGCTGCAGGGTGGCGGCGAGCTCGATCGCCTCGCCTCCGGTGCGGGCGGTGCCGACCACCTCGAAGCCGTCGGTCTGCTCGACGAAGCGGCCGTGGATGCGCGCGACCATGAAGTCGTCGTCGACGACGAGGACCCGCAGCGCCCGGCTCACGGTCGCCCATCCTGTCCGACCGCGGCGCCGATGGGGAGCACCACGCGGAACTCGGCACCGCTGCCGTCGCCCAGCCCGGCGTCGTCGACCACGACCTCGCCGCCGCGCTGCGCGCAGATCAGCCGGACCAGCGGCAGCCCGAGCCCCCGTCCGCCGGGCACCTCCTCCTTGGTGGAGAAGCCGCGCACGAAGATCGCGTCGCGCAGTTCCTCGGGGATGCCGGCGCCGTTGTCGCGGACGCGGACGTGGACAGAGGCCCCGTCCGCCGCGGCCTCGGCGTGCACCCACACCTCGACGAGCGCGTCCGGCCTGCCGGCGCAGGCGTCGACCGCGTTGTCGACCAGGTTGCCGAGGACCGTGGTCAGGTCGGCACTCTCGTCGGGCTCGAGCGCGGGCAGCCGGGAGCCGGGGTCGAGCTCCAGCGCGACCCCACGCTCCTCGGCGACCGCGTGCTTCGCGACGACGAGCGCCGCGACGGCGGGGTCGGCCAGCCGCTTGGCGACGTGCTCGCCGACCTCGGCCCGGTGCCGGGTGAGCCGGCCGACCAGGCCCGCCACCTCGTCGTACTCCCCCAGCTGGATCAGGCCGGAGATCGTGTGCAGCCGGTTGTCGAACTCATGGGTCTGCGCGCGCAGGGTGTCGGTGATCGAGAGGTTGGAGCTGAGCTGGCTCTGCAGCGACACCAGCTCGGTGCGGTCGCGCAGCGTGGTGACCGTCCCGATGCCGCGACCGCCGGAGGACGCGTCGCCCCGGTTGAACACCACGACCCGGCTCCCGACGAGGGCGAGCGCGTCGCGGACCTCGGTGCCCTCGCCGGTGAGCAGCGCGACGACGTGGGGGTCGAGGCCCAGCTCGTCGACCCGCCGCCCGACCGGGTCCGGCCCCGCCTCGAGCGCGAGGGTGGCCCGGGCGGCGTCGTTCATCGCGGTCACCCGGCCGTCGGTGCCGACGCCGACCACCCCCTCGCGGATGGCGTGCAGCAGCGCCTCGCGGTGGTCGGCCAGGTGGGCGAGCTCGGTGGTGCCCAGGCCCCGCGTGGAGCGCCGTACGACGCGCGCGACCAGCCAGGTGCCGACCAGGCCGAGCAGCGCGCCCAGGCCGAGGAACAGCGCGAGGTCGGGGGCCGCGGTCGCGACCTGGTCGCCCAGGGACGGGTAGACGATCTCGGCGGAGACGATCGCGAGGAGGCTGCCGTCCCGCTCGGAGATGACCGGTGCGTGGTGCGCGACGGCCCGGTCGCCGTCGGGCGACACGTCGCCGGTCCAGCCCCGGCCCTCGAACGCGTCGCTGTCGCCGAGCGCGGCCGGCTCGCCGACCCGGCTGGGCTCGGTGGCCGCCAGCACCACCCCGTCGGTGGAGACCACCATGACGTCGCTCGCACCGGACAGGCTCACCCCGCGGTCGACGTACGGCGCCAGGTCGCGCGCCGTCTGCGGCGGGTCCGCCTCGCCGTCGTGGCGCTGCTGGAGCTGCGCGCGGACGATCGGCTGCGCGGCGACGTACTCCGCCACGGACCGCATCTGCGCGCCCCGCTCCTCGGCGAAGTCGGCGTTGGACTGGCGGATGCTCAGCACACCGACGGCCGCGAGCAGCACGACGATCACGACGAGCTGCAGGAGCAGCACCTTCGCCGCCAGGGTCAGCTCGCCCCGGCGCCAGCGCAGCGGGTTCATCGGCGTGACCACAACGACCACAACCTCCTTTGCGTCCGCAAGCGTGACGGCCGCCACAGGCCACGGACATGCTGGCACGGATCGCCCGTGACGGCGGTCACCACCCAACCCGGAGGTACCCCATGCATCGCCCAGGACGTGGCCTGACGGCCCTCGTCGTCGCCCTGGTGCTCGCGGCGGTCGCGAGCGGCTGCGGCGTCACCCGCGGCTCGGACGACCCGAGCAACCGGCGGCTGCGGATGATGATCCCCAACAGCGTCGGCGGCGGCTACGACCTCACCGGCCGCGCCGCGGCGCGCGCGATGGAGGACAACGACCTCACCGGCCGCTTCGAGATCACCAACGTGCAGGGCGCGAGCGGCACCGTCGCCATGCAGCGGCTGGTGAACGAGAAGGGCGCGGACGACCTCATGATGCTCATGGGGCTCGGCGTCGTCGGCGCGGTCTACACCAACAAGTCGAGCGCCACGCCGCTGAAGATGACGCCGATCGCCCGGCTGGTCGAGGAGCAGGAGGGCATCCTCGTGCCCGCCGACTCGCCCTTCGAGACGGTCGACGACCTGGTCGAGGCGTGGCGCGAGGACCCCGGCGGCCTCACCGTCGGCGGCGGCTCCAGCAACGGCGGTCCCGACCACCTGTTCCCGATGCAGCTCGCCGACACGATCGGGGTCGACCCGAAGCAGGTCAACTACATCTCCTACGACGGCGGCGGCCCGCTCACCACCGCGCTCCTCGGCGCCAAGATCGACGTCGGCATGTCCGGCCTCGGCGAGTTCGAGGGCCAGATCGAGGACGGCAAGCTGCGCGTCCTGGCGGTGTCGGGCGAGCAGCGCCTCGACGGGGTCGACGCGCCGACGCTCACCGAGTCCGGCGTCAACCTGGTCTTCACCAACTGGCGCGGCGTCCTCGCGCCGCCCGGGATCTCCGCGGAGCAGCGGGAGTACCTGACCGACCTCCTCACCGAGATGCACGACACCCCCGAGTGGAGGGACGCGCTCGAGGCGAACGGGTGGACCGACAACTTCGCCACCGGGAGCGAGTTCGAGGAGTTCCTCGCCGAGCAGGACGACCGCGTCGCCGACACCCTGAAGGAGCTGGGACTCGCATGACCGCGCCCACGACACCATCCACGCCCTTGGTCGACAAGGCCCAGTACGGCCTGGCCGCCTTCCTCGTCCTCGCCGGCGGCTACGTCCTCCTGGACGCCGCCGGCCTCGAGGACGGCTTCGCCGACCAGCCCGTCCAGCCCTACACGCTGCCGTACGTCGTCGGCGCCGCCCTCGTCGTCCTCGGCATCCTGCTCGCCGTCGCCACCGCGCGCGGCGACCGGCCCGAGGCCGAGGAGGGCGAGGACATCGACCTCACCCAGGGCACCGACGTCCGCACGGTCGGGCTGCTCGCCCTCGTGCTCGTCGCCAACATCGCATTGATCGACGTCCTCGGCTGGGCGATCACCGGTGCGCTGCTCTTCGCCGGCTCGGCCGTCGTCCTCGGCAGCCGCAGCTGGGTGCGTGACCTCGCCGTCGGCGTCGCCCTCTCGGTCGGCAGCTGGTACGGCTTCTACGTCGGTCTCGGGATCCCGATCCCCGCCGGCATCCTGGACGGAGTGCTCTGATGGACCTGCTGCTCGACGGCTTCCAGACCGCCCTCACCCCGGAGAACCTGCTCTTCGCCGCCCTCGGCGTGCTGCTCGGCACCGCCGTCGGCGTCCTGCCCGGCATCGGGCCGGCGATGACCCTGGCCCTGCTGCTCCCGGTGACCTACAGCGTCGGCGCCGACAGCGCCATCATCATGTTCGCCGGCATCTACTACGGCGGCATGTACGGCGGCTCGACCACCTCGATCCTGCTGAACACACCCGGTGAGTCGTCGTCGGTCATCACCGCCATCGAGGGCAACAAGATGGCGAAGGCGGGACGAGCGGCCCAGGCCCTCGCCACGGCCGCGATCGGCTCGTTCGTCGCCGGCAGCATCGCGACGGTGCTGCTGTGGATCGTCACCCCGCAGGTGGCCGACATCGTCGTCACGCTCGGCTCGCCGTCGTACTTCGCGCTGATGGTGCTGGCCCTCTTCGCCGTCACCGCGGTGCTCGGCTCCTCCAAGCTGCGCGGGTTCATCGCGCTCTTCCTCGGCCTGGCGATCGGACTGGTCGGCACCAGCACCGGGCAGGCCCGGCTGACCTTCGGCGAGCCGCTGCTGGCCGACGGCATCGACATCGTCGTCGTCGCGGTCGCGCTGTTCGCGATCGGCGAGGCGCTCTGGGTCGCCGCGCACCTGCGCCGCAAGCCGCTGGAGATCATCCCCGTCGGCCAGCCGTGGATGAGCCGCGCGGACTGGGGTCGCTCGTGGAAGCCCTGGCTGCGCGGCACGGCGTACGGGTTCCCGTTCGGTGCGCTGCCCGCCGGTGGCGCGGAGCTGCCGACCTTCCTGTCGTACGCGACCGAGAAGAAGCTCTCGAAGCACCCCGAGGAGTTCGGCAAGGGCGCGATCGAGGGCGTCGCCGGCCCGGAGGCCGCCAACAACGCCTCCGCCGCCGGCACCCTGGTGCCGCTGCTGGCGCTCGGCCTGCCCACCACCGCGACCGCCGCGATCATGCTCGTCGCCCTCCAGGGCTACGGCTTCCAGACCGGCCCGACCCTGATGGACGACCACCCCGACCTGGTGTGGGGCCTGCTCGCCAGCCTGTTCGTGGCCAACGCCCTGCTGCTGGTCCTCAACCTGCCGATGGCCCCGCTGTGGGCGAAGCTGCTGCGGATCCCCCGGCCCTACCTGTACGCCGGCATCCTGTTCTTCGCCTCGCTCGGCGCCTACAGCGTGAACTTCCAGGCCTTCGACCTGGCGATCCTGCTGGTGCTCGGCGTGCTGGGCTTCTTCATGCGCCGCTTCGGCATCCCGGTGCTGCCGCTGATCATCGGCGTCATCCTCGGCCCGAAGCTCGAGGACCAGCTGACCACCGCGCTGAAGATCTCGGAGGGCGACGTCAGCACGCTGTGGAGCGAGCCGGTCGCCGTCGTCGTGTACGGCGTGATGGCGCTGCTGCTCACGGCCATGGCGTTCGCCGGCCTCCGCAAGCCGTCCGCCGGGAACGTCCCCACCGAGGAGAAGGAGATGGTCGAGCGATGAGCATCGTGGTCGCCTACAGCGCGGACAGGTACGGCGAGGCCGCCGTCGAGCACGCCGCTGACCTGGCCCGCAAGGAGCACACCCGGCTGGTCGTCGTGAACGCGACGCTCGGCAGCAGCCTGGTCGACAGCCGGTTCGCCCACGACGCGGACATCGCCGCGCTGCGCGACCGGCTGGTCGCCGAGGGACTCGACGTCGTCGTCCGCCACGACGTGGTCGACGACGTCGCCGACGCCGTCATCGCCGCCGCCGACGAGGAGCAGGCCACCCTGATCGTGGTCGGCATCCGGCACCGCACGCCGGTCGGCAAGCTCCTGCTCGGCAGCGTCGCGCAGCGGATCATCCTCGGCGCGCACTGCCCGGTGCTGGCGGTGAAGCCGACCGGCTGATGTACGTCGCAACTACCGGATCTGCTGTCGAGAGCCCGTGGCAGCGACGAGTTCGGTAGTTGCGACGGGCCGGCACGAGCCACCCCAGGCAACCGCGATCAACGCACGGCGGCGACCAGGGTCTCCTGCAGGAAGCCCAGCCACTCGTAGATGTGGTGGGCCTGTGCGCGCGGGTCGTCGTCGGGCAGGGAGTACCAGTACTCCTCGTCACCCTCCTCGACCTCCAGGCGCGTGCCGAGAGCGAGGCGCAGGTCGGTGAAGGAGCGCATCCAGACCAGCGCGGTCTCGGGCTCGAGCTCGACGTCGATGGTGATGTCCTCGTCGGTCGGCTCGGGCGGCAGCCCGGCCTCCTCGAGGACGTCGATCACGGTGCCTGCGGCACGGGCCTTGCCGTCGCGCAGCGCGCCCTCGGTGTAGCGGCGGAACTCGCCCGCCGCCTCGTCGTCGCCCTGGTAGGCGTTGGGGAACAGCCGCCGCAGGACCGGGTCCTCGGGCTCGGTGGTCGGGCCGGAGAAGTCGAGCAGCGCCTCGAGCGGGTCGCGCTCGGTGGCGGCGACGGCCGACTCGTTGTGCAGCAGCTCGACGAGCTGGCCGGCCAGCGAGCGCAGCAGGTCGGCCTCGAACACCGAGAAGGTCGCGATGGCGCGCTTGCTCCGGCGGTGCCGGACGAATCCAGAGGTCACTACTCAGCCTTCGACAGGGTGGCCCACAGCCCGTACTCGTGCATCGCCTGCACGTCGCGCTCCATCTCCTCGCGGGTGCCGCTGCTGACGACGGACTTGCCGTCCTCGTGCACCTCCATCATCAGCTTCTCGGCCTTCTTCTTGCCGTAGCCGAAGTGCTTCTGGAAGACGAAGGTGACGTACGACATCAGGTTCACGGGGTCGTTCCACACCACCGTCACCCAGGGGGTGTCGGCGAGCGTGATCGATTCCGGGGTGAGGTCCTGCTGGACTCCCGGATCGACCTTCTCCGGGCTCGCGGTCGTCACGGTCCCATCGTGTCACAGCACCTCGGCGCGCTCACGAGCACCACTTGTCGGCCAGCGTCGTGACCACGTTGAAGTTGCGGTTGGTCGCGACCACCGCCAGCGACTTCTCGAGCTTGTAGGGATCGACGCCGCCGGCCTGGTAGCCAGGCCCGAGCAGGACGTGCGCGGCGCGACGTCGTACGACGATCGCGTTGGCGTCGTCGCTGCGCGCCTCCACGGCGGCGACGAGGTCCGCGTCCGGCTCCTGCTTGAGCAGGTAGACGTAGTGCCGCTCGAGATCGGGCCGGGAGGCGGTCAGCTCGCGCGCGTCGGCGGCGACGGCGCCCAGCTCGGCCGGCGTGTAGACGATGGTCGGCACCGCGAACCCGGCCTGCGCGAGGTAGGCCTCCTCCAGCGCCGCCTCGACCTTCGCCCGGGAGCGCAGCGACGACCGCAGGCGGACGTTGCCGGTGTTGATGTGGGTCAGCACGTCGGTGCCGCCGGCCGCCTCGGTGGCGGTGACGATGTCGGCCTTGGCGAACTTGCGGTTCGGCCCGAGGTTGATGGCGCGCAGGAAGGCGACGTAGGTCGGCATGTCGCCCATTGTGGCGTGCCCCACCCCCACTCGATTTACATAGGTTTCCTATGTAAAGTGGCGGGACGTGAGCACCCCCTCCGCAGACGACCTCAGCAGTGACCTGACGGTGTACGCCGCCCGCTTGGTCCGGCTGGTCCGCCGCGAGCACGCACCGTCGGCCGGCACCCGGGTGCTCTCGATCCTCGACGAGACGGGCCCCCTCGCGATCACCGCGCTCGCCCAGATCGACCGCTGCTCGCAGCCGACGATGACCGGTCAGGTCAACCAGCTGGCCGAGGCCGGATGGGTGACCAAGGAGCCCAACCCGGCCGACGCGCGCAGCAGCCTGGTCCACCTCACCGAGGCCGGCCGGGCCGAGCTGGGCCGGATCCGGCAGCTCAGCGCCGGGCTCGTCTCCGAGCGGCTCGCCCGTCGTACCGATCTCTCCACCGACGACCTCGCAACCGCCGTGGCCGTGCTCCAGGCCGTCCTCGAACCCTCTCCCCCGACCACTCCGGAAGGACACTCGTGACCACCGCACTCCACACCGAGACCGACACCGGCTCCGGCTCGTTCCTGCACCAGCCGCGCGCGGTGTGGGCCGTGGCCTTCGCCTGCGTCATCGCCTTCATGGGCATCGGTCTGGTCGACCCGATCCTCAAGGAGATCGCGGCCAAGCTCGAGGCGACGCCGAGCCAGGTGTCGCTGCTGTTCACCAGCTACATGGCGGTGATGGGCGTCGCGATGCTCGTCACCGGTGTCGTCTCGACCCGGATCGGCGCCAAGAGGACACTGCTCACCGGCTTGGTCCTGATCATCGTCTTCGCCGGACTGGCCGGAATGTCGGGCTCCGTCGGCGCGGTGATCGGGTTCCGCGCGGGCTGGGGCCTGGGCAACGCCCTGTTCATCGCGACCGCGCTCTCCACGATCGTGAGCGCGTCGAAGGGCTCGCTGGCACAGGCGATCATCCTGTTCGAGGCAGCCCTCGGCCTCGGCATCGCGTCCGGCCCGCTCGTCGGCGGCCTGCTGGGCGAGCAGTCGTGGCGCGGTCCGTTCTTCGGCGTCTCGGTGCTGATGACCATCGCCCTCGTCGCGACCGCGGTGTTCCTGCCCGCGACGCCGCCGGCCGCCCGGCGTACGACGCTCGCGGACCCCTTCAAGGCGCTCACCTACCCGGCGCTCGCCGTGATGGCGGCGGTCGCGGTCTGCTACAACCTCGGCTTCTTCTCCCTGCTCGCGGCCGGCCCGTTCGCCCTGCCCGAGGCCGGGATCATGCAGATCGGCTGGATCTTCTTCGGCTGGGGCGTGCTGCTCGCCGTCGCCTCGGTCGTGCTCGCACCGTGGGTGCAGCGCACGGTCGGCACGGTTCCCGCACTCATCGGAGCGCTCGCCCTGTTCGCGCTCGACCTGGTGATGATGGCGCTCGGCGCCGAGGCGAGCACCGTGGTGATCGCCGGCATCGTCGTCGCCGGCGCCTTCCTCGGCGTCATCAACACCCTGGTCACCGAGGCCGTCATGGGTGCGGCGCCGGTCGAGCGGCCGGTCGCCTCGGCGGCGTACTCCTTCGTGCGGTTCACCGGCGGCGCCGTCGGCCCGTACGTCGCCCTCAAGCTCGCCGAGAACCAGGGCTCCGCGGCGCCGTTCTGGTTCGGCGGCATCGCGGTCGCGGTCGGCGTCGTGGTCCTGGTGGCCGGCGCCCGCACCATCCACACCGCGCTGCACGGCGCTCCCGCCGCCCACTCTCCCGAGGAGGCGGAGGCCGAGGCACTGGGAGACCTCGCCTGACGCCGACCCGGCTCGAGAAGGCTCGACGAGCCCGCCGGCGAGGGGTCAGCTGAAGATCATGCAGCTGGAGCTCGCGTAGGCGACCAGCTTGCCGCGGCCGTCGTACAGCTTGGCCTCGGCGAGGGCGGTACGGCGGCCGCGCTGCAGCACCGTGCCGACGGCGCGCAGCCGACCGGAGTCCACGGTGACCGGCTTGAGGAACTTCACGGTCAGGTCGAGCGAGGTGTAGGCCTCGCCGACGGCCAGGGTGGAGTGGACCGCGCAGCCGCAGGCGGAGTCGAGCAGGGTGGCGAAGACACCGCCGTGGACGCTGCCGATCGGGTTGTAGTGGCGCAGCTCGGGGTCGAGCTCGAAGATCGCGGTCCCCCGCTCCGGCACCTCGAAGCCGACGAAGCCGAGGGTGTCGGCGATCGGCGCGGCCGGCAGCCTGCCGTCGAGGATCGCGTGCAGCTGCTCGAAGCCGTCGAGCGCGCCGGGGTCCACCTGGGTCTGGATCACGGACTCAGTCATGGGAGCCATCAGACCAAGCGAAGGCTGAGTCTGTCAATGAGACCTGGGTCGCCTATGCTGGGGCGATGGACTCCCCGCCGGCACTGGAGTGGTCGGTCGACAACTGCACGCTCGGCCGGGCGATGGCGATCCTCGGCGAGCGCTGGACGGTGGTCGTGCTGCGCGAGGTCTTCCTGGGGATCCGCCGCTTCGACGACATCCGCCGGCACGCGGGGATCCCCCGCCAGGTGCTGACCAACCGGCTCGCCTCGCTGGTCGACGAGGGCATCCTGCGCAGGGAGCCCTACCGCGAGGACGGCGCCCGCACCCGCCACGAGTACCGCCTCACCGAGAAGGGCCTCGAGCTCCAGCCGATCCTGCTCGCGATCAGCCACTGGGGCGACCGGCACCTCGCCGACCCCGGCGGCCCGCCGACGGTGTTCGTGCATCGCGACTGCGAGGAGCCGGTCCACGTCGAGATCCGCTGCGCCGCGGGGCACGAGGTCGACGACCCGCGCCGGGTCGCGACCCGGCCGGGACCGGGCGTGCGGCCGTTCGACGAGCCGGGTCAGGCGCGCGAGCGGGCCAGCAGGTAGACGAAGTACGGCGCGCCGATCAGCGCCACCACCAGGCCGGCCGGGATCTGCGCGGGGGCGATCACGGTCCGGCCCACCAGGTCGGCCAGCCCGAGCAGCACCGCACCGACGAGCACCGCGACCGGGACCGACCGGGCGTGCCGGCCGCCGACCAGGGCGCGCGCCAGGTGCGGGGCGACCAGGCCGACGAAGCCGACCACGCCGACCGCGGCCACACTGGTCGCCGCGAGCAGGGCGGCCGTGAGCAGCACGACGAGGCGCACCGTCTCCAGCCGGACGCCCACCAACCGCGGCGTGTCCTCGTCGAGCGCCAGCAGGTCGAGCTCGCGGCGCACCAGCCACGCGAGCGGCAGCGCGAGGGTGAGCACGACCGCGACGGGCAGGACCTGCTCGAAGGTGCGGCCGTAGGTCGTACCGGACATCCAGGTGTAGATCCGCGGGGTGTCCCACGGGTTCGAGCGGACCAGCAGGAAGGTGGTGAGGGCCGCGGCGCCGTACCAGGTGCCGATGCCGATGAGCAGCAGCCGGTCGGCGTTGAGGCCGTGGCGCCAGGACAGGCCGTAGACGAGGGCGAAGGAGACCAGCGCTCCGACGACGGCGCCGACGAGGATCGCGCTGTTGCTGGCGGCCTGCGAGACACCGGCGCCGGTCACCACGACGACCGCGCCGACACCCGCGCCGCCGGTGATGCCGAGGATCCCCGGCTCGGCGAGCGGGTTGCGGCAGGTCGCCTGGACCAGGGCGCCGGAGAGGGCGAGCGCGGCTCCACCGAGGACGGCGGCCGCGACCCGTGGGGCCCGCTCGTCGAGCGCGAACTGGATCAGCGGCGCGGCCTCGCCGTTGATCCACAGCGAGAGGTCGCCGGCCTTGAGCCAGGTGTCACCGGCCAGCAGGCCGAGCAGCGTGACGGCGGCGGCCGCGGTGACGACCAGGCCGAGGACGACGACGAAGCGCAGGCGGGTGCCGACCCGGACGCGGGCCGCCGCGGGCTGCCGGGTCGGGCCGGAGTCGCGGCCGCGGCGGGCGAGCACGATCATCACCACGGCGCCGACGAGCGTGGTGGTGATGCCGGTCGGGATCGAGATCGCCTCGTCCGCGCCGATCGCGGCCCGGACGAGGGCGTCGGCGAGCACGACGACCACCGCGCCGGTCAGGCCGGCGGCGGGGATCAGCACGGCGTGCCGGTTCAGGGCTGGCACGACGCGCCCCGTCAGCCGCACGATCACCGGGGCGAACAGCCCGACGAAGCCGATCGGCCCGGCGAGGGTCACCGACGCCGCGGTCAGCAGCACGGCGAGGACGGTGCCGGCCGCGCGCGTCGACCGGACGGGTACGCCGAGCACGGCCGCGCTGTCGTCGCCGAGCCCGAGCAGGTCGAGCCGGCGCGCCAGGAGCAGCGCGGCGAGGGTGCACACGACGACGACCGGCGCCGCCTGCTGGAAGGCCCGCAGCCCGAGCTGGCTCAGCGAGCCGCTCCCCCAGGCGAACAGGCTGGTCGTCTCCTCCTCGAACAGGATCAGCAGCGTCGAGGTGGCGGCCTGCAGGGCGAGCGCGACAGCGGAGCCGGCGAGCACGAGCCGGGTGGTCGCCGTACCGGCGCCGCCGGCCAGGCCGAGGACGAGGAAGGCGGCGAGCGAGCCGCCGACGAAGGCGGTCAGGCCGGAGGCCCAGATCGGGACGGTGACGCCGAACGCCGCGACCACGGTCACCGCGAGGTAGGCGCCGCCCGTGACCGCGAGGGTGTCGGGCGAGGCCAGCGCGTTGCGCGCCAGCGACTGGAAGAGAGCGCCGGCGACGCCGAGCGCGAAGCCGACCGCGATCCCGGCCGCGAGCCGCGGGACCCGGGAGCCGATCAGCACGTCGCCGGCATCGGCGCCACCGCCCGACCCGTCGCGCTCGCCGAGCAGCCACCGGACCAGGTCGCCGGCACCGATGGCGGAGGTGCCCTGGGTGAGGTGCCAGGCGGACACCCCGAGCAGGGCGACGACGAGCAGCAGCAGCGCGCCGGTGGCGGTCGTGACGCCGGCGCGACCGAGCCCGGGCTGCGGTGCAGCCTGCCCGGGAGGCGCGGCGGCGGGGCGCTGCTGCTGCTCGACGCTCATGGGACGGTCCGTCGACTACTTGGTCAGCAGGTCGACGTACGCGTCGACGACCTGCTCGGCCGTGCGCGGGCCACCGAAGGTCCAGACACCGGCGGGGAACGCGTGGGCGCGGCCCTCGGCGACGGCGGGGATCTTCTGCCAGACGGGGTTCTCGGCGAGGGCGGCGTTGACGTCGCCGTCGGGGTCGACGGTGCCGGTGTAGAAGAACGTGGCGTCGCCGAGCTCGCTCATGCCCTCGACGTCGGTCTGGCCGAGGCCGTACGCCTCGTCGACCTCGCCGGTCCAGGCGTTCTCGAGACCCAGCTCCTCGCCGAGCTCACCCATGAGCGAGCCCTGCCCGAAGGGGCGGATCGAGACGTTGCCGCCCTGGATCCAGCCGTCGAAGTACACGAACTTGCCCGCGCCGACATCGGCGACCTTCTCCTTGGCCTCGGCCAGGTGGGCGTTGAAGTCGTCGACGACGACCTTCGCGCGCTCCTCGCGGCCGGTCGCCTGGGCGATCAGCTCGAAGGTGTCGATCATGTTGGCGACCGGGTCGGCGGCGTCGGCGCCCTTGGTGGCGAGCACCGGGACGTCGTACTTCGCCAGCTGCTTGAGGATCTCGTCCTCGGCGGTGTAGGCCTCGACGATGACCAGGTCGGGGTTGGTGCCGAACAGGGTCTCCAGGTTGGGCTCGCCGCGGGTGCCGACGTCGGTCACGCCCTCGGGCAGCTTCTCGGCGGTGTCCCAGGTGGCGTAGCCCTCGGCGTCGGCGACCGCGACCGGCGCCAGGCACAGGGTCAGCACGTCCTCGACCTGCTGCCACTCGAGGACGGCGACCCGCTCGGCCGGCTTGTCGAGCTCGACCGTGCGGCCGTAGCTGTCGGTCAGCTTCACCGGGCCGGTGGACGTCTCGGTCTCGTCGGCGGAGCACTCGGCCGAGTCGGCCGCCTTCGGCGCCGGCTTGTCGTCGGTGCCGGTGTCGGTCGTGCCACAGGCGGCCAGGAGCAGGCTGAGCGGCAGGACCGCCACGGGGGCCAGGGCAGCGATCGGTCGGGTCTTCATCGGGTTCCTCACTTGGTGCGAGCTGGTGGTGGGTCGGACGCGGGCGTCAGCGGCGTCGGTGGTGGTGCCTGCCCTGGGCCTCCACCCGCACCGTGCCCGTGTCCGGGTCGACGGCGCAGTGGATGGGCAGTCCGTACACGTCCGAGAGGTGCTCGGCGGTGAGTACGTCGGCAGGTCGGCCGACGGCGCGGACCGCGCCCTGGTGCAGCAGGACGACCTGGTCGGCCACGGTGGCGGCATGGTTCAGGTCGTGGAGGACGACGCCGAGCGCCGTCCCGTGCTGGTCCGCGAGGTCGCGGACCAGGTCCAGCGTCTCGACCTGGTAGCGCAGGTCGAGGTGGTTGGTGGGCTCGTCGAGGAGCACGACGGCGGTGTCCTGGGCCAGGCAGGTGGCCAGCCAGACGCGCTGCAGCTCGCCGCCCGAGAGCTGGTCGACAGGCCGGTCGGCCATCACGTCGATGCCGGTGACCGCCATCGCGTGGTCGATCGCGTCGCGGTCGGCGTCGGTGACGCCGGCGAACCGGCCTCGGTGCGGGTGCCGGCCGAAGGCGACGACGTCGCGGACCTCGAGCCCGGAGGGGTGCGGCCGCGACTGCGAGAGCAGGGTGACCCGGCGCGCGAACTCCTTCGCGCTCAACGGCGCGGTGTCGGCCTCGTCGAGGGTGATCCGGCCCTGGTCCACCGGGTGCAGCCGGGCCAGCGAGCGCAGCACGGTCGACTTGCCGCTGCCGTTGGGTCCGATCAGCGCGGTCACCTCGCCGGGCGCGAGGCGCACGGAGACGCCGTGCACCACCGTGCTGCGCTGGTAGCCCAGCACCAGGTCGCGTCCTTCGAGAACCGTCGTCACACGACGCAGCCTAACCTAAGTTAGGGCAGCCTTTCCTATGGGGTGGCTCACGCGGGCAGGAATCACCGGTTGACCGGTGAATCCTGCACTTGTCGGCCGTTGCAACGCCCGACAAGTGCAGGAACAACCGGTCGACCGGTGATTCCGACAGCCAGCCCGCCCGCTCAGGACGTCTTGCGCACCGCCCACTCCCGGATCCGGTCGATCCGCTTCTGCAGCTGGTCGGCGTTGGCGACGGCGGCGGCCGGTCCTCCGCACTCCTTGCGCAGCGCGGCGTGGGTGATGCCGTGGGCCTGGCCGGTGCGGTGGTGCCAGGACGCGACGAGCGAGTTGAGCTCGCGACGCAGCAGGCCGAGGTGCTCGTGGGTGGTGACCTCGGCGAGGGTGTCGGCGGCCCGCTCGTGCTCGGACCGCGCGGCGGCGTCCGGGCGCCGGGTACGACGGCGGTCGGCCTGCCGCTGCTGAAGCAGGGCGCTGACCTGGTCGGGCTCGAGCAGGCCGGGGATGCCGAGGAAGTCCATCTCCTCCTCGGACCCGACGTGCACCTCGCCCTCGTGACCGAACTGCGCACCGTCGTACAGCGCGTGGTCGAAGCGGGCCTCGGAGCCGAGCGCCTCGAAGGGCCCGAGCTCGAGCTCCTCGGAGGCCGACTCGCTGGCGTTGGCCTGGTTCATCAGGTCTTCCTCGGCGGCGAAGATGTCGCCGTCCTCACTGACCTTGCGCTTGAGCACGTGGTCGCGCTGCGCCTCCAGCTCGGCGGCGAAGCCCAGCAGGTTGGGCACCGACGGGAGGAACACCGAGGCGATCTCGCCACGCTTGCGCGCCCGCACGAACCGGCCGACGGCCTGGGCGAAGAACAGCGGGGTCGAGGTGGTGGTCGCCCAGACGCCGACCGCCAGGCGCGGCACGTCGACGCCCTCGGACACCATCCGGACCGCGACCATCCAGCGCGAGTCGCTCTCGCTGAACTGGGAGATCTTCTTCGACGACGCCTTCTCGTCGGAGAGCACCACGGTGACCGACTCGCCGCTGATCTGCTTGAGCAGCTTGGCGTAGGCGCGGGCGCTGTCCTGGTCCGAGGCGATGACCAGGCCGCCGGCGTCGGGGACGTGGCGGCGCACCTCCGACAGGCGCTTGTCGGCGGCCTCGAGCACCGACGGCATCCAGGACCCGTTGGGGTCGAGGGCGGTGCGCAGCGCCTGCGAGGTCATGTCCTTGGTGAGCGGCTCCCCCAGCGACGCGGCGACCTCGTCGCCGGCCCGGGTGCGCCAGCTCATCTGGCCGGAGTAGGCCAGGAACAGCACCGGGCGCACGACGTGGTCGGCGAGCGCCTCGGAGTAGCCGTAGGTGTAGTCGGCCACGGACGTCGGTACGCCGCCCTCGCCGGGCGCGTAGGTGACGAACGGGATCGGGTTGATGTCGGAGCGGAAGGGCGTGCCGGTCAGCGCCAGGCGGCGGGCGGCGGGCTCGAACGCCTCGCGCACGCCCTCGCCCCAGCTCAGCGAGTCACCGGCGTGGTGGATCTCGTCGAGGATGACCAGGGTCTTGAACCGCTCGGTGCGGATCCGCATGGCGAGCGGGTTGACGCCGACACCGGCGTAGGTGACCGCGACGCCGACGTAGTCGCTGGCGATCTTGCCCGAGCCCGCGGAGTACGTCGGGTCGATCGGGATGCCGGCGCGGGCCGCCGCCTCGGCCCACTGGAGCTTGAGGTGCTCGGTGGGCGCGACGATGACCAGCCGGTCGACGATGCGCCGGCCGAGCAGCTCCGCGGCCACGGTGAGCGCGAAGGTGGTCTTGCCGGCACCCGGCGTCGCGACGGCGAGGAAGTCACGCGGGTTGCGGGCGAGGTAGTCGGTGAGCGCGGCGGACTGCCAGGCACGCAGCGACGGCGCCGTGCCCCAGGCTGCCCGCTCCGGCCACGCCGGACCGAGCGAGGTCATGCGTCGGGACCGGACCCCTCCGGGCCCTTGTCGTCCGACAGGCCCTCCCAGATCTCCTTGCAGTCGGGGCAGACCGGGAACTTCTCGGGCGCCCGGCTGGGCACCCAGACCTTCCCGCACAGGGCCACGACCGGCGTACCCATGACCATCGCCTCGGTCAGCTTGTCCTTCTCCACGTAGTGGGAGAAACGCTCGTGGTCGCCCTCGTCGGTCGGGACGGTACGGCGGTCCTCGCGGACGTCCGTGTCTGTCGAGAATCCGATCGTGGTCACCAGGCCAGTCTAGTGCCCGTCAGTGACCACCGGAGACATCGACGTCCTTCGGAAGCCCGCGCCACACCAGCACCGCGACCAGCAGCGTGATCGCGGCCCCCGCGAGGCCCACGACCCCGAACGCGTCGGTGTACGACGCCAGCGCGGCCGGCTCCACGGGGGTGCCGAGCGCGCCGGTGACCGACTCCACAGCCGTGTCGGGCGCGCCGGACGGGAGGCCGTGGCGGTAGACGGCACCGGCGAGGCTGCCGAGCAGCGCGATGCCGAGCACGCCGCCGACCTCGTAGGACATCTCCTCGACCGCGGCGGCCGAGCCGGCCTGATGGGCGGGCGCGGCGCCCATGATCAGCGCGGACGCCAGGCCCAGCGCCGCGGTGCCGAAGCCGACGAGGAGCAGCGAGACCGCGATGCCGGCGTAGGGCATCGGCCGCGGCAGCAGCCAGAGCACCAGCAGGCCCACGGCGAGCACGGCCAGTCCGGCGACGACCACGTTGCGGGCGCCGAAGCGGGCCGCGACGGTGGGGGCCAGCGGCGGGCCGACCAGGCCGCCGAGCGCCATCGGCAGCAGCGCCACGCCGGCCTCGAGCGGGCTCCAGCCCTGGACCAGCTGCAGCCACTGCGAGCCGACGAACAGCAGCGCCATCATCGCGGTGCTGCTCACCAGCGCGGTGAGCACGCCGGCGCGGAAGACCGGGTCGGCGAAGAGGCGGACCGCGAGCATCGGCTCGTCCTGGCGCAGGCAGCGCCGCACGAAGCCGGCGAGCATCGCCAGGCCGGCGACGAGCACGATCGTGGTCACGACGTCGATGTCACCCTTGCCGAGGTGCTTGACGCCGTACACGGCCGCGACCATGCCGGCGACCGACAGGACCGTGCCGGTGGCGTCGACCCGGCCGGGCCGCTCGGAGCGGCTCTCGGGGAGCAGCAGGAGCCCCGCGACCAGCGCGACGACCATCAGCGGCACGTTGACCAGGAAGGCGGCGTGCCAGCTGAACGCGCTGAGCAGCGCGCCGCCGACGATCGGGCCCACGGCGCCACCGACGGCCGCGGTCGCGGCCCACAGACCGAGTGCGAACGCACGCTCGCGCGCGTCCGGGAACAGGGCGCGGATCAGCGACAGCGTGGCCGGCATGATCATCGCGCCGCCGACACCGAGCAGCGCGCGGACCGCGATCACGTCGCCGGGGCTGCGAGCGACGAGCGCCGCCAGCGAGGCGACGGCGAAGATCGTGAAGCCGGTGAGCAGCATCCGGCGCCGGCCCCAGCGGTCGGCGAGCGCCGCGACCGGGACGAGCAGGCCGGCGAGGACCAGCGAGTAGACGTCGACGATCCACAGCTGGGCCAGCGCCCCGGCGTGGAGGTCCTCGGTGAGGTCGGGCAGCGCGACGTTGAGGACGGTCATGTCCATCACGACGACGAGCAGGCTGGCCGCGAGCACGGCCAGGCCGCCCCAGCGGCGGCGGTCGTGAGCCGCGGCACCCCGGGTGGGGGTGGGGGTGGTCGCGGTCATCGGGCCGCACCTCCCTCGAGGAACGTGGAGCGGACCAGCGCCTGGGCGTCGTTGCGGGCGATGTCGCCGGCGACGAGGGCGTCGCGGGCGGCGACGAGCAGGCCGTAGACGCTGTGCCCCAACCACCGGGCGGGTACGTCGGCGCGCAGCACGCCGGCCGCCTGGGCGGCGGCATACAGGGCGACCTCGTCGGCGAACAGCCCCTCGGCGCGCTCGCGCAGGTCGGGGGCGTTGACGACGGTCGGGTCGGTGAGCGCGATGCCGAGCTCGTCGGCGTCGACGACGAACTGGCCCAGGACCTCCTCGAGGCAGGCCCGGATCCGCTCCGGGTCGCCGGAGGCCGCGACGACGGCCACGTCGGCGTCGACCAGGGTCGCCGCCCAGCGGTCGAGCGAGCGCCGGCCGATCTCGTGGAGCAGGTCCTCACGGCTGGCGAAGTGACGGTGGACGGTCGCGCGGCCGACACCGGCCGCGGTGGCGATCTGCGCCATCGACGCGGTCGGGTCCGTGGTGAGCAGGCGCTGCGCGGCGGCGAGCACCGCGTCCCGGGTGGTCATGGTTCCTCCTTGTTGAGACATCAATGTCTCACATGAGACAACGATGTCTCAACTCTGAGGACGCGTCAGTTCAGCTCCGGGTCGGCCGGGCGGGTGGCGTGGAACGCGAGGTCACCCGGCTGGCGGCGCAGGACCTGGCGACGAAGGTCGCGCGTGTCACCCAGGAAGACGTCGTCGACCCGGCTCGGGACGACGTACCAGCTGCCCTCGGCGATCTCCGCCTGGAGCTGGCCGGCGCCCCACCCGGCGTACCCGGCGAAGATCCGCAGCCGGTCGACGGTGCCCTCGACGAGCTCGCGCGGAGTGTCGAGGTCGAGCAGGCCGATCCGGTCCCACAGCGGCCGGAAGCCGGCGGCGTGCTCCCCGCCGGGCGAGGCCAGCGCGACGGCCAGCGCGCCGTCGGTCGCGACCGGGCCGCCCTGGAAGAGCACCTCGGGCTCCTCGACCACCTCGCCCCACTCCCCCAGCACCTCGGAGACCGGGAGCGCGGTGGGGCGATTGAGGACGACGCCGAGCGCACCCTCGTCGTTGACGTCGAGCAGGAGCACCACGGTGTCGACGAAGTTCGGGTCGAGCAGGTCGGGCGACGCCAACAGCAGGCGTCCGGCACTCAGCTCGCTGGACATGGCTCCATCATCCCCCGTCCGCACGCAAAGCGACCCCGGGCCCGGCGCGAGAGTGGGAGGGAGTCGCGCGGGCCCGGGGCCGCACCCGGGAGGGGGCTGGTGGATCAGGTCGGGCGAGACATCAGGCCGCGACCACGGCACGCAGGCGCTCGAGGAGCGAGCCTCGGACCTCGGGCTCGGCGTACACCGCGTCCGGCGTGACGACCGGCATGCCGCGATGGAGCAGGCGGGCGCGCTCCTCGATCTCGGCACCGACCCGGTCGGCAGCCTCGTCGCCGATGCTCGTGCGGCCGGCCATCACGG
This sequence comes from Pimelobacter simplex, assembly GCA_016803235.1. Taxonomy (GTDB): domain Bacteria; phylum Actinomycetota; class Actinomycetes; order Propionibacteriales; family Nocardioidaceae; genus Nocardioides; species Nocardioides simplex_A. The sequence continues at coordinate 108,218 of JADCLI010000012.1, forward strand.
CCAGCAGGTGGTGCTCCTTGAAGGAGGCGGCCTCCATCGCCGACGCCATCGCGTCGTCGAGGGGGTGGGCGCGGTAGTGGTCGATGATCATCCGGACGCCGGGCAGCTCGTGGGCGGTGTTGCTCCACGCGATCTCGACGGCCTCGGCGAGATCCATCGGCTGGTGGGCGAGCATCCGCTCGATCTGGCCCGCCAGGCGGGTGTGCCACTTCAGGGTCAGCGAGGCGAGCAGGTCGAGCTCGTCGCGGAACGCGACGGAGACTCCGTCGACGTCCATGGGCAGCAGGCCGTCGCGGCGGACAGCGGAGGTCGCGATGACGGAGCGGAGGGTCTCGCCCCGGTTGTGAAAGGCCGTCCAGGTCATGGTCAGCACTCCTGTTTCGATCGGCGGTCGTCCGGAACTCGGGGTATCCGACATACCGCTGGTACGTACTACGAGTATGGAGCCGACCACGGGTATGCCCAAGGGCGCGACACCGTGATCCCGCCCACCCGGCCACGTGACGGGTGTCACGGCGCGCCTATGCTGGGGCGGTGGCAGCGAAGGCGTCGGTGTCGAAACTGGTCCCCAAGGTCCCCGTCCCCGGGGTGCCCGGGGCATCCCGGCGGGCGGCGTACTCCGCCTCCACCAAGCGGGCCCTGGTCGACGTCGCCGAGCAGCTCTTCGCCGAGAAGGGGTACGCCGCGACCTCGCTCGACGCCATCGTGTCCGGTGCGCGGGTCACCAAGGGCGCGCTCTACCACCACTTCTCCGGCAAGCAGGCGCTGTTCGAGTCCGTCTTCGAGCGGGTCGAGCAGGAGGCCGCGAAGCGGATCCAGAAGTCGCTGCGCGGCCAGAAGGACCCGTGGCGCAAGGCGACCGAGGGCCTGCGCTCCTTCCTCGACGTGGTCCAGGAGGCGCCGTACCGCAGGATCGTGATCCAGGACGGGCCCGCGGTGCTCGGCTACGAACGCTACCGCGAGCAGGAGGAGCGCTCGACCTTCGCCAACATCGTCGAGATCGTGCGCGCCACGCTCGACGCGGGCTCGTGGGACCTCGACGAGGACATGCTGCAGACCTTCGCCCGGATCTTCTTCGGCGCCATGTCCTCGGCCGGCGAGTCCGTCGCCACGGCCGCCGACCCGGAGGCCGCGGCCCGCCGGGTCGAGGGCGCGATCGGGTTCCTGCTGGCCGGGGTGCAGAGCCTGGTGGAGCAGGGCGTCTCCATGCCGAGCGCGCTGGGGCAGGACGTCGCGGTCGGCACCGACGACTGACCACACCCGGGTACGACGAACCGGCCGGCCCCGTGCGGGACCGGCCGGTTCGCGTCGTCAGCAGGACGTCAGCGGTAGCTGACGGCCCCGGGAGACACCGCGCCCTTGCCGGGCACCAGCTCGAGCCAGGTCCTGCCCGCGGGGATCTCGACGGGGTTGCCCGCGGCGTCGGTGAAGGTCAGCTCCGCGCCCTCGTCGGCCTTCTGCCAGGTCACGTCGATCGCCTGGCCGCCGTGGAAGATGACGGCCTTGCCCTTGCCCTCGAAGTGCGAGACCGGCACGTCGCTGCCGACCGGGTCCTTGTACGGCGCCAAGGTGGTGCGCACCGTCGCCGCGATCACCGTGTCGGGCTTGAAGACGTCGCCGTCGGCCATGTAGCCGTTCTTCAGGACGTACTTCGCACCGTCGTAGGTCCAGCTCGACGTGCGCGCGGTCGAGAGCTTGACGTCCACCGAGGTCGCCGGTGCCCCGGCGGGCAGGGGCGTGTCGCCGAAGGGCAGGTAGTCCCCGGGCCGGGTCTCGCTCCCCCGGGCCGACGCGCCGATCTTCTTCAGGTCGGCCATCACGCTGTGCAGCGTGTCGTGGCTGGTGTCGCTGACCCGCACGACGTTGGGGTTGTTCATGTCGAGGAACTTGATGCCGGCCTTGCGCAGCCCGTTGAGGGTGACGGTCGCCGCACCCGAGGTCACGATGGTCGCGTTGACGGGCTTGGCGATGCCGATGTCGGTGAGCCGCATCGAGCGCACCGGGCCGACCCGGTCGGGCAGCTTCTGGTAGTAGAACACCGCGAGCCGGGTGATCCCGCCCTCGACCAGCTCCTCGACGACCAGGTCGGCCTTGCCGACGCCGAGCTGGGGGTTGCTGGCCGCGGAGTTGTCGATCTTCACGATGTACGGCGGGTGCTTGCGCGCCGCCGGGGCGCCGCCCTCGGTCAGCTCGCCGGTGAGAGGCCAGGTCTCCGGCTCCGGCGGGGTCGGGGTAGCGGACGCGGGGGCGTCCCCGCCGCCACCCGACTTCTTCTCGCCGTCGTCACCCCCGCAGCCGGCGAGCGCGAGGCTCAGTACGACGAGGGAGGCGGGAACGGCACGGCGGAGGATCGAAGGACGCACGCGGCAAGTCTGACCCACGCCGGACGCAGACGACGGAGCGGGCTCCCGCGTGTCGCGGCTGTCGCCCCCGCGACCGCGGCGGAGGCTGTGACGGATCGGGTTCCGGTGGCGTCGTACCGGGTGGAGGAAGCCGACCCAGGAGGACCATGACCGTGCCGGACCCGTTCGAGGAGCTCGCCCGCTCTTAGGCGGCGCAGCTCTACCGCGCGGCCTGGCTGCTGTGCGGCGAGCGCACGCAGGCCGAGGACCTGGTCCAGGAGACGCTGGCCAAGGTCTACGTGCGGATGCACCGACGACTCGGGCCACGCCTGGACAACCCGGCGGCGTACGCGCAGACGGTGCTCACCCGCACCTTCCTCAGCGGGCGCCGGCGGCGCAGCAGCACCGAGATGCCGTACGCCGACCTGCCCGGTCTCGAGTCCGAGGGGACCGCCGACCACGCGGAGGCGATCGAGCTCCGGCTCACGCTGACCGACGCGCTGGCCGGCCTGACGCCGATCGACCGGGCGGTCGTCGTGCTGCGTCACCTCGAGGGGCGCTCGGTCGAGGAGGTCGCCGGGGCACTGGGGCTCACCAGCGGGGCGGTCCGCAACCGGAGCATGCGCGCGCTGGCGCGTATGCGCGAGGAGGTAGTGCGATGAACGAGAACGGGCTGACCACGGTCCTGGAGCGCGCCGTCGAGCGGCTCGATCCCGACGTGACGGGACTGGTCGCGGGCGCGGCGCAGCGGGGCCGGCGCCAGGTGCGGCGGCGCCGAGGTGCTGCCCTGGCCGCCGGCAGTGCCGTGGCAGCGGTGGTCGTCGGCGCCGCGGCCTGGCAGTCCGCACCCGGCACGACCACCGCCCACGACCCGGCGGCGACCCGGCCGGCCCCGCCGACCCCGCTGCCCCCGCTCCCGCTGACCCCCGCGTCGGCCGCGGGACTCACGCCGGAGAACCAGCGCTCCCTCGCGCCGGACGACGTCGTGGTGGAGCGCTTCGTCCGCCACCTGCCCGGCCGGAGGATCAGCGGCCTGCGGATGACCCCGATCGACGACATCACCGGGATCCAGCAGCACGGCCTCGAGGTCGACCTGCGGATCGATGGCGCCGGCATCGAGGTCCGGCTCTACGACATGAGCGCCGAGGGCAGGCCGTTCTCCGCCCGCAGGGCCTGCGGGACGCCCGAGTGTCGTCGGCTCGCGGACGGTTCGTGGCTGTGGGAACGATCCGGTGACGGCGGGGACGGCTCGGACACCAGCGGCTTCACCGCGAACTGGTCGGGCCTGTTCGCGCCGGACGGGTGGATGGTCGACGTCTCCGCGACCAACCGGCACGACACCGGCCAGCCGGTCCTCGACCTGGACCGGCTGACCGCGCTGGCGACCGCCGACCTCTGGTTCGAATGACGGTCGGGTGGGCGCGCAGGCGACCTTGGGGCGAAGCGGTCGTCAAGCGCCGCCCAACGCCGCCGACGTGCGGGCCGGGCGCGTCAGGTGCCGAGGCTGATGCCGCCGTCGACGTAGAGGGTCTGGCCGGTGATGTAGGAGGCCTCGTCGCTGGACAGGAAGGTGACCGCTGCGGCGATGTCCTCGGGGTGCCCGACCCGCTTGACCGGGTTGGCCTCGGCGTTGAGGCGGCGGAACTCCTCCACGTCCATCTTCAACCGGGCCGCGGTGGCGTCGGTCATCTCGGTCGCGATGAACCCCGGCGCGACCGCATTGACGTTGATCCCGAACGGGCCCAGCTCGATGCCCAGGGTGCGGGTGAAGCCCTGGATGCCCATCTTCGCGGCCGAGTAGTTGGCCTGCCCGCGGTTGCCCAGCGCGGAGATCGAGGAGATGTTCACGACCTTGCCGTACTTCTGCTCCACGAAGTGCTTCTGCGCGGCCTTGGTCATCAAGAAGGCGCCCTTGAGGTGCACGCCCATGACCAGGTCCCAGTCGTCCTCGGTCATCTTGAACAGCAGGTTGTCGCGGGTGATGCCGGCGTTGTTGACCAGGACGTGGATCCCGCCGAGCTCGGTCACGACCCGCTCGATCGCGGCGTCGACGGAGGCGGCGTCGGAGACGTCGGCGCCCACGCCGACGGCCTGGGCGCCCTCGGTCAGGGGCAGCTTGGCGGCGGCCTCGGCGGCGGCGGTCTCGTCGAGGTCGACGATCGCGACCGACGCGCCCTCCTCGGCGTAGCGGGTGGCGGTGCCGAACCCGATCCCTCGTGCGGCTCCGGTGATGACGGCGACCCGCCCGTCGAAACGACCCATGGGTGCTGACCTCTCAACTCGGTGGACGATCGGGCCGCAGCCTACGACGCCAGTGCGGCCCGCAGGCGGTCGGCATACGTCGACGCCTCACCGGCGGCGTACTTCGTGCGCGGCCAGAAGAAGCCGCGCAGCCCGTCGCCCTTGGTCCGGGGTACGACGTGCAGGTGCAGGTGTGGCACCGACTGGCTGACCACGTTGTTCATCGCCACGAAGCTGCCCTGCGCGCCGAGGCCGTCGACCACGGCGCTCGCCAGTCGCTGCGCGGCGCCCAAGAAGCCGTCACGCTGCCCGGCCGGGAGGTCGGGCAGCGTGACGACGTGGGTCCGAGGCACGAGCAGGACGTGGCCCTTGAACACCGGGCGCCGGTCGAGGAACGCGAGCAGGTCGGGCTCGTCGAGGACGATGTCGGCCTCGGTGTCCCCGGCGACGATGGAGCAGAAGACGCAGTCCGCCATGCCGCCGAATCTAGTGGTGGGGACCGACCCGGTCAGGCGGCGCCCTCACCCGCGAGCCAGCTGTCGCGGGTGGCGACCGCGACGTCGGGGTTGTCGGAGAACAGCGCGTCGACGCCCGCGTCGAGGAAGGCGTCGATCTCACCGGCGAGGTCGCCCTTCGCGTCGGGGTCCGTGCCGATGCGGTGGTTGGTCGGCAGGAACTGGTTCTCGACCCGCATCGTCCACGTCACCACGCGCAGCCCGGCGGCGTGGGCGTCGGCGACGAGGGCGCTCGGTGCACCGATCGCACCGGAGCCGTCCCGCGGCAGGATCCGGTTCTTCGCGGGCGCGACCCACTCCGCGTAGGTCGCGATGTCGGCCAGGCCCGCGGGGGTCACCAGGTCGGCGTACGTCGTGGCCGAGCCGGCCGCCTTGAGGTCGTACGGCGCACCGCTGCCGTCGACGAGCTGCGCGAGCGGGACCCTGGTCCGGCCGGCGAGCTCGCGCAGGTTGCCGGTCTCGAAGGACTGGATGACGACCTTGGCGTTCAGCCGGTCGAGGCCGTTGCGGCGCAGGGTGCGCACGAGCGGCTCTTCGAGGGAGAGCCCGATCGAGTCGAAGTACGTCGGGTGCTTGGTCTCCGGCGCGATGCCGATGGTGCGCCCGGTGCGGCCGGACTCCCGCTTGACCAGCTGGATCACCTCCTCGAGCGTGGGGACCTCGAACTGGCCGTCGTAGCGGGTGTTGTCGGGGCGGACCTGCGGCAGCCGCTCCTTGGCCCGCAGCGTCTTGAGCTCGGCGAGGGTGAAGTCCTCGGTGAACCAGCCGCTGACGCTGACGCCGTCGATGCTCTTGGTGGTGCGCCGGTCGGCGAACTCCGGGTGCGTGGCGACGTCCGTCGTCCCGCTGATCTCGTTCTCGTGGCGGGCGACGAGGACGCCGTCCTTGGTGGCGACGAGGTCGGGCTCGACGTAGTCGGCGCCCTGCCGGATGGCGAGGCGGTACGCCGCGAGGGTGTGCTCGGGGCGGTAGCCGGAGGCGCCGCGGTGGGCGATCACGATCGGCTCGGCGCCGGGGTGCCGGTCGGCGTGGGCGTTGCCGTTGCCGTTGCCGGGCGCGGCGTGCGCGGGGACGGCGGCGCCGAGGGCGACGACGGCGGTGGTGGTGGCAGCCATGAGGGTCCTCCCGAGGAGGGTCGTCCGGGTCATGACCGCCACCCGACCAGCCCCAGGTGGCCCGCCGGGGAGCCGCGGGTGAACGTCAGCGGGCGAGCAGGAGGATGCCGCCGACAAGGAGGGCGACGACCTTGACCACCTCGGCGCCGACGTACCACAGGTGCGCGCGGGAGCCCGGGCCGTCGACCCCCTCGGGCGCGGCCAGGACCGCCTCGGAGCGTCGGGTCAGCGCCGGCCGGACGGCGACCAGCTGGACCAGCAGCATCGCCACGGCGACGCCCAGTGCGATGCCGGCGCCGGGGCCCGGGTCGCCGACCAGCAGCGAGATCACCACGAGCACGGCCAGCACCAGCTCGCAGGCGTTGAGCGCCCGGAACACCAGCCGCCCGATGCCCAGCCCGACCTTCAGCGTCACCCCCGGCGCGCGGAACTTCAGCGGCGCCTCGACGAACGAGATCGCGAGCACCATGCCCAGCCAGACGAACGAGGCGGCGGTGGCGGTGGCGTGCGAGGCGGGCATGACCGCATCATCCACCCTTCGTTCGGAGGTACGCCGCCACGCGGTCTCCCAGGAGAATGGCGCCGTGGCGTACTGGCACCGGACCGCACCGCACACCTTCTCCCCCACCGAGCACGTCGGCGGCGCGTGGGACCCGGCGACCCAGCACATCGCCCCGGCGCTCGGCGTGCTCGCCCACGAGGTCGAGCGTGATCGCGACGCCCGCCGCTCCGACGGCCTGGTCGTCAGCCGGCTGTCGTACGACATCCTCGGCACGGTCCCGATCGAGCCGATCGACGTGGCCGTGGAGGTGCTCCGGCCGGGACGCACCATCGAGCTGGTGCAGGCCACGGCGTCGTACGCCGGCCGGGCGGTGGCGGTGCTGCGCGCCTGGCTGGTCGAGCCCTACGACACCACACCTCTCGCCGGCACGGACCTCCCGAGGATCCCCGGACCCGACGAGATGGAGCCGTGGGACATGGCCGGGCTGTGGCCGAGCGGGTTCATCTCCTCGCTCGAGGTCCGCCGGGAGGACCTCGGCCCCGGCCGCTCGATGGTGTGGGTCCGCACCGCGCACGACCTGGTGGCCGACGAGCCGGTGAGCCGGCTGGCCGCGGTCGCCGGGCTGGTCGACGTCACCAACGGGATCGCCGTGCGCACGGACCCCGCGAAGGTCGCCTTCCCCAACCTCGACCTCACCGCCCACTTCCTCCACCACCCCGCGGAGGGCTGGCTCGGGCTCGACACCACGCAGTCCTACGGCGCCGGCGGGATCGGGGTCACCAGCTCGAAGATGCACGACGAGAACGGCCCGCTCGGCACCATCGCGCAGACCTTGACCGTGCGCCCGTAGGCGGCGCACGTAGATTGGCAGGCATGCGCGTCGCCGTCGTCGGAGGTCACGGACAGATCGCCCGCCTGCTGCACCCGCTGCTGGTCGCGGCCGGCCACCAGCCCGTCGCGCTGGTCCGCCGCGAGGAGCAGCGACCGGCACTCGAGGCGGTCGGCGCCGAGGTACGGCTGCTCGACATCGAGGACGACGACGTGGCCGCCTTCGCCGCGGCGTTCCGGGACTGCGACGCGGTCGTGTTCAGCGCGGGCGGCGGTCCTGACGGCAACGCCGCGCGCAAACGGACCGTCGACCTCGAGGGCTCACTCAAGTCGGCGGCCGCCGCTTCCGTCGCCGGCATCAGCCGGTTCGTCCAGGTCTCGGCCATCGACGTCGACCGTCCGGTCGCCGCGGGGGCCGGCGAGGTGTGGGCGGCCTACGTCGCCGCCAAGCGCGACGCAGACGCCGCGCTGCGCGCCAGCGGCCTAGACTGGACGGTCGTTCGTCCCGGCCGGCTCACCGACGAGCCCGCCACCGGGCTGGTGTCGCTCGGCGTCGACGTACCGCGCGGCGACGTGACCCGGGGAGACGTGGCCGCGGTCCTCGCCGCGGTCCTGGACCGCCCCGAGACCGTGCACCACCAGTGGAACCTGGTCGGCGGCGACGTGCCGGTCGACGCAGCGGTCGCCCGGGCCTCGGTGTAGCCGACGGCCCGGGCGACCGTTCCCCGTCAGACGGTGTGTCCGCGCCCGTTGAAGATCGAGACGCCGCCGGGGCCCACCAGCAGGCCGAGGACGATCAGCACGATTCCGAGCACGATGCCGCCCTGGATGAGGGTGACGATGCCGGCGATGACCAGGATCGCCGCGACGATCCACAAGAGCGTGCCCATGATTCTTCCTTTCCCTCGCCCACCCGGTGGTGGGGTCCTCGGGCAGTACCCGGGTGCGTTCGGCACACACGCCCGAACCGGCAGCCGGTCAGCCGAGCGGCTCCACCGAGCCGACGCGGAGCACCTTCACCTCCAGCTCGTCGATGACCAGCCTGCGCACCCGTCCCTCCCCCAGCACCAGCCGGCCGACCGCCACGGCACCCACGGCGACGGCACCGAGCGCGAGGGCGCCGAGGGCGGCAGCGCCGGCGGCGGAGGCGCCGAAAGCCGAGAGGCCGAGAGCGCTGCTGCCGCGCAGGCGGGGGGTCAGGTCGAGTTCAGGCTGCATGGCTCGATCCTGACAGGCTCCCGGCCGAGTGGTGGAGCGAGGCACGACACGACGAACCGACGCGGCCCGCGCGCTGAGCGCGACGGGCACACGTCGGTCGGAGGTGAGTGGAGCTGCGGGGAATCGAACCCCGGTCCTCGAGCGCCGAGCCAGGTCTTCTCCGGGTGCAGTTCGCGATGGCGTTTTCTCGGCCCCGACGCTCGCACGAACACGTCGTCGACAGGCCCAGTCAGGTTTGAGTCCCGATCAACCACCCTGACGGCAGGTGATCAGCAAGTCTCCTGGATGACGCCTGGGTCCGGGACGGAGACGGATGCCCGGTCAGACGCTTCGATCACCGCGTCAGGCGGCGAGAGCGAAGGAACTGCGCTTAGCGTTGGCAGTTATTGGTTTCCAGCGATCGTTTACGAGATGACGCTGGCTTCTCGACCCGCTTCCCCTGGAACAAACGTCCCAAGTCGAAACCGATCAGCCCCTCTTGAGTTGTGGTGACCTCAGTCTACCGGTCCTCAACGACACAGGCCCACCGGATAATCCCGGTGGGCCTGCGTCGTGCTGCGAGGCGGGCGATCAGCCCAGGAAGCCGGCCAGCCAGTCGGCGACGACGGGGATGTCGATGCGCTGGTAGCCGTCGAGGTAGCGGCAGTTCGAGGTGTAGCCGTACGACGTCACGCCGACGACCTTGCCGTCGAGCCACAGCGACCCGCCGGAGTCACCGAAGCAGGTGCCGCCGGTGCCGAACGGGTCCTTCTCGTTGCCATTGGTCTGGATGACCTGCGGCGTGATCTTCTGGCCAGGCATCTCGACGTAGCGACGCATGATCGGGTAGCTCATCGGCGTCGGCTTCTGCGAGCCGCTGTCGGCCTGGCGCACCTCGGTGCCGTAGCCGACGGCGGTGAACAGCGTCTTGCGCGGCTGCTGGATCGCGTCCGCGGCGTGCAGGTCAGCGAGCGGCGCGGGCTCGATGCCCTCCACGGGCTCGTCGAGGACGACCACGCCGACGTCGTTCCAGTTGTCGAGGTCGGTGAAGTCGCTGTACTCCGGGTGGGTGGACGCCGTGCCCGACAGGAAGCCCGCCTCGGCGAGCTCCTCGGCCGTGTAGCCGGCCGTGACGTCCTCGGCCACGGGCAGCGGCGAGGGCGGCGCCTCGGCGACCACGCTCTCGAAGGTGACCAGGGTCTTGCCCAGGGTGCCCGACGTGCAGTGCGCGGCCGTGACGAGCACCGTCGGGCTGACCAGGGTCGCGGAGCAGCGGAACCTGCCCTCGGCGTCGTAGAACGCGATCATCGCGACGTTGGGGTGGGTGTCGCCGTCGGGCGTGCCGCCGGTGCTGGCGGACGCGGGAGAGGCGGGTACGACGAGACCCAGGCCGGCCGCGGTGGCGACGACCAGGGTCAGGAGACGAGCGCGCATTTTTCTCCTCGGGGATGAGTGGGAACCCCATCCCAGCACCTGCGGACCTGCGGGGGGAAGATCCCCTGCGTCAAGAATTTGCGGCCGGCTCGCCGAACAACCGGACAGCGTTGTGCCAGCAGACGTCACGCAGCCAGTCGTCTCCCAGGTCGAGGCGTGCGAGGCCCTCGAGCTGGTGGTGGTACGGGTAGGGGATGGTCGGGAAGTCCGAGCCGAGCAGCACCTTGGCCTGCAGGTCGACCAGCCGCGGCAGCAGGGACGCGGGGTAGCCGCCGTCGTGGTGGAAGAAGTCGGTGAAGACCATCGTGGTGTCGAGGTGGACGTTCGGGTAGGTCTCGGCGAGCACCAGGAAGTCGTCGTACTCCGGAGCGCCCATGTGGGCGATGAACAGCCGCAGCCGGGGGTGGCGGCGCAGCAGCCGGGCGACCGAGTCCGGGCCGGTGAACGCATTGCCGACCGGGCCCGACCCGGCGTGCACGGTCACCGGCGTGCCGGCGTCCTCGAGCACGCCCCAGACCGGGTCGAGGACCGGGTCGTCCGCGACGAACTCCCCCACCTGGAGGTGGATCTTGAAGATCCGAACGCCGTCGTCGACCAACTCGGCGACGTACTGCTCCGCCTCGGGCTCGGGGTAGAACGTGGCCGACCACAGCACCTCGGGCGCGGCCGCCGCGAAGTCCCGCGACCAGTCGTTGAGGTACGACGCCACGCCCGGCTTGTGCGCGTAGGGGTGGGTCGGGAAGGCGCGCAGCCCGAAGGAGCGCAGCAGGCCGAGCCGTTCCTCGTGGGAGTCGCGGTAGCGGATCGGCCAGGGACGCCCGATCTTCGGGCCGGCCTCGTCGAACACCGCCCACACGGCCCGCTGGATGTTCGGCGGCAGGAAGTGGGTGTGCACGTCGAACAGCCCGGGCAGCCCGAGCGGCTCCCAGAACGCCCGCACCGCGCGGGCATCGGCGGACCGGCCGTCAGTCACTCATGCCCTTGAGCCGGCGACCGATCGCCTCCTGCTTCTCGCGATCGGCGGTGCGCTCGGCGATGGCCTGGCGCTTGTCCCACGACTTCTTGCCCTTGGCGAGGCCGATCTCGATCTTGGCCCGGCCCTTGACGAAGTAGAGCGACAGCGGGATGACGGTGTGGCCCTTCTCGCTGACCTTGCGCTCGATCTTGTCGATCTCGACCCGGTTGAGCAGCAGCTTGCGCTTGCGGCGCGCGGCGTGGTTGGTCCAGGTGCCCTGGGCGTACTCGGGGATGTGCACCCCGTGCAACCAGGCCTCGCCACCCTCGATGTCGACGAAGCCGTCGACCAGGCTGGCGCGGCCCATCCGCAGCGACTTCACCTCGGTGCCCTGGAGCACCATGCCGGCCTCGAAGGTGTCCTCGATGTGGTAGTCGTGGCGCGCCTTCTTGTTGGACGCGACGAGCTTGCGCCCGCTCGCGTCCTCCTGCTTCGCACCCGACTTCTTGGCCATGCCTCGATTCTCTCAGGACGGCGCAACGCGGTTTCCCGCAGGTGTGCTCAGAGGTAGCCCATCGGGTCGACGGGGTCGCCGTTGCGCATCAGGATGAAGTGCAGGTGGCAGCCGGTCGACCAGCCGGTCGAGCCGGAGTACCCGACGACCTGGCCACGGGACACCTTGGCGCCCTCGCCCACGGCGTACTTGCTGAGGTGGTTGTAGACGAGCACGATGTCGGCGCCGTTGACCTTGCCGATCGCGAGGTAGAGGCGGTTGCCGTAGACCTCGTCGTAGTACTGGTCGATCACCGTGCCGGACTCGCCGGCCCACAGCGCGGCGCCGCAGCCGGTGCCGAAGTCGGTGCCGTTGTGCAGGCCCCAGTAGCCGTAGATCGGGTGGATCCGGTAGCCGTACGGCGAGGTGACCGGACCGGGACCCGGGCGGGCGAGCAGGCCGGCGGTGTCACCGTTGTAGCTGCCGCCCTGCTTCTTCGACAGCTCGATGATCTTCTGCCGGATCCGCGCCTCGCGCTTCTCGAGCCGGGCCAGCGCCTTGCGGTCGGCCTCGCGGGCGGCGACCACCTCCTGGCGCAGGCCCTTGTTGTGCGCGACCAGGCCCTCGACCTCGGTGGCGGTCGCGGCGGCCTGCTCGACGAGGGCCTGCACCGTTGCGACGTTGTCGTCGGCAGCCTTCTTGGCCGCTGCGACCTGGTCGCGGGCGGCGCGGACCGCGGCGCGCTGCTGGGTCATGGCGTCCTCGGCGGCCTCGAGGGCGACCAAGGCGTCGTGCTGGCGGCCCATGACGAGGTCGTTGGCGGTCTGCCCCATCAGCACGTCCTCGATGGTGCCCGCCTCGGCGTACGCCGCGAGCAGGGCGAGCCGGGTGTCGCCGGCGGTCGCGATCCCGATCACGGTGTCGCGGCTCGCGTCGCGCTGGGCGGCGACGTCGGCGCGGGCCTGGGCCAGCGCGACCCGCGCGGCCGCGAGGTTGTCCTGCGCCTGGGTCAGCTGGGTGGCGAGGGTCGCGGCCGCGGCCTGGGCGTCGGCGAGGTCGGCCTGGACGGAGGCCAGCCGGTCGCGGGCGCTGCCGAGGGCGGCCTTGGCCTTCTCCAGCCGCCTCGCGATCTTCGCGACCTTCTGGCTGGCCTCGTGGATGTCGCCCTTGACGCTGGCGATCTCGCCCTTGACCTGGTTCTGCTTGTTCTTGAGGTCGTCACGGTCGTCGGCGTGGGCGAGCGGGACGGCGAGCCCGGCCACGGCGACGACGGTGGCGACGGCGGTCACCAGCCACTGGGGTTGAGCCCACACGGGCAGCCTGTCGAGGGCACGGCGCAGCCACGGGGCGCTGGGGAAGAAGCGCACGTTGAGACCAATCGATGTTCGGGGAAGTGAACCCCTCGACCGTAGCCGCCGACGATCAGACTTTGACGTATTTGCGGGTCAGCAGGAGTGTCGGGATCAGCGTCAGCGCCGGGCCGAGCAGCACGATGCCCGGCGGGAACAGCCCGAACAGCGCCTGGGTGTAGTCGGTCCAGTCGACCCACGGCAGGAACGAGACGTGGTCGGACAACGCCTGTTCCACGCCCCAGTACTGGAATGCCGCCAGCACACCGGCCGCGAGGGCCACGCCGACGATCGCGGCCACCAGCGACTCGAGGAGGAACGGCAGCGCGATGTAGAGGGTCGAGGCGCCGACCAGACGCATGATCGCGATCTCACGACGCCGGGCCAGGGCGGCCAGCCGGATCGTGTTGGTGACCTGCAGCAGGGCCGCGAAGAGCAGGAACCCCGCGCCGATCCACGAGCCGTACTTGAGGACGGTCATGATGCCGAAGATCTGGCCGAGCGCCTTGCGCTGGTCCTTGATGCCGGACACGCCGTCGAGTCCCTCGAGCGCGCTGATGATGCCGTCGGCGCGCTCCGGTGTCTTCAAGGTCACCCAGTACGCCGCGGGCCAGCCCTCCGCGGTGACGATCGGGTCAGGCCCGGTGTACGACGACTCGGGGAGGGTCTCCTTCGCCTTCTCGAAGCCCTCCTCCTTCGACTGGTAGGCGAAGGAGCGGACCTCGTCGTTGTCCTGGATCTCCTTCTCGATCCGCTGCTGCTGGTCGGCGGTGACCTCGCCGCTCGCGCAGTTCGGGCTGTGGGAGGGGTCGTCGTCGGTGCACAGGTTGACCAGGATCTTCAGCTCGTCGCCGAGGCTGTCGCGGGCGACGGTGGCCTCGCGCTGGACGAGGATGCCGATACCCGCCAAGGACAGGGACACGAAGAGCGTGAGGATCACCGCGAGGTGCATCGACAGATTGCGCCGCAGGCCGGTGCGGAGCTCGGTGAAGACGTAGCGAAGCTGCATGAGGAAGGCTCTCTGGATCGGGCTGGATCAGGTCCGGGTCAGTGCTGGAAGCCGTAGCTGCCGGACGCCTCGTCGCGCACGACCTTGCCGTGGTCGAGCTCGATCACGCGCTTGGTGAACTGGTCGACGATGCCGTGGTCGTGGGTGGCCATCACGACCGTCGTACCGGTCTCGTTGATGTCGCCGAGCAGGTTCATGATGCCGACGGAGGTGGCCGGGTCGAGGTTTCCGGTCGGCTCGTCGGCGATGAGGATCATCGGCCGGTTGACGAATGCCCGGGCGATGGCGACGCGCTGCTGCTCACCGCCGGAGAGCTCGTCGGGCATCCGGTCGCCCTTGTCCTTGAGGCCGACCAGCTCGAGCGTCTCGGGCACGACCTTCGCGATCTCGCGGCGGGACTTGCCGATGACCTGCTGGGCGAAGGCGACGTTCTCCGCGACCGTCTTGTTGGGCAGCAGCCGGAAGTCCTGGAACACGGTGCCGATCTCGCGCCGCAGCCGCGGCACCTTCCACCCGGCCATCCGGTTGATCTCCTTGCCGGCGACGTGCACGCGACCGGTCGTCGGCCGCACCTCGCGCAGCACCAGCCGCAACGCGGTCGACTTGCCTGATCCCGACGTACCGACGAGGTAGACGAACTCGCCCTTGTCGATGTCGAGGGTGACCTGGTCGAGCGCCGGGCGGCCGGGGCCGGGGTAGCGCTTGGTGACCTTCTCGAAGCGAATCACTGACCTGACGGTACGCCACCGCCGAAGGCCGCCGGCGGACCCGTCCCCGGTGGGTCGCCGGCACGTCAGGCACGTCACGTCGTCGGTTCCAGACACGGCGTCGGTAGGGTGACGTCCGTGCCGATGGTCCTGCGTGCGCTGCTGCTCTCAGCGCTGCTCACGCTCGTTCCCGTCGCGATCGGCGTGGCCGTCTCCGGCGATGCGACGCTGTCGCGCCAACCGGCCGCCTACCGGGCCACGCCCCTGACCGAGTTCGACAGCGCGTCGGCCGTCGTGCAGCGCGCGCCGTTCTGCGACCTGGTGCCCGCGGCAGCGGCGAAGGAGGCGCTCGGCTCGACGGCCACCCTCGCGACGTACGACAACGGCGAGCAGTCCGAGGCGTTCCCGGGCGGCGACGTCCCCCACGAGTACGGCTGCCGCTTCTCCCCCGCCGACTCGACCGTGGTCGGCGAGGCCCGCGGCTGGGTCTTCGCCCCGCCGGTCACCACCGACGCGGCACAGGCGATGGTCGAGGCGGCGGTGACCAAGACCTGCTCCGCGGTGCCGTCCGCGCCGGCGTACGGCGCTCCGTCGACCGGCGTGCTGTGCCCCGGCGACGGCGTGCAGACGGCGTCCTTCCGCGGCCTTTTCGGCGACGCCTGGCTGTCCTGCAGCCTGACCCTGCCCGCCGACGTCGCGCAGGACGACCTGGTCGAGCGCGCCGGACGCTGGTGCGTGGCGGTCGCGCAGGCCGCGTCGGTGCCGCTCACCTGATCGACCGGGGGCTGATCGACCGCGGCCTGATCGACCGGGGCCTGATCGACCGGGGCCTGATCGATCGGGCACAGTTGCCGGGACATCGTCCCGACCTGGCCGGCGACCCTTCAAGGCTGTCCAGGGACCGACCGATCGTGTCCTCATGCAGCACGCACTGCGCAGGGGGACTCTCGGACTCGCCGGCCTGGCACTCGCCGTCGGCACTCTCGCCCTGCCTGCCTCCGCCGCCCCCGACCCCGACGTCCCGGGACTGACGTCCTCCGAGCAGCGCCTGCTCGCCTCGGACCCGTCGCTGGACGTCGCCAGGGACGGCACCCTGTACGCCGTCGACGAGTGGCGCCCGCCGGCCGACCCCCCGGACGCCGCCACCACCGACACCCCGTCGCCGGCCGTCGCCGAGGCCCTCACCGCCACCGCGAACGTCGACACCTTCGCGCTGCACAGCCGCCCCGGAGCGGCCCGCAGCATCTACCTCGACTTCAACGGCGGAAGCCTCCTCGCCACCAACTCGTGGCTCCTCAACGGCCTCAACAGCCTGCTGTTCGGCGGCTGGTCGCTGGACGCGCTGGCGCTGCTGTTCTCCGACGCCGAGCAGACCGTGATCCGTGAGGTCTGGGCGCGCGTCGCCGAGGACTTCGCCCCGTGGGACGTCGACGTGACCACCGAGGAGCCGCTCCACGGCGGGCTCTTCCGCAGCTCCAGCAACGACCCGACGTACGGCGCCCGGGTGGCGTTCACCAACGACGGCTCGGTGCAGACCCAGCTGTGCGGCGGAGGGTGCGGCGGCATCGCCTGGATCGGCACGTACAACGAGATCGCCCCCAGCGAGCTGCACAGCCCGGCGTGGGTGTTCCCCGCCTCGCTGGGCCAGAAGGCCAAGAACATGGCCGAGGCGGCGTCGCACGAGGCAGGGCACACGCTGGGCCTCGCTCACGACGGCACCGGCTCCAGCGGCTACTACTCGGGCACCCCGCTGTGGGGACCGATCATGGGCAGTCCCTACAGCGCGACGATCACCCAGTGGTCGCGGGGCAGCTACTCCGGGGCCAACAACCAGGAGGACGACCTCGCGGTGATCGGCGCGCACGGGCTGCCGGCGCGCTCCGACGAGGCCGGCAGCACGCCGGCCACGGCCGCCGACCTCACCACGCTCCCCGACGACGGCGGCATCATCTCCACCCCGGCGGACAGCGACTGGTACGCCCTGACCGACTGCGTCGGCACGTTGACCGCCACCGCCTCTGCGGCCTCGGTCGGTCCGAACCTGGACGTGACCCTCGAGCTGCGCGACGGCGCCGGCCAGGTCGTGGCCGCGAGCGCGCCCCAGACCAGCCGGACCACCTCCGGCGGCGTGAGCGGGATGGGCGCGTCCCTGACCGTTCCCCTCGTCGGCGGCCCCTACTACCTGGCGGTCTCGGGCGGCGGCTCGGGCGCAGGCGGTGCCAGCGGCTGGGGCACCTCCGGTGGCGGGTACGACGACTACGGCAGTCTCGGGCGGTACCAGCTCTTCATGGCCGGGTGCGCCGGCGGCACCGGTGTCCCGGTCCCGCCGGACACCGAGATCCCGTTCGACCCCACCGGCAC
>JADCLI010000013.1 GCA_016803235.1 Pimelobacter simplex
GCCGCCACTCATCGTGTAGTGGACGTCCAACGAGGCGAGGAAGCGCGACGTCGAGGACCAGGCCTGGCTGGTGTCCGGCCGCCCGTCGGGACGCGGCCAGTCGAAGGGCTTCGCCCCGATCCGCTGCGCCTGCCAGAGCATCGTGTTGGCCGCCGAGTCGTCGGCGAGGCCGGTCGGACCGCCGGTCAGCTCCACCCCGAGCGCGCGGTAGGTCGCGACCACGTCCTCGGCGGGCGTGCGGACCTTGGTGTCCGCGGCCGCGCGGTACTCGGCGGACGCGACCAGGGCCAGCAGCACCGCCGTGATGTCGGTGTCGCGGTCGACGTACACCGCGGCCAGCTCGTCGACGAGCGCGTCGGAGGGCGTGTCGGAGACGAACCGGACCGCGATCTTGCGGGCGATGCGCTGAGCGGTCGCGGGGTGCCGGGCGAGATGGCGCAGGTACGCCGACAGGGCGGCGCGTCCGTCGGGATCGCTGTTGGGGTGGCTGAACCCCACCACCTGCACCGGGCCGGTCCAGTGCGCGTTGGGGTCGTAGGAGGTGGCCCAGGTCGTCCAGAGGGCCACCTTGAAACCGGTCAGCAGCCGGGCGGATGCCTTGACGTCCGCCTCGTCGTACCGGCCGATGCCGACGGTGTGCAGCTCGAGCAGCTCGCGGCCGAGGTTCTCGTTGGGGGCGGACTTCGTCGAGTTCGCGTTGCCCAGGTAGACGCTCATCGCCGGATGGGTGATCGCCGCCTCGAGCAGGTCGGAGAACCTCCCGAGGGCGTGCTTGCGGATCTCCTTGCCGTACGCCGTGCGGAACGGCCCGACCGAGCCCTGCGCCGGGACGTGGAGATGGTGCTCCCACAGCTCGGCCATCGTCTCCAGCACCTGGCGCTGCGAGCCGAAGCGCCGGACCAGCGCCCAGCTCTGGTAGTTCGCGTCGGCCCACCACAGCGACTCGACGTCGCTGCGGTCGCGCTGCCACAGGGTCGCGGCGTCGGCGTTGACGGAGGCCCACCAGTGGGACGTCGTGTCGTACCAGGCGTCGTCGTAGGAGCCGTCGAGCTGGCGGGCGAACCAGGCGTCGAAGCCGCCGGCCTCGGCGACCTGTGAGCGCAATGCGGGCGTGTAGCCGGCCGTGAACCGGCGGATGCCGTGCCAGGTCAGCGGGTCGGGCACCGCCGTGGCCGGGTAGCCGCGCACGTCCGGAGCGGCGAGCGCCGCGGTGGGCCGGGCGAGCACCGCTCCCAGGCCGAGCGCCGCACCGCCGAGCACCGCGCGGCGGGCAGAGCGGGCAGGCGGCGGCGACGTGGCCATGAGGACCGCATCGGCCGCCGCGGGCGCTACTTGAGCAGCTTGCTCATCCGGCGGTCGGCGAGGGGCTTCCCGCCGGTCTGGCAGGTCGGGCAGTACTGCAGGCTGGAGTCGGCGAAGGACACCTCCCGCACGATGTCCCCGCACACCGGGCACGGCTTGCCGGTCTGGCCGTGCACGGCGAGGTTCGACTTCTTCTCGGCCTTGAGCTCGCTGGCGGCCAGCCCACGAGAGCGTTCGACCGCGTCGCCGAGGGTGTCGCGGACGGCGGCGTACAGGACGGCGAGCTCGTCGTCGTCGAGGCTGTCGGCGGGCTTGAACGGCGACATCCGGGCGGCGTGCAGGATCTCGTCGGAGTAGGCGTTGCCGATCCCGGCGATCGTGCCCTGGTGGCGCAGCACGCCCTTGAGCTGCTTGCGCCCCGCGTCGGCCAGGATCGCGGCGAGGCGCTCGGGCGTGAAGTCGTCGGTCAGCGGGTCGGGCCCGAGGCTGGCGATGCCCGGCACGTCGAGCGGGTCGCGCACGAGGTAGAGCGCCAGCGACTTCTTGGTGCCGGCCTCGGTGATGTCCAGGCCCGGCGTCAGGCCGTCGCGCTCGTCGAGCACGACCCGCACCGCCAGCGTCGACTTGGTGCTCGGGCGCGGCGGGAGCGCGGGGACCTCGTCCTTCCAGCGCACCCAGCCGGCCCGGGCCAGGTGGAGCACGAGGTGCAGGCCGCTGGCCTCGATGTCGAGGAACTTGCCGTGGCGTCGTACGTCGTCGACGAGGGTGCCCTCGATCGCCGACAGCGGCGGGTCGTAGGTCTTGAGCGCGCTGAACGCCGCGATGTGGACGCGGGTGAGGGCGCGCCCCTCCAACCGGCCCCGCAGGTCGAGGGCCAGGGCTTCCACCTCGGGCAGCTCGGGCACGCGCCCAGCCTAGGGCGTGGATCCGACGGGGCCAGGGGATCCGGGACTTCGTCCTATTTCCGGTCCCGAGCCGTCACCCCGCCCGTGGCCCCGTGTTGTCCGGTCATCGGCGCCGCTCGGGAGCCCCCTCCATCCCCGTTCCAGAAGGGCACTCCCATGCACAGCAGGCACCTCACCGTTGGTTCGCTCGCCCTCGTGGCGGTCCTCGGCGTCGGCTCGGGCCTCCTCCCGCAGGCCGCCGCGACGCCCGGCGCCCCGTCGCTCCCGGGCGACCAGCGCGGCTGCGGCCTGCCGGAGGTCCCGGCGCAGTGGGGGACGATCGAGCACCCGGCGGTGACCCGGGCCGTCCCGGCGGTGACGGGCACCGCGTGGCGCTGGCAGCGCACGACAGGGACGATCGAGCGCGAGCACGTCCGGGAGACGACCGCGGCCGTGGTCCTCGTCCACTGGACCCGCACCTCCGACGTCGTCGAGCGCGAGTTCACGTGGACCGTCGTCGACCGGCCGGCGTCGCCCGGGACGCCCGAACGGGGGCACACCGAGACCCGCGTCGTGACCCCCGCGGTCACGGAGGTCGAGGAGGAGTACGTCCACCAGCACAACGGCACCACCCGCTGGGAGCGCGAGGGCTGGAACGCCGGCGACAACGGCAAGGGCTGGACGCCGACGGGACGGACCCGCGAGGTCCAGGTGACGCCCGCCGTCACCGAGGACGTCTGGGTCGTCGACCAGCCGGCCGTGCCGGCCACCCCCGAGCAGACCCACACCGAGACCGCCTGGGTCGCCGACGGTACGCCGCCGCCCGCCGGCTCGACCCCGACCGGGCACTCCCGCGTCGCCTCGTCGAGCACCGAGGAGCTGGACCTGCCGGTCGGCGAGCAGCCCGCCGGAGCCGGCTGGGTCGAGGGCGCCACCGCCGAGGTCTCCGCGGCCGAGGAGGAGCGGGTCTGGCTGCCCGACGGCACCACTCCCGACGCCGGGTTCACCGCGACCGGTGCGACCCGCCCGGGCACCCCGCACGTCGAGACGACCGCCGACCCGTCCGTGCTGCCGCCGGCCGGCGACGGCTGGAGCGAGCTGCCCGGATCGGCCGTCGAGGTCGTCCTCGAGGCCGCGCACGAGGTCGTCGACCAGCCCGCCTGGGTCGAGGACTACATCGCGGTCCCGGCCCAGCCCGCCACCCCGGCCTGCACGCTGCCGATCGACGAGGGCGTGGACCCGGCGGTCGTCGTACCGGCGCAGCCGGAGTGGCCGGCCGGCGTGCTCGGGGAGAGCGAGGTGCAGCCGGTGATCGAGTCGGTCGTCGTGCCTGACGGCGCGGTCGCGCCCGCCACCGCGAGCACCCCGTCGAGCGCGCTGCCGTCGACCGGAGCCTGAATCGCTCAGGCAGCGAGCAGGAGCACGCTGAGGGCGAGGAAGCAGACCAGCGCCACCAGGCCGACGCCGAGGACCACGGTCGCGACCAGCCGCATGCCCGGGGTGTGGTCGACCGACCCGGACCGGTAGGCCAGTGCGCGGACCAGGCCGGGCGGCAGGGTGCCGACGGTGACGATGAGCGCCACCGACCACGCGAAGACCACCGCGTCCACGTCCTCGCGGTGCCCGGTCGGGTGCCACGCACACCGACGATCCGACACGCTAGGCGAATCTAGGGAACCTCCTAGACACCTCGATAGCGTCGGATCATGGACCCGATCCGCAACCCGTACGCCCCCGGTGCCGGACAGCGCCCGCCCGAGCTCGCCGGTCGCGACGAGCAGCTGACGGCGTTCGACGTCGTCCTCGAGCGGGTCGCGCGTGGTCGCCCCGAGCGCTCGCTGGTGCTCACCGGACTGCGCGGCGTCGGCAAGACGGTCCTGCTCAACGCACTGCGCTCGGCCGCCGTCCGCAAGGGCTGGGGCACCGGCAAGCTCGAGGCCCGCCCCGACCAGTCGCTGCGCCGGCCGCTGTCCTCCGCGCTGCACCAGGCGGTCCGCGAGCTCGGGCCGGTCACGGGGGAGCCCGCCTCGGCCGACGCCATCACTCATGTGCTCGGCGTGATCCGGTCCTTCGCGCAGCGCGAGGCCGGCACCGACGCCAAGCTGCGCGACAGGTGGTCGCCGGGCATCGACGCCCCGGTCGTCCGGGGCCGGGCCGACTCCGGCGACGTCGAGATCGACCTGGTCGAGCTGCTCACCGACGTCGGCGGCCTCGCGGCCGATGCCGGCAAGGGCGTGGCGGTGTTCATCGACGAGATGCAGGATCTCGGCGCGGACGACGTGTCGGCGCTGTGCGCCGCCTGCCACGAGCTCAGCCAGAACGGCCTGCCCGTGATCGTGGTCGGCGCCGGCCTGCCGCACCTGCCGGCCGTGCTCTCGGCGAGCAAGTCCTACTCCGAGCGCCTCTTCTCCTACCAGCGCATCGACCGGCTCTCCCGTGACGCCGCCGACCGCGCCCTCGTCGCGCCCGCCGCCGAGGAGGACGCCGAGTTCACGCCCGAGGCCCTCGCCGCGATGTACGACGCCACCCGCGGCTACCCCTACTTCATCCAGGCCTACGGCCGCGCCGTGTGGGACCTCGCCCCGCGCACCCCGATCACGGCCGAGGACGTCGCCGTCGCCGGCCCGGAGGCCGAGACCGAGCTCGCCGTCGGCTTCTTCGGCTCCCGCTACGAGCGCGCCACCCCGGCCGAGCGCGACTACCTGCGCGCGATGGCCGACGCAGCCGTCGCCGCGTCCGACGACGGGGTCGAGGACCCGGTCGGCTCGGTCGCCACGGCCGACGTCGCGACCGTGCTCGGCAAGAAGCCGCAGTCGCTCTCGCCCGCGCGGGACTCGCTGCTCAAGAAGGGGCTGATCTACTCCGGCGAGCGGGGACGGATCGCGTTCACGGTCCCGCACTTCGGACGCTACCTGCGCACCCAGGCCTGAGCGCCCCGTCGATAGGTTGGCCCGCATGTACGGAGAGGTTGTTTCCGCGCGGCGCCTGACGCCCCACCTGGTCCGGGTCGTGCTCGGGGGTCCGGGCCTCGACGACTTCGTGCTCGGCGAGGACGCCGACCAGTACGTCAACTGCTTCTTCCTCCCCGACGCGGCGCCCTACTCCGTGCCGTTCGAGGACGAGGTCGTCCGCGCGCTGCCCCGCGAGCAGCGCCCCTTCCCGCGCCGGATCACGGTGCGTGCGTGGGACGCGGAGCGTCGCGAGCTCACCCTCGACATCGCGGCCCACGGCGACGTCGGGTACGCCGGCCGGTGGGCCGCCCGCGCACGGGCGGGCGACCGGCTCCAGCTCCGCGGTCCCGCCGGCGGCTACCGGCCGCACGCCGACGCCGACAGCTACCTCTTCGTGGGCGACGAGAGCGCCCTGCCGGCCATCGCGGCGTGCGCCGAGGCGGTGCCCGCCGGGCGACGGGTCGTCGTGGTCGTCGAGGTCGAGGACGCCGCGGGGGAGGTCGAGCTGGGCTCGCCGGGCGAGCTCGAGGTCCACTGGGTGCACCGCGCCGGTCGCCACGACGGGCTGGACGACCTGCTGGCGGAGGCGGTGGCGGCGCTGCCCCGACCGGCGGGGGTCGTGAGTGCCTTCGTGCACGGCGAGGCCGCCGAGACCCGCGCGGTGCGCCGGGTGCTGCTGCGCGAGGGCCTCGTCGAGCAGGAGCGGCTGTCCTGCTCGCCGTACTGGCGGCGGGGGATGGACGACGAGGCCTGGCGCGCGGTCAAGGCGGCGTGGGTGCGTGAGACGGCGGCCGATCCCGTCGGGTGAGACGCCGGCTCCCCATCTGACTTAGGTACGGCTAACCTATGCATCATGATCGTCTGCCAGTGCCGCGTCGTCACGGACCGTGACGTCGACGCTGCCCTGGCCGACGGCGCACGAACCGTCGGAGCGGTGTGCCGGTCGACCGGCGCGGCCCAGGACTGCGGGTCCTGCATCTTCTCGGTCAAGGCGCTCGTGCAGCAGCACCACGAGCAGGAGTGCGCGCACCTGCAGGCCGACGGCGCCGCGAGCTGACCGCGTACTGAGTCTGGCCTCACCCCGGGGGTGGTGTGCCAGCATCGGCGACAGGGTCCCCGTCGTCGGAGGTACGTCGTGCAGCCAGTCGCTCCCCGAGTCGTCGAGCTCCTCAACGAGGCGCTCACCTTCGAGCTCACCGTCACCAACACCTACTTCCTGCACGCCCGGATGCTCGACAACTGGGGCCTGCCGAAGCTCGGGAAGGTGTTCTACGACCTCTCCATCGACGAGATGCGGGACGCCGACGACCTGATCAACCGGATCCTGATGTTCGACGGGCACCCCAACGTGCAACGGCTCAACGCGATCCAGGTCGGCGAGACCGCCGAGGAGATGCTCGAGCTCGCACTGGCGAGCGAGCGCACCGCGGTCGAGCAGTTCAACGCCGGCGCCAAGGAGTGCCACGACCTCGGCGACCACGGCACGGCTGCCGTGTTCGAGGACATGGTCCGCGACGAGGAGAAGCACGCCGACTGGTTCGAGAGCCAGCTCGACGCGATCGCCCGGGTCGGCGCCCAGCAGTACCTCGCCCAGCACGTCGCGGCGGGCGAAGGGCCCGAGTAGCACCCGCCGGCGGCAGCGCGGTCCTACGCTGTCGCCATGACCGTCGCCCCTCGGGACGTGCCGCGGCCGCCGTCCCTGATCGGCAGCATGCTGCCGCCCGTCCTGTTCCTGCTGGTCTGCGGGATCGTCGGCCCGATCTTCCTGGTCATGGGCATCGTCATGGCCGGCGAGCCCGAGGCCGGGTGGCTGCTCCCGACCGGCATCGGCATCACCGTCCTCGACCTCGTCATCGGCGTCCTCATCGGCCGCGGGCGGTACCGCTCGGCCAAGAAGCTGCACCGGCTGCGCAGCAACGGCCGCTCCGCCCGCGCGCAGGTCCTCTCCTTCGACCCCACCAACGTCCGGATCAACGACCAGCCCCTGCTCAAGCTGCGGTTGCGCATCCACGGCGACGACCTGGCGCCCTTCGAGGTCGAGAGCCGCACCGTGGTCTCCGACTTCCGGATGCCGCTGCTCTACACCGGCGACCTGCCCGTCCTCGTCGACCCCGAGACCCAGGAGTGGGAGTTCGACTGGGACGCCGCCGAGCCGATCAGGCCGGTCGCGCCGGTCGCTCCGGTCATGCCCGGCGCGTCGGGCGCCGCGGTGCTGCCGCCCGCGGCGGCGGAGAAGTCCCCGGCCGAGCGGCTCGCCGAGCTCGACGACCTGCTGCGGCGAGACCTCGTGAGCCGCGAGGAGTACGACGCCACCCGAGCCCGGATCCTCGACGGGATCTGAGCCGGTCGTAAATCAGTCGCGCCCGCGCCCACCCGCCCCGTAGGCTCGACCCATCATGCTGATCCACGCCTGACCCGACTCGCGCCCGCGGCCGTCCCCCGACCAGTGCCCGGCGAGTCCGACCCGTCACCGATCGGATCAGCCATGTCAGCACCCGCCACCGCCTCCCTCGCCCCGCTCGTCGTGCGTGACCTCACGGTCGCGTTCGGTCGTCGTACCGTGCTGGACGGGATCGACCTCCTCGCCCAGCCGGGCCGCCGGATCGGCCTGATCGGCGAGAACGGCGCCGGGAAGTCGACGCTGCTGCGCGCCGTCACCGGCGACCTGCCGGCGACCGCCCAGGTCACCGGCACCATCGAGTGTCCCGCCGACCTGGCGTTCCTCACGCAGGAGCCGCCGTTCGCCGACGACGACACGGTGGCCGACGTCCTCGCCACGGCGCTGCGTCCGCTGCGCGACGCGGTCGCCGCGGTCGAGCGGCTGGCCGACCGGCTCGACGAGCCCGCCGTCGCCGAGGAGTACGCCGCCGCGCTCGACCTCGCCCTGGCCCACGACGCGTGGGACGCCGACCGCCGGGCACTGCTGGCCGCCGAGCAGCTCGGCCTCGACCACCTCGCGCAGGACCGGCCGGTCGGGAGCCTGTCCGGTGGCCAGCGGACCCGGCTGGCGCTGGCGACGCTGATGACCCGCCGGCCGCAGTGCCTGCTGCTCGACGAGCCGACCAACCACCTCGACGACGAGGCGGTGGCGCTGCTGGTGGCGTTCCTGCGCGACCTGCCGGGCGTCGTCGTGCTCACCAGCCACGACCGGGTGCTGCTCGACGAGGTCTGCACCGACCTGGTCGACCTCGACCCGGTGGGGATGGGGACCGACGGCCGCGGCGGACGGCGCTACGGCGGCGGCTGGACCGCCTACGCCGAGGCCCGGGCCGCCGCGCGGCGCCGGTGGGAGGAGACCTTCGCCGCCCAGCAGGACGAGCTCGAGCGGCTGCGCGAGGCAGCGCGGATCGACAAGAGCGCGGTCGCGCCGGGTCGGGGGCCGCGGGACAACGACAAGTTCATCCACGCCTTCAAGGGGGCGAACGTCGACCGCGCGCTCGCGCGCCGCAAGCGCGACGCGGAGCGGCGGCTGGAGGAGGCCGAGCGTGCCCAGGTCCGCAGGCCGCCGGCGCCGCTGCGGCTCTCGACCGGTCTGACCGCCGGGTCCACCGGCAGCGGCCGGGTGGTCACGGTCCGGGACCTGGCGGTGGCGGCCCGGCTGCGGCTGCCCGTGCTCGACCTCGGCGGCGGCGGCCACCTGCTGGTGACCGGCGCCAACGGCACCGGCAAGTCGACCCTGCTCGGGGTGCTCTCGGGCCGGATCGCGCCGACGTCCGGAGTGGTCCAGGTGGCCGCTCAGCGAGTCGCCGAGCTGACCCAGGACCCGCTCTTCTCGGACCTCACGGCCACCGCGCAGGCGACCTACGAGAGCGCGGTCGGCCCGGAGCTCGCCGTACGCCGGCCGCTGCGGAGCCTCGGGCTGCTGCACCCGCGTGAGCACTCCAAGCCGGTCGTCCTGCTGTCCGTCGGCCAGCGGCGCCGCCTCTCGCTCGCCATCGCCGTCGCCACCGAGCCCGACCTGCTGCTCCTCGACGAGCCCACCAACCACCTCTCGCTCGCCCTCGTCACCGAGCTGGAGGAGGCGATCGGGGCCAGCCCCGGCGCGGTGGTCGTGGCCTCGCACGACCGGTGGCTGCGACGGCGGTGGGAGGGCGAGGAGCTCCGCCTCCGCGGGTTGTAACTAAGGGTTACAGCACGCTAGTCGGTGCAGCAACACCCGGGAAGTAGCCACAGCACCCGGGTAGATCGTTCGGACCACCTCGCCCGTTCAATGAAGTGCGATACGGGGCGATCGGCGGGCCCAGGACCGCTCTACCCGGGTGCTGTGGCTACTTCCCGGGCGCTGTTGCGCCGGTTTTCGTGCAGTAACACTTAGTTACAAGGCGCGGTTCCGCTGACCACCGTGGCCTCGCGCTCCTCGTCGTGGTGGACGGCCGCGACCAGGCCGGCGCCGGTGACGGCGTCGGCCGCGGCCGGCGCCTGGTCCTCGGAGACCTCGGAGAACAGCACCCCGCCGGGCCGCAGCCAGGTGGGGGCGAGGGCGGCGACCCGGCGGAGCAGGTCGAGTCCGTCGGCGCCACCGTCGACGGTGCCGCGCGGCTCGTGGTCGCGCGACTCGGGTGGCATCAGCGCCACGGCGGCGCTCGGCACATAGGGGACGTTGGCGACGATCACGGCCGCGCTGCCCCGCACCGCGGGCGGCAGCGCCGCGGCCAGATCCCCGACCACCGCGGACCCGCCGACCGCGGCGAGGTTGCGGGCCGCGCAGGCGACCGCGACGGGGTCGATGTCGGACGCGTGGACCGTCAGCCCGGGCACCCGCCGGGCCAGCGCGAGCCCGAGGGCCCCGCTCCCGCAGCACAGGTCGAGGACGGTGTCACCGGCGCTCAGCAGGGGTGCCGCCAGCTCGACGAGGTACGCCGTGCGCTGGCGCGGCACGAACACGCCCCGCTCCACCGCGACCCGGCCGCCGTCGAAGGCGACCCAGCCGACGACGTGCTCCAAGGGGTCGCCGGCGACGCGGCGGGCGACCATCTCCTCGAGCTGGCCGGGGGAGGCCGCCGAGGACGTCAGGACCTCGGCCTCCTCCTCGGCGAACACGCAGCCCGCCGCTCGGAGCCGGTGGACGAGGTCGGGGAGGGACACCGGGTCAGGGTGTCAGCCGCGCGGCATCAGCCACCAACCGGCGAGGTAGACCAGGATCGCGGCGCCGCCGGTGAAGACCGTCGCGGCGACCATCAGCAGCCGGACCACGGTGGCGTCGATGCCGACGTGCGCGGCGACACCGGAGCAGACGCCGGCGATCATCTTGTCGTGCTCGCGGCGGGTCAGCCGGCGGGGCGCGGCGGGGGAGTGCGGGGCGGGGTAGCTCTCGTAGTTGCTCATGCCTCAACGGTGCCCGGTTCCTCGCGCCGACACATCGGGGAACGACCCCGGTCGGACCCGGATCCGACCCTGAGACGCCCGAGCCGGGGGACCTGCCACAATCGGTCCGTGCCCACCGTCCGTCCACAGGTGGTCGCCCACCGCGGCGCCAGTCACGAGCTCGCTGAGCACACGCTGGGCGCCTACCTCGAGGCGCTCGACACCGGCGCCGGCGCCCTCGAGTGCGACGTCCGGCTCACCGCCGACGGGCACCTCGTCTGCGTGCACGACCGCGACCTGCGGCGTACCGCCGCCAACAAGGGGATCGTGTCGACGATGGAGCTCGCCGACCTCTCCGAGCTCGACTTCGCAGCGTGGAAGAACCCGTGGGCCGACCTCGACGACGAGGCGCCCGACGAGGACCTGGACCTGCGCGGCGTGCTCACCCTGCGCAAGCTGCTCGAGACCGTCGCCGACTACGACCGCCGGGTCGAGGTCGCGATCGAGACCAAGCACCCCACGCGGTACGGCGGCCTCGTCGAGAAGCGCCTGGTCGACATGCTCCGCGACTTCGGCTGGGACCAGTCCGGTGCGCCGGTGCGGGTGATGAGCTTCTCGTTCACCGCCCTGCAGCGGATCGAGCGGCTCGCGCCCGAGGTCCAGCTGGTCCAGCTGCTCGACAAGCCGGCCTCCTGGCCGATGCTCCGCCGGGTGATCGGCCGCGACTGGATCGTCGGCCCCGGCGTCAAGATGCTGCGCGGCCACCCTCGGGTCGGCGAGTCGATCGCCCGCTCCGGGCGCGACATCCACGTGTGGACGGTCAACAAGGAGAAGGACCTCGACCGTTGCCTCGACCTCGGGGTGAAGGCCGTGATCAGCGACCGGCCGCGGTTCATGCTCGACCTGCTGGAGCAGCGCTTCGGGGTCGCCGAGTAGGTTTCCGCGCATGGCGAAGAAGAACCGCACCAAGACCGCTGCCGAGACCCCCGCGGGTGAGGTCGGCCCCCGGCAGCCCTGCCCCTGCGGCTCCGGCAAGCGCTACAAGGCGTGCCACGGCGCGCCCGGCGGCGGTCAGGTCTTCGTCAAGCGGCCGTTCGAGGGCCTGCCGTCCGAGTGCGACATCGTCGCGCTGCGTGAGCTGGTGCCGGCCGCGACCGCGCCGCTCCCGCTCCACGGCGAGCACGCCGACCGCGTGGTCAAGCTCTGCACCCTTCTCCCGATGGCAGCGCCCGCGCTGGTCCGCGACAGCGGCGAGATCTGGCTCGGCCTGCAGGTCCAGCACAACTTCGGCGACCCGGCCCGCGACCTCGGCGCCGTGCTCCTCGAGGCCCTCGCCGCCGAGCCGGGCGCCGGCATGGTCGGCCTGACCGCGCCGCCGGCCGCGGACGGTCCGCGCCTGCAGGACCTCGTCGCCGACGGCGACCTCGCCGTCGAGGTGCACGAGGGCTTCGACTACTGGGTGGCCGACATGGACGCCAGCTCCGAGCTCGCCCAGGCGCTCGAGCAGGCCGAGGGGGCCGCCGCCCCGACCGCGCGGCTGACCAGCGTGACGGCGGCGTACTGGACCCGGATGGGCGCCAAGGAGCACCTGCGCTGGGTGATGCCCGAGCCCGAGGACGCACTGCTCGACGCCCTCGCCCGGCTGCACGTGTCCGGCGACGACGTCATCGTCCCCGACGCCCGCTTCGTCGGCATGTTCCGCGCCCACGGCCTGCTCACCCCGGTCTGGGACCTCCCGGTCGGCACCGGCCCCGAGCCGCTCGAGGAGGCCGCGACCGCGTTCAAGGCCAAGCTCGACGCGGCGCTCGCCGACGCCAGCGAGCTCACGACCGAGCAGCGCTCGGCGCGCAACGGCCTGGCCAACCGGCAGGTCACGATCCGCTGAGGGCGAGCCTCACCGCGGGGGCGGTGGTTCCTGCAGCACCCAGACCTTGAGCCGCGAGTACCCCTTCACCGACACCCGCCGCAGGCGGCGGAAGCGGTAGCTGCCGGTGTGCTCGTCGTGCTCGTCGTCGGCGTGGTCGGCGTGGTCGGCGGACCGCCCGGTGAGGGCCTCGTAGGCGCCGAGGTCGACCAGGACCGAGCTCGGCCGGGCCACCGAGGTGAGCCGGGCCGCGATGTTGACGACGGGGCCGAAGACGTCGCCGAGGCGGGTCACCACCTCGCCGTACGCGATCCCGGCGCGCACGGCCGGGAACGGGTCGTCGGGGTCGGCCCCGCGGCGGGTGAGCTCGAGGGCGATGTCGGCCATCGCGTCGGGCGACTCGGCCACGATGAGCAGCTCGTCGCCGATGTTCTTGATGATCCGGCCGCCGCGGTCGACGGTCAGGCCGAGCACGGTCGACTCGAACGACTCGAGCCAGGTCACCAGCTCGCGGTCGGTGAGCGTGCGGGACCGCGAGGTGTAGCCGACGATGTCGACGAAGCAGACGGCGAGGGTCGTGGACGTGCCGGACGTCTGCTCGGCCAGCAGCCGCGCGCTGGCGCTGAGCAGGTGGCGACGCCACACATAGCTCTGCAGCTCCTCGACCCGCGGCAGCGCCTCGTCGGAGATGGCGAGCAAGCCCTCGGTGGGGTCGGCGCCGAGCTCACCGGCCACGGAGGCCAGTAGCGCGACCTGCCAGTCGGCGAGCCGGGCGAAGCTGCGGCCCCAGGTGCGGACCAGGCCGTCCTGCCGCTCCTGGCTGAGGATCCCGAGCCGGATCAGGTCGCTGGTCAGCTGCAGCGCGCGGACGTCGGCGGAGGTGAAGGCCGCCTCGTCGTCGGGCACGTGGGCGAAACCCAGCAGGTGCCACAGCTCGTTGGCCACCGCGAGGGGTACGCCGGCCCGCTCGGCGACCTGCTGCTGGGTGAGCCAGGGAGTCTCGCCGAGGAGGTGCTCCTCGAGCGCGCCGACGACCCCGCCGTCACCGCCGGCGGGGCTGTCAGGCGTGCTCATCGACGCTCGGTCAGGCGCCGTCGGCGAGCCGTGACTGCGCGACCTCGACGAGCGCCGCGTGGAACGCGGGCCACTCGGCGTCGAGCTCGCGCAGGGTGTCGTCGGTGAGGTGGATGGTGTCGAGCGGCGTGAGCGCGACGATCGTGGCGTTGCGCAGCTTCTGGCCGACGATCGCGGCCTCGCCGACGATGTCACCGGCGCCCAGCTGGGCGATCTCCGCGCCGTCGCGGCGTACGGAGACGGTGCCGTCGAGGATGATGTACGCCTTGTCGGCCGGGGTGTCCTCCCAGATCGGCGACCAGCCCTCGGGGAGCCTCACCCGCCGTCCGGTCGCGCTGATCCGCGCGATCTCCTGAGGCGAGAAGTGCTCGAAGAACGTTGCCATGCTGACCCTTTCGCTGTGCCCGGCAGCGCGCCGGGCTCACCTTCTCTCTCCCCGACTGTCACCGCCGACCCTAGTGCGCCCGACGCCGGTGCGGGAGACACCTGTCACAACGTGTCCGGGACACGTGCGTTACCCCCGCGTACGCCGGGTGGGGCCGGTCAGCCGCGGAACGGGTCGGCCGGGTAGACCCCGAGCACCTTGATGTCGGTGGTGAAGAAGGTCAGCTCCTCCAGGGCCCGCTTGAGGCCCGGGTCGTCGGGGTGCCCGTCGACCTCGGCGAGGAACTGGGTGGCGGCGAACTCCCCGCCGACCATGTAGCTCTCCAGCTTGGTCATGTTGATGCCGTTGGTCGCGAACCCGCCGAGCGCCTTGTAGAGCGCCGAGGGCAGGTTGCGCACGTTGAACACGAAGCTGGTGACGACCGGGCCGTTGCCCTGCGGCGCCATGACGTAGTCGGGGGAGAGCAGCACGAACCGGGTCGTGTTGTGGTCCTCGTCCTCGACGTCCTGGCGCAGGATCTCCAGGCCGTAGATCTCCGCGGCCAGCGGCGGCGCGATCGCGGCCTGGGTGGGGTCGCCGGCCTCGGCGATCTCGCGGGCGGCGCCGGCGGTGTCGCCGGAGATGAGCGGCGTCAGCCCCAGCTCGCGGATCACCTTGCGGCACTGGCCGAGGGCGTGGACGTGGCTGTGCACGGTCCGCAGCGTCTCGACGGACGCGCCCGGCACCACCATCAGGTGGAACTGGATGCGCAGGAAGTGCTCGGCGATGATGTGCAGCCCGGAGTCGGGGAGGAAGTGGTGGATGTCCGCGACCCGGCCCGCGATCGAGTTGTCGATCGGGATGAGCGCGAGGTCGCAGTCCCCGCTGGCCACGGCCGCGAAGACGTCCTCGAAGGAGGCGCACGCGACGGCCTCGGCGTCCGGGTAGTGCTGCTTGCACACGATGTGCGAGTTGGCGCCGGGTTCCCCCTGGTACGCGATACGGGCCATGCGGCAAGGGTAGGGCGTGGGGGAGGAGGCGCCCCGGGCGCTGTCCGTCCGACGGATGGGCCCGTCTCGCCCCTGCCGGTAAAGCAGGTTAGCCTTCCCTAAGTCATGACTGCTCTCGCCTCGTCGCGCGCCGACCAGCGCCGCACCGGTACGCCGCGCCGCGTCGCCGCGCTCGCCGGCGCCGTCGCCGTCCTCGGCGGCACCGTCGTGCTGAGCCTGATGATCGGCAACGAGCGGCTCAGCCCCGGGACCGTGCTGCGCGAGCTCGTCGACCCGGGCGAGACCGCCGCCCGCGACATCGTCCGCGGCCTGCGGCTCGACCGGACCGTGATCGCCCTCGTCGTCGGCCTGGCGCTGGGCGCCGCCGGAGCGCTGATGCAGGCGCTGACCCGCAACCCGCTCGCCGACCCCGGCCTGCTCGGCGTCAACGCCGGGGCGGCCGCCGCCGTGGTCACCGGCATCGCCTTCCTCGACGTCACCTCTGCGGGGATCCAGATCTGGTTCGCCTTCGCCGGCGCGGCCGCCGCGTCGGTGGTGGTCTACGTGCTCGGGTCCGGCGGGCGGGCGAGCACCACGCCGGTGCGGCTGGCGCTTGCCGGCGCGGCGCTCACGGCCGTGCTGTCGTCGTACGTCAACGGGGTCGCGCTCTCCAGCCAGGCGGCCTTCGACACGATGCGCTTCTGGCTGGTCGGCTCCGTGGTCGGCCGCGAGATCTCGGTGCTGGGCACGGTCTGGCCCTTCCTCGTCGCCGGCGGGCTGGTGGCCGCGTTCGTCGCACCGGCGCTCAACGCGATCGCGCTGGGCGAGGACACCGGCCGAGCGCTGGGGGTCAACCTCGGACGGCTGCGGGTGCTCACGGCGATCGCGATCACCCTGCTGTGCGGCGCGGCGACCGCGATGGCCGGGCCGATCGTCTTCCTCGGCCTGGTCCTGCCGCACGTCGCCCGGCACCTCGTCGGCCCCGACCAGCGCTGGGTCCTGCCGCTGTCGATGCTGCTGTCCGCCGCGCTGCTGCTACTCGCCGACACGGCCGGGCGGATCGCGTCCGAGCGGGAGGTCGAGGCCGGCATCATGACCGCCTTCATCGGCGCCCCGCTGTTCATCCTCCTCGTCCGCCGCCGTCGACTGGCACACCTGTGACGACCGCGGCTCTCGGCATCCGCTCCCTGCGGCTCGGCCCCCTCGCCCTGCGCGTCTCGCGTCGCTCCGTCGTGGTCGGCGTGCTGCTGGTGGCCCTCGCGACCACCGCCGCCGTCTGCTCGGTGCTCTTCGGCGAGATCCAGATGGGCCTCCCGCGACTCGTGGCCACCCTGTCCGGCGAGGGCTCCCCCTTCGAGGAGTACCTCGTCTGGGACTCCCGGCTCCCGAGGGTGGCCAACGCCCTCCTCATCGGCCTCGCCCTGGGCATGTCCGGCTCGATCTTCCAGACGATCTCGCGCAACCCGCTGGGCAGCCCGGACGTGATCGGCTTCGAGACCGGCGCCTCGACCGGCGGCCTGGTGGCGCTGCTCGTCGTCGGCAGCGGGTACGCCGGCGCCTCGGTCGGCGCCGTCGCCGGCGGCCTGGCCACCGCCGCGGTCGTCTACGTCCTGGCCCTGCGCAACGGGCTCGACGGGCTCCGCCTCGTGCTGATCGGCGTCGGCCTCGGCGCGCTCCTGCTCTCGGTGAACTCGATGCTCATCGTCCAGGCCAACGTGTACGACGCCCAGGAGGCCGGCGGCTGGCTGGTCGGCAACCTCGCCGGCGCGGGCTGGGACGGGATCGGCTGGCTGGCCGCGCTGGTCGGCGTGCTCGCCGTCGCTGCCGTCGGGATGTCCCGCCCGCTGATGATCGCCGAGCTCGCCGACGACAGCGCTGCCGGGCTCGGCCAGCGCACCGACCGGCTGCGGGTCGTGGCGATCACGGTCGGCGTCCTGCTCAGCAGTGTCGCCGTCGCCGCCGCCGGCCCGATCGTGTTCGTGGCGCTCAGCGCCCCGCAGATCGCCCGCCGCCTCACCGGTGCCAGCGGGCCCAACCTCGTCGCCTCCGGGCTGACCGGGTCCGTGCTGCTGGTGCTCGCCGACCACGCCGCGCGTGAGCTCTTCCAGCCACGCCAGGTCCCGGTCGGCGTGGTGACCGGACTCATCGGCGGGGTCTTCCTCGCCTGGCTGCTGACCCGCGAATGGCGAAGGGGACACGCATGACGGCAACCGACCAGCGGCTGCGCGCCGAGGCGGTGACGCTCGGCTACGACAAGCGGGTGATCAGCGAGGGCCTGACCCTCGCCGTACCCGACGGGTCGTTCACGGTCATCGTCGGCGCCAACGGCTGCGGCAAGTCCACGCTGCTGCGCGGCCTGGCCCGCCTGCTCAGGCCGAGCGTGGGCGCGGTCCACCTCGACGGGCAGGCGATCCAGCGCTACTCCTCCAAGGAGGTCGCCCGTCGCCTCGGGCTCCTGCCCCAGGCACAGGTCGCGCCGGACGGCATCACCGTCGCGGACCTCGTCGCGCGCGGCCGCTACCCCCACCAGAGCCTGCTGCGGCAGTGGACCCGCGACGACGAGGAGGCGGTCCGCGAGGCGCTGGCCGCCACCAGCACCGAGGACCTCGCCGAGCGGCTGGTCGACCAGCTCTCCGGCGGCCAGCGGCAGCGGGTCTGGCTCGCGATGGCCCTGGCGCAGCGCACCGAGATCCTGCTGCTCGACGAGCCCACGACGTACCTCGACATCGCCCACCAGGTCGAGGTCCTCGACCTGTGCGACCGGTTGCGGCTCGAGCGCCGCCACACCCTGGTCGCCGTGCTCCACGACCTCAACCTCGCCTGTCGCTACGCCACGCACCTGGTGGCGATGAAGGACGGCGTCGTGGTCGCCGAGGGCGCCCCGGCGGACGTGATCACCGAGGCGCTGGTCGAGGACGTCTACGGCCTCGCGTGCCGTGTCGTCCCCGACCCCGAGTGCGGGACGCCGCTGGTGATCCCGCGCAAGAACGTGTCGACGACCCCGTCGGCCCCACCCAAGGAGGAATCCAGATGACCCGACGACGCTTCGGCACGCGCCGGGCCCCGATGGCAGCGGCCACCGCCTTCGCGGCGGCGATCGCCCTCACCGGCTGCAGCGGCGACACCGACCCGGGCGCGAAGGACGACAGCACCGACGACACCCTCGCCGAGTGCCAGTCCGCCGCCCCGGCCGGTGGCTTCGACTACGACGACGCGCGCGGCACCAAGGTCGCCCTCGACGAGGTCCCCACCACCGTGGTCGCGCAGCACACCGTGGCGGCCTCCCTGTGGGACGCCGGCTACCAGGTCGACGGCATCTACGGCGAGCTCGGCGACGATCCCGCGTCGGCCTATCAGCGCGGCAGCGTGGACCTGGCCGGGATGACGAAGCTCGGCAGCACGTGGGGCGAGTTCGACGTCGACGCCTACGCGGCGATGGAGCCCGACCTGCTGCTCGACCTCTCCTTCGGCGGCGAGCTCTGGTACGTCCCCGGCAAGCTCGAGAAGCAGATCAAGGACCGCGCGCCGGTCGTCGGGCTCAACGGCCAGCCGACGACGATCGACGAGGCGATCGACCTGTTCGTCGACCTGGCCGGCCGCCTCGGCGCCGACCCCGACTGCGACGAGGCCGTCCAGGACGCGAAGGCCGACTACGAGGAGGCCCTGGCCGAGGTCACCGCCAACGAGAAGGACCTCAAGGTGCTCGTGGCCTCGGGCAGCGACACGTCCTTCTGGGCGGTCAACCCCGCCGCGCTCCCCGAGACCGGCACCCTCGAGGCGGCCGGCGTCGACCTGATCACCCCGGAGGGAGTGGGCGAGGACGAGGTCTTCAAGGAGCTCAGCTGGGAACAGGCCGCCGACTTCGCCGACGCCGACGTGATCCTGATGGACGTGCGCAACACCGAGGCCGTCAAGGAGAAGATGGAGGGCATCGACACCTGGGCCAACCTGCCCGCCGTCAAGGCCGGCCAGGTCTACGGGTGGTACGCCGGCGCGCCGTACTCCTACCAGGCGTACGCCGAGATCTTCGACCGACTCGGCGACGAGCTCGAGGGCGCGAAGCCGCTCGACTGAGCCGCGGCTCTCGCAGTACGACGGACCGGCCCGGCGCGTGCGGACGCGCCGGGCCGCTCCCGTTCCGTACGTTGTCCGCATGGCCGTCGCGCTCTCGATCCTCGCCCTGCTGCTCGCCGCGGCCGCCCTCGTCGTGGCGCTCCGCAACGCACGGTCGGTCGACGCCGGGAGCGTCGAGGACCTGCCTGCCGACGCCGCCGGGCTGCGCCGCGAGGTCGCCGCGCTGCGAGCCGAGGCGGTCGGCGCGCTGCGCCACCTCGCCGTCGTCCGCTACGACGCCTTCGACGAGATGGGCGGGCGCCTGTCGTGGTCGCTCGCACTGCTCGACGACGCCGGCGACGGCGTGGTGCTCACCTCGATCCGGGGCCGCAACGAGGCCCGCACCTACGCCAAGTCGGTCGCCGGGTGGAGCGGCGACCAGGAGCTGTCGCCGGAGGAGTCCGAGGCGGTCGCCCACGCGCGCCTCGCGCGCAGCTGACGAGCTCTGGTCAGCTCCGCGGCACCCGCACCAGCACGCGGCCGTGGATGCACTCCATCCGCAGCTCCGAGCCCAGCCCGATGGTGTCGCCGTCGAGCTGTCGCGGCACCTCGCCCGAGGCACGTACGACGACCTTGCGGCCCGTCATCCGCGCGACCGACTCGCCGGCGTTGTGCTCGCGGCGGGTCAGCACCCGCAGCACCAGCGGGATCCAGCTCAGGAAGCGCCGCGGGTAGAGCAGCACGACGTCGAGCTGGCCGTCGTCGATGGCGGCGTCCGGGATCAGGTTCATCCCGCCCTGCAGGCTGCCGACGTTGCCGATGACGCAGGTGCGGGCGCGGTGCTTGGTGAACGGCATGTCGTCGACCGAGATCTCCAGTCGCATCGCCGGGAACATCAGGCCCTTGAGCGCGGACAGGACGTAGGCGAGCCAGCCCACCTTCTTCTTCAGGTCCTCGTTGACGCCCTCCATGATCGCGGCGTCGAAGCCCATGCCGGCCATCACCATGAAGTGGGTGGGCTCGAGGCCGTCGCCGTCGACCTCGACCATGTCGATCGCCCGGTCCTGGCCGGTGAGGGCGATGTCGATGGCGGCCCGGATGAAGAGCGGGACCTCCAGGTTGCGGGCGAGCAGGTTGCCGGTGCCCGCAGGCACGACGCCCACCGGGATGCCGGTGCCGGCGAGCTCGGCGCACACCTCGCGCACCGTGCCGTCGCCCCCGCACACGATGACCAGGTCGGCGCCCTCGACCGCGGCCTGCTCGGCCTGGCCGGTGCCGGAGTCCTCGACCGTGGTGAGGTACCAGCGCGGCTCGTTCCAGCCCGACTCCAGCGCCATCTGGGACACCATCGCCTGGAACTGCTCGACCGACTCGACCTTGATCGGGTTGAGCACGACGGCCAGCCGGCGCTCCGACGGGAACGGCTCGGGCAGCGGCTCGGCCTTGAGCGCGTGGCTGCGGGGGAGGGGGTTGTAGAGCGCCACCCCGAGCAGCAGCACGCCCACGCCGAGCAGGGTGCCGCCCACCACGTCGCTGGGGTAGTGCCGTCCCAGCAGGACCCGGTCCGCGGAGACGAGCACCCACATCAGCACCGCGAGCGTCGAGAGCAGCCGGCGGATCCCCGCTCGTCGTACCAGCATCACGGCCAGGAGCACGACCAGACCGGCGAAGGCCGCGGCGGAGGAGGTGTGGCCCGACGGGAAGGCGTTGGAGTGCAGGAAGTACTCCGGGTCCTGCCACACCGGTCGGCCGCGGCCGACGAGGACCTTGGCGCCGTACGTCGCCAGCGCGGTCGCCGCCATCACCACCGCGACCAGGATCCCGGCCCGCCGGTGGCCCTTCACGAACAGCGTGACGGCCAGCACCGTGGTGATCGCGGTCATGCAGGCGGTGCCGAAGGCGACCTCGACGACCCGCAGCGGGTCGCGCAGCCAGGCCTGGTCGCCCGCCCAGGTGCGGGCGTCCTGGCCCTCGAGGTCGAGGTCCATCAGCCACGACCAGTCGGCCGCGACGGCCCCGGCCACCGCTCCGAAGAGGGCGAGCAGGATCAGCGCGGCCAGGAGCGGGGTCCGGCGGGGTCGGTCGAGCACTGGTGGAGGATAACGTCGAGGCATGACCGCCCCCGCTTCCACGACTCCCTCGTCGACGACCCTGGGCCGTTCCGGTCTCGTCGTCTCCCGCGTCGGCCTCGGCTGCAACAACCTCGGCCGGCCGGGCGCCGCGACCGAGTCGCAGGAGGGCACCGACCGGGTGATCGGCGCCGCGCTCGACGCCGGCATCACCTTCTTCGACGTCGCCGACACCTACGGCGGCACGCCGGGCCTCTCCGAGGAGCGGCTGGGGGCGGTGCTCGGCAAGCGTCGGTCCGAGGTGGTCGTGGCCACCAAGTTCGGCATGGACATGCGCGGCGTCAACGGTCCTGACTTCGACGCCCGTGGCTCGCGGCGCTACATCCGCACCGCCGTCGAGGCCTCGCTGCGCCGGCTCGGCACGGACTGGATCGACCTCTACCAGTTCCACACCCCCGACCCGCGCACCCCGATCGAGGAGACCATGTCGGCGCTCGACGACCTGGTCCGCGAGGGGAAGGTCCGTTACCTCGGCCACTCCAACCGGGCCGGCTGGCAGATCGCGGAGGCCGAGTACGTCGCCCGCGAGCTCGGCGTCGAGCGGTTCGTGTCCGCGCAGAACCACTACAACCTGACCGACCGGCGGGCAGAGCTCGAGGTGCTGCCTGCGTCCCGCGCGTTCGACATCGGCGTGCTGCCGTACTTCCCGCTCGCCAACGGCCTGCTCACCGGCAAGTACGCCTCCGGCGCCGCCCCCGAGGGCTCGCGGCTCTCCCACACCCGCCAGCACCTGCTCGAGGACGCGGTCTCCCCGACGCTCAAGGCGTACTCCTCGTTCGCGCGCGAGCGTGGCGTCTCCGAGGTCACCGTCGCCATCGGCTGGCTGCTCGCCCAGTCGCCCGTCGCCTCCGTGATCGCCGGCGCCACCTCGCCCGAGCAGGTCGCCGCCAACGCCGCCGCCGACCAGTGGGTGCCCACCGCCGAGGACCTCGCCGAGCTCGACGCGCTCTTCCCCGCCCCGGACCCGATCGCGTTGTACTGAGGGAGAGATCGTCGAGTAGCCCACGCCCGAGGAACGAGGGCGTGGGCGTATCGAGACGCGGTTGGCGTCTCGATACGCCGCCTCCGCTCGTCCCTCGCTCCGGCGGCTACTCGACGAGCTCGGGCCAAACCGATGCGCGCCGAGCCGGGAGCGACGGATAGCCTGAGCGGCATGATCGACCCGCGCATCCTCCGCGACGAGCCCGACCGCGTCCGTGCCTCGCAGGCCAAGCGCGGGGCGTCCCCCGACGTGGTCGACCGGGCGCTGGAGGCCGACGCCGTACGCCGCGCGGCGATCGCCGCGTTCGAGGAGAAGCGCGCCGCGCAGAAGACCTTCGGCAAGCAGGTCGCGCAGGCGCAGGGCGACGAGAAGCAGGCACTGCTCGCGCAGGTCAAGCAGCTGGCCGCCGAGGTCAAGGACCTCGAGGCGGCGCAGACCGACGCCGACGAGGCGTGGACGACCGCCCTCAAGGCCATCCCCAACGTCGTCGCCGAGCAGACGCCGACCGGCGGCGAGGACGACTTCGTGGTCCTGGAGACCGTGGGCACTCCCAGGGACTTCGCCCAGGAGGGCTTCGAGCCCCGCGACCACATCGAGCTCGGCCGGATGCTCGGCGCGATCGACCTCGAGCGCGGCGCGAAGGTCAGCGGCAGCCGCTTCTACTTCCTCACCGGCGTCGGCGCCCAGCTCGAGCTGGCGCTGGTCAACCTCGCGATGGAGCAGGCCCGCGAGGCCGGCTTCACCCAGGTGATCGCGCCGTCGCTGGTGCGCACCGAGGCGATGGAGGGCACCGGCTACCTCGACCAGGGCGGCGGCGAGGACATCTACCGGATCGAGGGAGAGGACCTCTACCTCGTCGGTACGTCGGAGGTGCCGATGGCGGCGTACCACTCGAAGGAGATCCTCGACAGCGACACCCTGCCCCGCCGCTACGCGAGCTTCAGCCCGTGCTTCCGCAAGGAGGCCGGCTCGCACGGCAAGGACACCAAGGGGATCATCCGGGTCCACTGGTTCGACAAGGTCGAGATGTTCGTCTACACCACGCTGGAGGACGCCGAGGCCGAGCACCAGCGCCTGCTGGCGTGGGAGAAGGAGTTCCTCGACAAGCTCGAGCTCGCCTACCAGGTCGTCGACATCGCGGCCGGCGACCTCGGCGGCAGCGCGATCCGCAAGTTCGACTGCGAGGCGTGGATCCCCACCCAGGGCAAGTACCGCGAGCTCACCTCGACCTCCAACTGCACCGACTTCCAGACCCGCCGCCTCGACACCCGCGGCCGGTTCCCTTCGACGAGCTCAGGACAAGCGGGACCGATCGGCCCGATCGCCACCCTCAACGGCACCCTGACGGCGATCACCCGCGCCATCGTCGCCGTCCTCGAGACCCACCAGCAGGCCGACGGGTCGGTCCGGGTCCCGAAGGCACTGCAGCCGTTCATGGGCGGCCTCGAGGTCCTGGAGCCCGTGCGCTGATGTCCGACTGGCAGCCCCGCCTCGTCGCGCTCGACATCGACGGCACCCTGCTCAAGTGGGTGGCGGGGCTCGGCATGAGCCACGAGGAGGTCACGCCGGCGGTGCACGACGCCGTCCAGCGGGTCCTCGACTCGGGCGCCCACGTGGTGCTGTCCTCGGGCCGCGCACCCCACAACATGACGGTCGTCGCCGACAAGCTCGACCTCCACGGCCACGGCGAGCGGCTCTGGATCGTCGCCGCCAACGGTGCCGTCGTGCTGCGCTACCCGCCCGCCGAGGTGGTCCACGAGGTCACCTTCGACGCCCGCCCCGCCGTCGCGGCGGTCCTGGCCCAGCACCCCGAGGCGCTGGTCGCGGTCGAGGAGCGGGGGGTCGGCTACCGCGTGTCCGGCCCGTTCCCCGACGGCGAGCTCGGTGGTACGACGATCATCGCCGACGTCGACGACATGGTCTCCCAGCCGGTCAGCCGCGTGATCATCCGCGACCCGAAGGCGACCGCCGAGGACTTCGTGGCCCTCGCCGCCAACCTCGGCCTGCACGGCACCGACTACGTCGTCGGCTGGACGGCGTGGCTCGACCTCGCCCCGGTCGGCGTGTCCAAGGCCTCCGGCCTCGAGTACGTCGCCCAGCAGCTCGGCGTCGACCGGGCCGACGTGCTCGCGATCGGCGACGGCCGCAACGACATCGAGATGCTGCAGTGGGCCGGCCGCGGCGTGGCCATGGGCCAGGCCGTCGACGAGGTCAAGGAGAAGGCCGACGCGGTCACCGACTCGGTCGACGACGACGGCGCCGCTGTCGAGATCGGGCGTTGGTTCCCCGTCGACGGATCTGGTGGGATGGGCTAGTGGTCATCCCCCGTCTGCTCCGCGCCGCCCTGCTCGCGGTACCGGCGGCGCTCGTCGCGCTGCCGGGTGCCGCCGCAGGGAGCGCCGACGCCGCGTCCGGCGGGCTGCCGGCCGACTGCGCGCCCATCGACCTCGCCGACGAGGCGGCCGTCGACCAGCGGGCCGCCGACTCCGACGACGTGTTCGTCGGCCGGGTCGACGCCGCCGCGCCGGTCAGCGGCTCCGGCCGGGTCGGCTACGGCGTCGTCGTGGAGCGCGCCTGGCTGGGCGACGTCGCCAAGGGCCAGCAGGCCGCGGTGACCATCGACTGGCCGGTCGGCGCGCAGCCGGGCGTCGCACAGGGGTCGTCGTACGTCTTCTTCACCGAGGACACCGTCGACGGGATCGTCGCCGACGCGTGCGGAGGCGCGGTGCTGCTGCCCAAGGGCCTCACCCCGCGCATCGCGGCGATGCTCAAGGGCTACCTCGCCTCCGTCGAGCCGCCGCCGGCTCCCGAGCCGACGCCGGAGCCGGTGAGCTTCCGCCAGCCCGCCGACCCGCTGGGCGACCCGCCCGAGATCGGTCGGGTGCTCGCCTCGGGCGCCGCGATCAGCCTGATCGGCCTTCTCGGCCTGCTGCTGGTCTCGCGCCTGGGCCGCCGGCCCTGACCCGGACCGACCTACAGGTACATCCCGCCGGACGACGACTGCTCCCCGCCGGGCTGCTGCTCCGGGGAGGCGTGCTCGCCGGGGTGGGCAGGGCCGGGAGCGCCGGGTCCGCCGAGGCTCATGCCCGGAGGCAGCGCGCGCCGGATCTGCTCGAACTGCGCCCGGGCCGCCATCTGCTGCGCGTAGATCGCGGTCTGGATGCCGTGGAAGAGCCCCTCGAGCCAGCCGACCAGCTGGGCCTGGGCGATCCGCAGCTCCGCCTCGGACGGCGTGGCGTCCTCGGAGAACGGCAGCGAGAGCCGCTCGAGCTCCTCGACCAGCTCGGGAGCCAGGCCCTGCTCGAGCTCCGCGATCGACGAACGGTGGATGGCCGCGAGACGGCTGCGGCTGGCCTCGTCGAGCGGAGCCGCCTTCACCTCCTCGAGGAGCTGGCGGATCATGCTCCCGATCCGCATCACCTTGGCCGGCTGCTCGACCAGGTCGGTCAGCGCCCGCTCGCCGTCGTCGTCCCCGTCGCCGTCCTGAGCGGGCTGGGCCTGCTCGACCACCGACGCCGGGACGGTGCCGATCGGCTGTCCGTCCGGACCGATGACGACGATCTGCTCTTCGCTCCCGGAGGCGTTCTCGCTCATGGCCCCCAACTTACCCACACCCCTCATCTGGGTGATGGCGGCCGGTGCGGGACAGGCGTAGGTTGCCGATGGGCCCGGCCGGGGCCCGGTGTGAGCGGCCTCGACCGGTCCTGTGGACATTCCACGTCCCGATCCGAACGACCGAGGAGCAGCACATGTTCATCCAGATGATCCAGGCCGCCTGCACCCGGCAGGACGAGGCCGACGCGATGCTCGAGGAGTGGCGGCGCGACCTCGCGCCCGGCGCAGCCGGCTGGCTGGGCGGCACCTACGGCTTCACCGACGACGACCAGCTGATGGCCGTGGTCCGCTTCGCGTCCCGCGACGAGGCGATGGCCAACTCCGCCCGCCCCGAGCAGGGTGCGTGGGCCGAGCGGTTCATGGCGCTCATGGACGGCCCTGCCGAGTTCCACGACTGCGACGACGTCACGCTGTTCATGGACGGCGGCTCCGACGAGGCCGGCTTCGTCCAGATCATCCGCGGCAAGGTCGACGACCCGAGTCGGCTCAAGGCGATGCTGGCGGACACCGAGTCGCTGCACGAGATGCGGCCCGACATCCTCGGCGGCACGCTCGCGATCGAGCCCGACGGCACCTTCATCGAGACCGTCGCCTTCACCTCCGAGGCCGCTGCCCGGGAGGGTGAGAAGGTCGAGCCGCCCGCCGACGTACGCCGTGAGCTGGAGTACGCCATGCAGGGCGCGACCTTCCACGACCTCCACAAGCCGCACTTCCAGAGCGCCTGAGGGGAGCCGTCCGATGTTGCTGGAGGACTGCCGGGTCACCGCGAACATCCCGGCTGCTGACCTCGATCGCGCCCGGAAGTTCTACGCCGACACGCTCGGCCTCACGCCCGCCGACGAGAACCCGGGGGGACTGGTCTACCGCGCCGGGGGCACGGAGTTCTTCCTGTACGAGACCGAGTACGCCGGACAGGCGGGCCACACCATCGCCCAGCTGCACGTGCCCGACGTCCGTGCGGTGGTCGACGAGCTCCGGGAGAGGGGCCTGGCCTTCGAGCACTACGACATGCCGGGCATCACCTGGGACGGCGACGTGGCCGCGATGGAGGGGATGGGCCACGCGGCCTGGTTCAAGGACAGCGAGGACAACATCTTGTGCCTCGACGACAGCTTGACCGACTGATCGCCGATCGCGGAGCCCTGGTCAGGGGGTGAGCAGGACCTTGCCGACGGCGTCGCCGGACTCGATCATCCGGTGCGCCTCGGCGACGTCGTCGAGGGGGAGCACGGCGGAGACGACCGGCTGGATCGTCCCGTCGGCCACGAGCGGCCACACGTGCTCGACGACCGACGCGCAGATCCGGGCCTTCCCCTCGACCGGACGGGACCGGAGCGCGGTCGCGATCACCGCGCCGCGCTTGGAGAGCAGCCGGCCGAGGTCGAGCTCGGCCTTCGTGCCGCCCTGCATGCCGATGACGACCAGGCGGCCCTCGTCGGCGAGCACGTCGACGTTGCGGGCGAGGTACTTCGCGCCCATGTTGTCGAGCACGACGTCGGCCCCGGCGCCGTCGGTCGCCGCCCGGACGACCTCGACGAA
This sequence comes from Pimelobacter simplex, assembly GCA_016803235.1. Classification (GTDB taxonomy): domain Bacteria; phylum Actinomycetota; class Actinomycetes; order Propionibacteriales; family Nocardioidaceae; genus Nocardioides; species Nocardioides simplex_A. The sequence continues at coordinate 27,051 of JADCLI010000013.1, forward strand.
GTCCTCGTCGCGGTAGTTGACCGCCACCTCGGCACCGAGCTCGCGGCACCGGTCGAGCTTCTCCGCGCTGCCCGCCGTGGTGAACACCCGCGCGCCGGAGGCGGCCGCGAGCTGGATCGCGAAGGTGCCGATCCCGCCACCACCGCCGTGCACGAGGAAGGCGTCGCCCGGACGCAACCCGGCGATCATGAACACGTTCGACCACACCGTGCAGGCGACCTCCGGCAGGGCCGCGGCGTGGACCAGGTCGATCCCGTCGGGGACCGGCATCAGCTGTCCCGCCGGTACGACGACGCGGCTCGCGTAGCCGCCGCCCGCCAGCAGCGCGCAGACCTGGTCACCCACCGCCCAGCCGCTCACCCCCTCGCCGAGCGCGGCGACCGTGCCGCTGCACTCCAGGCCGATGACGTCCGAGGCGCCGGGCGGCGGCGGGTAGAAGCCCTGCCGCTGCAGCAGGTCAGCCCGGTTGACCGCGGTCGCGGCCACGTCGAGGAGCACCTCGCCGGGGCCCGGCACCGGGTCGGGCAGCTCGGTGACGGCAAGGGTCTCGGGTCCGCCCGGAGCGGACTGGGTGACGGCACGCATGGGTGCAGTCTGGCAGGCAGGTCAGGTCAGACCAGTGAGTCCTCGTCGGAGAAGTCGGCGTCGGCGAGCTCCTCGAAGTCGACGTCCTCGTCGTCCTCGTCGGCCGCCCCCGCCGGCCGGTCCCACGACTCGGCCAACGCCTGCGCCTTCGCTGCGAGCCGCTCGACGCCGTCCGGGTCGGCACCCTGCTCGCCCGCGGCGAACCCGAGCAGGAAGGCGGTCACGAGCCCCGCGGCCGGGTGGACGTTCTCGACCGTGATCCCGGCGAGGTCACCGAGCAGGCCCTCGTCGGCCTCGGCTTCGATGTCGAGGGCGTCGCACAACTCATCGATCCAGTCGTGGAGGTTCACCCGTCCAGAATCACCCGAGGACCCCGCGGGTGCAAGGTTTTCGGGACACCCCGGGACCACTCCAGATCAGCGGGTTCAGGAGTCGCCCGCGATGTCGCGCAGGTCGCTCCAGGTGTCGATGTCGCGCGCCTCGTCGCCCAGCGGCGCGACCTCGACCAGGTCGAGCGGCTCGAGCAGCGCCCGGATCGACAGGCCGTGCTGCCCCTCGTGGTCCGGCCGCACGGCGTCCAACCTGGCCGTCTCGACGACGAACGCCAGCTGCCGGCGACCGTCCGCGTCGGCCAGCACCGCACCCTCGTGGCCCACCGCCGCCTCCTGCAGCCGGCGGAAGGTGCCCGGCGCGAGGCGCGGCATGTCGACGGCGAGCACGGCGATCGTGGGGAAGGTCCGCAGCAGCACGTCGCGCCCGGTGAGCAGCCCGGCCGCGGGCCCGCCGAACCGCGGCTCCTCGCGCACGAAGGTCACCGGCCGGTCGGTCGGCACCTGGTGCCCGACGACGACGACCTCGCTCGCGTCGATGACCGCGCCCAGCGCGTGCTCCAGCAGCGGGCGCCCGTCCACCTCGATGGACGCCTTGTCGACCCCGCCGAGCCGTGAGCCCTGCCCGCCGGCGAGCACGATCGCCGCGAATCCGGCCAGCCCGAGCTCGATCACCACCGCTCGATCCTCCCAGAGGACTTCTAGGCTGGCACCGTGAGCAGCCCCACAGCCCCCTCGCTCCGCCTCGCACTGGTGCAGGCCGCGTCGGCGCTCGACCCCGCCGTCAACCGCGACGCGGTCTCGAAGCTGGTGGCCGAGCACGCCGGCGACGCCGACCTCGTGGTCCTCCCCGAGGCCTTCGCCCGCGACTTCGGCGAGGCCGGCTCCGACGTCAGCCCGTACGCCGAGCCGGTCGACGGCCCGTTCGGCACCGCCCTCGCCGAGGCAGCGACCGCGCACGACACCACCGTGGTGGCCGGCATGTTCGAGCAGGGGCCCGACCCCGAGCGGCCGTGGAACACCCTGCTGGTGCGCGGCGCCGTCACGGCGTCGTACCGCAAGGTGCACCTGTACGACTCCTTCGGCTACCGCGAGTCCGACCGTCTCTCCGCCGGCCCGCTCGAGCCGGTCGTGGTCGACCTGCACGGGTGGAAGGTCGGGCTGATGACCTGCTACGACCTCCGCTTCCCCGAGCTGGCCCGCGCCCTCGTCGACCGCGGCGCCGAGCTGATCGTCGTCCCCGCGGCCTGGGTCGCCGGCCCACGCAAGGTGCACCACTGGCGCACCCTGCTGACCGCCCGCGCGATCGAGAACACGGCGTACGTCGCCGCCGCCGGCCAGCCCGCGAGCCGCTACAGCGGCCACTCGCTCGTCGTCGACCCGTACGGCGAGGTGCTGGCCGAGGCCGGACCGGGGTCCCCGGAGCAGCCCGAGGTGGTCCGCGCCGTGATCGAGCGCACGGTCCTGGAGGAGGCCCGTCGGGTCAATCCCTCCCTCCTGAACCGCCGGCTGCGCTGATGGCCCGAGCGCGTCTCCGGCGACGCGGAAGCCAAGCAGGTTCCCGGGCGGTCGCCTCCCGCCGCGCCACCGGGCAGGGATAGGCTCCACCTCCGTGTCCCGCGCTCCCTCCCGTGTCCCGCTCGAGCAGCGCATCGGTGAGTTCGGGGTGTCGCGCTGGCCGCTGGTGATCTGGTTCGTGGTGGTCGCGGCCAGCACTGCCGCGCTGGTCTGCGCGATGGTGCCGGTCGGGCCCGAGTGGCTGGGCGCGGCCGGGGCGATCGCCGTCGCGACCGCCTTCACCTGGGGGCTCGCCGCCCGGACCGGCGGTCGGCCCTTCGTGTTCGCGCCGCTCGCCCTGGCCTGCGGCCTGGTCGCGGTGCTGACCGACCAGGACCTGCTGCTGACCGGCGCCGCCGTCGGCACCTCGGCCGTCGCCGCGGTCCTCGGCGTGATGATCACCGTGCCGGCGGCCGGGATCGCGACCGCCGCCCGCGAGTGCGTGGTCGGCCTGGTCGTCGCCGGGATCGGCGCGATGGCCACGGTCGGCTTCGAGCCGGCCATCCAGAAGGAGCGCTTCGAGTACGTCGGCCTCGGGCTCGCGTTCCTCGGCGCGATCGTCCTCGTGCACCGCCTGGGCGCCGGCTTCCACGGGCTGGGGCGGCGCGGGCTGATCATCGTGGCGATCGGCGTGGTCGTGCTGGCGGTGACCCTGCTCTACGCGGAGATGCTGCGGCGCTACGGCTCCACCGGTCTCGTCGACGAGCTGCTCAGCTGGGTCGCCTGGAGCCGCGACCACCTCGGCGCCTTCCCGCGCCCCATCGAGACCGTGCTCGGCGTTCCCGCCCTCGCCTACGGCTGCCACATGCGGGCCCGCCGCCGTCAGGGCTGGTGGGTGTGCGCCTTCGGTGTCGCCGCCACCTCGCCCACCGCGACCGCACTCGCCAACCCGGCCGTCTCCGTCGCCGAGGCCACCCTCTCGGTCGTCTACGGCCTGGTCGTGGGCCTGGTGCTCGGCTGGCTCCTGATCCGCCTCGACCTGGCGCTGACCGGCAACCGCGGGCGGCGCAGCCGGGTCGCCGAGCAGGCGGCCGCCGTACGCCCCGAGCCGGGGCGGTTCGCGCCGCTCCTGTGAGCTCGGTGCTTCAGCAGAGGGAGCGGGATTCGAACCCGCGGTAGGTCTCCCTACGACCGCTTTCAAGGCGGTTCCGATCGGCCACTCCGGCATCCCTCCTGGTCCCGGTACGACGCACGCGTCGGCCGGGCTCCCCGCCGAGTCTAGTGGGGGCGGCGCCGTCGCTTTGGCCGGTCCGCGACCGGGCCGGGACAATGCCGACATGAGCAGTGCACAGCCGGCCCGGGTCACCGACTACCGCCTCGCGCCCCTGGTGATGGCGCGCTTCGTCGGCGTCTACCTGGTGCTGCTCGCGGTGCTGCTGCTCGTGGTGACCGCGGTGGTCGTCGCCGCCGACCTGACCGCCGATCTCCTGGTCCTGGTTCTCGGCCTGGGCGTGCTCGGCCTCATCGGCATCGCCTGGTGGCTGCGCTCCCGCCTCGTCGTCGTTCGGCTCACCGAGGCCGGCTACCGGGTCCGGATGGTGCGGGCGGCCGGCGCGACCGAGGCCCGTTGGACGGAGGTCGAGGACGCCGTCGCCGCCGCTCCCTCGGGCATCGACTGCCTCGTGCTGCGGCTGCGCGACGGACGCAGCACGACCATCCCGGTGCAGCTCGTGGCCGCGGACAAGGACGACTTCGCGCGCGACGTACGCGCCCACCTGCAGCGCGCCGCCGGCTGACCCGGTGCGCGGCCCGGCCCGATTGGGACACGCGCGCGCCGTCCTAGTAGCCTTGGGACGCTGCCCGGTCCCAGGTCGGGCCAGTGGAGGAGGCGTCGCCTAGTCCGGTCTATGGCGCCGCACTGCTAATGCGGTTTGGGTTTATCGCCCATCGAGGGTTCAAATCCCTCCGCCTCCGCCGCAGACGAGACCCCCGGCAGACCCGCCGGGGGTCTCGCTTATTCCGGGGGCGTGAGGAAAGATGGTCCCTGGCGTCCTCATGGGGGTAGGCGCCAGCGGTTCGGGTAGATCCGGAGGGACGGGGCTCGGCCGCCCACCAGTGAGGGGAATGCTCATGAAGAAGCTCGCTCGCAAGACCGCTTTCGGCCTCGCCGCCCTGATCACCGCGGCCGGCATCGTCTCGTTCCCGACTGCTGCGGAGGCCGACACCGGCTGGGGCTGGCGAGTCTTCTCCGGCGCACAGCGCTGACGCCGGCGCGCCGGACCGACCGCGTCAGGACGACGTGACGTCGTCGTCCTGACCGGCGATGCCCAGCGTCCCCATCGTGTAGCCGAGCTGGAAGCGCGTCTCGGCGTCGTACTCCTCCTTGAGCTCGGCGACGTAGCCGGCGTAGGTGCGCGGGCTGACGCCGAGCCGCTTCGCGCTGACCGCGTCGGCGTGGCCCTCGATCAGCATCCGGATCGTCATCGAGCGCTGCTCGGAGGCGATCTCCTTCGTCACGCTGTGACCCGCGCTCGCGAACGGGCGCCCGCGCGCGAACGCGCGCTCGAACACGTCGACGAGGTAGGCCACGATCGCCGGCTCCCGTACGACGACCGCGGTCGCCAGGCTGTCGGCGGCCGGGATCAGCGCGACCCGGCGGTCGACGACGATCATCCGGTTGAAGAACTCGTCGAGGGTGCGGACCTCGGCACCGTGCTCGGTCACCGTGGCGACGTACTTGTGCGTCGCGGGGTGTCGCCGCGCGCTGTGCTGGTAGAGCGTGCGCATCGCCAGGCCGCGCTTGAGCGCCTCGACGTCGCGCACCGTCGCCTCCGACACCGTCTTCGCGCTGCGCGTCGCCTGGGGCTGGGCGGTCAGCAGCTCCTCCTGGGCCTCGCTGACCAGGGTCGTGAGGTAGGGGTTGATCGCCTCGCCGTGCAGGTAGAGGAACGGCCCCGACTCGCTCGCGGCCGGGGAGCGCCGCCAGCTCTGGGCCAGGTGCGCGAACGCCGACGCCCACCGCGCCGACTCCTCGAGCAGCCGCGCCCCCTCGTTGCCGAGCGGCGTCACCACCCGCGACTGCGCGTTGCTCGGCTCGAGCGGCCGCCAGGTCTGCCGCGACGCGTCCAGCTGCAGCAGGCCCAGCTCGACCAGCAGGTCGAACGCCCGTCGTACGGCGGTCCCCTCGGCCAGCCGCGGATCGTCGGCCGCCAACCCGCCCTCGGCCAGTACCTGCTCGTAGAGACCGATCGCCTCCTCCTCGAAAAGGGCCCGGTCCGCGGGCTCGTAGGAGGTCATGGCGTCATGCTTCCACACCCGCGTCATCGCTCGTGGCGTCGGTGATTCGGCATCTGCGCGTCGCCTCGGCTATTCTCATTCGGTCGCACAGCGACGGGCGCCTGTAGCTCAACGGATAGAGCATCTGACTACGGATCAGAAGGTTTGGGGTTCGAATCCCTACAGGCGCGCAGATCGGATTCACCGCATGACCGGCGCAAACAGATTCAGAGGCCCACTTCCCCGACCGGGAGGTGGGCCTTTCTCGGCCCAGAAGCTGGAAGAACTCTCCGGACCTCCGCCGTCGGGTCCAGTCGTGGCGGGTCGTGGCCTGGATCGAGGAGTACAACCACGACCGGCGCCACTTCGCACTCGCGATGCGATCTCCGGTCGCCTACGAGCTCGCCCGGGATCACATGTCGTACAGGGCGTTACGGGAGTTGACCGTCGGCGGACGGCGTGGCGGGTCGGCTCCCGTGCAGTGAGCGTGGAGAGGAGACCCAGGTGTCGCCCGCAACTCGGAGCAGGGCTCCCTCGAAGGCGGCTGTGACGAGGAGCCCACCGGTTGCGTCCACGCAAACGTTCGTCGGCAGGCTGCCAGGGGGCACGTCAACGCTTGCGACCACGCCACGCTCCGGTGCGACGAGATCAAGCCGGTCCGCTCCCAGCAGCGCGACCCAGAACTGGTTCGCCGCAGTCCTGGTCATGCCGTCCGTTGAGGCGCCAGGCTCGAACTCCATGATCAGGCGCGGTTCAGGTTCGACCTGAACCAAGCCTGCCCGGCCCCTCGCAGGCGCCAGCTCGGAGGGGCTTGGTCCGGATGGGGCTGGTCCGGATGGTGCTGCGTGCCTCAGCGGGTAGGCCAACAGGCGGTGTTCGGCGGTCGAGGTGACCAGCAACTGCGTATCGTCGACGCTGAACGCGAGGCCGTTGAGAAAGATCGGGCCCTCCTCGAGGAGCACCTCGGCTGCGCCGTCGCTGATGTCAACGGCCACGACTTTGCCAGGACGGCCGGTCTCCGGTCTGCCCCACTCCATCTCGGCTACGGTGTCCGTGACCCACAAGCGACCGTCCGGTCCGTAAGCAAGATCGTTGGGCGCACTCAATCCAGCGGTCGCCAGGTACTCCACCTTGCCGTCCCGAATGACCTGGACCCCCGGCTGTGATCGCCCTGAAGCGCCCCACGCGCCACCGTTCTGGGCAACGTACAGCTCCCCGGACGGTCCCAGCGCGAGCCCGTTCGGGCCGCCACCGGTCGCGACGCGATCCACGGCTCCGCTTGGTGCGACCACGTACACGCAACCGTGACTGATGGACACCAGAGCGACGCGCCCGTCTGGCAGCGCGACCGGTCCTTCGGTGAATCCCAGCCCGTCCGCAACGACTTGAACACTCATGCCGTCGGCCCCCCAACCCGTCGCGTGGGCCCTTGGCGCAAGGGGAGGTCGCTGACCCGAATCGTCCATCGCGGCGCGCGGTGCTGCCGCCCCGCCGCTGGGCCCTCGGCAGCGTCGGGATGGTTCATCGGCACATGGCGGGCCACCGCATCAGCAGTCACCACCCGGACCCGGTCATCCTTGTCGCACGAACGGTACGCCGTGCCCAGATCTCGCGCGGTGCTGCCAGAAGACGCATTCAGTGTTGCAGGGCCGTCGAGCGTGATGACCGCGACACCGCAGTCGTCGACCTCCACCCGGGCGTGGTGCGCATGGTTTCTCTCCAGAACAACAGTCCCGGGATGTGCCCGGAGAACGGGGACAACGAGCGGATCGTGGCGGTCGGACAGCGACGAGTGTCGAAGGGTGGATGTTCGCACGCTGTCACCTCGCACGATCGTTGTTGGCGGGCTGTGCGTGATGACACGCCAGCAGATGACCGTCACCGAGATTGCGCACGACGGACTCGTAGAAGGCACACAGCTCCGTTGCCGACGGCAACGCCTACGGAACCGCAATGGACGGCGGCCGCGACTGCTTCCAGCAGCCAGCCGACGGCATCACCTCACGGGCCGTCAGCGCGGCCCGTGAGGCGGTCGGGCGTCGAGCAGCGGACGCACCCCGGCGTAGCCGTCGCGATCGGTTCGGCTGTGGGTGTCGAAGATGTGCGTACGGGGCTCGGTGGGCGTGAACCGGGGCCAGCCCGGGTCGCCGTGCTGCACGAATGCGACCGCACGGGCGTGCAGGTCGTCGGCGAGGGCCTGCGGTGGCGCATCGCCCGCCACTTCCTCGACGCCGGTGGCGTTGAGGCAGTCGAAGAAGAAGGGCACGTCGAGGCAGTGCACGGCACTCTCGAATCTCGGAGACCGCCAGGCGAAGCGGTAGAGGCACGTCGGTGCGTCCGCGCGTGACTCGGCGACCTCGAGCGCGAACACCCGGAAGAACCGGTCGGTGATGTAGCGCCCCAGGATGGCGGCCGTGCCGCGCCGGCGGACGTCGTCGTTCGCGGCAAGGTAGGCCGCGCGTCGGTGGCCCGTGAGGCCGGCGAGGCCGAGGAGGAGGTTGGCAGGCACGAACCGGAGCATGCCCTTGATGCGGTGGAGGAGGATCGCGAACTCGTCATCGGTGGCGCCCAGCACCAACGGCTTGTCGGCGCCGATGCCGGCGCGGATCGCGTCGAGGGCGCCACGCGGTATGAGGTCGCCGTCGACGACGGGCGCGAGCGGGAGACCGTCGTCCAGGAACTTCTTGAGCAGGCTCAGCGGATTGCCCCGCACCGCGCTCTTCATCGCCTTCATCTGCAGGTCGAGTATCTCGGCCTCGGTGAGCGACGCGAGGCCCGCCCGCGTCGGCTCGACGCCACCGGCCGAGGCCACGGAGCGGCCGTGCGCCTCGGCGCGAGCCAAGGACAGGTCGGCGGTGGCGCCGGAGATGCTGAAGGCCGCATGGAAGAGCCCCTGGGCTCGCGGCATCCCGAGCAGAGTGAGCACGGCGCCCCCGCCGGCGGACTGGCCCACCAGGGTCACCCGGCCGGGATCGCCGCCGAAGGCCCCGATGTTCTCCTGCACCCACTCCAGCGCCAGCAACCAGTCGAGGACACCGCGGTTGTGCGGCGCGTCAGCGATCCAGCCGAAGCCGTCGAAGCCGAGGCGGTAGGAGATCGACACGGTCACGATGCCGTCGCGGTTGAATTGCGCGCCGTCGTACCAAGGGCTGGCGGGCGAGCCTGCGAAGAAGCCGCCCCCGTGGATGTAGACCAGGACCGGCAGGGCGGCGCCAGTCGTCGGGGCGGGGGTGAAGACATTCACGTTGAGTGTCGACTCTCCGGGGATCGACGGCTCGGGAATCAGCGTCACTCCCGCGTCTCCGCGCTGCGCCGTAGCCCCGAACTCGGTCGCGGGCCGCACCCCGGACCACGGGCGGTGGGGTACCGGCGCCGCGAAGCGAAGGTCGCTCACTGGTGGCTCGGCGAACGGGATGCCCAGGAAGGCGGCCGAACGATTGCCGTCCCGATCGGTGCGCCACGAGCCCCGCACCCGGCCCGCGCGGGTGTCGACCTCGGGCTCGGTGCGGGGATGGGTGCTGCTCGTCGACATCCGCGACTCCTCGTGGGGGAACCAGGCCAGCCAAAACCGAGTGGCATTCGGCATTGGGGTGATTGTGCTTTCGACCGAGCGCGAGCACAACCCCTGTTCGCCAGGCTTGGGGTGCTCTCCCGGCCGTGACCGGCGGCCAGCGGTCAGTGCAAGCGGGTCGCCAGGTGCCAGAAGTAGGCGAGGTGTTCGCCCATGTCGATCGACTGGTCGAGCAGCCACTGTGTCTGCAGCCCGTCGGTCATTGCGGCGAAGATGGTCGCCACGCGATCGGGGTCCAGTTCGGGATCGACCCGTCCGGCCTCCTGCTCGGCGCGCACGAACTGGGCCAGCAGGGTGCGCAACCGGTCGTAGCGCTCGACGAAGAAGGCCCGTGAGGGATGCCCGAGGTCGGTCGCCTCGACCGCGACCTGGGCGTAGAGCTGCACCAATCCGGGCACCTCTGCGTTGTGCCGGACCAGGGCCAGGAGTCGGTCGATGGGTCCGTCGAGCGTGCTCAGGAAGGCCGTCGCGTCGACCTCGTCCCGCTTGCGGAGGATCTCCTCGAACAGCTTCTCCTTGGAGGAGAAGTGGTGCAGCAGTCCGGCCTGGCTGAGGCCGACCGCTTCGGCCAGATCGCGCACCGAGGTCCGCCGGTAACCGTTGCGGGCGATGACCTCGAGAGCTGTCGTGAGAATCTCCTCGCGCTTCGCCATCCCCTTCGCGTACGAGCCCCTGCGCGCCATGACCTCCAGCCTAGGTCGCGCCTGGCCGTGGGCGTGCGCCGCGTCTGGGGAGCGGGGCAAGAAGAACTGGCTTACTTAAAATTAAGTTAGTAGAGTGATCCTCGCCACGTCCGAACCCCCGCCCAGGAGGGCCCATGTCAGTCAAGGCTGTTGCCGAGAATGCCGACGAGTCGCCGAGCGACGCCCTTGCCGAGCTGCGGGACCTGCTCGGCCGCCTCGACCTGCCTGCCAAGGTGCGGCTCCTGACGGGATCGGGATTCTGGACCCTCCATGACAACGAGGACATCGGGTTGAGGTCGATCGTGGTGTCGGACGGTCCGGCGGGCGTGCGCGGCGTCGTCTGGGACGAGCGGGAGCCGTCGCTCAACCTGCCGTCGGGCAGTTCCCTGGGGGCCACTTGGGACGAGTCGCTCGCCCGCGCGTACGGCGACCTGCTCGGCCGCGAGGCCAGGGCGAAGGGGGTCGACGTGGTGCTCGGCCCGACGATCAACCTCCACCGCTCGCCGTACGGCGGACGGCACTTCGAGGCGGTGTCCGAGGACCCCCTGCTGACCGCCCGCCTGGCCGCCTCGTACGTGGAAGGGCTGCAGGCCCATGGGGTTGCCGCCTGCCTGAAGCACTTCGTTGCCAACGACTACGAGATCGAGCGCAACACGGCCAGCTCGGAGGTCTCGGACCAGGCGCTGCGCGAGGTGTACCTGGCCGCATTCGAACGCGCGGTCGTCGACGCCGGCGCGTGGATGGTGATGTCGGCGTACAACCGCGTCAACGGCACCACGATGAGTGAGCACCCCTTGTTGCGGGACCCGTTGAAGTCGGAATGGGGCTTCGACGGCGTCGTGGTCTCGGACTGGGTCGCCGTGAGCTCGACCGAGGCCTCGGCGAACTCGGGCCAGGACCTGGTGATGCCGGACATGTTCAGTCCCTGGGAGGACGCTCTGGTCGCCGCGGTGCGCGAGGGGAGAGTCGCCGAGGAGACCGTCGATGACAAGGTCCTGCGCCTGCTCCTGCTGGCGACCCGGGTCGGTGCCCTGGAGGGTCATGGCCAGCGGGCGTCGTCCTCGGTCGTCCCGGCGGCCCACGCTCGGGACGTACTGGCGGGCCTGTGTGCCGAAGGCATGGTCCTGCTCGAGAACGACGGCACCCTGCCGCTGGTGGCCCCACCCTCGTCGGTGGCGCTGATCGGCCCGAACGCTTGGGCGATCCGCACGCAGGGCGGTGGCAGCGCCACCGTGACCCCGGAGCACGTCGTCTCCCCCCTGGAGGGCCTGACGTCCCGGTTCCCGACCGCGGAGGTCACGTTCCGCATGGGGATCGAGGCGCCGAACGGGATCTTCGCGCTGGACAGCGAGCAGATGTACGACCCGATCGGTGATGCCCCGGGCATCCACACCACGCTGCGCGACACCGGTGGTCGTGTCCTGGTCGACGAGGTGCGGCAGAGCGCGGAGCTGACCTGGCTCGGGACGCTGCCCGAGGACGCGGGCAGCCTCGTGCTGCACACTCGCTACACGCCGACGCGCACCGAGCGGTGCGACGTCGGCATCGCATGCGCTGCTGCGGTTCGCGTCGAGATCGACGGCGTACCGGTCATCGACACGGGTGAGGGCCGGACCAGCCGATCATCAGCCTTCCCCGACCCACAGGCCGGCGCCCCCGATGTCGAGGTGGTCACGCCCGACATCGCCGAGCTGATCTTCGCTCCGCCGGTGAGCACCGTTCCGGTCGAGCTCGTCGCAGGTCGTCCGATCGAGCTCACGGTGACCTGCGATCTCACGACTGCGCCGTTGCCGATGGTGCATGCGATCACCGTCGGGATGGCTCCGCGCAGCGGTACGGCGGAGGAGATGCTCCTCGAGGCGGTCCAGGCCGCGTCCCGGGTCGACGTCGCCGTCGTCGTCGTCGGCACGAGCTCGCGCACCGAGAGCGAGGGCTTCGACCGGACGACGCTGGCGCTGCCCGGCGACCAGGACCGTCTGGTCGAGGCAGTGGCCGCGGCGAACCCCCGCACCGTGGTCGTGGTGAACTCCGGCAGCCCGGTGCTGATGCCGTGGCGTGAGCGGGTCGGAGCGGTCCTGGTCGGCTGGTTCGGCGGCCAGGAGATGGGTACGGCGCTCGCCGAGGTGATCGCCGGGGACCGGGAACCCGGCGGCCGCCTGCCGACGACCTGGCCGGCCGACGAGCGCAGCGTCCCGATCGGGCCCGACAAGCCCGTCGACGGGCTCGTCAACTATGCCGAGGGAGTTCACATCGGCCACCGAGCCTGGTTGCGGACCCAGGCCGAGCCGGCGTACTGGTTCGGACACGGGCTCGGCTACACGACGTGGGCACTCACGGACCTGGTCCACCCGTCGACCGCTCCGGCCGGCGCCGCGCTCGACCTCGAGGTCACCGTCGAGAACACCGGTGACCGGCCCGGAAAGCAGGTCATCCAGGCGTATCTCAGCCGGCAGGAGACCGAGGCCGACCGCCCGGTGCGATGGCTGGCCGGGCACACCGTCGTGCGGCTCGGTGCCGGCGAGCGCTCCCGGGTGCGGATCCGGATCGACGAGCGCGCCTTCGCCACCTGGACCCCGGACGGCTGGTGGCGCGAACCGGGGATGTTCGGGATCCAGGTCGGGACCAGTGCGGTGGCCATCGCGCTCACCGGCTCCGTTGTCGTCGCGGACTAGGTCGCGGGCCAGATGGTGACGGCGCGTAGGACGACTGCTCCTCGGTAGACGGTGGCGACCTTGTCGTAGCGGCTCGGTGGTCGAACGATGGTCGCCATCGAGAGCTGCGCAGGTGGCCCCCATGGGGAGGCGCCTGCCCGCGGCGCTGTCCGTGCTGCCTCGGTGCTGTGCCCGGTCACAGGACCGAGTTGGCACCCCGACCCACGGGTCGCGGCGCGTCGTCGCGGCGCCGCGAGCGCCGTTGTCTGACCGGACCCCGCATCCGAGCCTCGCGGATAGGCTGAACCACATGAGCGAACGGGCACCGGCGCAGCGGATCTTGCGTGCTGCCGAGGTGCTGATCGCGGAACGTGGGATCGGGGCGTCCCTGCAGGACGTGGCGGCAGAGGCGGGGCTGCGCAACAAGTCCGCCGTGCAGTACTACTTCGGCAGCAGGGACAGGCTGATCGCCGAGGCGGTCAACGCGCGCCTCGCCGAGATGGAGACGGCGCGTCTCCGTCTGCTCGCGGAGGCGGAGGTGGCGGGCAGGCGGGACGATGTCAGAACCCTGGTCGCGATGCTGGTGCTCCCGATGGTCCAGATCGTCGATGGTCCCGACTCCACGCACTTCGCCCGCTTCCTCGACCGGCTGCGCTACCACCCCGCTGTCACCGACGACGCTGTCGTGTTCGGGGAGGGGCACCAGTCGCTGCGCATCATCATCGGGCGCCTCACCCGCAGCCTCACGTCGGTGCGCGAGGCCGATCGGCGGTTTCGGACCGATTCCCTGGCGACCTGCCTGCTCGGCCTCGTCGCCGACTACGAGCGGTCGGTCGGGAGCCTTGGCGCGGCGGCGCGGTCGCGTCGGCACGAGGATCTGGTCGACGTCCTGACGGGGCTCGTGTCGGCGCCTTCAAATTTAAGGGCTGTCCCTTGACTTCCTGAGGGGTCAGACTTCTAGAGTGCGGCCAGAGGCGCCGACGTGTGCGCCCGGATCGCACGCTGGAGGCTCCCCATGCGCCGACTCATCAACCTTGGCATCCGCCGCGGGCTCGCGTCCGTCGGATGCGCGACGCTCGTCTTGGCCTGTCTGGCGCCGAGCGACGCCGTGGCGGCCGAGCCTGCGCCTGCGCCCGACGCGTCGGCCACCGTCCCACAGGACCTGGCGCACACGGGTCGGTGGTTCACCGGGGCCGACGGCCGGGTGGTGGTCATGCACGGCACGAACATGGTCAACAAGCTGGCGCCGTACACGCCCGATGCGCTCGGCTTCGGTGAGGACGACCTGACCTTCCTCGCGGACAACGGGTTCAACGGGATCCGCCTCGGCTTCACCTGGGCCGCGGTCGAGCCGACGCCCGGACACTACGATGACGTCTACATCGACAAGATCGTCGATCTCGCCGACGCGGCCGTCCGGCACGGCCTGGTCCCCGTGGTCAACTTCCACCAGGACGGCTACGGGGAGAAGTTCGGCGGAAACGGCGCCCCCGACTGGGCCACGATCAACTACGGCATCCCCGGGCTGGCCTTCCTGCCGGCTCCCGCGAACGTGCTGCCGGGGGCGGCCATCGCCAACGAGAACTTCTGGCGCAACGTCAAGGCATCCGACGGGATCGGGCTCCAGGACCACTACGCGGCGGCGTGGAAGCACGTCGCCCAGCGCTTCGCCGGCGACGAGCACACCGTCTTCGAGCTCTACAACGAGCCGTCGCCGGGCATCGTCGACGTGGCTCTCTGCGCGCTTCCGCTCGGCTGCCCGACCTTCGACACCCAGAAGCTGGCCCCGTTCCACCGCAAGGTGCTGGCTGCGGTCCGTCAGGTCGACGCTGACCGCCTGGTGTTCGTCGAGCCGACCGCCTTCTTCGGGATGGGCGCGCGCACCTGGCACCCGTCGATGAACGACCCGCAGGTCGGCTTCGCGTTCCACAACTACTGCGCCCTCGGCCTCGTGCCGCTGCCACTGCCCGCAGAGCTCTGCGCGCCCCTGACCGAGCTCAACCTGTCCAACGCGCAGGCTCAGTTCAAGAAGACCGGTGAGCCGTTGTTGATGAACGAGTTCGGTGCGTTCAACTCCGACGCCGTCGTCGCCCACCTGCTCGACCGATCCGACGAGCAGATGCTCAGCTGGATGCACTGGGCCTACTTCGCGCAGGACTTCGGCGAGGAAGCGACGTACGGCCTCATCAACGACCCGGCAGGAGCACCCGAGGGAGACAACATCAAGGACGGCCTGCTGCGGGTGCTGACGAGGCCGTCGCCCAGGACCGTGTCCGGTACGCCGCTGGGCTGGCGCTGGGACGGCAAGTCGTCCACGTTCGACGCCCGCTACTCGACCCTGCGGGCCGACGGAACAGGGCGATTCCCGGCCGGCAGCACCTCGGACTTCTTCGTCCACCCGCGCTTCTTCCCGGGCGGCTACACCGTGCAGGTCGCCGGCGGCACCGTCACCTCGGCTCCGAACGCCGCCCATCTGACCATCGCCTCGTCGCCGGGCGCGACCGAGGTCGTGGTGACGGTGAGGGCGGCGCCGTAGGCGGATCGCCCCGCCGGGCGCACCGAGATGCGCGACTGCCGTACGACGGCCGCCCGGACGCCGAGGAGACCTTGATGTCGGCAGCGGACCAGCGCACGCACGACCTTCCTCAGGACCGCCCGGGACGATCGTCGGTCATCGAGCGGGTGACCCTCGTACTCGACGCATTCGCGAACGGCCCCGCCGTGCTCCTCCTTGAAGACATCAGCCGGGCCAGCGGGCTGCCGAGATCCACGGCGTTCCGCATCGTCGCTCAGCTCGAGAAGTCCGGATGGCTCACCAAGCAGGCGCCGGGCTATGCCCTCGGGCCGCGCGCACACACCCTGCACGCGAGTGCTGACGACGCGGTGACGCTCCGGGCTGTCGCGAACCAGACCCTCAACGAGCTGCGCGAAGCGACTGACGGCGTCGTCCACCTGGGCGCTCTCGACGGCAGCGACGTGGTCTACCTCGAACGACTCGGCGCCGGCACGGCAAGCGCGGTTCCGTCCTCGATCGGGGCCCGGGTGTCCGTCGAGCGCACCGTCCTCGGGCTCGCGATCCTCGCGGCGATCGAGCCCGAGCGCGTCGATCGCATGGTCGCCGTCGCCGGGCGCGACAGGTTGCACGCCCAGCTGGGTGCCATCCGGCGCAGGCACGGTGTCGCAGCCACCAGCGCGGCCCACTGCGCCCTGGGGATCGGTAGCGTCGCCGCACCCATCGTGGTGCGAGGACGGCCGGTGGGGGCGCTCTCGGTCGCGGTCGTGGGCCGCCCCACAGTCCGGCTGATCCAGCCCCTCGTCGTCGACGCGGCACGCCGGGTCTCCGCCGAGCTCGCGCTGCGGCGGGAGAACCTCGGCTCGCGCGACCTCGCGCAGGAGGCATGAGCGGACGCAGCGAGTCCTCAGGTTTCAACAGGCGGGAGTTGTCCTTTCGTCCCGAGCGGGTGCGGCGCAGGATCACCAGGTCGTGTGACCGGACCTGGAAGGACACTCGTGGAGAGCATCGTGCAGCTACCGGTCGGATTCGACCCGACCGACCCGGACCTGAACCTGGCCGGGATCCCGCACCCGGAGTTCCGCTTCCTCAGGCGGACCGAGCCGATCCACTGGGTGGAGCAGCCGGCCGAGGCGCGCGCTGGGATGGAGGGCGGCACCGGCTACTGGGCGATCAGTCGGCACGAGGACATCGCGGCGATCTCGAAGAACAGCCGGGACTTCATCTCCAGCGAGAACACCGCGATCATCCGGTTCGGGCCCGAGATGACGCGGGACCAGGTCGAGCTGCAGCGGGTGACCCTGCTCAACCAGGACGATCCGCAGCACACCGCGACCCGCAAGATCGTCAGCCGGGCATTCACTCCCCGATCGATCGCGGCAC
This sequence comes from Pimelobacter simplex, assembly GCA_016803235.1. Classification (GTDB taxonomy): domain Bacteria; phylum Actinomycetota; class Actinomycetes; order Propionibacteriales; family Nocardioidaceae; genus Nocardioides; species Nocardioides simplex_A. The sequence goes on from JADCLI010000013.1 coordinate 43,538, forward strand.
TCGAGGGGACCCTGCGCGCTCGTGCGGTCCGCATCGTCGAGGAGGCGTTGACCCGCGGCAGCGGCGACTTCGTCACCGACGTGGCGGCAGAGCTGCCGTTGCAGGCGATCGCCGAGCTGATCGGCGTGCCACAGGAGGACCGCCGGCAGATCTTCGACTGGTCCAACCAGATGCTGGGCTACGACGATCCCGAGTTCGATGTCGACCCCGAGGTCGCGGCGATCGAGATGCTGACCTACAGCATGACTCTCGCCGATCGGCGGCGGCAGGATCCGCAGGACGACCTGGTGACGAAGCTGATCCTGGCGGACACCGACGGTCGCGGTCTGACCGACGACGAGTTCGGCTACTTCGTCATCCTGCTCGCGGTGGCCGGCAACGAGACCACCCGTAATGCGATCAGTCATGGGATGAAGGCATTCCTGGACAACCCGGACCAGTGGCAGCGGTACAAGGACGAGCGTCCGTCCACTGCCATTGACGAGATCATCCGCTGGGCGACCCCGGTCACCGTGTTCCAGCGCACCGCCGTCAGCGACGTCGACGTCCGCGGCCACCAGATCCGCAAGGGTCAGCGGGTCGGGCTGTTCTACGCCTCCGGCAATTTCGACGAGGACGTCTTCACGAACCCGTTCGAGTTCGACATCCTGCGCGATCCGAACCCGCACCTCGCCTTCGGCGGGCACGGCGCCCATTACTGCATCGGGGCGAACCTCGCGCGGCTGGAGGTCCGGATCGTCTTCGACGTGCTGGCCGATCTGGCTCCCGACATCGCCACTGCAGGTCCGGAGCGACGACTGCGCGCGGGCTGGATCAACGGAATCAAGGAACTTCCCGTTCACTACACGAAGTAGGAGGTGCCGTCGTGCGAGTACACGTACAGCTCGATGCTGGTCCGGACCGTGCCGTGAAGCGTGCCCAGGAGATCGCCGAGACCGGGGTGAACGGACTCTTCTCGTTCGAGGGCCAGCACGACGTCTTCCTGCCGCTGGCGGTTGCCGCGACCGCCGTCGACACGGACCTGATGACGAACATCGCGGTGGCGCTGCCCCGAAGTCCGCTGCACCTGGCACATGCGGCCTACGACCTGCAGTCGGCCAGCTCGGGGCGGTTCAGGCTGGGACTCGGCTCCCAGGTCCGCAGTCATGTCGAGCGCCGGTACGGGTCGACCTGGTCGCGCCCGGCCGCGCGGATGCGCGAGACGGTGCTGGCGGTCAAGGCGATCCTCGGCGCGTGGCAGCACGGGACGGAGCTGGACTTCGTTGGCGAGTTCTCCGAGCACACCATGATGCCCCCGACCTTCAACCCCGGCCCCAACGCGCACGGGATCCCGCCGGTGCTGATGGGCGCCCTCGGCCCGGTGATGACGCGGACCGCGGCCGAAGTCGCCGACGGCCTCCTGGTGATGCCGTTCCACAGTGAGACGCACTTCCGGGAACGCACCCTGGCGGCGGTCATGGAGGGGCTCCGGCGCAGCGACCGCACCCTCGACGACTTCGTGATCCTGCCCCAGGTCGTCGTCGCCACCGGGACCACGGCGGAGCAGTACGACGCCGCGTGCCGGGGCGCGCGGGCCCTTCTCGCGTTCTACGCCTCCACGGCGGCCTATTTCCCGGTCCTCGAGTGCGAGGGGTGGGAAGGCTTGCAGGGGGAGCTGAGCCAGCTCCTCAAGGCGGGCCGCTTCGCCGAGATGGGCACCTTGATCGACGACACCATGCTGGACCGGCTGGCCGTGCACGGAACGCCCTCCGAGTGCGCGGCTGAGGTGGTCCGGCGGTTCGGGGACGTCGCCGAGGACGTGTGCGTCTACTTCCCGGGCTACGACGTCGCGACCGCGGACCTGGCGGAGCTGGCCATCCACCTCCAGCGCGCGTCGCCGGTGACCAGTCGGACCGGGACTGGGCCACGGTCGGTACCGTCTGCTAGGTCGTGATGGGACCGGTGCTCGAGACCCGGCCGGTCCAGGCGGGCGGCCGGTTCTCGGCGTGGGCGCGACCTGCCTCGAGCACGTCCTCGTGCGCCATCAGGTCCAGGTGGATCGACGTCTCCCTGCGACCGACCTCGGCACGGTCGAGGTCGAAGGACGACCAGAGCAGCTCCTTGCTCGCAGCCACCGACAGCGGTGCGGTGTACTCGGCAAGGTCAGCAGCCAGCTCGTGGGCAGCATCGAGGACCCGATCGGGCGCGAGCACCTGGCTGCACAGCCCGAGCTCGTAGGCTCGCCGGCCGTCGAACGTGGCTCCGGTCAGGAGGATCTCCGCGGCCCGGGAGATTCCGACGAGACGAGGCAGGACCCAGTGTGAGTACGCGTCTCCGACCACCGCCTTGCGGGCCTGCACCACGCCGTACTTCGCGTCGTCGGCCATCACCCGGATGTCGCACTGCAGCGCCAGGGTGAGCCCGATCCCGATCGCGTGGCCGTTGACGGCGGCGATCACCGGCTTCCGGACCCGCCAGGCTGGGAAGCTGATCCCACTTGCCTGGAAGCCGGCACCAGGATCGGCGAAGGTCCGCTCACCGGCGGAGAGGTCAGCGCCCGCGCAGAACGCCGGCGGAGTCCCGGTCAGGACGACGGCCCGGACGGCGTCGTCCCCGTCGCACTCCTCGTACGCGGCGGACAGGGCCCGCCCCATCGCGGCGTTGAAGGCGTTGCGTCGGTCGGGGCGGTTGAGGCGGACGACCGCGACCGCGCCGGCCCGCTCGACGAGGACGTCGTCTGGCATGGCTTCTCCCGGAGGTTTCGGTGGCGGTCTCCCCAGCACGACCGTTCAGCACGAAGCATGAACCACCGACCGATCCGTGACACACCGGTGCTCTCGTTGGGTGGGAGCGGCTCTTCCAGAAGTGCATTCCTCGCCGACACCATCGCGATGACCTGGAGCCGGCCTGGAAGGAGACCCGTGGAGTGCAGTGCGCAGCTTCCCGCCGGTCCTGACCTGATCGCCGCGACACCGGCGCGCACAGGCGGGAGGGACTGACCATGTCGATCGCACTGGATGCGGACGAGGAGGCGTTGGCGCAGGCCGCCGCCGAGCTCTGCCGCCGGCGCGCACCGCTCTCGTCGATCCGGGATCGGCTCGAGGAGCTGGCCTGCGGCGACCGCGGGGCCGGGTGGTCAAACCTGCACCAGCACGGCTTGCTGACCCTGCACCTCGCTGAGGAGATCGGTGGCGGCGGCGCCACCCTGGTCGACCTGGCCGTGGTCGCCGAACAGCTCGGGCGCCAGCTGTTGGCAGGTCCATGGCTGCCGACCGTGCTCGCGAGCGGCGCGCTGGCGACCGTCACGGACGACTCCGCGCGCACATGGCTGGATCTCTTCGTGGAGGGAGCGGCCGGGGCGGTGGTTCTCGGTGGTCTCACCGCCGTCGAGTTGGAAGACGGCCTCCGGGTCAGCGGCGGTACCGACGTCGTCCCCGGGCTGATCGGTGCCGACATCGTGCTGGCGCGCGCCGAGCTGGGGGACGGCCGGGTGTGGTTCGTGCTCCGTCCCGGTGAGGTCGATCTCCGTCAGGTCGCGGGCATCGACCTGACGCTCTCGGCAGGCAGGTTCGAGCTCGACGCCCACCCGGTTCCTCCCGAGCGGATCATGGCCGTCGACGATGAGGCCGCCGACCTCGTGGGCGCGGCGCTCGTTGCTGCCCAGGCGGCGGGGGTCGCCGCGTGGGCGGTCGAGACCGCGGCCGAACACCTGCGTACGCGACACCAGTTCGGGAAGCCCCTCGGCGCGTTCCAGGTGCTCCAGCATCGTGCCGCGATGATGCTCGTGCGCGCCGAGGCTGCGGCGGCTGCGGCCTGGGATGCCGCACGTGCGCCGCAGCAGCGCCGGGACCAGTGGCGGCTCGCCACCGCCCAGGCACTCGTCACCGCCGCCGAACCCGCTGTCGACGTCGTCTTCGACCTGGTCACCCTGCTGGGCGCCTTGGGCGTCACCTGGGAGCATGACGCGCACCTGTACCTGCGGCGGGCGTCCGCGCTGGCCGGACTCTTCGGCCCGTCGAGGCACTGGGCACGCGTGCTCGGTGAGGCCGTCCGGCACGGGGAACGCTCCTCGCGGCTGGACGACCCGGCGGCCCTGCCGGAGCTGCGCGCCGAGGTCGGCGCCGTCCTGGACGAGTTCGTGACGTTGCCCGCAGAGGACGACCGTCATCTCGACGCCTGGGGTCGGTGGACCGGAGGCGACCGGCAGGCGCTGCTCGCCGACGCCCGCCTGATGGCACCGCACCTCCCCGCTCCCTACGGGCGGGGAGCCGGACCGCAGGAACAGGCGGTGATCGCCGACGAGTTCGGGCGGCGTGGGCTCGTACAGCCGACACTCATCGTCGGGGACTGGGCGCTGGCCACCCTGGTCGCCCACGGCTCGGACGAACAGAGGACACGGTTCGTCGACGCCAGCCAGCGCGGCGACATCATCTGGTGCCAGCTGTTCTCCGAGCCCGAAGCAGGGTCCGACCTCGCCTCGTTGCGCACCCGTGCGACGCGCGTGGACGGTGGGTGGAGGCTGTCCGGCCAGAAGATCTGGAACTCCCGTGCCTGTGAGTCCCAGTGGGGCATCTGCTTGGCGCGCACTGATGCCGAGGCGGCGAAGCACCGAGGCTTGACCTACTTCCTCGTCGACATGGCCTCCCCGGGCGTGCTGGCGCGGCCGATCCAGCAGATGAACGGGCAAGCCGAGCTCGCCGAGGTCTTTCTCGACGACGTCTTCGTTCCCGACGACTGCGTGGTCGGGGAGCCGGGGGAGGGCTGGCGCCTGGCCATGGCGACGTTGTCCAGCGAGCGACTCAACATGGGGTCCCGGCTGCGGTACGGCTCGTCCGGGCTCGCCCGCCGGCTTCTCGACGACGGTGCGCACCGAGCCGACGAAGGCGACGTGCTCGCCGTCGTCGGCGAGTGCGCCGCCCGCGAGATCTGCCTGGCGTCGATGAACCTGCGCACCGTGCTGGGACGCATGTCCGGTCGAGACATGGCGGCGGAGAACAGCGTGAACAAGGTGCTCAGCTCGATCGCGCAGCGCGACGGGTCCCGCGCGTTGTTCGGCCTCCTCGGGCCGTCGGGGCTCGACGCAGCCAGCCCGTACGTCGCCGACCACCTCGGCATGCCCGCCATCCTCTTCGGTGGCGGAACCATCGAGGTCCAGCTCAACGTGATCGCCTCCAGGATCTTGAACCTGCCGAAGGCCTGACCCCGCCACCTCCCGCCAACCCCATCGAGCCCGGTCCCGCGCGCGGATCACTGTGAGGATGACTGACGTGAAGATCGCACTGAACGAGGAGGACGAGGCGCTTCGCGCCGAGCTTCGCGCCTACTTCTCCGCACTGGTGACGCCCGAGGTCCGAGCCGGCCTCTCGGTCGCCACGAACCAGTTCCGGGAGGAGGGCGTCGAGATGGGCGAGTTCGGTGACAAGACCGTCTACCGGAACGTGATCAAGCAGATCGGTCGAGACGGCTGGCTGGGGATCGGTTGGCCTGAGGAGTACGGCGGTCAGAACCGCTCGATGATGGAGCAGCTCATCTTCACCGACGAGGCCGCCATTGCCGGCGTTCCAATCCCGTACCTGACCCTGAACACCGTCGGACCCACGATCATGAGGTACGGCACGGAGGCGCAGAAGGCCGAGATCCTCCCCAAGATCCTGACCGGCGAGGTGCTCTTCTCGATCGGCTACTCCGAGCCGGGCTCCGGCACCGACCTGGCCAGCCTGCGGACCCGGGCCCGCCTGGAGGACGGCGAGTGGGTGATCAACGGCCAGAAGATGTGGACCTCGGAGATCCAGTACGCCCACTATGTCTGGCTGGCGTGCCGCACCGACCCGGACCTGCCCCGGCACAAGGGCCTGTCGATGATCCTGGTCCCGACCACCGCCGAGGGGTTCTCCTACACCCCGGTCCACACCGTGGCCGGTGTCGGCACCAGCGCGACCTACTACCAGGACGTGCGGGTGCCGGAGGAGAACCTGGTCGGCGGGCTCAACGGCGGCTGGGCGCTGATGACCAACCAACTCAACCACGAGCGGGTCGCACTGACGTCGGCCGCCTCGCAGATGCACTCGGTCGCGCAGGTCCGTGCGTGGGCCCAGCAGACCAGGAATCCGGACGGCAGCCGGGTCATCGATGCCGAGTGGGTCCAGGTCCTGCTCGGCCGGGCGCACGCTCGGGTCGACATGCTCAAGCTGCTCAACTGGAAGCTCGCCTCGGCCACCGATGATCTGTCGCCGGCACACGCCTCGGCGACCAAGGTCTACGGCTCCGAGCTCGCCACCGAGGTCTACCGCGCGCTGATCGAGATCGTCGGTCCCGAGGCGATCGTCAGGGGTGACTCCGCCGGAGCGGTCCTGCGCGGCCGCCTCGAGCGCTACTACCGGTCCTCGCTGGTGATGACCTTCGGCGGCGGCACCAACGAGATCCAGCGCGACATCATCGGCCGCGCCGGCCTGGGTCTGCCCGCGGCGCGGCGTTGATCCTCCCGCGACGCTCGCCACTCGAGCTCCTCCCCACCCGACCCTTCACCGGAAGCTGACATGGACTTCTCCTTCACCGAGAGCCAGAACGACGCCGCGGACCTGGCCGCGACGATCTTCAACAACGAGTGCATCCCGGAACGGCTCCAGGCCGCTGACCAAGGCCGCTTCGCACCTGCGCTGTGGACCAGGCTCGGCGATGCCGGCCTGCTGGGCCTGAGCCTGCCCGAGAGCGACGGCGGTGCCGGGCTCGGACTGCTCGAGCTCTGCTCGCTGCTGATCGAGGCCGGCAAGCTGGTCGCCCCGGCACCACTGACGGCCCACCTGCCGGCCGCCCTCGCGATCGCCCGGTTCGGCGACGACACCACCCGCGCGACCTGGCTGCCCGGCGCGATCACCGGCGACAAGATCCTCACCGCCGCGATCGCCGAGGAACGTGAGCACGTCCCGGCCACCCCCACGGTCACCGCCGAGCGCGACGGTGAGGCTTGGCTGCTCAGCGGCCTCAAGAGCGTCGTCCCGGCCGGCGCCGAGGCGGCACTCTTCGTCGTCCCGGCCACCACCCCCGACGGCGTCGCGGCCTTCCTGGTCGAGCCCGGTGCCGGCGCCACCATCGCTCCGCAAGCGCTCAGCGACGGCAGCGAGGTCGCCCGGCTCCACCTCGAACGCGCGCCCGGCACGCTCCTCGGCGACCTGACCCACGGCGCCGCGATCGTCGAGTGGCTCACCCAGCGGCTCACCCTGGCCGCCTGCGCTCTCCAGCTGGGGATCCTCAAGGGCGCCCTGGAGCTGACCGCGAACTACGCGAAGACCCGCGAACAGTTCGGCCGACCGATCGGCACCTTCCAAGCGGTCTCGCAGCGCCTGGCCGACGGCTACATCGACATCCTCGGTGCCGACCTCATGCTGTGGCAGGCCGCCTGGCGGCTCGAGGAGGGCCTGCCGGCGGAGGTCGAGGTCGCGGCTGCCAAGCTCTGGGCCGCGGACGCCGGCCACAGGATCGCCCACACCGTGGTGCACGTGCACGGCGGCGTCGGCATCGACATGGACGGTCAGGCGCACCGGTACTTCACCACCGGCAAGCTGGGCGAGTTCCTGCACGGTGGTAGCACCGACCAGGCACGCCGCATTGGTGCACTGCTCGCCGCCGAGCCGGTTTGAAGGTGACGGGCACGACCCCGCGAGGAGTGCTCGAGCCAGGATGCAAGGGCGGCCGCTCGCGCGGCCCTGGCCCGCGGGCGTGAACGGCGTCCGGCGGCGGCCGCGGCGGCGCAGGGGCGTTCGGGAGAGGACCCGCGCTCGGCCGCCGCCCGCCGTCATAGGCTCGTCCCCATGGCAACCACGCAGTCGGCCGAACGCACCGGGAGGGCCTCCCGTTCGCGCATCATCGAGATCGCCTTCGATCACTTCGCGGCGAACGGCTACCGCGGGGGCTCGATGTCGAAGATCGCGGCGGAGGCGGGAATGTCCCACCCCGGACTCCTGTATCACTTCCCGAACAAGGAGACCCTGCTCGAGGCCGTCCTGAAGGCCCGCGACGAAGGCGACCTGGAGTCGTCCGAGTTGACGCCTGAAGCCCTGAGCGAGATGGAGTTCGACGAACTCCTCACGGCCTTCGAGGACGTCGTCCGCCACAACGCCGGCCATCGCAATCTCATCCAGTTCTCCCATGTCATCGCCGCGGAGGCGACGGGTGCGGACCATCCGGCCCACGACTGGATCCGCGGCCGGATGGTCCTGTTCCGGAGGCTCTGCGTCGGCTCGATCGAGCGCAGTGTCCGGGCCGGCACCGTCCGGGCCGATGTCGACGCGGAACTGGTGACCGCGATGCTGATCGCGGCGTCGGAGGGCCTGGAGAACCAGTGGCTGGTCGACTCCTCCGTCGACCTGGTGGGCGGCTTCGCCTGCTTCGCGAACCTGCTGCGGGAGTACGTCGCGGTTCCCGCCTGAACCAGGCCCTTCGGACACGGCTGCGGGTGCGCATCACACGCTGGTCCTGCCCGCAAGCAGCCCGAGACGACATCGACCGCCCCGCCGCAACGGCCCGGTCGCTCTTGACGCCTGCCCTGGGACCTTCGATGACGGGTGCGCCGATCGTGCGGCAACGGCGCCCGGTCTCCGCGGGTCGCTCCGGGCTCAGCGACGCCCGCGTCGGGTCGACGACATCGCCCAGCGGGGGACACCGGGACACGGGATTGCGCCTGCGTAGTTCGCGGAGGAGAGGACGCGTCAGCCCATTGCTATCTGACTTAAGTTTAAGTAAGTTTGCGTGTGATGTGACGCAGCCCACTCTGGCCGATCAGTCGGCGCTGCCGTGAGCTGGGACAAGGCAAGCCGGTCGCCACAGACCACTGAGCAAGGAGTCCTCATGTTCAACAAGTTCCAGATTGCCGCTGCGGGGTTGGTACTCGCTGCGACGCTCAGCGGATGCGGCAGCGACACCGCCGACGAGGACGTGTCCTCTGGTCCCAGTGCTTCGGTGGACACCACTGCGCCGAGTGCACCGGGAACTTCCGCCACCGTCGAGCCGAGCCCGACGGCTGCTCCGGTCCTCGGGAGCCTCGAGCTCGCCCCCGGGACGGGCGTGAAGGACGGACAGAAGATCAAGGTCACGATCGGGGGATACGGACAGCTCACCGGCAAGGCCTCGGTGGTCCTCTGCTCGCCCGCGGTGGTCTCGGACACCTCGAACCCCCAGAAGTACTGCGACATGCGACCGGAGTCGATGGGCATGATCGAGATCAGCGGCGGTGCCGGTTCCGGCTCCTTCACCGTGCGGGTGGGCGAGTCCTTCCAGGCCGAGCTGCCGACCTCGACCTGCGAGCCGGGAGGCAAGTGCCTCGTGCTGGCCACGAGCACGACCCAGGACCCGCAGTACGCCTCGATCGCCGAGGTCGCGTTCGCGTCGTAGGCCCGGGCCGGGAGGGGCCCGGCCGAGCTCGGCTCCCGCCCAGGGCGGGAGCCGAGCCCCGCCTGCCGCGCGACCGGTTCCGACGTCCGTCCGTCGAGGCGAGAGCCACATCCGAGGAGTGAGTGTTGTGACGCTGGGGACCCTGGTGCTGGGCCTGCAGAGCGGGTTCACCATAGGCCTGCTGGCCGTCGGCCTGGTGCTGATCTACAAGGCGAACCGGTTCATCAACCTGGCCCACGCCCAGCTGGGCGCAGTCTCCGCCCTGCTGATGGCCAAATGGGTGCTGGACTGGGATTGGAACTGGTGGGCGGCCTTCGCGCTGAGCATCCTGGTCGGCGGGGTGGTCGCTGTCACCATCGAGTGGTGCCTGATCCGGCCGGTCCGCAAGCGCGGTGGGTCCAGCCTTCCGCTGCTCCTGATGTCGATCGGCGCGTCGCAGCTGCTGCTCGCGCTGTGCTACTTCCCGGTACTGGGCCCGGACCGGGAGAAGGCAGAGGCCTACCCGCAGCCCTTCGAATCGAAGGTCGACGTCGGAGGCGTCCTTCTCAGCGGGATGGACATCCTCACCCTCGTCCTGGTCCCGGTGATCGTCGCAGTCCTCGCGACCTTCCTACGGACCTCGTCGATGGGCCGCCAGATCCGTGCTGCGGCCAACAACATCGACGCCGCGAGGTTGTGCGGCATCTCGGTCACCCGCGTCAGCCTCGTCACCTGGGGGATCGTCGGCGCCCTGTCGGCGATGGCCGCGGTTCTCGCGGCACCGAAGCAGGCCAGCTTCGACGTCGCAGCCCTGGGCCCCAACCTGTTGTTGCTCACACTCGGCGCGGCGGCGTTCGGCGCGTTCGTCTCGCTGCCGGCGGCACTCGGCGGTGGACTCGTCCTCGGCATCATCGGCCGGGTCGTCGCTGCTGAGACGAGCAACGAGGCCGCATCGCAGGTCGTCACGCTTCTCGTCGTCCTCGCGGTCCTGGCCATCCGGAACAGGGCGCTGGCTACCGCGTTCGCCACCGGCGGGAGCGCCGCGCCGGAACGACGGCCGGTGCGCATTCCGAGCCAGCTGCAGTCGTCGCGCCTGGTGCGCTTCGGTCCGTCTTCGGCGAAGCTCGTCCTCCTCGCCGCCGCGGTCGCCCTCCCGTTCCAGCCCTGGTTCAGCAGCAACGGCGACCGGTTCCTGCTCGTGATCCTGGTCGTCTACGCGTTGGTCGGGATCTCCCTCACCATGCTGCTGGGGCTGGGGGGGCAGGTCAGTCTGGGCCAGTTCGCGATCGTCGGCTTCACGGCCTTCCTGGCTGCCCGGCTCGTACCGCAGGGCTGGACCCTGCCCGCGCTGCTGCTGATGGCCGCGGTCGTCGGCGCCGCGGTGATGGCCATCGTCGGTCTCCCCGCACTGACCGCCCGTGGGTTGAGCCTGGCGATCACCACGCTCGGGCTCGCCGTCGTTGGCCCCGAGTGGCTGTTCCAACAGGAGTGGTTCTCCGGGACCAGTGGCGGATCCGTCAGCTTCGACGCCGCCCCCCTGACCCGGAGCCTGGGTGGGTCCGACTCGCACCTGACCCTCTACTTCGTGGCCCTGGTCGTCCTCGTCCTGGCGATAGCGGCGTGCGGTGCGCTGCGCCGCGCCGGCAGCGGGCGGGTGATGATCGCGATCCGCGACAACCAGCGCGCCGCCAATGCGCTGGGCGTGTTCGCCCCGTCGGTGCGGCTGTCGACGCTCGCGATCTGTGGGGCGATCGCAGGCGTCGCCGGAGTGCTCTACGCCGACGCGTTCCGGTACGCCTCGCACGCCCAGTTCGGCGCGAGCATCTCGATCGCCCTCCTGGCCCTCCCGATCATCGGCGGACTGGGCTCGGCCGGAGGGGCGGTCGGCGCGACCGTCTTCGTCTATGGGGTCGTGCTGTTCCTCGGACCGGTGATCACGCCGCTCTTCGACAGCCTTGGCGTCGGGCTCGGACTTCAGCTGGCGCTGTCGTCGTTCGGCGTGATCACGATGATCCTCCAGTTCCCCACCGGACTGGCCGGCGGCGTGCAGTCGGCCTGGCAAGCGGTGCTGGACCGCCTGGCCCGCAACCTGTCCCCGGTCGGCCGGGCAGCGACGTCCTCGGCGAGCCCGACCGACGTCGGCGTGTCCCTGCACGGCGAACCCGTGCGCCGGGGGGACCCGCGGCCGGCCGTCGACCCGGTGGCCGGTGGCCGTTGGGCCCGACGACTGGCGAAGCTGTCCTCGGCCGGCGGAGTGGAGTCCGCGGATCCGCTGGTGGTCACCGACGTCACCTGGAGCGCAGGCGGAGTCTCGATTCTCAACCAGGCCTCCATCCGCGTCGGGCGCGGCGAGATCGTCGGCCTGATCGGGCCGAACGGGGCGGGCAAGACCAGCCTGATGAACGTCGTCTCCGGCGTCGTGACCGCCGATGCCGGCACCGTCGAAGTGTTCGGTCGTCCGGTGCTGGACCTCCCGGCGGACTTCCGGGCTCCGTTCGGAGCCGCGCGATCCTTCCAGGACGCGTCCCTGTTCAGCGGTCTCACGGTGCGCGAGACCATCCAGGTCGCGCTGCACCCGAGGTACCGGGTGAGCAGTGGCGCGTCGATGATCGGCGCTCCTTGGGCCCGCGCCGCCGAACACGGTTCGCACGATGAAGCAGACCTGGTGATGGCGCACTTCGGCCTGTCGGCATGGGCGAACACCCTGACCAGCGACCTGTCGACCGGTACCCGCCGGATCTGCGACCTCGCCGCCCAGGTCGCAACTCGTCCGCGATTGTTGATGCTGGACGAGCCGACCGGAGGTGTGTCGCAGCGTGACGCGGAGGCCTTCTCCCCGTTGCTGCGCAGCATTCGCGATGAGCTGAACTGCTCGATCCTCATCGTCGAGCACGACATGCCGCTGTTGATGTCCTTGTGCGACCGCGTCTACGCCCTGGAGGCGGGGCGCGTGATCGCCGCCGGCACACCTCCCGAGGTCCGCGAGCACCCGGCGGTGATCGCGAGCTACCTGGGGTCGAACGAGGTGGCGATCAAGCGCTCCGGTACGACGCACGCCGAGGGCCGCGATGCCGGACGCGACCCTTCTCCGCCGGCTCCGGCGCACGTTGCAGATCGACACGACTTGGAGACATTTCGATGACCCCCTTCCAGCAGTTCCGTCTCTGGGCACGTCGGGCCCCGGTCCTCGAGCGACTGGCTACCGCCGCGGTCGGCATCGTGCTGCTCGGAGTCCTCGCGTGGGCGGTGGTGCCACTCGCGACCACCGGAGCCTCGAGCGAGGCGCCGGCATCCTCCGGACTGTCGTTCGCAGACCTGGACGGGGGTTCGCAGGCGCCGCCCGCCGTGGCACCGCCGCAGACCGCCCCGAACCCCTGTGCCCCGCCGCCGGCCGATGCCCAGGGTGTCACCGACGATTCCATCGACGTGGGGGTCGCTCTGGTCGACCTCGGTGGTGCGGCCGGGAACGAGACCTTCGGGCTCGCCTCGGTTCCCGATCAGAAGGCGGCGTACAGCGCCGTGGCGGCAGACATCAACAAGGCGGGCGGTGCCGCCTGCCGCAAGATCGTGCTGCACTTCTACAACGCGAACGCGTCCTCTCCGGACCTGATGCACCAGACCTGCCTGGCGATCCTCCAGGACAAGCCGTTCGCCGTGCTCGACGTCGGTGGATTCCAGTCGCAGGTCGATTGCGTCACCGATGCCAAGGTTCCGTTCTTCACCGCCCGGCTCAGCCTGGCGGACGCCTCCTCGAAGTACCCGTACCTGTTCGCGCAGCAGGCCGACGAGGTCTCGCTGCACAACAGCGTGTACGCACTCAAGTCGCTGGGCTACTTCGACGGTGATCCCAAGGTGGGGGTGGTCTATCGGGACTGCCAGGCGGCCGTGGTCGAGGACTACTTCGGCTGGCTCTCCGACATCGGGATCGCCGAGCGAGAGGTCGTCAAGTACAACTTCGGCTGCCCGAACGGGTTCGCCGCCCCCGAGGCCCTGCAGCAAGCGGTTCTCAAGCTCAAGAAGGAGGACGTGACGCGCGTCCTCCCCATCGGCATGGCCGCCGACTTCGCCAACCTCACCAAGTCGGCCCAGGAGCAACAGTTCAAGCCGAAGTACGGGGTCAGCGGCGCCGACGGCATCCTCGATGTGACCTATGGTCTGCTCGGACCGGACTTCGAGAACCTCGAGGGATCGATCGGGATCTCGGCTACCGCGTTCGGTGAGGAGCGATCCGATGTCGAGCCGGCTACCGGTACCAAGGCGTGCAACGCGCTGATGACCGGCGTCGGGCTCCCTGCGGTGTACGACCAGAAGGCAGGCTTGGGTGGGCACGCCTGTACCCAGCTCTGGGAGCTGCAGGCAATGCTCAACAACGTCACGGAGGTGTCCACGACTGCCCTGGCCGAGGGCTTGTCGAAGGCCGGACCTCTGCCGCACTCCTACCCGGCCGGGCCGACGGCCAATACCGATCCGCGGATCACGTTCGGTGGCCAGTACTGGCGGGCGATGGAGTTCAAGGGCGACTGCGATTGCTGGGACCTGCTCGACGAGACCTTCAAGCCGGGGTTCCCGTGACCGGCCGGCTCCTGGAGGTCCGCGACCTCGAGTTCGCCTACGACCGGATGCCGGTGCTGTTCGGGGTCTCGCTGCATGTCGACCCGGGTGAGTCCGTCGCGCTGCTCGGTGCCAACGGGGCCGGGAAGACCACACTGCTGCGTGCGCTGGCGGGACTGGAGCGGCCCAGCGGCGGGTCGGTGCACTTCGACGGCGCCGACATCACCGGCGTCGCGGCCGAGCGGCTGGTGAGACGCGGGATCGCGCTGATCACGGGAGGTCGCTCGGTGTTCACCGAGATGACCGTCGCGGAGAACCTGGAGCTCCAGGCGCGAGCGTTCGCAGGCGACCGTCGTGAGCTCGCCGCACGCAGGGACCAGGTCCTGACGACCTTCCCGCGCCTCGGCGAACGGATGAACCAGCTGGCGGGGAGCATGTCCGGAGGAGAGCAGCAGCAGCTGGCACTGGCCAAGGCGATCCTGCTCAGGCCGAAGCTGCTCTGCATCGACGAGCTGTCCCTGGGACTGGCGCCGATCGTGGTCGGCGAGCTCCTGGAGATCGTCGGCCGGATCAGCGCCTCCGGGATCGCGGTCCTGCTCGTCGAGCAGAGCCTCAACATCGCGGCCGATCTGTGCGCACGCACGGTGTTCCTGGAGAAGGGCGCGGTGAAGTTCGAAGGCAGGACGTCCGACCTGCTGGAACGAGATGACATCGCCAAGGCCGTCTTCCTGGGGGCCTGAGGAGCACGTCACCCAGTACCCGCCGCGAGACCGGAGGGGTCTCGAGGCTGAGATGAGGAGAGCACCATGCACACAACACCGAAGCGCATGTCCCGGTTGGTCACGGCCCTGGCGCTCAGCTGCGCGGCCGCGCTCGTGGCTGCGACCACGGCAACGCCGGCCGTGGCGACGGCGGCTGCAGCAGGCACGCCCGTCGCCACTGCCGTGGCCGACCCGACCGTGCCCACCTTGAACGACTGGGACTGCCGTCCCAGCGCCGCTCACCCGACGCCTGTCATCGTCGTGCACGGCACCATGGGCGACAGTGTCAGCCTCCTGGAGAACCTCGAGGCCGCGCTGCTCGATGGGGGCTACTGCGTCTTCGCGCTCGACTACGGAAACCGGGGCACCGGTCCGATCGAGGACTCGGCCGCAGAGCTGTCCACCTACGTGGACCGCGTGCTCGCTGCGACCCACGCCAAGAAGGTGAGCTTCGTCGGGCACAGCCAGGGCGGCATGATGCCGCGCTACTACCTGAAGTACCTCGGCGGTCAGGACAAGGTGGACGACCTGGTCGGGCTGGCGCCGTCCAACCACGGCACCTATCACTGGCTGCTGCTCGGCATCGCCGGGATCGTCTGCCCCGCCTGCGCCCAGCAGGGTGCCGGCTCGCCGTTCATCACCGACCTCAACTGGGGCGACGAGACGCCCGGTGACGTGAGCTACACCAACGTCATCACCCAGTACGACGAGGTCGTGGTCCCGGCCAACTCGGGCTACCTGTCGGGCTTCCCGGACCAGGTGTCCAACCTCAAGATCCAGTCCTACTGCCCGTTCACCGTCGTCGAGCACATCGGCATCCCCGGCGACCAGACCGCGATCGCCATGGCGCTGGACGCTCTCTCGCACCCGGGTCCGGCGCAGGCGTGGCGCAGCTACCCCTGCTCCTGATCTGACTGGTTGAAGCAGGCTGGGGTGGGGCGTCGTCCCGCCCCAGCCTGGACCCGGTCATGGATCAGATTGCGACACGCGCGCGTCGTCCCTGATCGCGGCCCCGGGCCCTGCGACCCGCTGTTGCGCCGGGTCGGCCGGACGGTGCGAAACCTTGGAGGTCCCACGTGGATGCGCCGCTGGCTCCCCGCGGGCGGACGCCTGGTTGGCGTCAGGGCGGGTCAGGCCCGCCGGCGCTACGTCGGCGGCGGCGGGCAGCCTGGTCGGCCAGCCCGCGGGCGACCCCGTCCGCACCTTGCATCGTGCGGCCGGGAGCGGCATCTCGACGGCGACCGCACTGCCCGCGAGCCGGACGGGAGGCGTTACACCAGGAACCTCGCCGAGTAGGGCTCGAACCGAGTCCGCAGCTCGTCGATGTCGAGGCCGAGGTCTTCGGCTCGGTAGTCGATGGTCCCGAGGCGGCCTCGGACGTGCGTCTCCAGGTATCCCGCCATGTTGTCGCAAGCGACGTCGGTCACGACGCCGCCGGCAAGCTGGATCACCGACGCTGCCGTGCCGAGCTCGTCGGCAATGAAGTCGTCGAACCGGACATCGGTGCAGGTGAGGTCGCGCACCCGGTCGCGGTCGTGGACCAGGGTGGTGAGCATGGCGTCGAGGCGATCGCTCCAGTACCGGCCGGTCCCGACCGCGTCGACGGGATCGGTGGTCATGCGGCGGCTGTAGGCGACCATGGTGGCCATCGACACGGCGACTCTGGCGGGGTCGCGGTGGGTGAGCGCGACCGTCGCATCGGGGAACACCCTGGCCAGTGTCGGGAGCTGCTCGAGGTGCTGAGGGCTCTTGAGCAGCCACCGCTTGCCGCCGTCGAGGAATTGCAGCGCCTGCAGCTGGAGGCGCAGGTGGCGGTAGTGCGGCTCCTGGTCGTGCTCGAGGTAGTAGTCCCGCCAGGCCGGCACGTCCGCGAGCGTCTCGAAGAGCATCGAGGAGAAGTCGTTGGCGAGCAGCTGGATCTCCTCGTGCACGTGGTCGGTGGTCATCTCGTGCATCAGGGGGAACAGCGGCAGGTTCTGGTGGAGGAAGTCGATGCCCTGGTCGCACCGCTCCCGACGCGGGTCCGGGCTGGTGCCAGATTCCGACGGGAGCGGGAAGGGCTCCAGGCTCTCCCAGTAGGGGAGGGTGCGGTACAGGCCGCTCGCGGCCAGGAGGTTGTGCAGGTGGGTGGTGCCGGTGCGGGGGAGGCCGGCGATGATCACCGGCGGCGCGAGCTCCACCTCGTGGATCTCGGGATGATCGCGCAGCAGCCGCTGGAGCAGTGCCCGGTTCTTGAGCAGCTGCACCAACTGGGTGTGGACGATCACCCGGCCCCAGTTCGTGGCGCCCGGAATGTCGTTCAGCGCACCGAGAAGCACGTCGAGCCGCTCCCGGTAGTCCTGTGGACCGAAGTCGTCGAGACCGGTCTGGGCCGTCGCTGCGGCGTGCAAGCTCTCGGAGGTCAACGGGAGATCTGCGGCCATCGACCCCATGAGGCCGTGGACCTCCGCGACCTCGGGTGCGAAGCGAGGCGAGGAAAGGTCGTCGATTCGGGCAGGTTGCTGTGACATGGCTCATACGTTACAGTTCATAACGTAATGAAAGCAATGGCATCGGCGACCAAGACTGCGGGACGGCCACGTGATCGCCGGATCGACGAGGCGGTGCTGGCCGCGACCCGTGAACTGCTCCTCGCGGAGGGGTACGCGGGCCTGTCGCTCACCGCCGTCGCCACCAGGGCGGGCACCACCACACCTGCGATCTATCGGCGTTGGCCGACCAAGATGCACCTGGTGCACGAGGCGGCGTTCCCCGCCGACCTCGCGTCGGGAGAAAGCGCCACGGGCGACCTGCGAGCCGACATCCAGGCCGTCGTGGGGGGCACTGCGGCGCTCTTCTCGGACCCTGTCGTCCGGGCCGCGCTGCCGGGTCTCGTCGGCGACCTGCATGGCCATCCCGCGCTCCACCAGGAGTTGATGGAGCGGCTGTGGGCGACCCGGCTCGACCAGCTGCAGGAACGGCTGGACCACGCGGCCGATTCACGGCTGGTCCGCGCCGACGCACGGGCCGATCACCTGCTCGGCGTCATTGGCGGCAGCGCCCTCCTCGGTGTGCTCACGCCGAACGGGCAAGAGCTCGACGACGCGTGGGTGGCCGCCATCACGACCCTCGTCCTGGAAGGAATCACTCCATGAACCCGAACAACTGGCAGTCCACCGAGGCCTGGCACGAACTGCTGGCCGGCCTGGGTGAGCTCGAGAAGACCTTCCTCGAAGGCGACCGAGCCGTCGATGGTGAGTCTGCGGTCGTCGACGGCTACCGAATGCTCACGACCACCCTCGGCGTCGGCCTCGACACCTATCTCTACGCCGAGCGGAGCCGACCGGACTTCATCCAGACCGTGACACCCTTCCGCCGGGACCGGCGCTGGGGCGGCGACAACACCGACGCGTGGTACTCCTACGCGCCGATCGACCCACGACGGTCCTACGTCGTCTCGGGCAACCGCGGCGACAGCGTCTACTTCTCGCTCACCGTCTACAACGAGCCGTCCCCGGGAGCTTGGTCCGACCGCGTGATCGGTGTGCTCAACGACTCCGACCTCGACTTCGACGCCGACGGCAACTTCCGCCTGCTGCTGGCGCCGGAGCGGCCCGCGGACGGGGAGGGTCCGTGCATCGTCCTGGCCGACGACGCGGCGGTCGCATTCACGCGCGACTACCAGTCCGACGCGCTCCGCGGGCGGCCGGTGACCTGGCGCATCGAGGCGGTCGAACCGCCCGAGCCCATCGTCAAGAGCGATGCGGCGACCGCGGCTGCCCTCCGATCGGTACTCACCTGGCTGCGCACCATGACGGCCATCGTCCCGACCCGGCTCGGGGAGCGGGTCGAAGCCGACCGCCTGGAGCTCGGCCACAACGTGTCCGAGGTGGCGAACGCGTTCGCTGAGCCCTACCAGGTGCCGGACTTCAACTTCGGATGGTCGGCCACGGATGCCTGCTACTCCTTCGGCAGCTACGACCTCGCGGCCGACGAAGCGCTCGTCGTGACCCATCGGCCGCCACGCTGCCGGTTCTGGAACATCAACATCTGGAACCAGTTCATGGCCGGCCACACCGCAACCGACGGGCGCACGTCGATCAACATGAGCACCGCGCAACCCAACGCCGACGGCACAGTGACCGTCGTCATCGCGCGCACGCAACTGGACCACCCCAACGCCATCTCGACCCTCGGCCAGCCTCGCGGGAGCCTTGCCTTCCGATGGTTCCTCGCTGACTCGGTCCCGCAGCGCCCCGTCGTACGCCTGGTCCGTGCGGGTGATGCGCCGTCTGATCTCGCCTGACGCAGTTGGCAGACGCATGCCCCAAATGCACCACGCCGCCTGGCCTCGGCCACGCAACTCCCCGGATGTCGTTGTCGATGGCGCAAGATGTCTGCTGAGAGCCGACGACGGGGAGCGGAGAGCAACCGCGTTCGGCTCAACTTCGGCTCAGATGGGCCGCGGCGAGGACAATCTGCGTTTCGGGTCGACCGGTGTACGGATCAGAAGGTTTGGGGTTCGAATCCCTACAGGCGCGCGAGCGAGGTCACTCGCGAAAGCCCACGTCCCAGGACGTGGGCTTTCTGAATTTCAGTGGGGCCTTCGCGAGTGCGCGAAGACGAAGCGCAGGTCAGCACGCTGACCTGCGCTTCGTGTTCTCTGCCGCTGCGGAGGCAGGCCGTCAGCAGGACACCGTCAGGCGTCGAGGTCCTGGGCGACCAGCGCGGCGATGGCCTCGACCGCGGCGTCGTCGTCGCCGGAGACCTCGACGGTGTCACCCTTGGCGGCGCCGAGGGTCATGATCATCAGGGCCGAGCTCGCCTCGACGGGCTCGTCCCCGGGGATGGCGAGGAAGACGTCGTGGCCGGCCTCGGCCAGCTCGTCGGCCTTCTCGGCGATGATCGATGCGGGGCGGGTGTGCAGGCCGACGGCGGAGCCGACGACGACGGAGTGCACGGGCATGGTGGTTCCTCCTGGGTGTGGGTGGACGGTCAGACGGTCTCGAGCGAGGCGGTCTCGAGGGCGGCGTCGCTCGTGCGAGCAGTGCTCTTCAGCGCGAGGACGGCGATGGCGGCCACGGCTACGCCGGCGGCGAGGGCGACGCCGAAGCCGAGGATGTTGTCGACGGCGAAGAGCACGAAGATGCCGCCGTGCGGAGCCCGGAGCGAGACGTCGAAGGCCTCGGCCAGTCCGCCGGTGACGGCGCTGCCGAGCATGACCGAGGGGATCACGCGCAGCGGGTCGGCCGCCGCGAACGGGATCGCGCCCTCGGTGATGAAGGAGGCGCCCATCAGCCACGCCGCCTTGCCGTTCTCGCGCTCGGCGACGGTGAAGAGGCCGGGACGCACGACCGTGGCGAGGGCGAGCGCGATCGGCGGCACCATCCCGGCGAGCATGACCGCCGCCATGACCTTGAGCTGGGGCGCGTCGGTGGCGGTGGCAGCGGCAGCGAGTCCGGTCGTGGCGAAGCCGTAGGCGACCTTGTTGAGCGGACCGCCCATGTCGAAGGCCATCATCAGGCCCAGGATGGCGCCGAGCAGGATCGCCGAGCCGCCCTGCAGCGAGTTGAGGCCGTCGTTGAGATTGGTCATCAAGCTCCCCAGCGGGCGGGCCAGGAACACGAACATCACCAGGCCGGCGACGAGGGTGGTGGCCAGGGGGATCACCAGCACGGGCATCAGGCCTCGGGCCCAGGCCGGGACCGGACGGCTGGCGATCCAGTGCGCGATGAGTCCGGCGAGCACGCCGCCGACGATGCCGCCGAGGAAGCCGGCGCCGATCAGCCCGGCGACCGCGCCCATCACGAACCCGGGGGCGATGCCGGGACGGTCCGCGATGGCGAACGCGATGTAGCCGGCCAGGGCCGGGACCAGGAACCCGAAGGACAACGCCCCGAGCTTGAAGAGCAGCGCACCGAGGTACAGGGCGAGTCCGCTGTCGCCGAGCGCGTGCACGCCGTAGTCGGACACGTGCGGCAGGTTCGTGATGCTGGAGCTCGAGATCACCGCGTCGGCCGTGGACGTCCCGGAGTCGTCGAACGGAAGGGCGACGTCGTACCCACCCAGCAGGAAGCCGATGGCGATCAGCAGGCCGCCGGCGGCGACGAACGGGATCATGTACGAGACGCCGGTCATCAGCACGCGACGCACCCGGGCTCCCCAGCCCTCCGCGGCCTCGGCCGCGTGCGGGGCGTCGTGGTGTCCGGAGACCCGCGGAGCGGCCGGGTCGTCGGCGCTGCGCAGGGCTTCGCCGATCAGGTCGTCGGCCGCGTCGACGGCCTTCTTGACCCCTGAGGTCACGACGGGGAGACCGGCGAAGCGGCCCTTGTCCCTGACCCCGACGTCGGCGGCGAGGATGACCGCCGACGCCGAGGCGATGGTGGCGGCGGCGAGCGGGGTGGAGCCCGCCGACCCTTGGGTCTCGACGTGGATGTCCACGCCGGCCTTCTCGGCCGCGACCTTGAGGGCCTCGGCCGCGAGGTAGGTGTGCGCGATGCCGGTCGGGCATGCCGTCACCGCGACCAGGCTGCGTCGTACGGCGGCCGGCGCGGCCACCGGCGCAGCGGCGGGAGCAGGGGGCGCGGGCGGGGTGAGGGCACCCTCGACGAGCGCGGCCGCCTCGGCCGCGGTGCTGGAGGAACGGAGCGCAGCGGAGAACTCGGGCTTGATCAACGCCTTCGCCAGCTTGGTCAAGATGGCCAGGTGGTTCGCGTCGCCGCCCTCGGGCACGGCGATCAGGAAGGCGAGGTCGGCGGGCCCGTCCTTGGCGCCGAAGTCGACGCCCGGGGCGAGGCGCAGCAGGGCCAGGGTCGGTTCGGCCACCGCAGCGGTGCGGCAGTGGGGGATGGCGATGCCGCCCTTGAGCCCGGTCGGCGCCGTCGCCTCCCGGGCCAGCGCGTCGGCGACGAGCGTGTCGGTGTCCGTCGTCCGGCCGGCCGCGGCGACGAGGTCGGCAAGGGCCCGGATCACGGCTTCCTTGTCGGTGCCGGGTGCGACGTCGAGCCGCACGAGGTCGGACGTGATGAGCTGGGTCATCGGAGTGCTCCTTCGGTGGGGTCGAGGGACCGCACGGAGACCAGCTCCGGGTGGACCTGTGACGGGGTGGGGATGGTCGTGCCCGGGAGCTCGGCCGCAGCGCTGCCGTAGGCGACGGCGAGCGCAAGTCGTTGCTCGGGGGCCAGCTGTCGCAGGTCCCCGAGGAGGTAGCCGAAGAGGCTGGAGTCACCGGCGCCCACCGTGCTCACGACGGTGGTCGGCGGTGGGGTGGCGTGCCACGTGCCCGCCTCGGTCACGAGGACGGCGCCTGCTCCGCCGAGCGTGACGAGCACGGTGTCGACGCCGCGGTCGAGCAGCTCGCGGGCCGCCCGGGCCGCGACGGCGGGATCGTCCTCGAGGTCGGCCGCCTCGTGGCCGGTGAGGGAGGCGAGCTCCTGTGCGTTCGGCTTGAGCAGGTGTGGTGCCGACCCGGGGGTGAGCCGGTCGACGAGGATGCGCAGGGGTTCGTCGCTGGTGTCCACCGCGATCCGCGCCGGGGTCCGGCCGAGGCCGGCGGCCAGGCCGGCGTACCAGTCGTCAGGAGTGCCCGGCGGCAGGGACCCGGCCAGCACGACCCACTCCGCCCGGGCCGCTGCGGTGAGCAGTGCCTGCTCGAGAGCGGTGAGGAGCTCGTGGCTGGCCGGGCCGGCGGTGCTGTTGACCTTGGTGGTCGTCCCGTCGGCCTCGCTGATCGTGACGTTGGTGCGGATTGCGCCCGCGGGCCCGACGGCCTGCGCCGGCACGCCGGCAGCGACGAGCTCGTGCACGAAGGGGTCGTCGGCGTCCGCCGGGAAGATCGCGAGCGTCGGGCCGCCGGCCGCGGCTGCTGCGCGGGAGATGTTGATGCCCTTGCCGCCCGCCTGCGCGTCCGCCCGGTCGGCGCGGAGCACGGCACCGCGCTCGAGCCGGCCGGCGAGGGTCACCGTGAGGTCGACGCTCGGATGGGCGGTGAGGGTGGTGATCATGCGACGACCACCTCGGGGCCGGCGGCGGCGAGGCGGGAGCGTTGGCCGGCGTCCGCGCCGCCGTCGGTGACGAGGACGTCGACCTCGTCGAGCGCGGCGAACCGGACCGTGGCCTCGTGGTCGATCTTGGAGGAGTCGGCCAGTACGACGACGCGCCGGCCGGCGTTGACCATCGCCCGCTTGACGGCCGCCTCGTCGGGGTCGGGGGTCGAGCAGCCGTGCCCGACGGCGACGGCGTTGGTGCCGAGGAAGGCGACGTCGGCGCGGAACGCGTCGAGGGCCCCGACGGTGCCGGCGCCGACGGCGGCGTGGGTGGTCGGACGGACGCGGCCGGGCAACAGATGCAGCTCGATGTGGGGAAGTCCGGCGAGGCGGGCTGCGACCGGGATGGCGTGCGTGACCACGACCAGGTGGCGGTCGCGGGGGAGGAGTCCGGCCAGCCGGGCGGTGGTGGTGCCCGCGTCCAGCAGGACGGTTCCCCCTGCCGGGGGGAGCAGGTCGAGCGCGGCCTGCGCGATCGCGTCCTTCTCGTCGACCCGCGCGGTGTCGCGGTCGGCGAGGGCCGCCTCCATCACGGCCAGCGAGTCCGCAGGGACCGCGCCGCCGTGGACCCGGCGCACGAGGCCGGCTCGCTCGAGCAGGGACAGGTCGCGGCGCACGGTCTCCGTCGTCACCGCGAACTCGCCGGCCAGGTCGGCGACGGACGCTCGCCCACGGTCCTGCAGGAGCCGGGTCATGGCCTGCTGACGCTCCTCGGCGTACATGGGGACCTCCTTCGCATCGAATCTTTGTTTCTGTTGTTTTATCCCCGAATCTGTTGACTGTCTAGGGGTCTGTGTGGCTAATTTGTGATCGTGGTCACCGAGATCCTGCGAGAGACGAAGCGCGAGCTCCACGGCACACCGGTCGTCCCCGGCGTTGCCTACGGCCCCGCCCTGCTGGCCCGGAGCGAGATTCCGGCCGCCGCGATCGAGGCCTTCGCCGCGGTGGTGTTCGACGACGCAGCAGCGGCCCTCGCGGCGTACGACGCCGCATCGGCCGTCGTCGCCGACGGGTTCACCGCCAAGGCCCTCCATGTGTCAGGTGCGGCCGCCGAGGTGCTGTCGGCCAGTGCCGGACTCGCGCGGGACAAGGGACTGCGCTCCGTCGTGCGGCGTCAACTGGCGGCCGGCGAGCCGTTGCTGCGCGCACTCCACACGGCGGTCGAGCACTTCGCCGGGCTGTTCACCCAGATGGGCGGACTGATGGCGGAACGGGTGTCGGACCTGCACGACATCGAGCGGCGGATCACCGCCCACCTCGTCGGCGTCGCCGAGCCCGGTGTCCCGACGCCGCTCGAGCCCTCCGTGCTCCTCGCCAAGGACCTGGCGCCGTCGGACACTGCGCTCCTCGACCCGGCCATGGTGCTGGCACTGGTGACCGGCAAGGGCGGCCCGACCAGCCACACCGCCATCATCGCCCGCCAGCTCGGGATCCCCTGTGTGGTGGGTGTCGCCGGAGCGGGCGAGATCGAGGACGGCGCCTGGGTGCTCGTCGATGCGGCGGCCGGCACGGTGATCACCGGCGCCGAGCCGGCCGCCGCCCGGGCCCGGGCGGCGGCTGACGCCGACGAGCGAGCCGCCGTGGCGACGTGGCGTGGCCCGGCTCGCACGGCGGACGGTGTCGCGGTCAAGCTCCTGGCCAACGTGGCGGACGTCCCGACTGCCGAGGCGGCCACGGACGCGCCGGTGGAGGGCGTCGGCCTGTTCCGCACCGAGCTCTCGTTCCTCAACCGGGCCGACGAGCCGACGGTCGAGGAACAGGCCGGGATCTACCACGGGGTGCTGGAGGCCTTCGGCGTGGGCCGGTACGTCGTTGCCCGGACCCTCGACGCGGGTTCCGACAAGCCGATCGCGTTCGCGACCCACCAGGGCGAGGAGAACCCGGCGCTCGGTGTCCGTGGCCTCCGGCTGTCCTTCGACAACCCGGGGCTCCTCGACCGGCAGCTCGACGCACTCCAGCTGGCCGCCGAGCGGTCGGGGGTGGAGACGTGGGTGATGGCGCCGATGGTCGCCACCGTGGCCGAGGCCGCGGAGTTCGCCGACAAGGTCCGCCGTCGCGGCCTGCGTGCCGGCGTGATGGTGGAGGTCCCGAGCGCCGCGCTGCTGGCCGACCGGATGCTCGAGGCCGTCGACTTCCTCTCGATCGGCACCAACGACCTGACCCAGTACACGATGGCCGCGGACCGGATGGCCACGAACCTGGCCCACCTCACCGACGCCTGGCAGCCGGCCGTGCTCCAGCTCGTGGCGACGACCGCCCGGGCCGGCGCCGCGGCCGACAAGCCGGTGGGCGTGTGCGGCGAGGCGGCGGCCGATCCGCTGATGGCCTGCGTCCTGGTCGGCCTCGGCATCACCTCGCTGTCGATGGCGCCTGCCGCGGTCCGTCCGGTCGGCGTCGCCCTCGGCCGAGTGACCCTCGACGACTGCCGCGCAGCGGCAGCGGCGGCCCTCGACGCCACCGATCCGGCGGCTGCCCGCGCGGCGGTCCGCGACCTGCTGGGGTGAACCGCTCCCCGGCACGACCCACCCAGACGAGCCCGCGCCCCACCCTGCGACGGCTCGCCGACCACGGCCGGGGAGACACCCCGGCCGCCAAGGAGAACTGATGACAGTACGTGTCGGCATCAACGGATTCGGCCGGATCGGCCGCAACTTCCTCCGGGCGGTGCGCGCCCGCGGCGAGGACATCGAGGTCGTCGCCGTCAACGACCTCTCGGACAACGCGGTGCTCGCGCACCTCCTCCAGTACGACTCGATCCTGGGCCGGCTCGACGTACCGGTCTCGTCGACCGTCGACTCGATCCTCGTCGGCGACGGCGAGATCCGGTCCTTCGCGGAGCGTGACCCCCAGGCCCTCAAGTGGGGCGACCTCGACGTCGACGTGGTCGTCGAGTCGACCGGCTTCTTCACCGACGCCACGCTCGCCCGAGAGCACATCGCCAGCGGCGGGGCCAAGAAGGTCATCATCTCGGCTCCCGCGTCGCACGAGGACATCACCGTGGTGATGGGCGTGAACCACGAGGACTACGACCCGGCGGTCCACGACGTAGTGTCCAACGCGTCGTGCACCACCAACTGCCTGGCCCCGATGGCCAAGGCGCTGCACGACGCGCTCGGGATCGAGCGCGGCCTGATGACCACCGTCCACGCCTACACCGCCGACCAGAACCTGCAGGACAACATCCACAAAGACCTGCGCCGGGCGCGGGCTGCCGCGATCAACCTGGTGCCGACCTCGACCGGGGCAGCGAAGGCGATCGGGCTCGTGCTGCCGGAGCTCCGGGGCAAGCTCGACGGCTACGCGGTCCGGGTGCCCACGCCGACCGGGTCGCTGACCGACCTCACCTTCGAGGCCGGCCGCGACACCACGGTTGCGGAGGTCAACGAGATCATCCGGTCCGCCGCTGCGGACGGGCCGCTCGCTCCGTACCTGACCTACTCCGAGGCTCCGATCGTCTCGAGCGACATCGTCACCGATCCGTCCTCGTGCATCTTCGACGCGCCGCTCACCAAGGTGCTGGGCCGGCAGGTCAAGGTCGTCGGCTGGTACGACAACGAGTGGGGCTACTCGAACCGGCTGGTCGACCTCGCCCTGCACGTCGCCCGGTCGTGAGCCGCGCCGGATCGCGAGCGCGTCGCCTGTACGTCGTGCGCCACGGGGCGACCGAGTGGAGCCGCTCGGGACGTCACACGTCCCGCACGGACCTCCCGCTGCTGCCCGAGGGCGAGGCCGAGGCGCTCGAGCTCAAGGAGCGGCTCGGGGGTACCGACTTCACGTTGGTGCTGACCTCGCCCCGCACCCGCGCCCGGAGCACGGCCGCTCTCGCCGGGTACCCCGACGCGGTCGTCGAGGAGGACCTGCGCGAGTGGGACTACGGTGCGTACGAGGGCCTGACCCGCGCGCAGATCGCGGACATCGACCCCCGCTGGGAGGTCTGGACCGGACCGACCCCGGACGGCGAGTCCGGCGACGAGGTCGAAGAGCGCCTGGACCGGGTCATCGACCGGGTGCTCCGTGCCGACCGCGACGTGGTGGTGTTCTCGCACGGCCACCTGTCGCGCGCGCTGGCAGCGCGCTGGATCGGTCAGCCGCTCCGTCTGGGGGCGTCCCTCCAGCTCGGGACCGCAGCCGTCTCCGTGCTCGGCCACGACCGCGGGACCCGCGTCATCGAGCGGTGGAACCACTGAGGGCCCCCGGCCCTTCACACTCGCGCGGAGGCCGTGTCAAGGCCGGATCCTAGGGTTCTGGCTGCCCGGGTACGGCGACGATCATCCCCCCGAGACTCGCCGTACCCGTGCCCGCCGCGCGGTGTGGGGCCGCGCGGCCCGGGTCCCGCGGTGGGTGATGGCGGGCACGTAGGGTCGAGCCGTGCTCAAGTACCTGGGTTCCAAGCGGACCCTGGTCCCCGTGCTCGGCGCCATCGCCGAGGCGGTGGGGGCCGCGACCGCGGTCGACCTGTTCACGGGTACGACGCGGGTCGCGCAGGAGCTCAAGCGGCGGGGCCTGGTCGTGACGGCGACCGACCTGGCGACCTACAGCCAGGTGCTCAGCGACTGCTACATCGCGACCGACGCACGCGACGTCGACCTCCAGGAGCTCGACAACGAGCTCAAGCGGCTCGCGGCGCTGCCGGGGGAGCCGGGCTACTTCACCGAGACCTTCTGCGTGAAGTCCCGGTTCTTCCAGCCGAAGAACGGCGAGCGGGTGGACGCGATCCGCAACGCGCTGGAGGCCGACCACCGGGGCACCCCGCTCTACCCGATCCTGCTGACCGCCCTGATGCAGGCGGCCGACCGGGTCGACTCGACGACCGGGATGCAGATGGCCTACCTCAAGCAGTGGGCACCGCGGTCCCACAACGACCTGGCGCTGCGGCGGCCGGAGCTCCTCCCCGGACGGGGTACGACGATCGGGGGCGACGCGATGCGGACGGTCGACGCGCTGCCCGCGGTCGACCTGATGTACCTCGACCCGCCGTACAACCAGCACCGCTACTTCACGAACTACCACATCTGGGAGACCCTCGTCCGCTGGGACGCACCGGAGCACTACGGGGTCGCGTGCAAGCGGATCGACAGCCGCGACCCGGGGACGAGGAGCGTCTTCAACGCGCAGCGCGAGATGCCCGCGGCCCTCGCCGACCTGGTCGGGCGCGCCCGGGCCGAGGTCGTCGTCGTGTCCTACAACGACGAGTCGTGGATCACCGCCGAGCAGATGATGGACTCGCTGCGCGACGCCGGGCACCAAGACGTGCGGATGCTCGCCTTCGACAGCAAGCGGTACGTCGGCGCGCAGATCGGCATCCACAGCCCCTCGGGCAAGAAGGTCGGGACCGTGTCGCGGCTGCGCAACGTGGAGCACGTCTTCGTCGCCGGACCGACGGAGAAGGTCGAGGCCGCCATGGCCGCGGCGCAATAATGCGCCCCATGCTCTCGATCCGCCGGCCTGCCCTCCTCGTCGCGGCGACCCTCCTCGTGCTCACCACCGGCTGCTCCTCGGACGGTGACGGCACGGACGCCGGCGGTGCGAAGGCGACCGCGGCCCCGACCACGCCACCGCGGACCGCGCCGGCGCCCACGATCGACGCCGAGCTCAGCGCCGGCCCCCAGGGGAGGGCGATCGAGGCGTGGGCGGCGGCGTACGCGCGGGCGATCAACGAGGGCGACCACGCCTTCGCAGGTGTGGCCGACGTGCCCGCGGTCCGGGAGTGGATGGAGCGCCATGCCGCGCCCGAGTGGGGCCGCTACTTCCCCGGCCCGCTGCCGGTCGCGCAGCTGGGGATGCGCCCGTCCGGTACGACGGAGCGCGAGGTCGAGGCCTGCGTCCTGGTGTCCGGGTGGAGCCAGGAGTCGCGCACGGTCCGTCGGACCCGCTCCCGCGACGTCGTCGGCATGACCTTCCGGCTGGCCTCCTCCGCCGGCGGGTGGCGGGTCGAGCGGATCACCAGTGCCACGATCGACTGCAGGGGAGTCGTGCCGCCGGCCAGGAATTGGTGAGGGCCGCTTTTGAGACGGCTCGGCACAACTTCCCCGGATCGCCGGACACGGGCTGCTCGCGCTGGTTAACCTCCGCCGAGCAGCCGCATGTCTCCGGGACGTGCGGCGCACACGACTATGGGGAGTCGATTGATGGACGCGCACGCCCGCGGACCGGTGGTCCGCCTGTTCACGGCGGTGCTGACCACCGCCCTGGCCCTGGTGGGCCTGGTCGCGCTGACCACCGCCACCGCACCCGTCGCGCAGGCCGCGGCAGGCAGCATCAGCGGCACCGTCACCGCAGCCGGCACGGGCACGCCGCTCGCCGGCATGACCGTCGTCGCCTTCTGCAACGAGGACGGCGACTGGTACGGGTGCGAGGAGACGGTGAGCGGCCCGGGCGGCGCGTACAGCTTCGACCTCGAGGACGGGACCTACCACGTCGGCGCCTTCAGCGACGACAACCGCTATGCCGCCGCCTTCTTCGGCGGCACCGACGAGGTCAACGCAGCAGACCTCGTCCCCCCGGTCGGCGACGTCGACCTCGTGATGACCCCGAACGCCGCGGTCAAGGGTCGGGTCGGCCGTGGTCTGCTGGGCGCGACGGACGTCCCCGGCGTCGACGTGTGCCTCTACCAGCAGGCCTCCTACCAGGGTCAGACGTGGTGGGACTGCGTCGGCTGGGCGACGACCGGTGCCGACGGCACCTACACCGTCTACGCCGCACCCGGTACCTACCGCGCCGGCTTCTCGGTGCCGGACAACCGCCTGCGCGAGGTCTACTACTCCAACGCGGCCAGCGTGGAGACCGCCACCAACATCGTCGTGACCTCGGCAGGGCGCACGGGCATCGGCGTCACGATGGTCCCCAACGCCAAGGTCACCGGCAAGGTGACGATCGAGGGCACCGCCACCGGCATCCCCGACGCCGCGGTGCGGGCCTACGAGCCGGTCGCTGACGGCGGCGCCACGACGTGGGACTGGAGCCACGCGGTGACCACGGCCGCCGACGGCGGCTACGAGATCTATCTCGCCCCGGGCAGCTACCGCCTGCAGTTCGACAACGGCTGCACCGAGGACGGGCGCTGCAGCACGCAGTACCAGTCGGAGTTCTGGAACGACAAGGCCACCGTCGAGACGGCCAACGACGTCGTGGTCGGCAACAGCGGCACGGTCGCGGGCAAGGACGCCGCGCTCGCGCGCAACGCGAAGGTCGTCGGCGTCGTGACCGAGGAGGACGGCGGCGCGCCGATCGTCGGGGCCGAGGTCACGGCGCTGCAGCAGATCACCGAGGAGTTCGAGGGCGAGTCCTTCACCTACTGGGATCAGGTGGCCTGGGCGACCGCGGACGGGGCCGGGGCCTACGAGCTCCACGTCCCGACCGGCAGCTACCGGATCGCCTTCGACGACGGCTGCGACGACGTCTGCGCGGACGTCTACCAGACCGAGTACTGGAACAACGTGGCCGACCTCGAGGCGGCCACGGCCGTCCCGGTCGTCGCGCCCGCGTCGTACCCGGGGAAGAACGCCACCCTGGCCCGCAACGGCCACATCACCGGAACGGTGAGCGCCGAGGCCGGCGGGGCGGCACTCGAGGGCATCCAGGTCGTCGCCCTCGACGAGGAGACCTACGAGGTCGGCGGCGAGACCTACACCGACTGGGTCCCGGTCGGGTTCGCCACGACCGACGCGAACGGCGACTACACGCTGCCCGCACCTCCCGGCACGCACCGGGTCGGCTTCTTCGAGCCCTGCTGGGGCGCGGACTGCCGCTACCTCACGGAGTTCTACGACGACGCGGCCACGCCAGAGGAGGGCGTCGGCGTCGTGATCCCCGGCCCGGACACCACGACACCGGGCATCGACGCCGCGCTGGCAGAAGGCCTGCTCATCTCCGGCGAGCTGACCGACAACGCCGACGCACCCGTCGCCGACGCCCTCGTCACGGTGTACGCCGAGGACGGCGGCGAGTGGACCGAGATCGACGGCACCTGGTCCGAGGAGGACGGCAGCTACGCCGTGCTCGTGGCGGACGGCAGCTACCGCGTCGGCTTCAGCTCCCCGGACGGGGCCTTCACCGACGAGTACTACGACGACAGCCACACCCTCGCCGACGCCGACACGGTCGTCGTCGCGGGTGCCGACCGGCCGGGTGTCGACGCCACGCTCGGGCTGTCCCTCCACAACGACGCCGCGCCGTCGATCCCGGACGCGGACCCGAAGGTCGGCGAGACGGTCACGGCCGACCCCGGCACCTGGTCGGCGACGCCGGACGCGTTCGCCTACCGCTGGTTCCAGGACGGCACGCCCATCGCGGACGCGACCGGCAAGGACCTGGTCGTCCCCGCCGGCGCGCTCGGCAAGGCACTGAGCGTCGAGGTCACCGCCACGAAGGCCGGGTACGCCGACGGCGTCGCGACCTCCAACGCGTCGCCCGCCGTCGCGCAGGGTGTGCTCACCAGCACGGCCAAGCCGAGCGTCTCGGGCGCGGTCACCGTGGGCAGCACGCTCTCCGCCCTTGAGGGCACCTGGTCGGCCACTCCGGACGCCTACACCTACGAGTGGGTCCAGTCCGGCACGGCGACCCCGATCGGCACCGGCAAGGAGCTGGTCGTCCCGGCCGGCGCCGTGGGCAAGACGCTGACGGTCAAGGTCACCGCGACCAAGGCCGGGCACAGCAGCGCCACCGCCACGTCCGACCCGACGACGCCGGTCGCGGCCGGCGGTCTTGCCAACACCGCGAAGCCGACCATCACCGGCGACGCCAAGGTCGGTGCCATGCTCACGGCGAGCGACGGCACGTGGTCGCACGACCCCGACCAGAACGGACTCACCTACCGCTGGTTCCAGGCCGGGAAGCCCGAGCCGATCGGCACGGCGAAGACGCTGGAGGTCCCGGCCGGCGCGATCGGCAAGGCGCTGACGGTCGAGGTCACGGCCACCGCGTCGGGCTGGGGCACCAGCAGTGCGGTCTCGGACCCGACCTCCCCCGTCGCGGCCGGGACGTTCACCAACACGGTCGAGCCGACGATCTCGGGTGA
The DNA here is from genome assembly GCA_016803235.1 of Pimelobacter simplex. Classification (GTDB taxonomy): domain Bacteria; phylum Actinomycetota; class Actinomycetes; order Propionibacteriales; family Nocardioidaceae; genus Nocardioides; species Nocardioides simplex_A. The sequence continues at coordinate 75,235 of JADCLI010000013.1, forward strand.
GGTGAAGGTCGGCGGCACGGTGCAGGCGAGCGACGGCACCTGGATCCCGACGCCGGGCTCGTACAAGTACGAGTGGTTCCAGGCCGGAACGACCGAGCCGATCGGCGCCGGCAAGAGCCTCGTCGTCCCGGCCTCCGCGCTGGGCAAGGCGCTGACGGTCAAGGTCATCCCGCAGAAGATCGGCTACAACCAGCAGGGCACGGCGACGTCCGACCCGACGGCCGCGGTCGCCCTCGGCGACCTGGCCAGCGACGAGGCCCCGACCATCACCGGCACGGTCCAGGTCGGCAAGCAGGTGTCGGCCGACCCCGGCACCTGGTCGGCGACGCCGGACAGCCACACCTATCGCTGGTTCCAGGCCGGCAAGGTCGAGCCGATCGGCACCGGGAAGGACCTCGTGGTCCCGGCCGGTGCCGCAGGCAAGGCGCTCACGGTCGAGGTCACCGCGAAGGCGGCGGCGTACCACGACGGGGTCGCCACCTCGGCGCCGTCCGACGACGTCGCGCTCGGCGACCTGGTGAACACCACCGCTCCGTCCGTCAGCGGCACTCCCCAGGTCGGCAAGACGCTGACGGCGAACCCGGGCACCTGGACGCCGGCCCCGGCGGCGGACGGCTTCACCTACCAGTGGTTCGAGGGCGGTACGCCGATCCCCGACGCCACCGGCAAGCAGCTCGTCGTCCCGGCGAGCGCCGAGGGCAAGACCGTCACGGTCGAGGTGACCGCCACCCTGGCGGGCTACGAGCCCAGCTCGGTGGAGTCCGTGGGCACCGGGGCCGTCGTGCCGCCGACCGCGGTGACCGCCACGTCCAAGCCGGGCATCGCCGGCACGGTCCAGGTGGGCCAGACGCTCACCGCGCAGGACGGCACCTGGTCGTCGACGCCGGACGGCTTCACCTACCGGTGGTTCCAGGTCGGCTCGAAGGTCCCGATCGGCACGGGCAGGACCCTGGTGGTCCCGCCGGGCGTGGTCGGCTGGTCGCTGGTCGTCGAGGTGACCCCGGTCAAGGCCGGCTTCGCCGGTGTCCCGGCCCTGTCCGCGATGACTGCACCGGTCGCCCTCGGCACGCTGCAGGTGAGCGGCAAGCCGACGCTGAAGGGCACGGCCAAGATCGGCAAGAAGCTCAAGGTCGTCGTCCCGGCGGCGGCGCCGGCGGGCGCCACGGTGAAGGTCCAGTGGCTCCTCGGGAAGCAGCCGATCCCGGGCGCGACCAAGAAGGGGCTCAAGCTCGACACCAAGCTGTACCGCGGCACCAAGGTCCGCGCCGTCGTGGTCTGGACGCTGCCCGGCTACGCGCCGGTCACGCTGAGGACCGCGAAGGTGAAGATCGGCTGAACCGGCCCGCACCCGCGCGAGCGGTCAGGAGGCGACTCGTCTCCTGGCCGCTTTCGTGGCCAGCGCGGCTCCCCCGCCGACCAGCAGCCCGCCCGCAACGGCCAGCAGGACGAGCCCGGCGGGCGCTCCGGTCTGCGGGAGCCCGGTCTGACGCGTGGCGGTCGCCTGCACCTCGCGCACGGACGCAAGGTCTGCCTCCTCGACGACCCCGGCCACCTGGCCGTGCGTGGCCGGCGCGGCCATCCCTGCCGCGGGCGGCAGCTCGGACGGCGGCGCGCCGCTCGTCGGGCACTCGCTGTCGGCGACGTCGCGTGCCCGTTCGCCCCGTGCCGCCCAGCGGATCGCGACCGAGCCGAGCTGGCCGTCGGAGAAGGGGTAGGGGAAGGTGCCGGTGAAGCCCTGCCCCAGCAGCGCGTGGTAGTCCACGATGATCGGGTGGGAGTAGACCTCCGCCAGCACCACGACGGGCAGCAGGAGAGGAAGGCCGAGGCGCGGGCGGGCGCCGGAGCAGGATGCACGGGACATGTGGGAACCCCCAGGGACACGGCGCGGGAGCGCGTCGACAACGGTGGCGGGCTGGCCCCGAGACCAGCAGAGGGAGCACCCGGACCGCGTCCGCACCAAGGTGCGGGACTCGGACCGGGCGCTCCCTCCGCAACTGCGTTACCCGACGTCGTGTCGTTGATTCACTCCGGCAATGCGGACCTCCCCGCCGGTCCCCGGCTCACACAGCGGGCGGCGTGACGCCGAGCTCGCGCAGCGCGGCGGCGTACTCCTCGACGTTGCGCAGCTTGACCGTCTCGTAGCCGCGGACCAGGTCGGGCAGCTCGGCGATCCGCACCGCCCGGTCGTAGGCGGCCGGGTCGGCCAGATCGGCGGCCAGGTCGAGGACCAGCGCGCGGTAGTGGTCGCGCAGCTCGCGCTCGACCTTGCGCAGGTGGGCGTAGCCGAAGACGTCCGCGCGGGTTCCGCGCAGCGACTTCATCCGGGCCAGGGCGCGCAGCGAGCCGTGCGACCTGGGGCCGAACGAGATCTTCTTCTTCCGGCCCATCGCCCGCAACACCGGCGGGTGCAGCTTGAAGGCGATCGTGCCGCCGGGGAAGGCGTCGCCGGTCGAGGCGAGGAAGGCCGGGTCGGTGAGGAGCCGGGCGACCTCGTACTCGTCCTTGTACGCCGTCAGCTTGTACAGGTGGCGTGCGACGGCCTCGCTGAACCGGGTCTCGCCGGTCGCGGCCCGCTCGGCCGTGGCGACCTGGGCGACGACGGCGACGTAGGAGTCAGCGAGCTTCTCGTCCTGGTAGGCGACCAGGTCGGTGGCCCGCTGGCTGACCAGGCGCAGCAGCTCGCCCTCGAGCCCGGCGGCCGCGACCGACGCGGGCACGGGGGCCTCGCGGACGGGGGCGGGAGCCGCGGCCGCGGCGCCCGCGGCCCGGAAGGCGGCCGGGTCGGTGACGGCCACGCGGCCCCAGCGGAAGGCGGCCACGTTCGCGGCGACCGCGGTGCCGTTGATCTCGATGGCCTCCTCGATCGCGGCGGCCGGCAGCCGCAGCGCGCCGGTCTGGTACGCCGCGCCGACGAGCAGGAAGTTCGCGGCGACGGTGTTGCCGAAGATCCGGTCCGCGGCCTCGAGCGCGTCGAAGTCGAACAGCTCGAGGCTGGCGGTGCGGACCCGGTCCAGCAGGCCGGCCTCGTCGGGGTGCTGCACCTTCGGGTCGTGGACCATCGCGCCGGTGGCCGTGCGGCTGGTGGAGACGACCGTGCGGGTCGTCTCCGGGTCGCCGTAGGTCAGGTTGCGGTCCTCGGCGAGGGTGAGCAGGTCGAAGCCGAGGAAGCAGTCCGCCGAACCCGGGGTGAGGCGGTTGGCCGGCTCGAGGTCACCGGCGGCGAAGCGCAGGTGACCGGTGACCGGACCGGCCTTCTGGCTGAGGCCGGTCTGGTCGAGCGACTCGACGGCGTACCCCGCACGCAGGGCGGCGGTCGCCAGCACCTGGTTGACGGTCACGATGCCGGTGCCGCCGATGCCCGCCATGAAGACGTTCTGCGTCGAGGTGACCGGCTCGTCGGCGGTGCTGGCGGCGACGGTCGGCGGCGTGGGGTACGACCGCTTGGCCTTCGCGGCCCTGGGCGACTTGCGCTTGCGGCGCGGCGCGGTCTCGACGGTCACGAACGACGGGCAGTCGCCGTCCAGGCAGCTGTAGTCGGTGTTGCAGGAGGTCTGCTCGATGCGGGTCTTGCGGCCGTACTCCGTGTCGACCGGCTGCACCGACAGGCAATTGCTCTTCACGCCGCAGTCGCCGCAGCCCTCGCAGACCGCCTCGTTGATGACCACGCGCTGGGTGCGGGCGGGCAGAGCGCCCCGCTTGCGCTGACGGCGGGCGTCGGCGGCGCAGTGCTGGTCGTAGATCAGCACCGTCACCCCGGGGGTGTCGCGCAGCAGCCGCTGGGCCTCGTCGAGGCGGTCGCGGTCCCAGAGCAGGGTGCCGGCGGCGAGGTCGCGGCGGCGGTGCCGACCGGGGTCGTCGGCGCAGACGATGATCTTCGCGACGCCCTCGGTGCTCAGCTTGTGCGTCAGCTGCGCGACCGAGAGCGCGCCCTCGGCGTCCTGGGCGCCGGTCATCGCGACGACCTCGTTGTAGAGCAGCTTGTAGGTGATGTTGACGCCGGCCGCGATGCAGGCCTGCACGGCGAGCTGGGCGGAGTGGAAGAAGGTGCCGTCGCCGACGTTCTGGAAGATGTGGCCGGCGTCGGTGAACCACGCTTGCCCGATCCACTGGGCGCCCTCGCCGCCCATCTGGGTGACGCCGGTGACGGTGTCCTCGGGGCGGTCGGAGATGGTGACCATGGCGTGGCAGCCGATGCCGCCGCCGCCCATGGAGCCCTCGGGCAGCACGGTGGAGCGGTTGTGGGGACAGCCGGAGCAGAAGTACGCCGACCGGTTGACCGGCAGCAGCGGCAGCGAGGTGCGCGGGCGCTGCGGCGGGGCGACGATCAGCCAGCCCTCCAGCGCGTGGCGCAGCGGAGCGAGCAGGCGGCCCGCGGTGAGCTCGCCGTCGGCGGGGATCAGCCGCTGGCCGGTCGCGTCCAGCTTGCCGAGGATCCTCGGCGCGTTCGCGGTGCCGTAGAGCAGGTCGCGGACCTGCATCTCCATGAAGGACGTCTTGTCCTCGACGACGACGATCTCCTCGAGGCCGTCGGCGAAGCGGCGCACGGCGTCGGGCTCGACCGGGCTCATCATGCCCATCCGCATCACCCGGACGCCGGCCGCGACGAGCGCCTCGTCGGTGACGCCGAGATCGGTGAGCGCCTGGCGCAGCGAGTCGTAGCAGCTGCCGGAGGCGACCAGGCCGAGGCGGGCGGTCGGGGAGTCGACCTCGACCACGTTGAGGTCGTTGCGGGCGGCGTACTCGTGGACCAGCGCGGTGCGCGGGCCCACGAGCTCGGCCTCGGCGCCGACGATCATCGCCGGGCGGAGCACGATCGGGCTCTGCGTGTAGGCGTAGGGGTGGCCGTTCCACTCGATCGTCGGGGTGACCGGGGTGACGGCGACGTCGGCGCTGTCGACCACCCAGGCGCCGTCGGCGACGTCGGCGACGATCTTGAGCGCGACGACGCAGCCCGTGGTCCGCGACATCTCGATCGCGTGCAGGCCGAGGGTGACGATCTCGGTCGCGTTGCGCGGGAACAGGACGGGGATGCCGAGGGCGGCCAGGGACCGCTCGCTGACGGCCGGCACGGTCGACGACTTCGACGCCGGGTCGTCGCCGACGAGGAGGACGGTGCCGCCGCGGCGGTTGACGCCGTACATGTTGGCGTGCCGCAGCGCGTCGGTCGCCCGGTCGACGCCGGGACCCTTGCCGTACCAGAAGCCGGTCACGCCGTCGTACTTGCTGGTCCCGAGCGGCAGGTCGATCTGGCTGCCCCACACGGCGGTGGCGGCGAGCTCCTCGTTGAGACCCGGGACGAACCGGATGGCGTTCTCGTCGAGCACGTCCTGCATGCCCGCGAGCATCCGGTCCAGGCCGCCGAGAGGGCTGCCCTGGTAGCCGGAGACGAAGGACGCGGTGTTGAGCCCGCGGCGACGGTCGAGGGCGCGGTGCTCGACGAGCAGGCGGGCGATCGCCTGGACCCCGGTGAGCAGCGTCGGCGGGGCGTCGACCCGGAAGCGGTCGTCGAGGTCGTACGGCGCGGCCGGCTCGCCGGCCGGTCGGTCGAGCAGCTCGGTCATGCGCGGACCCCCTCGGTGGTGGTGCCGCGGGCGGGCGCCGCGGCGAGTCGTTCGGCGACGATCTGGGCGGCGACCTCGCTGGGCAGCCGGCCGCTCTCGTCGGAGCGGGTGAGGATCGTGCGCACCGTGGTGGCGATCGCGGCGATGTCGCCGCGGACCTCCTCGGGCGTGCGGTCCCAGATCTCGCCGCCGACCTGGATCAGGCCGCCGGCATTGGCGACGTAGTCGGGCACCCAGGTGATGCCGCGCTGCTGGAGCAGCGGGGCGACCGACGAGTCGAGGAGCTGGTTGTTGGCGGCCCCGCAGACGATGGTGGCGCGGATCGCGTCGACCGAGCCCGGCGTCAGCGTCGCACCGAGCGCGCACGGGGCGTAGACGTCGACCGGGGCGTTGAGCACGGCGTGCCGGACCGTGACGCGGGGGTGCTGCTCGACGACGCGGGCCAGCGCGGCCTCGGACGCGTCGGAGACCACGACCTGGGCGCCCTCCTCGAGGAGCAGCGCGACCAGGTGGGTGCCGACCTTGCCGATGCCCTCGACGCCGACCTTCCTGCCACGCAGGCCGTCGGTGCCCCAGCGGTGCTCGGCGGTCGCCCTCATCGCGCTGAACACGCCGTAGGCGGTGGAGAAGCCGCTGTCCCCCGACCCGCCGTTGTGGCCCACGACGTAGCGCGTGGCGGTCGCGACCGCGTCGAGGTCCTGCGCCGTCGTGCCGACGTCGGCGGCGGTGAAGTAGCGCCCGGAGAGCGTGTCCACGAAGCGACCGTACGCCGCCATCAGCTCCGGCGACTTGATCGAGTCGGGGTCGCCGATGATGACGGCCTTGCCGCCACCGAGGGCGATGCCCGCCGCGGCCGCCTTGTGGGTCATGCCCTGCGAGAGGCGCAGCACGTCGGTGAGCGCCTCGGACTCGGTGGCATAGGGGTAGAACCGGGTGCCGCCGAGCGCCGGGCCGAGCCGGGTGTCGTGGATCGCGATGATCGCGCGCAGGCCGGTGGCCTCGTCGCGGCAGAACACGACCTGCTCGTGTCCGGCGGAGCCGAGCTCGTCGGTGCGCTCGAAGACCAGGTCGACGGGTGCGTCGGGGGCGGCGGTGAGGGTCATGCGCACGAGCCTGAGGGCTCGTGGGCCGGGTCACAAGACTTGTCGCGCAGTTTGGCGTCCATCCGCAATCCCCATGACAGGTGTGGCCTCGAGGACGCAACAGGAAGCATGTCGGGGGTAGATTTCGTTGCGTGAGCGATGTTGCCGTCCTCGACGCCACCGACCGTGCGATCCTCGACCTACTCCGCGAGAACGCGCGCCGCCCGCTGCGCGAGATCGCGACCGCCGTCGGCCTCACCGTCGCGCCGGTCCAGCGGCGGATAGTGCGGCTGGAGAAGCTCGGCGTGATCGAGCGCTACACGGTGAAGATCAACCACGGCCGGATCGCGACCGGCATCGAGGCGATGACCGAGCTGCACTTCGGCGACGACCTCGACCTGGCGCAGATCATGGAGTTCGTCGCCCAGGTGCCCGAGGTCGAGGAGGTCCTCACCCTCGCCGGCGACCCGGACGCGCTGGTGCGGATCCGGGTCGACGGCGTGGAGGACCTGCGCCGGGTGGTCGGCATCCTGCGCTCGGGCCGCGCCGTCGCGAGCACGAAGACGCTGGTCGTGCTCGAGCAGTGGACCCGGTTCGGCTGATCAGCCGAGGCTGATCGACGGCGCGGTCCGCTTCCGGATCATCTCGGCGCGGGCGGCGAGGCCGGCGTCGGTGAACTCGGGGTGCGTGATCACCCAGTACTCGTCGGCGGCGACGGCGTCGAGCACGATCCGGGCGTACTCCTCCCCGGGGATGCCCTCCTCGACGTTCTGCTGTGCGAGGTAGCCGTGGAAGCCGAGCAGCGCCGGGTCCTCGGTGTCGGGGGCCTGGGCGAAGATCTCGCTGCGGACCGGGCCCGGGGTGACGACGGAGACCCTGACGGCCGACTGCGCCATCTGGAGCTCGAGGGCCAGCGACTCGGTGAGGCCGAGGACGGCGAACTTGGTGGCGGTGTACGGCGCCATCATCGGGCTGGGCAGGAAGCCGCCGACCGACGAGACGTTGACGACGTGGGCCGCGGTGCCCTGGGCGACCAGGCGCGGGACGAAGCTGCGGATGCCGTGGACCACGCCGCGCAGGTTGACGTCGATCGCAGTGTTCCAGTCGTCCGCGGACAGCGCCCAGGCGTAGCCGATCCGCATGATGCCGGCGTTGTTGACCACCAGCTCGACGCTGCCGAAGCGCTCGAAGGCCGCATCGGCGAGCCGGTCGACGGCGGCCGCGTCGGTCACGTCGGTGACGACGGTGAGCACCTCCCCGGGCAACTCCTTGGCCAGCACCTCGAGCCGGGTCTCGTCGATGTCGGCGAGGACGAGGTTCATGCCGAGCGAGGCGGCATGCTGCGCCAGCCCCTTGCCGATGCCGCTGCCGGCGCCGGTGATCACCGCGGTGCGGCCGGAGAAGACGTCGTGGGCCGTGGTCATGAGAGAACCTCCCTGCTCGTTGGTGGACCCACTGTGGTGAGACCGGTCGGAGAGGTCGCCGCGGGTCCCGCTGGCCGGGATCCGGGTGCGCTCAGGCGGGCCCGAGGGCCGCTCGGGTGTGCCCGATCGCGGCCTCGCGCTGGGCGGTGCCGCCGCCGTTGACGATCGTGATCGCGAAGCCGTCCCACATCGCGCGCAACCGGGCCGAGAGACCCTCGGCGTCGGCCGCTTCCGGCAGGCAGGCGCGCAGGACGGTGACCAGGTCGACGTGCCAGTGGTCGTCGAGCTCGCGCTGGGCAGCGGCCAGCTCGGCGTCGTACGGTGCGCGCGCCCACAGCTCCAGCCACAGCATCCAACGCGGGTCGCGCTCGTCGACGGGCAGGAAGACGCCGGCGAACTCGAGCACGGTCGCGAGGTCGCCCGTCCCGGCTGCGGCCTGCTCGACGAGGGGCGCCCGCTGCTCGGCGTAGTGGCTCTCGCTCCAGCGCAGCGTCTCCAGGAGCAGGCCGTTGCGGGTGCCGAAGTAGTAGAGGAGGTGGCCGCCGCTGGTCTCCAGCCGGGCGGCCAGCGAGGCGATGGTGACCTTGCCGAGGCCCTGCTCGGCGATCATCTCGAGGGTCGTGGCGAGCACCTGCTCGCGGGGCCGGTCCAGGCGCCGGTTCGATCGGGTGCGTGCCACGGCCACACCCTAGGCCGTGTCTCCCATTTCCTGGTGGCGCCCGGGGCGCCCAGCACGCACGCTGGCGGCGTTGCCGACGCTCGACGTGCGCCCAGCATGCCTTCGCGCCGGCGCCTTGCCATCGCACGCACTGGACGACCCGGCCATCCACCGAGAAATGGGAGCCACGGCCTGGACAAATCTGGCAGGGGTCTTGACGCGGGGCCGTGTCGTGCGTCACTTTGAATGTCGTTCAAATGTTTGTACGACGTTCAAAATGCGTCGAGAGGCACAGCCGAGGAGTCCGGGAATGACCGAAACCATCACCGCGCGGGCGGCGGAGTCCGATGCGTCCGCCGCGTCGCAGCACGGGGGAGGACTGGCCCGCGTCCTGGGTCCGGCCGGCGCCGTGCTGCTCGTGCTGTCGTGCATCACGCCGGCCTCGAGCCTGTTCATCATCGTCCCCGAGATGATGGCCAGCCAGGGCAGCGGCGTCGTCCTCACGGTCCTGGCCGGCATCCTGATCTCGGTCGCGGTCGGCGCCTGCTACGCCGAGCTCGGCACCCGGGTGGCCAGTGCGGGCGGCGAGTACGCGATGGTCACCCACACCCTGGGCCGCTGCGCCGGCTGGCTGACCTTCGCCCTGTCGGGCGTCCTGCTCTGGGTGATCCCACCCGTCATCGCCCTCGGCACCGCCGACTACCTCGCCGACCTGGTCAGCCTCGACCGCGCGCTCACCGGTGCCGTCGTCATGCTCGTCGCGACCGGCATCGCGCTGCTCGACATCCGCGCCAATGCGCTGGTCACCGGGATCTTCCTGCTGCTGGAGATCGTCGCGGCCGTCGTCGTCGCGGTGCTCGGCGCCGCGCACATCCAGCGCGGCCCCGGCGAGCTGGTCGACGCGCACGTCCTCGGCGACAGCGGCCTCGAGCCGTTCACCGCCGCCCTGCTGGTCTCCGGGCTCACCGTCGGCGTCTTCGTCGTCAGCGGCTTCGGCACGGCGGCCTACCTCGCCGAGGAGGTCGTCGAGCCCCGCCGCAACGTGGCCCGCGTCGTGTTCTGGTCGCTCGGCCTCGGCGGCCTGGTCATCCTGGTCCCGACCATCACCACCGTGCTGGCCGTGGACGACCTCGGCGCGCTCGCGACCGGTGACTTCTCCCAGTTCGTCCGCGCCTGGGGTGGAGACGCCACCGCCGTCGCGGTCAACCTCGGCATCGCCATCGCCATCCTCAACGCCGCCATCGTGATGGTGCTGCAGAACAGCCGCGTGGTCTACGCGTCCGGCCGCGACCGCGCGTGGCCGCCGGCCGTCAACCGCGCCCTGAGCCTGCTCGGCCCGCGGTACGGCGCCCCCTGGGTCGCCACCCTCGTCATCGGCATCCCCGGCGCCGTCCTCGCGTGGGGAGTCGACATCGAGGCGCTGCTGGGCATCACCTCGGTGATCATCTCCGCGATGTACGTCGTGCTGGCGATCGCCGCGATCCGGGTGCGCCGGATGAGCACCGGGCCGGGCTGGCGGATGCCGCTGTGGCCGCTGCCGCCGCTGCTCGTCATCGTCGCCGTCGGCTACGCCCTCGTCGGCGCCGACCCGGTCGACCTCGCCATCACCGGCGGCATCCTCGCCGCCGCCCTCGTCTACTACCTCGCCTACCTCGCCCGCCGGCCCGACGAGCGCTTCGTCGTGGTCGACCCGACCGACGAGCCCGCCCTCCAGGAGAGCTGACATGACACTCCACGACGTGATCGTGATCGGCGCCGGCGTCACCGGCCTCACCGCCGCTCGGCGCCTGGCCGAGGCCGGCCAGGACGTCCTGGTCCTCGAGGCCCGGGACCGGGTCGGCGGGCGCCTGCGCACCGACATCAGCGACGAGGCGGGCGCCCCCGCCCTGTTCGAGATCGGCGGCCAGTGGGTCTCGCCCGACCAGGACGCGCTGATCGCGCTGCTCGACGAGCTCGGCCTGCCGACGTATCCGCGCCACCGCGACGGCGACTCGCTGTACGTCGGCCGCGACGGCGTCGCGCGGCGCTTCACCGAGGACCTCCCGGTGTCGGCCTCGACCAACGCCTCGATCGTCGAGCTCACCAAGAAGCTCGACGCCCTGGCCGCCGCGATGGACCCCGCCCGGCCCTGGGACCTGGAGGACGCCCGGCACCTCGACAGCGTCTCGCTGCGCACCTGGCTGGAGGAGCAGTGCGACGACGCCGAGGCGCGCGACAACATCGCGCTCTACCTCGGTCCGGCGATGCTGACGAAGCCCGCCCACGCGTTCTCCGCGCTCCAGGCGGTGCAGATGGCCGCCAGCGCCGGCTCGTTCAGCAACCTGCTCGACGCCGACATCATCCTCGACCGCCGCGTCGCCGGCGGCCTGCAGGCGGTCCCGGTCGAGCTGGCCCGGCGGCTCGGCGACCGGGTGCGTCTCGGCCAGGACGTCACCCGTGTCGAGTGGACCGAGGACGGCGTGGTCGTCCACGTCGGCGACGAGCAGTACGCCGCACGCCGGCTCGTGGTCGCCGTACCCCCGACGGTCGTGCGCCGGGTCCGGTTCACCCCCGAGCTGCCGGCCGAGCACCGGATCGCCCGCGAGCACCAGTCCTTCGGGCTCGTGGTCAAGGTGCAGGCGATGTACCCCACGCCGTTCTGGCGCGAGGCCGGACTCGACGGCACCGCCTTCGGTCCCTACGAGCTGGTGCACGAGGCCTACGACAACACCCCCGACGGCGAGCCCCGCGGCGTGCTCGTCGGCTTCGTCTCCGACGTCAACGCCGATGCCGTCGGCGGGCTCACCGAGGACGAGCGGCGCGCACGGGTCCTCGACTCGCTCGCGACCTACTACGGCGAGCAGGCCCGGCACCCGATCGCGTACGTCGAGAGCGACTGGCAGCACCAGGAGCTCACCGGCGGCGCCTACGGCACCAGCTTCGACCTCGGCGGCCTGACCCGCTGGGGCCACGTGCTGCGCCAGCCGGTCGGCCCGATCGACTTCGGCAGCAGCGACGTCGCCGGCCACGGCTTCCAGCACGTCGACGGCGCCGTGCGGGTCGGCTCCGAGATCGCGGAGCGGATCCTCGCCACTCGCTGAGCCGATCTCAGAGCCGGGCGACCCGCGCCAGCAGCCGCCGCTCCTCGTCCGCGCTCAGCGGCACGGCGAGCGCACGCAGCCACTCGGTCAGCTCACCGGGCACCAGCGCCCGGTGCTCGGTGGGCTCGCCCGGTCGTCGTACGGTCAGCGTCGTCGCCGTGACCGTGACGTGCCGGCCCTCCTCGTGGCGGGTGAGCATCAGGCCGTGACGGAAGTGCGAGGCCGGGAAGGTGCTCGTGTAGTGGTGCCCCATCACGACGTCGACGGGCAGCACCGCCAGCTCCTCGACCGTGTGGGCGTGCTCCCAGCCGGCCTCGCGCAGCCGTTGCAGCCCCCATCCGTCGGCCATCCGCACCACTCGGTAGGGCCAGCCGTTCTGGTCGCTCGCCGCACCGTCGGCCAGCACGGCCGGCTTGACCAGGCTCATCCCGAACCCCGGGTCGCAGAGCAGCCGCTCGCCATCGAGGCGCACCTCGACCGTCATGTGGGTGCGGCCCTGCACGTCGCCCTTCGCGGGATCGCCGACCCGCCCGAGGCGCCTCTCGACGTCGTACCCGAGCTGGTCGAGGGCGGCCGCGAACACCGTGGAGTGCTCGAAGCAGTAGCCCCCGCGGCCGCGCCCGACGAACTTCTCGTCGAGGGCGTCGAGCGCGACGCCGGGGTGCTGGTCGAGCAGCACGTCGACGTTGTCGAAGGTGAACGTCCGTACGTGCGCCTCGTGCAGCGCGTCGAGCGCGGCCCGCGACGGAGTCGCTGCCGGCAGGCCGAGGCGTTCGAGGTAGCCGGCCAGGTCGAGCCGGTCGGTCTGCCAGGGGTCGGTCACACCTCGAGGGTACGGACCTTCCGCACGGTGCCGGTCGTGATCACGTCGACCGTCAGCTCCCGCCGCGCGACCAGCCAGCGACCGTCGACGCGCGCGTAGGCGTCGTCGTAGTGCAGGTACCAGGTCAGGTCCCGCGCCTCGCCCGTGTCAGCGGTGCTGACGTGGTGGGCCTGGCACGCGACCCGACCGGTCGCCCGGTCGGGGCGGTTCGGCTCGGCGTCCGCGATCCGTCCGACGACCGCGTGGAAGGTCGCGGCGAAGCCGGTCAGCCGACCGAGGGCCTCGACGATCGCGTCCCGGCCGCGCACCTCGTCGCAGGCAGCGAGGTCGCGCGGCGGGTCGGGCAGCAGCAGCGTGGCGTCAGGTGTGAAGAGCTCGCCGACGGCGTCGAACGCACGCTGGTCGACGAGCAGGGCGTAGCGGTGGACGAGGTCGTCCAGCGCGAGCCGGTCCTCGGGCGTCAGGGTCACGGGGGCGAGCCTCGCGGTGTCCGTGGACGGCGGCAAGTCGCTCGACTCACCCAGTGGGACCGGCTCCGAGGGTCCGGCCGGGGCGCCCGAACAGGTACCCCTGGGCCCGGTCGCAGCCGACGTCGCGGAGGAACCGGCGCTGCTCCTCGGTCTCCACGCCCTCGGCGACGACCGACAGGTCGAGCTCGTGGGCGCCGCCCACGAGCCACTCCACGACCCGCGCCACCCGCACGTCGTGCGGGACCCGGCTGACGATCGACAGGTCCAGCTTGATGCCGGTGAGCGGCAGGTCGAGCAGCCGCTGGAGCGTCGAGTGGCCGTTGCCGAAGTCGTCGGCGTCGATCCGCAGGCCCGCGTCACGCAGCTGCTGCAGCTCCGGGCGCAGGGCGTCGATCGGGGTCGGTGCCCCGCTCTCGGTGAGCTCGATGGTCACGGCCGCCGCGGGCACGCCGTGCTCGGCGACCTCGTCGATGATCCGCCGTGCGAACCCGGCCCGGGAGATCTCGAGGGCCGAGGCGTTGATCGAGACGCCGAACGCGGGTGCGCCGGCGGTGCCGGTGGTCGCGTCGAGGACCGAGCGCAGAGCGGCGAGCGACTGGCGCACCACGTGGCGGCCGGTCGGCAGGATCAGTCCGGTCGCCTCCAGCAGGGGGAGGAAGGCCGACGGCGGGATTGGCCCGTGCTCCGGGTGCTCCCAGCGCAGCAGCGCCTCGGCGCCGCAGCGCCGGCCGGTGCGCAGGTCGACGACGGGCTGGAACCAGGGCACCAGCTCGCCGTCGTCGAGGGCGGCGCGGACCCGCTCGGGACGCAGCAGTCGTGAGGGCTCGAACGCCTCGGCGAGGCCGGCTCGGTGGTCCGTACGCCGCAGCTCGATGTGCGCCACGGCCTGGTCGGCGAGCATCCGCAGCCACTCGACGGCCTTGTCGGGCAGCTCGCGCGCGATGCTGTCGAAGACGCAGAGGGTGCCGATGGGCAGACCGTCGCGGCCCACGAGGGGCACGCCGGCGTACGCCAGCACGCCGTGCTCGGCAGCGGTCCGGAAGCGCGGGTCGAGTCGCGAGTCGGCCACCACGAGGGGCCGCTGCTGCGCGACGACCTGCTCGCAGAAGGTGAACCCGCGCGGTACCTGCGCGCGGGGGATGCCGAAGCGCGCCTTGAACCAGACCCTGTCGTCGTCGACGAGGGCGACCGCGGCCATCGGCGTGCCGCACATCGTCGCCGCGAGGAGGGCCAGGTCGTCGTACAGGTCCTCGGGCTCGCTGTCGAGGAGCTCGTAGGAGTGCAGCGACTCGATTCGGTCCGCCTCGTGGGCGTGGGTGGCGGCGTGGAGCGGCCGGGTGGCGGAGCTGGTCCCCATGATGCGTTCCAGGTGGGTGCGACGACGTCGACCGCGCTGGCTCGACGATCGCGTGACTCCCATCCTGTCGGCCATCGGCCGGCAGATCTGAGCGTTCCGCCGTTTGCCCTAGCGTTTGCTTGGTTTGTGACCTACTATGACGATTCGAAATACCCCGGAAGGTCATAACGAGAGGCTCGGCTCCTCGTGTCGAACTGGCGGGCCCCCGGGCCTGCCCACGCTCATCAGAAGGAATCTGGGATGAAGACACGTCTGTTCAAGGTGGTCGGCGGTCTCGCCGGTCTCGCCCTCGTCGCCGCGGGCTGCGCCGGCGAGGACTCCGGCAGCGGCGGCAAGGACGGCGAGTACCGCGTCCTGGTGCTCGGCGGCATCTCGGCCGAGGGTCCCCTCGCCGACAACGCGAACACCTCGGTCCTGTCCGCGAAGGCGGGCGTCGAGCTCGTCAACGCCAGCGGTGGCATCGACGGCCGTACGGTCAAGCTCGAGGTCCTCGACGACCAGGCCGACCCGACCGTGGCCGTCACCAAGCTGCGCGAGGCGATCGCCAAGGGCAAGCCGGACCTGGTCCTCAACTCGGGCCCGTCGACCGTCGCCGACGCGACCCTGCCGATCCTCAAGCAGAACAACATCCTGTCCTTCAACATCGGCCCGACGGCGACCTCCGCGGACCCGAAGGCGAACCCGCTGAACTTCGACCTCTCGGCCAGCGCGCAGAACCAGCTCGACGCGTTCCCGCCGTACTTCGAGGAGAAGGGCTACGCCAAGGTCGGCATCCTGCACGGCTCCAGCTCCTACGGCGAGGTCTACGGCGCGGCCGCCGAGAAGACCTTCGACGGCGCCGGTGTCGACGTCGTCGCGAACGAGGAGTACGACGTCGCCGCGCTCGACATGACCGCGCAGCTCGAGGCGATCCGCTCGAAGAACCCCGACGTGCTCGTCCTCGACGCGTACGGAGCACCGCTCGGCTACGTCCTCAAGGGCATCGAGAAGCTCGGCTGGGACGTCCCGATCATCGGCAACACCTCGGTCGCCGCGACCAGCCTGATCTCGACCGAGCCGCCGTCGGGCGTCCTCGGCACGCCGGCCACCAAGAACCTGGTGATGCAGGTCTACACCAGCACGGCCGCCGAGACGTCCGCGCCCGAGGTCGCCGACCTCGTCGCCCGGATGAAGGAGATCGACGACATCCCCTCGACCCTGATCGTGGCCTACAACAACGACGCGCTCGCGCTCGTCCAGGCCGCCGCCGACGAGGCCGACTCGACCGACCCGAAGAAGCTCGCCGAGGCGCTCCTCGACACCGGAGTGCAGCAGGAGGCCGTCACGGCCGTCCTCGGCACCTACCGCTTCTCGGCCGACTCGCACGCCGCGAACCCGGGTCCGGAGGAGTTCGCCTTCATCGCCCCCGGCCCGCTCCAGGACGGCCAGTTCCACTGACGCGCTGACGCCGGCGGGCTGGGGTGACCCGCCCGCCGGCGTTCGCCGTCCGTCCGCTCGACCCGAGGGAATCACCGTGACTCTGATCTGGGGTGGCCTGTCCCTGGGGGCGATCTATGCGATCGTCGCCATCGGCTACAACATCGTCTTCATCTCCTCGAAGACCTTCAACTTCGCCCACGCGCAGCTGACCATGGTCGGCGCGTTCGTGGCCTACACCGGCCTCGTGACCTGGGACCTGCCCGTCCTGGTCGTGGTCCTGATGGCGGCCGCGGCCGTCGCGGTGATCGCCGCCATCGAGGAGCGGATCGCGATCCGCCCGGTCGGCGACATGCACAACATCCTGGTCACCACGCTGGGTGCGTCGATCCTGCTCGACGGCATCGCCCAGCTGACCTGGGGCACGCAGCCCCTGACCGTCCCGTTCTTCGCGGGTGACGAGGCATTCACGCTGCTCGGCGGCCGGGCGTACCCGGTCGAGCTGTTCCTCATCGCCATGGCGGTGCTGATCGTCGTCGCGCTCGGCATCTACAGCCGCCGGTCGCTGACCGGTCTCGCCCTGCTCGGCATGGCCGAGGACCGCGAGGCCGCGCTCCTGCGTGGCGTGAACGTGCGTCGGATGGCGTTCATGGCCTTCGTCGCGGCGGGCGCGCTCGCCGGCTTCGTCGGCATGTTCGTCGGCTCCAAGACGTTCGCGGTGTCGACGCTCGGCGCCGCGCTCGCGCTCAAGGGCTTCGTGGTGCTGGCCATCGGCGGCTTCGGCTCGATGCCGGGGACCCTCGTCGGCGGCACCCTGGTCGGGCTGGCGGAGGCCTATGCCTCGCGCTACCTGGGTGGTGAGTACGCCAACCTCGCGGTCTTCCTGATCCTCATCACGATCCTCATGGTGCGTCCCGCCGGGCTCTTCGTCCGCACGAAGGAAAGGGTGGTCTGACGATGCAGCTCGCACGCCGTCTTGCCGGCGGTCCGCTCTGGATCGTCCCGCTGGCGCTGGGGATCCTGCTGATCCTGGTGCCGTACTTCAACCTGGAGTACTCCATCGTCCGCCAGCTCCAGCTGGCGATGATCCTCTCGCTGCTCGTCAGCGGTCTCAACCTGAGCCTCGGCTTCGCCGGGGAGCTGGCGCTGGGCCAGGTGGCGATGTACGCCGCCGGCGCCTACACCGCCGGCCTGCTGTCCAAGAACGGGCACACCGACATCCTGCTGCAGCTGGCCGCGGCCGGCCTCGCCGCGCTCCTGGTCGGCGTCCTCACCGGCATCCCCGGCCTGCGCCTGGGCAGCTGGTCGCTGGCGATGACGTCCTTCTTCCTCGTGCTGCTGCTGCCCGACGTGATCGCGATCTTCAAGGAGGACACCGGCGGTCGCAACGGCCTCACCGGCATCCTCTCGCCGACGATGTTCGGCCGGATGCTCACGCCCGAGGACTACTTCATGGTCATCGCGGTGGTGACCGTCGCCTGGTTCGCGGTGATGCGCAACATCGCCGTCTCCCGGCACGGCACCGCATTGCGGGTGCTCAAGCAGAGCCCCGTGCTGGCCGCGTCCATGGGCATCAACGTGTTCCGGATGAAGCTGATGGCCTACGCCCTCGGCGCCGTCCCGGCCGGTCTCGCCGGCGCGCTGTTCGCCAGCCTGGACCTCTACATCTCGCCCGAGGCCTTCGGCTTCACCGTCGCCACCACGATCCTGGCGGCGTCGGTGCTCGGCGGATCGGCCAGCGTGTACGGCGCCGTGTTCGGCGCGTTCGTCCTGCAGTTCGGCCTCAACCAGTCGACCGACTTCCAGAAGTACTCGCTCGTCGTCACCGGCGCCTTCCTCATCATCGGCGGCGTGCTGCTGACCGGCGGCCTCTCCGGCCTGGCCCGGGCGCTGTGGCGCAAGCTCGCTGCGGGGCAGCCGGCAGCGGCCCCGGCGGACCGGTCCGACCCGGACGCCTCGGCGGGCGACGAGGTGCCCGCCGTGCCCGGCAAGGTGCTCAAGGTCGAGGGCGTCGCCAAGGCGTTCGGCGGCAACCAGGCCCTCAAGGGCGTCGACCTCACGGCGACCCCCGGCCGGGTGACCGCGCTGATCGGACCCAACGGATCGGGCAAGACCACCCTGCTCAACATGATCTGCGGCTTCTACCGCACCGACGCGGGTGTCATCGCCCTCGACGAGCGGCAGCTGCAGCGGATGGGTCCGGACCAGGTCGCCCGCACCGGCGTCGCGCGCACCTTCCAGACGCCCAACATCCCGGAGGGGATCACGGTCCGCGAGGCCGTGATGGCGGGCCGGTACGCCGGTCACCGGGCCACCGTCCTCGAGGCCGTGCTCCGGCTGCCGCGCTACCGCAAGGTGCGCAAGGGCGACCTCGCCGAGGCCGACCGCGTGCTCGACCTGGTCGGCATCCGCCACCTCGAGGACGCCGAGGCGACCGCGCTCCCGCTGGGCCAGCGTCGTCTGCTCGAGGTCGCGCGCTGCCTGATCGGCAACCCGGGCGTGCTGCTCCTCGACGAGACCGCCTCGGGGCTGGACGAGGACGAGGTCGAGCGCCTCGCCGAGGTCATCCGCCGAGTGCGCGACGCGGGCGGCACCGTCGTCCTGGTCGAGCACAACTTCCAGCTGGTGCTCTCGCTGGCCGACGAGATCGTCGCGCTCGCCCACGGCGAGCTGATGGCCAAGGGCACTCCCGAGGAGATCCAGAACAACGAGCGGGTGATGAGCGAGTACCTCGGCATCGACCCCGACGCACCGGCGTCCCCGCACGTGGTGCTGGCCGACGTACTCACCGACGGAGCACAGGACGGAGTGGGCCGATGAGCACCGACAGCCCCGGGAACGCCGCTGACGAGCTGCTGCTCGAGGTCCGCGGTCTCGGCACCGGGTACGGCGACCTGCGGGTCGTGTGGGACGTGTCGTTCGACGTCCGGGCCGGGGAGATCACCGTCCTGCTCGGTCGCAACGGCGCCGGCAAGACCACCACGATCCGGGCCATCAGCGGCCTCAACAAGATCGTGGCCGGCGAGGTCCGCTATCGCGGCGAGTCGCTCGCCAAGGTGCCCGCTCACCAGCGGGTCCGGCAGGGAATCGCCTACGTGCAGGAGGGCAAGCGCGTCTTCCATTCGCAGACGATCGAGCAGAACCTCCTCCTCGGCGGCTACACCCGCAAGCTGAAGCGGGCCGAGCTGCGCACCGAGGTCGAGCGGATCTACGAGCTCTTCCCGATCCTCGCGGAGAAGCGGGCGCTGCCCGCCTCCAGCATGTCCGGCGGTCAGCAGCAGATGCTCGCCATCGGCCAGGCGCTGATGGCCCAGCCGCGGCTGCTCATGCTCGACGAGCCGTCCGGCGGGCTCGCCCCGGTCATCGTCAACGAGGTGATGGAGCGGGTCCACCAGCTCAAGGAGACCGGCATCGGCATCCTCCTGGTGGAGCAGGCCGTCGAGGCGTCCTTCGCCATCGCCGACCACGTCACCGTCCTCGACATGGGCCGCACGATGCTGTCCTCGCCCGCCAGCGAGGTCAGCGACATGACGCTCCTGCAGGACGCGTACTTCGGCAAGACCGCCGGCTGATCGGGTCGCTACGTCGCACCTGACGAATGGGTCGCCCCATGGGCGAGAGCACGACCCATTCGTCAGGTGCGACGCTCTTTCAGGCCAGGCGGAGGACGGCGCCGCGCTTGGACGGGACCCAGTCCGGGTAGAGCGTGCGGCTCGTGGTCCGGGCCGCGGCGAGCAGCAGCGGCCCGACCACGGGCAGCGGCAGGTGGCCCCGGCGGACCACCGAGATCGCGGCCAGCGGACGGGGCCCGCGCGGGCCCGGGATCACGGTCGCCATCGAGCTGATGCCGGTGCCGGGCAGGCCGTCGAGGATCGCGATGCCCTTGCGCCGTCGTACGGCGGCCAGCTCGTGGTGCACCGACTCGAGCCCGCCCGGGGTCCGGTCGAGGTGGCCGACGAGGGCGTCGACGTGCTCGGGGGCGAGCGCCGCCAGCATCGCCAGTCCGCTCACCGAGTCGGTGGCGATGATCCGGCCGCCCACGCGGGAGGGGATGGTCGTGGCGCGCGCGCCGCCGACCTTGTCGAGGTAGTGCACGATCGGCCCGTCGAGGACCGAGAGGTGGACGACGGCGTCGGTGGCGAGCTGCAGCTCGTTGAGCGCGACGGACGCCGCGGCGCGCAGGTCGAGGTGCTCGCCCTCGCCGCTGGTGGCGGCCAGTCGGCGGCCCGGCGTGTAGCCGCGGCGGTCGTGGTGGACCCAGCCGAGGTCGCGCAGGGTGGTCAGCAGCCGGAACACGGTGGTGCGGGGCAGCTCGGTGATCTCGGCGATGTCGTCGAGCCCGAGGGGCCCCGGCGCGTCGTCGAACGCGTCGAGGATCATCGTCGCGCGCTCGAGCACGCCCAGCCGCGTCGCCGTCTCGGTCATCGCCGTCCCCTTCCTGGTCCTAGCCGCGGTGCTGTCGCAGCTCTGCGGTCGTACGCCGCGCCTCGGCCGCGGACGACGTGCTCCAGGTGCGCGACGCGTCGTCGAGCTCGGCGAGCATCAGCTCGGCGCGGTCGCGCTCGTCGGCGTAGTAGCGCTCCGACCAGCGCAGCACCAGCTCCGGGAACGCCCACCCGGGCTCGGCGCTCGCGCCCTCGCGGTCGGCCTCGGCCCGCACCCGCATCCGCTCGGACTGGTCGCGGTGCTCGGCGAGGACGGTGCGCAGCCGGTCGGGGTCGGAGATGTGGCCCAGCCACAGGCGCAGCATCACGCCGTGCTTGAGGACCACGGGGTCGACGTGGTCGCCGGCGGCCCAGTCGCGCAGTGCGGCCTGGCCGGCGTCGGTGATCCGGTACATCCGCTTGCCGCGGACGTCGTCGCGGTTCTCGATCCGCGAGCTCGCGAGGCCGAGCTTCTCCAGCCGACGCAGCTCGCCGTAGATCTGGGAGAACGACGGCGACCAGTAGAAGAACTTGAGGCTCCAGTCGGCCCAGCGCTTGAGGTCGTAGCCGGACAGCTCCTCGCCGAACGAGAGCAGGCCGAGCACAGCCCAACCGGTCGGGGGGAGTGAGGGCGTGGCGTCGTCCGACGGCACGTCGGGTCCCTTGGTCGGCACGGTCTCATCCTAGCGTTCAGGTAGCGGATCGAACTATACCTAATAGGTATACTCGCGTCCCGGGCGAGCGCTTGGTTGGCCAAGGAGTGATATCCCGCGTGACCTACCAACGAGTCACCGGCAGGGTGGGACACGTGCCTGCGACCCTCGCCGAGCTCTGGCTCGACCGCGCCCGCACGCATCCCGACGACCCGGCCGTCGACGACGGTCGCGGCCGGCTGACCTGGGGCGAGCTGCTGCCGCGTGTCCGTGCCGTCGGGGCGGCGCTCGAGGAGGCAGGTGTGGGGCCGGGGGACGTGGTCGTGCTGCAGGCCACGAACACCGTCGAGTGGGTGCTCGTCGCCGGCGGGGTCCACCTGCTCGGCGCGACCCTCGCGCCCCTCGGTGCGGAGGAGCCCGTCGTCGCCCGTCGCGAGTACGCCGGCAGGGTCGGTGCCCGGGTCGTCGTCGCCGAGGTTCCCGTGGAGAGGGAGCTGGCACTCGCCGAGGTCTGTGGTCGTGCCGCGGCCGGCCCCGTGGCCGGCCCCGTGGCCGGCCCCGTGGCCGGACCGGCGGGACCCGCGGTGCTGCTCGCGACCTCGGGGACGGCCGGCCACCGCAGCACCGTGGCGATGGACCACGACGTCCTGGTGCGGCTGTACGCCGACGTGGCGGTCATGCTCGACGTCACCCGGAGCGACCGGCTGCTCGGCGTGGTGCCGCTGGCGCACTCGTTCGGCTTCAACGGCCTGCTGGTGCTGGCCCTGCTGACGGGGGCGTCGCTCAGGTTGGTCCCGCACCGGGACCGCGACGCACTCGCCGGACTGGTGCGCGACTCCGGGGCGACGATCGTCGCCGGCCCACCGACGTTGCTGCACGACCTCGCGGCCGGCGTTCCCGACGGGGCGGGGCTCGGGCCGCAGGTGCGGCTGTTCATGACCGGCGCGACAGAGGTGCGTCCCGACGTGCTGCTGCCGATGGCCGCCCGGGTCGGGATCCCGCGGGTGTCCTCGGGATACGGGCTCACGCAGACGTGCGGCACGGTCGCGATCTGCCCCGACATCGGCCGGCTCGCGGCCGACGGGCACGCGCGGATGACCCTCGTCCCCGGCGTGGAGGTGCTCGTCGTCGACGCCGCCGGCACCCCGGTCGCCCCCGGGGCCCGGGGTCGGGTGCTGACCCGCGGCTACCAGGTCGCGGTCCCCACCGACGCCGAGGGCTGGCTCGCCACCGGAGACGAGGGGCACGTCCATCCCGACGGCACGCTCTGCGTCACCGGGCGGGTCGATGACCAGCTGGTCGTGTCCGGGTTCAACGTCGACCCCGCGCGCGTCGAGCAGGCGCTGATCCGCTCGCGGTACGTCGACCAGGTGGCGGTCGTGGGCGTACCCGACCCACGGCGGGGGCACCGACTGGTGGCCGTCGCCGTACCGTGCGACGGCGCCGATGCCGATGGGCGGAACGACGCCGAGGTGCTGGCGCAGGCCCGGGCTGTACTGGCCGGGTACGAGGTGCCCGACACCGTGGTCTGGATGGACGCACTGCCGCACACGACCACGGGGAAGCTCTCCCGCGCTGCCGTGCGCGGGCTGCTGGCGGCGCGCCTGGAGGAGCACGACCAGGAGGACTGATGAGCGCAGTGGTGGACCGGTTCGGTGGCGGCGTGGCCCTGGTGACGGGCGCGGGATCCGGCTTGGGGGCGGCGATGGCCGGCCACCTCGCAGCCCGAGGGGTGCACGTCGTGGTGACCGACGTCGACGGCGCTCGGGCCGCGGGCGTCGCGACCGCGTGCGTGTCGGCCGGCGGCAGCGCCGAGGCCCACGTCCTCGATGTCGCCGACGGCCACCGGGTCGACGCATTCTTCGCGTCGGTCTGGGCCGAGCACGGGGAGGTCGACCTGGTGGTCGCCAACGCCGGCATCGAGTCCGGCGACCGGGTGGCGGACACGACGCCGGAGCAGTGGCGCAGGGTCTTCGCGGTCAACACCGACGGCGCCTTCCACTGCGCGCGGTCCTCCGTCCAGCGGATGACCGGCCAGGAGCGGCCCGGCGTGCTGGCGCTCGTCGCCTCCGTGGGCTCGGTGACCACGTTGCCGTACCAGTCGGCCTACATCGCCAGCAAGCAGGCCGTGCTCGGCCTGGCGCAGTGTCTCGACCTCGAGCTGCGCGCGGCGGAGGCGTCCGTGCAGGTCTCGGCCCTGCTGCCGAGCTGGGTGCGGACCCGGATCTTCGACGACGTGCGCCGTGGTGCCGAGCCGGTCGACGCTCTGGCCCGCACCACCTTCGCCCGCATGGCGACGTCGATCCAGGAGCAGGGCATGGATCCCGAGGAGGCGGCCTCGCTGCTGCTCGAGGCGGTTGCCCGCGGTGACTTCTGGTGCTTCACCGACCCCGAGCGCGCGGCGCAGCTCTTCGAGGAGCGGGCCCGGACGCTGCGCGAGCTGCGCCCGCCCGAACGCTCGGGGTGGCTGGGCAGCGCTACTGCGTGATCGTCCAGCCGCCGTCGACGGGCAGGAAGACGCCGTTGACGTACGACGCCAGCGGCGAGAGCAGGAACAGGATGGGCCAGGCCATCTCCTCGGGTCGGCCCATCCGCTTCAGCGGCACCCGACCCAGGATGTGGTGGCCCATCTCGGACTCGGCGAACCCGGCCAGGCGCGGGGTGTCGGTCATGCCGGGACCGATGCCGTTGGCCCGGATGAGCGCGGCCTTGTGTGCCGCGAGGTGGCGGACGTAGCCCATGACGGCGGCCTTGGAGGCGGAGTACCAGTCGCTCTCGGTGCCGACCTTGTTGCCCGCGACCGAGGCTGTGACCACCATGGCGGCACCGGCCGGCGTACCGGCGTCGAGCCAGTCCTGGGTCAGGCCGCGGACGCTGCCGACGCTGATCCGCACGGCCTCCTCGAAGTCGAGGGGGACCTGCGAGGAGGGGCCGGCGTTGTTGACGAGGTAGCGCGGGACGCCGCCGAGCGCTTGCTCGGTGACGGCGAGGGCAGCGGCGCGGGCCGAGGCGTCGGCGACGTCGCAGACCGCGGTGTGGATGCCCCTGCCGGCCAGCTCCTCGAGGCCGTCGGGGCGCAGGTCCCAGCCGCTGACCCGCAGGCCGGCGTCGAGGGCGCACAGGGCGACGGCGCGGCCGATGCCGCTTCCGGCGCCGGTGACGACGAGGGCGTCGCCCGGGGTGAAGCCGAGGTTGATCGTGGTGTCCATCTGTCTGCTCCTCAGACCCCGTAGCCGCCGTCGATGTCGAGCTTCTGGCCCGTGACGAACCCGGCCCGCTCGCTCGCGAGGAAGGCCACGGCCTCGGCGATGTCGACCGCCGTGCCGAACCGGCGGAGGGGGATGTTGTTCCGCGCCACGTCGAGGGCGCGCTCGTCGAGGTCGCCGCTGGAGATCAGCCGCTCGGCCATCCCGTCGGTGAGCATGCCGGGGCCGACACAGTTGACCCGGACGCCGTACCTGCCCTCCTCGGCGGCCAGGCCGCGGGCGAGCGCCTCGACCGCGGCCTTCGGCGTGGAGGAGAGGCCGTCGCGGACCGGGTAGCGGACCGTCGCCGCCGTGGTGACCGCGGTCAACGTGCCCTGGGTCGCGCGCAGCGACGGCAGCACGGCATGGGCGAGGTTGAAGAAGGCGACGACGTCCTGGTCGACCTGGGACGCGAACTGCTCGGGCGTGACCCTGGACAGGTGGACCATCGGCACGTGCGGGCCGGCCGCGTGCACGACGGTGCGGACCTGGCCGTGCTCCGCCTCGAGCTCGCGGACAGCGCCGGCGACGGAGGCGGCGTCGCTGAGCTCGCACTGCCGGGTGCCGCGGACGCCGGCGCCGAGCTCGGTGACGAGCGCGTCGGGCGCCGTACGACGGTGCAGCAGCAGGAGCTGTGCCCCGTCCGCCGCCAGGCGCCGGCAGATCGCCGCGCCGAGGCCGCCGGTCGCGCCGGTGACGAGGGTGGTTCCGTAGGTCATGCGGTTGCCTCCGTGGGGGTCAGCCGGGCGCCCTGCGCCCAGGCGTCGAGGTGCTGGCGCAGCAGTGGCGGGAGCTCGACCGAGTCGATGTCGGGAGAGACGGCGACGATCCGGATCCGCGCGCGGGCGACGACCTTGTCGTCACTGGTGCGGACCATCCGGTGCAGCATCTCGAACGAGCGCCGACCGACCGTCCCGAGGCGCAGCTCGATGCGGATCTCGTCGAACAGACCGACCGCCTCGACGTAGTCGCACGCCGTGTGCGCGGTGACCGTCCAGAAGCCGTGGCGCTGCTTGAGCTCGTCCTGGCGCAGGTCGTTGAGCCAGAACCACTCGCTCTGCATCCGCTCCATCCACGGGAACCACGCCCCGTAGTAGAGGATCCCGGCCGGATCGGTGTCGGCGTAGCTCAGTCGGAAGGTCGTCGAGTGGAGCGCCGGGCCCGGCCCGCCGTCCGCGACGCGTGCGTCGGTCGCCATGGAGACAACCTAGCACTTGCTTGGTTCTCCGAACAGGCCCGTTCGGCCGCAGGCGCCGGGAAATGCAGATCGGCGGGGAACGGGCGAACCAGGTCCGTCCGTTCCCCGCCGATCTCTGGTCGGTGGGCTCAGCCCTGCCGCAGGTCGGTCTTCAGCACCTTGCCGCTGGCGTTGCGCGGCAGTGCCTGCTCGAGCACCACGTCACGCGGGACCTTGAAGTTGGCCAGTCGTTCGCGCACCCAGGCGATCAGCTCCTCGGGCGTGGCCGACGTGCCGGGGCGAAGGACGACGTGGGCCGCGCCGACCGCGCCCATGCGGTCGTCGGGGACGCCGATGACGGCGCTCTCCATGACGGCGGGGTGGGTGGCGAGGACGTTCTCGACCTCGGCGGGGTAGACGTTGAACCCGCCGGTGATGAACATGTCCTTGATCCGGTCGGTGATCTTCAGGCAGCCGTGCTCGTCGAGGCGCCCGATGTCGCCGGTGTGGAACCAGCCGTCGGCGTCGATCGCAGCGGCCGTGGCCTCGGGGTCCTCGAAGTAGCCGAGCATCACGTTCGCGCCGCGCAGCCAGACCTCTCCGTCGCTGCCGACCTCGACGTCGGTGCCGTCGCTGCCGACGACCCTGACCTCGATGCCCGGGACACCGGGGCCGGTGGTCTCGGCGATGTGGCGCGGGTCCTCGTTGCGGCGCGAGACCGTGGCGACGACGCACTCGGTGAGCCCGTAGGCCTGGGCCACGGTGTCGAAGCCGAGGACGTCGAGCATCTGCTCGAAGAGGGTCTCCGGCACGGAGGTGGCGCCGGCGATGGCGAAGCGCAGCGAGGATAGGTCGAACTCGGCGCGACGGTCGTGGTTGATCAGCGTGATGAAGATCGTCGGCGCCCCGGGCAGGACGGTGATCCGCTCGTCCTGCACGAGCTGCATGAGCGCGACCGGGTCGAAGGTGAGCACCGGGTAGATCGTCGTACCGGCGGTGAGCGAGGTGACCACGCCGGCCTTGTAGCCGAAGCCGTGGAAGAACGGGTTGACGATCGCGTAGCGGTCCTGCGGGGACAGCGAGGCGCCGTCGGCCCACACCTCGGCCACGCCGATGGTCTGGGCGTGCGTGCTCATCACACCCTTGGGGATGCCGGTGGTGCCGGAGGTGTAGAGGATGTCGCAGACGGTGTCGGGGGTGACCTCGGCGGCGAGCTTCTCGACCTCCTCGACAGCCACCTGCTCGCCGAGGGCGAGGAACTCGGCCCACGGGAGCGTGCCCGCCCGGCCGGCGGAGTTGACGTCGACGAGGGTGCGCAGGTGCGGCAGGCCGGGTACGACGGGCCCCGGCTCCTCGCCCCCGGCCTCCGTCAGCATCGTGGAGTAGTCGGTGGTGAGGAAGCCGTCGCACAGGACCAGGACGGCCGCGCGCGAGCGCTGCAGCACCACCTGTGCCTCGTGTCCGCGGTAGCGCGTGTTGAGCGGGACGACGGACGCGCCGATGTACTGCGCGCCGAGCAGTGCCACGATGAACTCGACCCGGTTCGGCGCCCAGATCGCGACCCGGTCGCCGGGATCCACGCCGAGGGCACGGTAGGACCGGGCCACGGCGACCGCGAGGTCCCGCAGGCCCTCGTAGGTGACGGTGGTGCCACCGTCGACGACGGCGGGGTGGCTGCCGTGGGTCGCGGCCCCTTGGGCCAGGAGGGCGGGAATGGTCCGTGCTGCCATCAGGCGAGACTCCTCGTGAACAAGTGCTTGTTAGGTACTGTAGTCCTGCCCGTCCCGGCCGGCCTGTGTGTCCGGCGAGAGGGACCGTGGGAAAGGATCAGGTCATGGCGAGCAGCAACAACGAGGCTACGGCCCGCGGCGGTCGACGTCGCAGCAACGGCGCGGGGTCGTCCCGGCGTGCCCAGCTCCTGTCGATCGCGGCGGAGATGTTCGCGACGCGCGGCTACTCGCAGACGACGGTCCGCGACATCGCGGACGAGGCGGGCATCCTGTCCGGCAGCCTCTACCACCACTTCGACTCGAAGGAGGCCATGCTCACGGAGATCCTCCGGGACTTCATGGGCAACCTGCTGAGCGAGATCCGCGACATCGCCGAGGCCGGTCAGACCCCGCGCGAGGCGCTCGACGGGCTGATCTACAACTCCTTCGAGACCATCCACAAGGTCCCGTTCGCGGTCGCGCTCTACCAGAACGAGTCCGCGCTGCTGGCCACGACGCCGGAGTTCGCCTTCGTCCACAAGGCCAGCCTCGACGTCGAGAAGGTGTGGCTCGGTGTGCTCAAGCAGGGGCAGGCCGAGGAGGACTTCCGTGCCGACCTCGACCCGGGCATCACCTACCGCTTCATCCGCGACGCCATCTGGTCCACCGTGCGTTGGTACAACCCGCGCGGCCGGCTGCAGCACCGCACCGTGGCCGACCAGTACCTCGAGATGCTGCACGGCGGCCTGCTCGCCTGAGCGGGCCGCGGTCGCGCGGCCGGGGCGCGACGCGCTCAGCGCCGTACCTCCTTGTCGCGCAGGCCCTTCGGGTCGAGGACCGTGCGGATCAGGTCGAGCTCCTCGGTCGTGGGCAGCCGCGTGGTGGCGGCGGTGCTGGTGTCGATCGCGAACCCGGTGTTCTCGGTGACCTCCTCCGCGGTCACGCCCGGGTGCAGCGAGCGCACCTTGAGCCTGCCCTCGGTGTCGTAGTCGAGGACGGCGAGGTCGGTGACCACGACACCGAGGTCGTGGAAGCGCAGCGCGCTGCCCTCGTGGGCGCGGGCGCGGTCGTTGCCGACGCCGGAGACGACGTCGACGGCCTCGACGAGGACCCGGGCGCTGTGCTTGCCGATCCAG
Organism: Pimelobacter simplex; assembly: GCA_016803235.1. Taxonomy (GTDB): domain Bacteria; phylum Actinomycetota; class Actinomycetes; order Propionibacteriales; family Nocardioidaceae; genus Nocardioides; species Nocardioides simplex_A. Next base: position 103,450 of record JADCLI010000013.1, read on the forward strand.
TAGTCGGTGCGGTGGTTGACCGTGTTGCCCGGCGCGCCGCGCACGCCGATCAGCTGCCGGGTGGGCTTGCGCCAGTCGCCGATCGAGGAGATGTTCTGGTTGCCGTAGCGGTCGACCTGGCTGGCGCCCATCATGCTGTGCCGGCGGCCGGTCGCGAGGATCTCGAAGACCCGGCGGAACGGCGCCCAGGACTCGATCGTCCCGCCGGCGGAGGCGTTGCGGCCCAGCGGCGGCGGTTCGCTCATCAAGAAGCAGTCGCCGTCGGTGAGGACCAGGTCGGGCTCGAAGGTGAGCTTCGCGAGCCGCGCGCTGATCGTCGGCACGATGCCGACCGCGTGGGCCAGGATCTCGCCGGAGCCGCGCCAGGCGTCCGCGCACGCGACGACGCAGACCTCGGCGCGGGTGATGTCGGTGCCGACGGTGGTGCCGGTGTCGGTGGTCCCGCTCATCGGGTGCCCTCCTCCAGGTAGGTCTTCTCGAACGCGGCCCAGGCCTCGGGGTCGCGGGCGGCCTCGGCGTACGCGCGCTGGGCGGCCTCGTCACGGCCGTAGTCCGGCTCGCAGCTGGTGAACCCGGCGCCGCCGGGGGCCTCGACGACGCCCGAGACGAACATCCTGCTGACCAGCAGGGTCTGCGGCGCGGCGGTCGCGGTCAGCTCCTCGGTGGGCACGACCTGCTCGACGCTCATGATGGTGCGGTCGGCGGCCATCGCGTACAGGTCGTCGAAGTACGGGTCCGGGCCGAGGTACTGCCCGTTGCCGGCCGGGTCGGCGCGGTTGAGGTGGATCAGCGCGAGGTCCATCCGGACGCCGGGAACGGCGACGTAGACCTCGTCGTCGTACGGTGACGCGACGGTCCTGAGCTCCGGGTTCATCGTGAGCACGTCGGAGGCGAGCCCGGCCCGGGTCGGCAGGAAGCTGAGCCGGCTGGCACCGGCGCGCAGGGCGGCGACGAACATGCCCTCGTCGTACTCGGTCGTCTCGACGGTGCCGGCCTCCCGCGCGGCCCGGAAGTGCGGGTCGAGCGGGATGCTGTCGAGCGAGACGAAGCCGTAGACGAGCCGCTTCACCTTGCCCGCGGCGCAGAGCAGGCCCACGTCGGGGCCGCCGAACGTGACGACGGTCAGGTCGGTCGCGTCGCTGCGCAGCAGCTCGCGGACCAGCGCCATCGGCTTGCGCCGCGACCCCCAGCCTCCGATGCCGATGGTCATGCCCGACCGGACATGGCTCGCCACGTCGGCCAGCTGCATGGTCTTGTCCGCCATCGCTCCTCCATACCTAGCGCTTGCTTGGGTTCGACTGTACCCGGCACCTCGCGGCAGTGCCACTGGAGGGGACTGCCCTTGCGGCCGGGGCGCTCCGGTGATTGCATCACAACAAGCAAACGCTTGGTAGAGAGGTGGACCGGTGACCGGACACGTGGTGGTGACGGGCGGGGCGAGCGGGATCGGCGCGGCGGTCGTCGACCGGCTCTGCGAGCGTGGACATGCCGTGACCGTGTGGGACCTGGCGCAGCCGGCGCGGGAGGACGTGGGCCACGGTGAGCTCGACGTCACCGACGCGGATGCGGTGGCCGCCGCGCTGCGAGAGGCGGAGCAGGAGCGCGGCGTGGTGCGCCACCTGGTCACCAGTCACGGCATCCGCGGCGCCTTCGTGCCGGCGCTCGAGCTGGAACCGGCCGGCGTACTGCGGATGCTCGACGTCCACGTCGTCGGCACCCTGCTGGCGGCGACGGCGCTCACCCGCCGCCTGGTGGAGCTCGACGACACCCGCGGCGCGTCGGTGGTGACGCTGTCGTCGACGACCGCGTACCGGGGCTGGGTCAACCAGTCCGACTACGGCGTCGCGAAGGCCGCGGTCCGTCAGCTCACCGAGAATCTGGCGATCGAGTGGGCGGGGCTGGGCATCCGGGTCAACGCCGTCGCACCGGGGCACACCCTGACCCCGATGGTGCAGGACATGATCGACGACGGGTACGACGTCGGGCCGGTCGAGACGCGCACGCCGCTGGGTCGCCTCTGCGCGCCCCGCGAGATGGCTGCCGAGATCGTGCACCTGCTGCTCGACGCTTCGTTCACGACAGGGGTGTGCGTGCCCGTCGACGGCGGCTGGACGGCGGTCGGCAAGTGACGCTTCCGAAACGACGGCTCGGCGACCTGGAGGTCTCGGCGATCGGCTTCGGCGCGATGACCCTGACCCAGACGCCCGAGAGCGACGTCGAGCGCGGCACCCGGGCGGTGCACGCGGCGCTCGACGCGGGCGTCACCCTCTTCGACACCGCCGACGTCTACGGTCCGACCGGCTTCGACACCGTCGGCCGGTACGGCGTCAACGAGCGGGCGCTGATGGCGGCACTCCGGTCGTGGGGCGGTCCGCTCGACGACGTCGTCGTCGCCACCAAGGGCGGGCACACCCGCGACGGACTGACCTGGTGGATCGACGGGGGCCGCGACCACCTGCGCGCCGCGGCCCTCGCCTCCCGGGAACGGCTCGGCCTCGACGTCATCCCGCTCTACCAGCACCACCGCCCCGACCCGCGCCGTCCCTACCGCGAGTCGATGGAGGCGCTGCGCGGCCTTGTCGACGACGGCATCGTCGCCCGGGTCGGGCTCTCGAACGTCGACGGCGACCAGGTCCGGCTGGCCCTCGAGGTCATCGGGGACGCTCTGGTGTCCGTGCAGAACGAGTACTCACCGCTGGTGCGGGACAGCGAACCGGTCATCGACCTGTGCGCCGACCTCGGCCTCGCCTTCCTGTCCTGGGGACCGTTCGGCGGCATGCGCGAGGCCAAGTCCCTCGGCTCTTCGTTCGCGCCCTTCGCCGAGGTCGCCGAGGCGCGCCGGGTCAGCCCGCAGCGGGTCGCGCTCGCGTGGCAGCTCGCGCGCTCGCCGTGGGTCGTGCCGATCCCGGGAGCGAGCCGTCCCGAGTCGGTCCTCTACTCCGTGCAGGCGGCGACGCTCGCGCTCACCGAGGACGAGCTCGCCCATCTGGCGGAGGGGCGGGCTCAGCCGTGAGCCGGTGGCTCGACCAGCTCCACGCGTACCCGGTCCGGGTCGAGCACGTAGACCACGCGGTAGCCGGCCATCGGCTCGCTCGCAACGATCGGGGCCGAGAGCACGGTGGTCCCCGCGGCGCGCAGCCGGTCCAGTGTGCCGTCGAGGTCGGCCACGGTGATCGCGACGTGCGCGGCACCCACGTTGCCGTTGTCAGGGTCGAGCACGACGTCCGACCCGCCGTCGTACTGCAGCAGCTCGACGACGGTCGTGCCTTCCTGGGCGCGGACGAACGCCTGCCGCACGACGACGCCCGGGTAGCCGGTCACCGCGTCGATCCGTGGACCGCTGCGCTCGTAGGGACCGAGGCGCTCGCCGCGCAGCAGGTCCTCGTAGAACGCGAGGGAGCGCGCCATGTCGCTGACCGTGATGCCCACGTGATGGATGGTCGTCATGAACGAAACCTAGCAAGCGCTTGGTTCATGTGAAACCCTGAGGAGATGAACATGCCGGACACCGCACCCCGCCCGCTCGTCGACCTGACCGATCGGGTCGTCGTGATCACCGGCGCCAGCCGTGGGCTCGGCGCCGCCCACGCCCGCACCCTCGCGCGGGCGGGTGCCATCGTCGTGGTGACGGACGTCGCCGCACTCGCGGAGGGCGCGGCTGAGGTGGCCGCCGGGCTCGGCGAGCAGCACGCGTCCGCCGCCCTGGACGTGACCTCGCCCGAGGCCTGGGCCGAAGTCGCCGAGCTGGTCGTCGACCGGTACGGCCGCGTCGACGGGCTGGTCAACAACGCGGGCCGCTGCGAGTACGCGCACTTCCTCGAGACGCCGCCGGAGATGTTCGAGGGTCACTTCCAGGTCAACGTGATGGGCGCGGTGCACGGCATGCAGGCGCTCGCCCCTCACATGCGGCCGGGCAGTGCCATCGTCAACATCGCATCCGTCGCCGGCCTCGCAGCCTGGCCGGGGAGCAGCGCCTACGGCGCCTCGAAGTTCGCGCTGCGCGGCGTGAGCCGGGCCGCGGCGATCGACCTCGGCGGCGAGCGTGGCATCCGGGTCAACTGCGTCCTGCCCGGCGCCGCCGACACGGCGATGCTGTCGGACGCCTCGCGCCAGGGCGGGGGCGTCGTCGCGACCCTGCCGGTCCCGCGGGCCGCGCAGCCGCACGAGGTCAGCGCGATGGTGACCTTCCTGCTCAGCGACGCCGCGAGCTACTGCACCGGCCAGGACTTCGTGGTCGACGGCGGGATGAAGGCCTGACCATGCCGTTCTACGAGATCGACGGCGTCGTCCCGGTCTGCGACCCGACGTCCTACGTGCACCCGTCGGCCGACGTGATCGGCGACGTCATCATCGGCCCCGGCTGCTACATCGGTCCGTCGGCGAGCCTGCGCGGCGACTTCGGGCGGATCCGGATCGAGGCCGGCTCCAATGTCCAGGACTCCTGCACCGTGCACGTCTATCCCGGCGCGGACTGCGTGCTCGGTGAGGGCAGCCACGTCGGCCACGGCGCGGTCCTGCACGGCTGCGTGCTCGAGCCGCGAGTGCTCGTCGGGATGAACGCAGTGGTCATGGACGGCGCGCGGATCGGCGCGGACTCCCTCGTCGGCGCCGGCAGCGTCATCCGCGCCGGCTTCGTCGCGCCACCGCGGTCGCTGGTGATCGGCAGCCCGGCGAAGGTCGTGCGCGAGCTCGACGAGGACCAGCTCGCCTGGAAGTCCAACGGCCCCGGCGTCTACCGCCAACTGGCCGAGCGCTCGCTCGCCACGATGCGTCCGGTGGCCCCGCTGGCCGCCGAGGAGGCCGACCGGCCCCGGGTGAGCACCGACGCCTCGGTGAGCCGACCGCTGCACGAGCTGCGGGCGGAGCGGGAGTCGCGGTGAACGCCCGCCGGGACCTGGCGGAGGCCGTGCGTGAGCTCGCCTCCGTCATGGCCGTCACCGACGTCGCCGACCGGGACATGGCACAGGCGGCCGCATCGGTGCGCGAGCTGGCCAAGCGGCTGCAGGAGCGGCAGCTGGCCGACGTGCCGCGGACGCCGTACGACGAGGCGGTCGGTGCCACCCGCTACGGCTGGCACCTGGACAACCCCGCCCTGCCCGGCCTGGGCATGGTCTTCGAGGACGGCAGGGTCGCCGCGACGATCCCCGACGGACTGGGGAAGGCGTACGCCGGTCCGCCGGGCAAGCTCCACGGCGGTGTCGGCGCGCTCCTGCTCGACGTGCTGCTGTCGAGCCTGGTCCAGCACCACGGCGTCCGTGCCGTGACCGCGGCGCTCGCCGTCGACTACCGGGCGGCCACCGCGCTCGACGCACCGCTGCGCCTCACCGGCGAGATCGTCGGTCGCACCGGGCGGAAGGTCGAGACGGTCGGTGCGCTGTGGTGCGGTGGGATCGCGACCGTCGAGGCGCGAGGGTTGTTCGTGCAGGTCGGTTGAGGCTGAGCCTCGGACACGTCACAGCTCGCCGGCGTCGCGCTTGTTCGACTCCGCCATGGCGGCAGCGTCGAGGCCGGCGAGCGAGTCGACGGTCACCTCGGCGTTGTGCGAGTGCGCGGCGTGGTGGAGACCGAAGACCGAGTCCATGCCGGCGCGCTGGCCCATCAGGTCCTCCGCCTGGTTGATCGCCTTCTTGGTGAGCGCGAGGCCGAGGCGGGGCATGGCGGCGATCCGGCGCGCCATCTCGTCGACCGCGGCGTCCAGATCGGGACGGGGCACGACGTGGTTGACCATGCCGAGCTCGTGGGCGCGGCGGGCGTCGAAGCGCCCGCCGGTGTAGAGGAACTCCTTGGCGGCGCGGGGGTTCATCACCCACGGGTGGGCGAAGTACTCCACGCCGGGGATGCCCATCTTGACGACCGGGTCCTGGAAGAAGGCGTCGTCCGAGGCGATGATGAAGTCGCAGACCCAGGCGAGCATCAGGCCGCCGGCGACGCAGGCGCCCTGGACCTTCGCGATGACCGGCTTGGGGATCTCGCGCCAGCGGCGGCACATGCCGAGGTAGACCTCGGACTCGCGGGCGAAGCGGGCGTCGACGCCCTGGGCGCCGACGTGGTCCCACCAGATGACGGCCTTGCGCTCGAAGGACTCGTGGATGTCGCGGCCCGGGGTGCCGATGTCGTGGCCGCCGCAGAAGTGCTTGCCGTTGCCGCCGAGCACGATCACCTTCACGGCGTCGTCGTCGACGGCGTCGGTGAAGGCCCGGTCGAGGGCGTAGGTGACCTTCGAGTTCTGGGCGTTGGCGTACTCCGGCCGGTTGAGCGTCACATAGGCGATGCCGTCGCGGACGTCATACGTCACCACCGGCTCGGTGGTCGTGGTCTCGTCGCTCATGAGTGCTCCCGGGGTCGTCGTACAAACCTAGCGTTTGCTTGGTATCGTAGCAGGATGACGACGCAACCCGACCTCGATGTGACCGACACCGCTGACTGGGCCGGCCGGCCCCTCGGGGAGCGCGAGGTCAGCTGGGACGAGCGCGACGCGATCCTGTTCGCGCTCGCGGTCGGTGCCCCCGCAGACCGGCTCGACCTGGTCTTCGAGCGCGACCTGCAGGTGCTGCCGACCTTCGCGCTGACCCTCGCCCAGTGGGCGCCCGACGTGCTCGGGTCGGCCGGTGCCTTCGACGTCGGTACGGCGCTGCACGGCTCGCAACGGCTCGAGGTGCTCGCCCCGATGCCGGCGAGCGGCAGCACGCTGATGCAGGCGCGGGTGGGCAATGTGTGGGACAAGGGCGCCGCCGCGGTCTTCGAGGTCGTCGTCGAGTGCGAGTACGTCCGCGCCACCTGGTCGATCTTCGCGCCCGGGCGGGGCGGCTTCGGTGGCGAGCGCGGTCCGGGTCGCGCCGCGGGCCCCGAGGGTGAGCCGGTCGCGACCGTCGGTCTCGACGTGGCGGCGAACGCCGCCGCGCTCTACCGGCTCTCCGGCGACCGCCACCACATCCACATCGACCCGGTCGCCGCCGAGCGGATCGGCCAGTCGCGGCCGATCCTGCACGGCCTCGCGACCCTCTCGGCCGCCGTCCTCGCGGCCGCCGAGGCGCAGGGAGTCTCTCCGGCCGACCTGACCCTGCTCGAGGGCCGGTTCAGCAGCACCGTCTTCCCGGGCGAGCACCTGAGCGTCCCGGTCTGGGCCGACGGCTCGTTCCGCGTCGACACCGAGCGCGGTACGGCGATCGACGGCGCGCGCGCCCTCTTCGCGTGACGACCGGGGCGGCGCCGGCGGCACCGTCGACGGTCCGGCTCGGGCCGGTCGTCGCGGTGCTCGCGGCCGCCGGCCTGGTCGGCATCCTGTCGCAGGCGCTGCTCATCCCACTGCTGGGCGACCTGCCCGCCCGGCTCGACGTCAGCGGCGAGGCGGCGTCGTGGGCGATGACCATCTGCCTGGTCGCAGCAGCCGTGGCGACACCGGTCAGCGGTCGCCTCGCCGACATCGTCGGTCGCAAGCGGGTCCTGGTGTGCTGCCTGGTCGCGACCACCGTCGGCAGCGTGCTGTGCGCGAGCGGCGGGCACTACCCGCTGCTGCTCGCCGGCCGCGCGTTGCAGGGTGCGTCGAGCGCGGTCATCCCGCTCGGCATCAGCGCCCTGGCGGAGATCGCCGTCGGCATCGGGCTGCAGCGCGGCGCCGCGCTGATCAGCGCCACCATGGGCATCGGTACGGCGGGCGGCGTCGCGTTCTCCGGCCTGATCGCCGCCGTCGCCGACTGGACCGTGGTGTTCTGGGTGGCCGCCGGGCTCGGCGTCCTCGTCACCGCGGCCGTCCTGCTCGTGCTGCCGTCGCCCGCCGCGACCGCCCCCGGGCCTCGAGCATCCTTCGACGGCATCGGCTGCGTGCTGCTCGCCGTCGGCCTCGCCGCCGTCCTGCTCGCCGTCACCAACGGTGGTCGGTGGGGCTGGGCCGGTGCGCCGACGCTCGGGTGCGCCGTCGGTGGCCTGGTCGTGCTCGTCGCCTGGTGGCGCTGGGAGCGGCGTACGACGGAGCCGCTCGTCGACCTCGACTCGGCACTCGAGCCGCGGATGGCGCTGGTCCAGACCGCCTCGGTGCTCGCCGGCGTCGCGATGTTCACCCACGTGCTGGTGCTGCCGGTCCTGCTGCAGCACCCGGTCGACGGCGCCGCCGCGACGGTCCTGGTCGCCGGACTCTGCCTGGTCCCGGCGGGTGTGGCGATGATGCTCGCGGCCCCGCTCGGCTCCTGGCTGGTCGAGCGCCGCGGTGCCCGGTGGGCGCTCGCCGCGGGCCTGGTCTGCAGCAGCGCCGGGTACGCCGCCTCCGCGGCCACCGCCCGCTGGCCCGCCGCCGTGGTCGTCGCCTCGGTCGCGATCGGGATCGGCATCGGCCTGTCCTTCGCGACCCTGCCCTTCCTCGTCGTCGGGCTCACCGCGCCCGAGGCGGTCGGCGCGGCCAACGGCCTCAACACCCTGATGCGGATGATCGGTGCCTCGGTGTCGAGCGCCGTCGTCGGTGCGCTGCTCGCGGTGCACGCCGGCACGGCCGCCGGCTACGCCCTGGCCTACGGCTGGGGCGCGGTCGCGGCGGCGGTCGGCGCGCTGCTCGCCGTACGACTGCCCAAGGGGCTGTAGCCCGGCGGTCAGGCCGTCGTGGTCGTGAGGATGTCGATGACCGCCGCCGGGTCGGTCGCCGGGTTCACGAACGCCAGCCGCAGCACGGTCTCGCCGCGCCAGGACGTCGGTACGCAGAGGATCCGGCCGGCGCGGGAGAGCTCGTCGGACCACGCGTAGTAGTCGTCCCGGGTCCAGCCGGGGCGGTCGAACAGGAGCACCGACAGGTCCGGCTCCATCAGCAGGCGCAGGGTCGGGCTCTGCTCGATCGCGTCGGCGACCGCGCGGGTGGTGGCGAGCGTCCGCTCGACCGCCGCGGCGTACCGGTCGGTGCCGTGCACGGCCAGGCTGAACCAGAACGGCAGCCCGCGCACCCGCCGCGACAGGTGCACGGCGAGGTCGGTGGGGTTCCACGCCTCGCGGTCGATCCGGTCGAGGTACGACGCGTGCTGGCTGTGCGCCGCGCGGGCCAGGTCGGGGTCGCGATAGAGCAGCGCACAGCAGTCGTAGGGCGCGAACAGCCACTTGTGCGGGTCGACGATGAAGCTGTCCGCGCGCTCGATTCCGTGGAACCGGGGGCGGGCGGAGGGGGCGGCGAGTCCCGCGCCGCCGTACGCGCCGTCGACGTGGAGCCAGATGCCGTGCTCCTCGCAGACGTCGGCGACGTCGGCGAGGTCGTCGATGATGCCGGCGTTGGTGGTGCCGGCGGAGGCGACGACCGCGAAGACCCCGGGCTCGTCGGCGATGGCGGCGCGCAGCGCGGCGCCGGTGAGCTGGCCGCGGTCGCCCTCGGGGACCTCGACGACCTCGACGTCCATCACCCGCGCGTCGGCGAGGATCGAGGAGTGGGCGCCCGACGTGCAGGCGATCTTCCAGCCGCCCTCGGGGCGGGAGCCGCGGCGGGTGAGCGCGGTGTGCCGCGCGGTGACCAGGGCGGACAGGTTGCCGGAGGTGCCGCCGGAGACGAAGCAGCCGCCGGCGTCCGCGGGCCACCCGAGCAGCGACACCAGCCAGGCCAGCGCCTCGTTCTCGGCGAAGATCGCGCCGGCGCCGGCCTCCCAGGTGCCGCCGAAGATGTTGAAGCTCGACACCACGGCGTCGAAGGCGAGCGCGGCGCGGGTCGGCGCGGCCGCGATGTAGGCCAGGTTGAGCGGGTCGTCCTGCGCGCGGGTGGCGGGGGCGATGACGTCCTGGAAGACGGAGAAGGCCGCGTCGACGCCGATCCCCGCGGGGGTGATCGTGGTCCCGGCGTCGGCGCGCAGCGCCGAGATCGGGCGCGCGGTGGTCTTCGGGTCGGACGGGCTGGAGATCCGGGCGGACGCGATCTTCACGGCGGCTTCGGTGACGTGACGCTCGTCGCCCCAGATGTGGGTGGCCTGCATGGGCCGAGCAGATCAGGTCCGCGTCGGGACCCACAACCTGACCACCACGAGGTGGTCAGGGTGCACAGATCTGCCCGACATGCTGCCTTTGAGATAGACAGAATGGCTAGATTGGGCGGATGCTGACCCTGGATCAGGTCGACCTCGCGCTGCTCACCGCGCTCACCGAGCACCCACGCGCCGGCGACCTCGAGCTGTCGCGCCTGACGAAGGTCGCCCGCGCCACCGTGCAGAGCCGGTTGCGCCGGTTGACCGAGGCCGGCGTGATCGCCGACTGGGACCCGACCCTCGATGTCGCCGCCGCCGGCTTCGAGGTGCAGGCCTACGTCACTCTCGAGATCGCGCAGGGTGCCCTCGACGAGGTCGCCCGCGACCTCGAGCAGATCCCGCAGGTGCTCGAGGCGTACGTCACCACCGGGTCCTTCGACGTGCTGTGCCGGGTCGCGACCCGCTCCCACCCCGAGCTGCAGGCCACGCTGGTGCGGATCGACCAGGCCGCCGCGGTCGTGCGGTCGACCAGCGTGATGGTGCTGTCGGTGCTCGTGCCGCCGCGGGTGCTCCCGCTGCTGGCCAGTGCGGAGCCCGTGCCGAGCCGGCGCGCGCCGGCGTACCGGTCCGGCGGAGGTGACGCATGACGCGGATCGCGGCCGAGGACCGGCGCCAGCAGCTGGTGGACGCGGCGATCCGGGTGATGGCCCGCGACGGTGTGTCCCGGGCGACGACCCGCTCCATCGTCGGCGAGGCCGGCATGGCGCTCGCCGCCTTCCACTACTGCTTCCGCTCCAAGGCCGAGCTGCTCGAGCGTGTCGCCGGGGAGATCCTGGCCCGCACGCTCAGCCCGGCGCTGGAGATCCTGACCGGCGAGGGGACGGTGGAGGAGCGGGTGCGCTCCGGCATGGCGTCGTACTGGAGGCACGTCGTCGAGCACCCCGACGAGCACCGGCTCACCTACGAGATCACCCAGTACGCCGGCCGCACCGACGGACTGGAGGCACTGGCCCGGCACCAGTACCGCGGGTACGTCGACGCGCACCGCAGCCTGCTCGAGGCGTTGATCGCGCACGACGGGCTCGCCCTGGCGCGGCCGGTCGAGGACGTCGCCCGCTACCTCGCGGCGGTCGTCGACGGGATCACCCTGCTCTACCTCAACGAGGGCGACGCGGCCGCGGCCGAGGCCGCGCTCGGTGTGGCCGTCGACCACGTGCTCGGGCTGCTGGGCCGCTGAGCACGGTCGGGTCAGTCGTCCTCGGCGTCGTCGGCGTCGTCGGGGTCGTCGGCGTCGTCGGCGTCGTCGGGGTCGTCGTCGGCGACCACCTCGCCCTCGAGCAGGTGCTCGACCATCCCCTGCGCCTGCCCGGGCGTCGGCGGCGCGTCGAAGTCCTCGGTCGCCGGCACCAGCTCGTAGAGCTCGGCCAGGCCCACCTCGTCGCCCGGGCGCGTGTCATCGGCCCTCTGGTCCCCCATGCCCCGAGCCTAGTGTCCTGTCCGGCTGATGCGCGGCCATGTTCGGCGGCCCGGCACGCGCCCCGCGGCGTTGCCGACGCGACAACCCGGTAAGGCGGAACTTTTTTCTCGGGAACCTGCTGACAACACCGCAGTCGCTCTGGCATGCTACTCACGCCGCCGCAGGTGACCCGAGACGCCTGCGGCGGCTTCCATTTCTCCTCGCGCTGCGATCCGGGCTCAGGACTTGAACAGCAGCGCGGTCTTGAAGTCGGTGTTCATGTCGTTGACCAGCGAGGTCAGCTTCTTCTCCGGCACCTTCACCCTCGACGTGCCGACGGTGACGGCGACGATGTTGCCGTAGACGCCGGAGTTCCACTGGCCCTGGACGAACGAGGGGTACAGGCTGCCGTCGGGCAGCTCGAGGTCGGTGTCCTTCATCGCCCCCTGGGCCGCCTTGGCGTGCCGCTCGGTGTCGAAGACGAGGAACAGGTGGGTCAATCGCACCTTGCCGCCGAGGGCGGTGAAGACCCACTGGGCGGCGTGCTCGCAGCGCTGGTCGGTCAGCGTCGAGCCCTTCTCGACCGGCGCGCAGGTCGGGTGGTCCGTGGAGCTGACCAGGGTCGCGTGGTGCTCGACGTCGCCGAGCTTGAAGTCCCAGTCGCCCGGGAAGTCGGCCACCTTCACGTCGGTGTGGATGTCGTCGTCGGTGTCGTCGGACGGGGTGTACGGCGTCGACGGGCCCGAGTCGGGTGTGGCGGGGCTGCCCTCGGTCGTCGCCCCGGAGGTCGTCTCCGAGGTCGGCTCGGAGGAGGGTGCCGTGGTGGTCCGGCTCCGGTCCGGCCCGTCGGCCGCCCGGTCGTCGTCGGCACCGCCGGCGACGAGGAAGGCGCCGACCGCGACCCCGGCGAGCAGCACGATGGCGAGCAGGACGCCGCCGACCACCAACGCGACCCGCGCGCCCCTGCCCTGCTGCGGCGGGGGACCGAAGGGCGGGTACGGCGGCGGCGTCCTGCTCGCCATCGTGCTGCTCGCCGGGGT
>JADCLI010000014.1 GCA_016803235.1 Pimelobacter simplex
CGCCCGACCAGTAGCCACCCAGCCCCACACCCCGCAGGACCCCACGTCTGCGGGGCCACGGGCACGTTCACCGTCCGGCGTCGTCCAGTGCAGCCTTCGTCAGGGTCCGGCCTAGGTCGACCATCTCCGCGGCGCGGTGGAAGTCGATGGTGCGCGCGGCGCTGAGCGGGACGGTGACCAGCACGTCGGGCGGCAGCGTCGCCAGCCGGTAGCGGGTGATCAGGCTCTGCATCGCGTCGAAGGACAGGGAGACGACCTCGGAGGTCCGCACGTCCGGTCGTACGTCGACCGCCTCGGCGGGCGGCGCCTCCGCCGGCGCCTCGGGGGCGGCCGCCGGGGAGTCGGTCAGCTCCTCCTCGCCCCGCCGGAACCGGCGCCGCAGGTCGGCCGCCCACTCCGCCCGGCGTACGGAGAAGCCGCGGGCGGGCGAGGTCGGCTCGTGCGGCGCGCGCGGCCCCTGCAGCGACACGGCGACGGTGAAGTCGGCGGTCGCCGCGGCCGTGGGCTCCAGGGGCAGCGGGTTGAGCAGGCCGCCGTCGACCAGCACCCGGCCGTCGACCACGGCGGGCGTGAACAGGCCGGGGATCGCGAAGGACGCGCGCATCGCCGGGATGAGCGGGCCGCGCTGGAACCAGACCTCGCGGCGGGCCGCGAGGTCGGTCGCGACCGCCGTGAACGGGATCGCCAGCGACTCGATCAGCACGTCACCGACGATCTCGTCGAGCGAGGCCATCAGCCGCTCCGCGGTCGCGGCGCCACCGCCGGCCCAGGTCGGGTCGGCCAACCGGACGACGCGACGCCCGGTCAGGGTGGACGCCCAGGCGGCGAACTCGGCGTCCTTGCCGGCGGCGACCAGACCGCCGACGACGGCACCCATCGACGTACCGGAGACGGCGACGATCTCGTGGCCGCGCTCGCGCAGCTCCTGGACCGCGCCGAGATGGGCGTACCCGCGGGCACCGCCGGAGCCGAGGACCAGAGCGACGCGTGCCATGGCTCCATTGTCCGCAACGGTCGTGGACACAGCGCGGCGGCTCAACGAAATGGGTTGTGAGTGAGTGCTCACTCACTTACGCTGACGAGCATGCCACCCCGTGCCGCACCGCTGTCCGCCGAGGACCGTCGGGAGATGCTCATCCGAGCGACCCGGCCGCTGCTCTACGAGCACGGCCGAGCCGTGACCACGCGGCTGATCGCCGAGGCGGCGGGCGTCGCCGAGGGCACGATCTTCCGGGTCTTCGACTCCAAGGACGACCTCGTCGACGCGACGATCGCGCGCGCGTTCGAACCCGGTGACGTGCTGCACCGGCTCGACGAGATCGACCCGGGGCTGCCGCTGCGGGACCGGATGCTCGCGATGACCGCGATCCTGCAGCAGCGCTTCCTGGCGATCTTCGAGCTGATGCGGGCACTCGGGGCGGTCGGGCCGCCGCGGTACCTGCACGACCGGCCGGAGGTCGTCGCCGGCCTCGAGGAGGTACGCCGCCGGCTGCTCGCGCTGATCGAGCCCGACGCCGATCGGCTGACCCTGCCGCCCGAGCAGGTGCTGCACGTGTGGCGGCTGCTCACCTTCGCCGGCTCCCACCGGGAGATCGCCGACAACGACCTGCTCACGCCCACCCAGATCGTCGACACCGTGCTGAACGGCGTCGAGAGGAGAGACTCCTGATGCTCGCACGCCTGCTGCGCAGCTACCTGCGTCCCTACAAGGGCTGGCTCTCGGCGATCGTCGTGCTCCAGTTCACCGGCACCGCCGCGATGCTCTACCTGCCCAGCCTCAATGCCGACATCATCGACCAGGGCGTCGCCCGCGGGGACACCGGCAAGGTGGTCGAGCTCGGCGCGGTCATGCTGGCCGTGGCGCTCGTGCAGGCCGCGTGCTCGATGTCCTCGGCGTGGTTCGGCGGCCAGGCCGCGATGGCGTTCGGGCGCGACCTGCGCAAGGCGGTCTTCGGGCGGATCGGCAGCTTCTCGGCGCGCGAGGTCTCCACCTTCGGCGCCCCGTCGCTGATCACCCGCGCCACCAACGACGTCCAGCAGGTGCAGATGCTGGCCATGATGACCTGCCTGATGGCGGTGACCATCCCGATCATGATGATCGGCGGCGTCGTCATGGCGATGCGCGAGGACCTGGGCCTGTCCTGGCTCGTCGTCGCGGTCGTGCCGGTGCTCTTCGTGTGCATCGGCGTCGTGGTCTCGCGGATGGTGCCGGCGTTCCGGCAGGTCCAGGAGCGGCTCGACGACGTCAACCGGGTGCTGCGTGAGCAGATCACCGGCATCCGCGTGGTCCGGGCCTTCGTCCGCGAGCCGCAGGAGGTGCAGCGCTTCGAGCGGTCCAACGAGGACCTCACCGAGGTGTCGCTGCGGGCGGGCCGCTGGATGGCGCTCATGTTCCCGCTCGTCATGGCCGTGTCGAACGTCGCCAGCGTCGGCGTCATCTGGTTCGGCGGGCACCGCGTCGACAGCGGCCAGATGGAGGTCGGTGCGCTGACCGCGTTCCTGTCCTACCTGATGCAGATCCTGATGTCGGTGATGATGGGCACCTTCATGCTGATGATGATCCCGCGGGCCTCGGTCAGCGCGGACCGGATCGCCGAGGTGCTCGACACCGGCACCAGCGTCGTCCCGCCGGCCCATCCCGTCACGGAGGTCGCCGTCGCCGGCCACCTCGACGTCGAGGGCGTCGGCCTCACCTATCCCGGCGCCGAGGCGCCCGTGCTGCGCGACGTCACCTTCTCGGCGCGACCGGGCCAG
This sequence comes from Pimelobacter simplex, assembly GCA_016803235.1. GTDB lineage: Bacteria > Actinomycetota > Actinomycetes > Propionibacteriales > Nocardioidaceae > Nocardioides > Nocardioides simplex_A. Next base: position 2,755 of record JADCLI010000014.1, read on the forward strand.
ACGGTCGCGGTGATCGGGTCGACCGGCGCCGGCAAGACCACGCTGGTCAACCTGGTGCCGCGCCTGCTCGACGCCACTGCCGGCGTGGTGCGGGTCGACGGCGTCGACGTCCGCGAGCTCGACCCGGAGCTGCTCTGGTCGCGGATCGGGCTGGTGCCCCAGCGGGCGTTCCTGTTCTCCGGCACCGTCGCCTCGAACCTGCGCTACGGCCGTCCGGACGCGACCGACGAGGAGCTGTGGGAGGCGCTCGAGATCGCGCAGGGCGCCGACTTCGTGCGCCAGATGCCCGAGCAGCTCGAGACCGCCGTCGCCCAGGGCGGTACGACGGTCTCCGGCGGTCAGCGGCAGCGCCTGGCCATCGCCCGGGCACTCGTGCGACGCCCCGAGATCTACCTCTTCGACGACGCCTTCTCGGCGCTGGACGTCGCCACGGACGCCCGGCTGCGGGCGGCGCTGAAGCCGGTCACCCGCGACGCGACGGTGCTGATCGTCGCCCAGCGGATCGCCACGATCCGCGACGCCGACCTGATCCTCGTGCTCGAGGACGGCGAGGTCGTGGGGCAGGGCACCCACGACGAGCTGTTGCGGGACAACGCGACGTACCAGGAGATCGCCGCCTCACAAGGCATCAGGGGAGAGGAGGTCGTGGCATGAGCGAGACCCCGAAGAACGGCACCATGAAGCAGACCGAGCGGATCGTCCAGCAGGGCGGACCCGGTCGTGGCCCGATGGGCGGCATGGTCGGCCAGAAGGCCGACGACTTCGGCACCTCGGCCCGACGGCTGCTCTCCCTGCTGCGCCCCGCGCGCGGCAAGGCGGTCGCGGTCCTGTTGCTCGGCATCGGCAGCGTCGCCTCCGTGGTGATCGGCCCGTACCTGCTCGGCAAGGCGACCGACGCCGTCTTCAACGGCTTCATCGGCGCCCGGCTCGAGGGGCAGACCCAGGCCGACGCGGTCGCGCGAGCCGAGGCGAGCGGCGACAGCGGTCTCGCCGACTTCCTGCGTGGGCTCAAGGGCGTGGTCCCCGGCCAGGGCGTCGACTTCGACGAGGTCGGCCGCCTGCTGCTGATTGCGCTGCTCGTGTACGTCGGCGGCCAGGTCCTCGGCTGGCTGCAGGGCTACCTCGTCAACGACGTCGTGCAGGCCACCGTCAAGCAGATGCGCACCGACGTCGAGGAGAAGGTCCACCGCCTCCCGCTGGCCTACTTCGACAGGCAGCCGCGCGGCGAGCTGCTCAGCAGGGTCACCAACGACATCGACAACGTCGCACAGAACCTCCAGCAGACGATGAGCCAGCTGCTCACCTCGCTGCTGATGGTCGTCGGCGTGCTCGGCGCGATGTTCTGGGTCTCGCCGCTGCTGGCGGTGATCGCCGTGGTGTCGGTGCCGATCGCGATGTTCGTGACCGGCCGGATCATGAAGCGCTCGCAGAGCCAGTTCATCAACCAGTGGCGCCAGACCGGCCGGCTCAACGCCCAGGTCGAGGAGGCCATCTCGGGGCACGCACTGGTGACCGTGTTCGGGCGGCGGCAGGCGGTCGAGGACGAGTTCGACTCCGCCAACGAGGAGCTCTACCAGTCGTCGTACCGCGCCCAGTTCATCAGCGGCCTCGTGATGCCGCTGATGATGCTGGTCGGCAACCTCAACTACGTCGTGATCGCGGTCGTCGGCGGCCTGCGGGTCACCTCGGGCGCGCTGACCATCGGCGAGGTGCAGGCCTTCATCCAGTACTCCCGGACCTTCACGCAGCCGATCACCCAGATCGCGTCGATGGCCAACCTGCTCCAGTCCGGCGTGGCCTCGGCCGAACGGGTCTTCGAACTGCTCGACGCCGACGAGGAGGTCGCGCCGGCGTCCCTGTCGCCGGCGCCGCGCCCCGCCGACACCCGGGGCGAGGTCGCCTTCGAGGACGTCTCGTTCTCCTACGACCCCGAGGAGCCGCTGATCGAGGACCTCTCGCTCGTCGCGCACCCCGGGCAGATGGTGGCGATCGTCGGGCCGACCGGCGCCGGCAAGACCACGCTGGTCAACCTGATCATGCGCTTCTACGAGCTCGACCGCGGCCGGATCACCCTCGACGGCACCGACATCGCGACGATGGGCCGGGGCGAGCTCCGCAGCCGGATCGGGATGGTGCTCCAGGACACCTGGCTGTTCGAGGGCACGATCCGCGACAACATCGCCTACGGGCGTCCCGACGCGACGGAGGAGGAGGTGCGGGCGGCCGCCCGGGCGACGTACGTCGACCGGTTCGTTCACTCCCTGCCCGAGGGCTACGACACCCTGGTCGACGACGAGGGCTCGAACCTCTCGGCCGGCGAGCGGCAGCTGATCACCATCGCCCGGGCCTTCCTGGCCCAGCCGGCGCTGCTGATCCTCGACGAGGCGACCTCCTCGGTCGACACCCGCACCGAGCTGCTGCTGCAGCAGGCGATGGCCGCGCTGCGCACCGACCGGACGTCCTTCGTCATCGCGCACCGGCTCTCCACGATCCGCGACGCCGACCTGATCCTCGTCATGGAGCACGGCCGGATCGTCGAGCAGGGCTCGCACGCCGAGCTGCTGGAGCGCGACGGCGCGTTCGCCCGGCTGCACGCGGCACAGTTCGCCGCGGCCGTGGTCTGATGGGCAGATGACTCGGGTCGTCCTGCTGCTGCTGTTCGGGGCGCTGCTGGCGGGGTGCGACAACCCCGTCGGTGGCGTCCTCGGCGGCTCCGACGACGTGCTCGCCGCGCAGCTCCCGGCCGCCGAGGTGCGGCCGGTCCCCGGGCCGTCGTACGTCGAGGAGGTGCAGGTCGGTCGGTCTCGACTGGTCGTCCACACCCCCCTGCACACCACGCGCGTGAAGGGCGGTGGAGAGACCGCGTGGCGGCCCGACGGCACGGTCCTCGTGCTCGGGTCGTCGTGGGCCCGGGTGCTCGACCCGGCCACCGGCGCCTGGTTGTCGGGCAAGGTCCGGGTCGGCGAGTACGGCGTCACGCCCGAGGCGCTCACCACCCTCGGCGGGCGGCCGGGGCGCGTCCTCGTGCACGACGCGGCGCTGGGCGCCGTCCGCAGGATCACCGTCCCGTCCGCGGCCGCCGAGACCGACCAGCTCGGCCAGGACGCCGAGTTCCAGCTGCACGGCAGGCCCTACACCCTCGGCGGCGCGACCTTCGTCGAGTGGGGCGTGAACAGCGAGGACGACACCCTCACCGACCACGGCCTGTTCCGGATCGAGGGCGACGAGATCACCCAGGCGCTGCGCAACCAGCCGCTCGTCCGGCTCTGGCCCAGCCTGGACGGCGCGGCGCTGCTCGCGATCATGCAGGACAACGGCGAGGACGAGGACTGCGGCGGCTGCAAGGTCGAGCAGAAGGTCGTCGAGCTCGACCCCGACACCGGTGAGGTCGCGGCCGACTACGGCATGCCGCCCCACTACGACCGCGGCTGGCGGATCAGCGCCCTGGACAAGGTCGACCGGGTCGTCGTCGTGCAGTTCGTCGTCCGGTCGGGGGAGAGTGGTGGCAGCTACCAGACCTGGACCTACGACGGGTCGTGGCACCGGCTCGAGGAGGCGGGGGACACCCGCACCCGCTTCCAAGTGGGCGGGACGATCGCGTGGTCGGGTGACACCGGTGAGCCGAACCGGCCCTTCACGCTGCGCTGGACGCCCGAGTCCGGGCAGCCGGTCGTCCTGCGGGACCCGGCCGCCCCCTGTCCGGAGGACGCGTCCTACGGCCCGGTCTGCCCGACCGTCTCGCTCCCGGGCTCGCTCCTGCCGCTCGGCTGACCGCGGCCTCAGCAGTCGTGCTGGAAGTACGCCGGCTCGCCGCCGGTGACCGCGATGGCGGCGATCGGGGTGTCGACGGTGACCTCGGCGGCCGGCGCGTCGAGGAGGAAGCCGAGGTAGGGGAGCCCGTCCTCCTCGCCCGGCGGGTAGACAGACGACTGGTCGAAGCCGTCGTCCACCGGCTCGGTCAGTGTGGGGAAGGCGGCCCGCAGGTCGCCGTACGTCGAGCCGACCTGCAGGTCTCCGTGCGCGGTGACCGGGCCCGGCGCGGTCACCCAGAGCTGGGTGATCGTGGCGTCATCGTCGGTGAGCACCCGCAGCCCGGCGCCGTCCGGGTCGTCGCGCCAGTGGATCATCTCGCCCTCGCAGATCGCCGCGCCGTCGGCGAACAGGCCGGTGGCCGACCACTCGTCGCGGGTCATGCCGACCCGGGCGTCACCGATCGCGCCCGGCCGGATCACCAGCGCCGGCAGGTCGGTGCTCGGCGTCGGGGTGGTCGCAGGTGGGGTGGCTGGTGCGGTCGTCGGCGTCGCGGTCGGGGCGGGCTCCCGCGTCGGCGTCGTGTCCAGCGGGGGATCGTCCGACGAGCAGCCGGTGAGGGCGAGCAGCAGGGCGGCGGCGATGATCAGCGGGCGGGCCATGCCCGGCATGTACCCGCCCGGATCGGCGGCCAAGCGCGTGGGCCGGTGGATCCGGCCTCAGCGGCGCAGCACCTTGCGGGCCAGCAGGTTGCCACCGAGCTGGATGACCATCACGAAGGCGACGAGCACCAGGATCGAGGCCCACATCACCACGTCGTCGAACTGGCGGAAGCCGAAGCGCTGGGCGAACGAGCCCAGGCCGCCGCCGGCCACCACGCCGGCGATGGCGGTCATGTCGACGATGGCGACGAAGGCGAAGGTGTAGCCGAGCACCAGCGGGCCGAGCGCCTCGGGGACCAGCACCGTGAAGGTGATCCGCGAGCGGCTGGCTCCCATGGCGCGGGCGGCCTCGATGACGCCGGGGCTCACGGTGACGAGGTTCTGCTCGACGATCCGGCTGATCCCGAAGGTGGCGGCGACGACGATCGCGAAGGTGGCGGCCGGCGTACCGATGCCGGTGCCGACGACCACGCGGGCCAGCGGCTGCAGGGCCGCGACGAAGATGACGAACGGGATCGGGCGGAAGAAGTTCACCGCCACGTTGAGCACGACCTGCACCGGCCGGTTGGCGTAGAGGCCGCCCTTGCGGGTGAGGTACAGGCCCAGGCCGAGCGCGAGGCCGAGCAGGCCGCCGAGCAGGAGCGCGGTGGTGGCCATGACCAGCGTCTCGCCGGCCGCCTGCCAGAACTCCGGCTGCAGGTCGCCGAGCCGGGTGTCGATCGCGAGCGGACCCATCAGGCGACCTCCGTCCACTCGACCAGGGGTCGGACCTCGGCCAGCGCGCGGTCGACCGCGGCGGCGTCGCCGGTGAGGGCGAGGGTGAGGTTGCCGAAGGTGGTGCCCTGGACCTCCTCGATCCCGCCGTAGACGAGCTCGAAGGCCACGTCGTGGCGCAGGAAGGTCGCGAACACCTCCGACTGGCGCACCTCCTGCTGGCGGAACGCCAGCCGGACGAAGCGGCCCTCGTGGCGCTCGCGCAGGGCCGCGACCACGTCGGCCGCCGGGAGGTCGTCGACGACGGTGCCGACGAAGCGCTTCGTGACCGGGTGCTGAGGATCGGCGAACAGGTCGACCGCGCGGCCCTGCTCGACGACCTTGCCGCCCTCCATCACCGCGACCCGGTGCGCGATGCGGCGTACGACGTCCATCTCGTGGGTGATCAGCAAGATCGTGATGCCGAGCTCGCGGTTGACCCGCGCGAGCAGGTCGAGGACGTCGCGGGTCGTGTCGGGGTCGAGCGCGCTGGTGGCCTCGTCGGCCAGCAGCAGCCGGGGCTCGGTGGCGAGGGCGCGGGCGATCCCGACCCGCTGCTTCTGGCCGCCGGACAGGTCGCTGACCCGGGCGTGGGCCTTGTCGGCGAGGCCGACGAAGTGGAGCAGCTCGGAGATCCGCTGCTGCTGGTCCCTGCGGGGGATGCCGGCCACGGTGAGCGGGAACGCGAGGTTGCCCCACACGGTGCGCGACTCCATCAGGTTGAACTGCTGGAACACCATGCCGATGCCGCGCCGCAGCTCGCGCAGTCCCTTCTCGGGGAGCGTGGTGACGTCGACCCCGTCGACCACGACGCTGCCGGAGGTCACCGGCTCGAGGGCGTTGACGAGACGGACCAGCGTCGACTTGCCGGCGCCGGAGTAGCCGATGATCGCGAAGATCTCGCCCGCCTCGACCCGCAGGTCGACGCCGTCGACCGCGAGGTGGGCGGCGTCGCCGCGGCGGGCGCCGGGGAACTCCTTGACGACGCCGCGCAGCTCGACGAGAGGCTCGTCGAGCTGCGCGGCCAGGTCCTCGGTCACTGCTGCTCGCGGATCTGGTTCTCGACGTCGTGCAGGCTCTTCTCGAGGTCGGCCTGGCTGATCGTGACGAACTCCGCGGTGCCGCCGGCCGCCTCGTCGACGCCGTCGAGCACTCCGTCGGTCTGCTGGTAGACCTCGACCAGCTTCAGCAGGGCCGGGTTGTCCTTGTCCTCGGCGCGGACGGCGAAGATGTTGACGTACGGGATCGCCTTCGGGTCGCTCGCGTCGTCGACGGCGATGGCGTCGTCGAACTCGAGTCCGGCGTCCTCGACGAAGTCGTTGTTGACGATCGCGGCCGCCACGTCGGGCAGCGAGGTCGGTGTCAGGTCTGCCTGCAGGGCCTTCACCTTCACCCGCGAGGCGGACTCGTCGACGTCGGCGACGGTGGAGAAGATCGAGCCGCCGTCCTTGAGCTCGATCAAGCCCGCCGACTGCAGCACGAGCAGGCCGCGGGCCTGGTTGGAGTCGTCGTCGGGGACGATCACGGTCTCGCCGTCGGGGATGTCCGCGACGTCGTCGTACTTCTGCGAGTAGAGGCCGAGCGGGTAGATCGCCGTCGCGCCGAGCGGGACCAGGTCGTCGTCGTTGGCGACGTTGTACTCCGCCAGGTAGACGATGTGCTGGAACTGGTTGGCGTCCAGCTCCCCCTCGGCCAGCGCGGGGTTGGGCAGCGGGTACTCGGCGAAGTCGCGGATCTCGAGCTCGATGCCGGCGTCCTTCGCGGCGTCCTCCAGCGTCTTCCAGTACGGGTCGCTCGCGCCGACGGTGCCGAGCACCACCTTCACCGGGTCGTCCTTCGACAGCTCGGCGGCGCCGTCGCCGCCGGTCGCGCGGCGCGTGTCGTCGCCGTCGCGGGTCAGGAGGAAGATCGCCGCCGCGATGACGGCGAGCACGGCCACGGCCGCGCCGATCACCAGCGGCAGCCGGGACTTCGGGGCCTCGATGAGAGGGGTCTGGTCGGACATGCCGGACTTAATGCCACCAAACCGCTAGACATTCCCGGCGTGGGCGTTGCCTGTGTCACAGGCCGTCAGGAAATCCCGTTGTGCACCGTCGATCCGCGACCTAACGTTGTCGCACACGGGAAAGGAGGTGGTCCGAAGAATGAGTTCTTCCAGGACGCGTGAGGTGGCTGCCCGCTAGCAGCCCCGCAGTTCATCAGGGCTGCGCGCGAAACCAACGCAGCCACCCGACCCGCAGGTGAAACCGGGATCGTCCCCCGGCCCGGTCCGAGGACCGCACCTGCGGGTCGCTGCATTTTTCGCCGCCCCGTCGCGGTGCGGGCCTGCGAGCACGGCGACGGATCGGGCGGGGAGGTCGTATCGAGACCCGGGGTGAGGCGTCTCGATACGCCGCCTCCGCTCGTTCCTCGCTCCGGCGGCTACTCGACGAGCTTGGCCGGCGGCTACTCGACGAGCTTGGCCGGCGGCTACTCGACGAGCGTGGCCGGCGGCTACGCGACGAGCGTGGCCGGCGGGTCGCGAATAGTTGCCCTGGTCAACCATTCGGCATATGGTTGATCTACGACAACCATTCGGGTGAGGACGAGAAGAGATGACGACTCGATGACCAACGCTCCGGCGGCCACCGCCGAACCGGGCCAGATGACCCACCGCGAGATCATGGAGGCCCTGACCGGGCTGCTGCTCGCGATGTTCGTGGCCATGCTCTCCAGCACCGTGGTGAGCAACGCCCTGCCCGCGATCGTGACCGACCTGCACGGCAGCCAGACCGGCTACACCTGGGTCGTCGTCGCGACGCTGCTGACGATGACGGCGACCACCCCGATCTGGGGCAAGCTCGCCGACCTGTTCAGCAAGAAGCTGCTGGTGCAGGTCGCGCTGGTCATCTTCTCGATCGGCTCGGTCGTCGCCGCAGCGGCGCCCAGCATGGGCGTGCTCATCGGCGCGCGGGCCTTCCAGGGCCTGGGCGTCGGCGGCCTGACCGCGCTGGTCCAGGTCGTCATCGCCTCGATGGTCTCCCCGCGCGAGCGCGGTCGCTACAGCGGCTACATCGGTGCGGTCTTCGCGACCGCCACGGTGAGCGGCCCGCTGCTCGGCGGCCTGATCGTGGACAGCCCGTTGGGCTGGCGCGGCTGCTTCGTCGTCGGCATCCCGATCGCCGCGATCGCCTTCGTCGTCCTCCAGAAGACCCTGCACCTGCCCACGATCAAGCGCGATGTCAAGATCGACTACCTCGGCGCCACCCTGATCATGGCCGGCATCAGCCTGATCCTGGTCTGGGTCAGCCTCGCGGGCACCAGCTTCGAGTGGGTCTCCGCCACGTCGGCGGCGCTGGTCGCCGGCAGCCTGGCGCTCGTCGGCGGCGCGCTGTGGGTCGAGGCGAGGGTCGCCAGCGAACCGGTCATCCCGCTGCGCCTGTTCCGCGACCGCACCACCGCGCTGGCCACCGCCGCCTCGGTGATGATCGGCGTCGCGATGTTCGGCGCGACCGTCTACCTGAGCCAGTACTTCCAGCTCGCCCGCGGCATGAGCCCCACCGAGGCCGGCCTGATGTCGGTCGCCATGGTCGGCGGCCTGCTCGTGTCGAGCATCGTCAGCGGCCGGGTCATCACGAGGACCGGCCTGTGGAAGCGGTGGCTGGTCGGCGGCATGCTCTTCGTCATCGCCGGCATCGCCCTGCTCGGCACGATCGACGCCACCACCTCGCTGTGGGTGGTCGGCGGCTACATGGCACTGACCGGCATCGGCCTCGGCGCGACCATGCAGAACCTGGTGCTCGCCGTGCAGAACAACACCGCCCCCGAGGACATGGGTGCGGCCAGCTCGGTCGTCGCGATGTTCCGCTCGATCGGTGGCTCCGCCGGCGTCGCAGCGCTCGGCGCGGTCCTCGCCCACCAGGTCACCAGCGGCGTCGAGAACGGCATCGGGGCCCTCGTCCGGGCGGGCCGGATCACCCAGGAGCAGCTCGCCGCGATGCAGCACTCGACCGGGGACATCCCCCGGCTGGCCGACCTCCCGGCCCCGATCCGGGCGCTCTACGAGGCCTCCTTCGGCGACGCGGTCGGTCACCTGTTCCTGGTCGCGGCTCCCTTCGCCGTGGTCGCCTTCGTGTGCATCCTCTTCATCAAGGAGGTCCCGCTGCGGACGTCCAACGGTCCCGTCGCGGCCGAGGCGGAGAAGGTGCTGGAGGAGCAGCGATGAACGCCACGCTCACCCGCACCGACGCGCTGCGCGACCTCGAGGTCGAGGTCGGCGTGCTGATCCGGCGGGTCCGGCGCGTGATCGGGGAGCGAGCCCGGGCGGTCCACCCGGACCTGCTCCCGTCGTCGTACCTCATGCTCAGCTACGTCGGCGACAACGGGCCACTGCGCGCCTCGGCCATGTGCGCGGTGTTCGAGATCGACAAGGGCGCGATCAGCCGGCAGGTGCAGCACCTCATCGACCTCGGCCTGGTCGACCGGGCCCCCGACCCGGAGGAGCGGCGCGAGCTGCTCGCCGAGCGTCTGGGGGACTGGCCGGTCGAGGAGCTGCAGGAGTTCGCGGCGTCCCTGCGGCGCTACAACGACGCGCTCGGGATCCCCGCGGACCGCTGAGCAGGCTCAGCGGACCCAGGCGGCGGTGTCCGGCGGCAGCACGCCGCCGGGCAGCGGCCCGCTGGCGACCAGCACCTCGCCCTGCGGCAGCGCCGCCGGGTAGGTCCCGGCGTTGAGGACGACCGTCACCCCCGCCCGGCGTACGACGAGCACGTCGTCGTCGACGCTCGCGACCGTCGCCTCCTCGGCACCGGCGAAGACCTCGCGCCGCGCCGCGAGCGCGCGGCGGTAGAACGCCAGGGTCGAGTCGGGGTCGGCCTGCTGGGCCTCGACCGTCAGGGCGGCCCAGTCGGCCGGCTGCGGGATCCACGGTTGGGCGCCGTCCGGCCCCCCGAACCCGTACGGCGGGGTGTCGCCCGACCACGGGAGCGGCACCCGGCAGCCGTCGCGCCCGGGCTGGCCGGTGCGGAACCACGACGGGTCCTGCCGCGCCTCGGGTGGCACCTCGACCTGCTCGAGGCCGAGCTCCTCGCCCTGGTAGAGGTAGGCCGATCCGGGCAGCGCCAGCATCGCCAGCGTGGCCGCACGACCGCGGGCGAGGCCGACCGGGCCGCCGCCGTACCGCGTGGGGTGGCGCTCCACGTCGTGGTTGGACAGCACCCAGGTCGGCGCGGACGCGGCCGCCGCCACCGCCTGGATCGAGTCGGTGATGACCTCGGCGAAGGCCTCGGCGGACCACGGGGTGCCGAGCCAGCCGAAGTTGAACGCCTGGTGCAGCTCGTCGGGGCGGATGAACATCGCCATGGAGGCGGCCGTCTGGGTCCAGGCCTCGGCGACGGCCATCCGGTCGCCGGGGTAGGAGTCGAGCACCTTGCGCCAGCGCCGGTAGACCTCGTGCACCTCCGGCTGGTCCCACATGGGCTCGTCGTTGAGGACCCGCTCGACCATCGACTCGGCCGTCCGCTTCGTCTTCTCGGGGCGGACCTGGTCGCGCAGGCTGGCCTCCTTGTGCAGCCCGTGCGCGACGTCGACGCGGAACCCGTCGACCCCGCGGTCCAGCCAGAACCGCAGCACGCCCTCGAACATGTCGCCGACCTCCGGGTTGCGCCAGTCGAGGTCGGGCTGGGAGCTGTCGAAGAGGTGGAGATACCACTCGCCGTCGGGCACCCGGGTCCAGGCGGGGCCGCCGAAGATCGAGTCCCAGTTGTTGGGAGGCTGTGCGCCGTCCTTCCCGCGACCCGGGCGGAACAGGTAGCGCGCCCGCTCCGGCGACCCGGGCCCGGCAGCGAGCGCGGCCTGGAACCAGGCGTGCTGGTCGGAGGTGTGGTTGGGGACCAGGTCGACGATCACCCGCAGGCCCAGGCCGTGCGCGGTCTCCAGGAGGACGTCGAGGTCGGCGAGGGTGCCGAAGAGCGGGTCGACGTCGCGGTAGTCGGCGACGTCGTAGCCGTGGTCCTTCTGCGGCGAGGTGTAGAACGGCGTGATCCACAGTGCGTCCACGCCCAGGTCGCGCAGGTAGGGCAGCCGTGAGGTGATGCCGGGCAGGTCGCCGATCCCGTCCCCGTTGCCGTCCCCGGCCGGCAGGCCGTCGGCGAAGCTGCGGACGTAGACCTGGTAGACGACGGCGTCGTACCACCACGGGTGTCGGGCCGCGGTCACCGGAACGCCTCCGGGTCGACGGTGAACCAGGTGTGCTCGGCGGTGGCGACCACCTCGTCGTCGGGGCCGTAGACGGTCGCGGCGGTGAACGTCTTGCGGCCGTCGATGCCGCGCAGCTCGCCGACGACGACGTAGCGCTGCGAGGTCCGCGGCAGGCTGCGCACCTCGGCGGTCATCCGGCCGAGCACGGACGGGCGGCCCTCGAGGTCGCTGGCCCAGCCGCCCGGGCAGTCGAGGGCGGCCCACGCGATCGGGACGGAGCTCTCGTACGGCGTCCAGGTGGCCGCGACCCGCGCGTCCTCGGGATCGCCCGGCGCCACGGCCCCGGCGAAGAGCCGCAGGCCGTCGCCGACCCGGCGGTCGGGCCCGCAGGCGAAGCAGGTCGGGAACGGGTGCGAGCGGTGGCCCAGGTAGCGGGTCTCCGCCTCGGCTGCGGTCGACGCGGGCACCGGCGCGACCGGGACCGGCCGCGCCTCGGCGTACACCGCCTCGGCGACCGGCTGCCCGTCGCGGGTCAGCGTCGCGCCGGCGGCCGTCGCGAGGACGGGCATGGGTACGTCGAGCGGCGGGGGCAGCCGCAGGGTGACCGTCACGGCGGTGCCGATGCCCTGGGCCGGCAGCGTCGCGGCGAGGGCGCCGCAGGTCCAGCCGCCGTTGCCGGAGCGGGGTGGCCCGTTGAAGCGGTGGGGGACGATCAGGGGCGGCAGCGGGGAGGACGCGGTCACCGGTCCAGCATGGCAGGCCGCTGGTGTGCGGCCTTTCTCTTAATGGGTCAGAATAGGCGCGTGAGCGATCTCATCGACACCACCGAGATGTACCTCCGCACGATCTACGAGCTGATCGAGGAGGGCATCGTCCCGCTGCGGGCGCGCATCGCCGAGCGCCTGCACCAGAGCGGGCCGACGGTGTCGCAGACGGTGGCCCGGATGGAGCGCGACGGCCTGCTGACCGTCGAGGGCGACCGCCACCTCGAGCTCACCGAGGAGGGCCACCGCCTCGCGACCCGCGTCATGCGCAAGCACCGGCTCGCCGAGCGCCTGCTCACCGACGTGATCGGGCTCGACTGGGAGCTGGTCCACGAGGAGGCGTGCCGCTGGGAGCACGTCATGTCCGAGACCGTCGAGCGGCGCCTCATCGAGCTGCTCGGCCACCCGACCGAGTCGCCGTACGGCAACCCGATCCCGGGCCTCGGCGAGCTCGGCCAGGACGCCCTCGGCGAGAACTTCATGGCCGACGTCGAGCCGCTCTCCAAGGCCGCCGGGCCCGAGTCCGCCCGCGCCGTCGTGCGCCGCATCTCCGAGGAGATGCAGAAGGACGACTCGCTGATGAGCGCGATGCGCCGGGTCGGCGCGCTGCCCGACAAGACGATCACCATCCAGGCCACCGCCGACGGCGTGCTCGTGGGCGCCGGTGGCGAGACCGCCGAGATCTTCCCCGAGGCGGCCGACCACATCTTCGTCAGGAAGCTGTAGGGCTTCGGGCGGGGTCGACCCGCGCGCCCCGGCCCGCGGCCAGCGCGGTCAGCCACTCGCTGGTGCCGGCCTCGACCTTGTGCGTGGCCAGGTCGTCGCCGCGGGTGGTGCCGCGGTTGAGGATGACGACGTCGATGCCGTGCCGTGCGGCCCGGCGCACGAACCGCAGCCCGCTCATCACGGTCAGGCTCGACCCGGCCACGAGCAGGGTGCCGTCGGCGCCGGCGAGTGCCTCGACCGCGGCATAGCAGCGCTCGACCCGCGGCTTGGGGACGTTCTCGCCGAAGAACACGACGTCCGGCTTGAGCGGGCCGTCGCAGTCCACGCAGCCGGGGACGACGAAGTCCGCGGTGTCGTCGAGGTCGACGTCGCCGTCGGGCCGGACCGCGACGTCGCTGTGGCGGGCCGCCCAGCCCGGGTTGGCGTCCTCGAGCCTCTGCTGGAGCGCGGCGCGAGGCGTCGTGCGACGGCAGGACAGGCAGATCACGTCGGCGATCCGGCCGTGCAGCGCGACCAGGTCGCGGGTGCCGGCCGCCTCGTGGAGACCGTCGACGTTCTGGGTGATGACGAGGTCGGCGCCGAGAGCGGCGACCGCACGGTGCCCGGCATTCGGCTCGGCACGGCGCATCCGCGACCAGCCGAGGTGGCTGCGCGCCCAGTACCGCTGCTGGGCTGCAGGCCCGGACACGAACTCCTGGTAGGTCATCGGCATCCGCGCCGGCGCGCCGGGACCGCGGTAGTCGGGGATGCCGGAGTCGGTGGACAGGCCGGCCCCGGTGAGCACGACGAGCGGGCCGGACGCGCAGCGCTCGAGCGCAGGGTCGTGTCGGCCGACGAGCGTCACCGGTCAAGAGTAGAGACCACACGGGTGAAGAGCAGTCGCCCTTCACTCGTGTGGTCTCTGTCGCAGCGGCACGAACACGTAGCGCCCGTGCCGCTCCACCCGCAGCATCTCCCCGGCCACCGGACCGACCAGCACCCCGCCCGGGCGGACCTGCCGGACCAGCTCGTTGGGGAGGGCCGCGGCGTCGGCGGAGACCAGGACCCGGTCGTACGGCGCCTCCGCGGGCCAACCGAGCACCGCCGGGTCGGCCAGGTGGAGGCGCACGTTCGGGGGCAGCGGGCGGAGGTTGGCCAGGGCCATCGCGAGCACCTCCGGCACCAGCTCGACCCCGACCACGCGCCCGGTCGGCCCGGTCAGGTGCGCGAGCAGCGCCGTCGACCACCCCGACCCGCAGCCGACGTCGAGCACCCGGTCGCCGGGCTCGACGCCGAGCAGGGTGAGCATGTGGCGGACCGTGGTCGGCTGGGAGTTCGTGACGTCGTACCCGAGGGGCAGGGCGCGGTCGACCCCCGCGAACCGGCGCTGCTCGGGCGGCAGGAAGCGCTCGCGCGACACCGCCGCGAACGCGTCCTCGATGCGCTGGTCTCGTGACGCCACGCTCACCCCCTCGCTTCGCGTCGGGGCCGAGCCGACGCTCCTCGACCTGCGGCCGTCACCCGCGCGTTCGCAAGCTCACGCGCGGCGGCCTTCACCCGTACCGGAGCCGGGCACGCGCACGCGCCTTCTCGGCCTCGACCTCCCGGTTCTTCGGCGGCGCCGTGGTCACCAGGTCGTCGAGGAGGTGCTGGGTGATGTGGGCGATCTCCGCGACCGCCTGGTCGAAGACCGCCTGGTTGGCCTGGCTGGGCTTCGTCGTCCCGCTGACCTTGCGGACGAACTGCAGCGCCGCCGCGGTCACCTCGTCCCGGGTGGCCGGGGGCTCGAAGTTGTTGAGCGGGCGGATGTTGCGGCACATGGATCCACCGTACGCCGGGGCCCGGACGCCGCGCTCGCGCTCACAGCTCGAGGACCTGTGCGTCCTCCCCGGTGACGAGGACGACCCGACCGTCGGGCAGCGGGACCGTGCGCACCCGGTCGACGTCGTCGCCGTACTCGACCTTGATCCGGCGCTCGTGCAGCTTCCCGTCACCGAGCCGCAGCACGGACAGGTAGCCGACCCGGCGGCTGCCCCACTTCTCGACGACGGTCAGCACGGTGCGCTGCGCGGGCAGCCAGGTGAACGCGCGCGGGTCGGCGCCGGCGAGCGCCGAGGTGCGGCGGCCGTACGGCAGTACGTCGAGACGGGAGACCCGGGTGGTGTCGCGGACGTCGAAGAGCCCGACCTGGGCACCCCAGCCGCCGGGCCCGGGGCCCTCGCCGACGCCGATGAGGCGGGCGCGGCCCAGCGGGTGGAGGTACGACGAGAAGCCGGGGACCTTCAGCTCGCCGAGGAGGCGCGGGGCGGCGGTGTCGGTGAGGTCGACGGCGTACAGCGGGTCGACCCGGCGGAAGGTCACGACGATCGCGAGGTCGTCGAACCAGCGCACCGACTGGATCTCCTCGTTGCGGCCCAGCCCGTCGAGCCGACCCCGCTCGACCAGGTCCTGGCCCTGCCGCTCGAAGGTCACGACCGAGCTGAAGTTGCCGGTCTCGCTGGTGGGGCCGACCGCGACCCGCAGCACACCGCCGGCCTCGTCGAGCGACCAGCGGTCGCGGATCGCCCCCTCGACCTCGCCGGAGGCGACGTGGGTGGCCCGGGTGCCGTCGAGCGCGAAGTCGAAGAGGTACGACGACCCGCCGGTGCCGCTGCGGGGGAAGACGCGGGTCGTGCCGTTCGCGGGGAGGTCGACGCACCAGTCGATGCAGCCCCACGCGCTGGGCCGGGTGCCGGCGAGGTAGAGGTGGTCGGCCGACTCGTAGGCGATGTCGGCGAGGCCGGCCAGACCGATCGCGTCGAGCCGGCCCGCAGCCCCGGCGTCGAAGCCGACGACGCTCGTGGTGCCGAGGGCGAGGTCGTCGGAGGGGATCGCCACATCGCGGCAGTCGAGCAGCCGGCCGGGCTTGTCGCCGTCGACGGTGACGGTGGGGAGCCAGTCCTCGAGGGTGCTGTCCTCGACGGCCTCACGGTTGTGGGCGAGCGCCTCGTCCTCGCTGCGCTTGCCGCCCGGCTCGACGAAGTCGAGGTCGGGCAGGCCGCGGGCGAGGACCAGGCGGACCGTCTCGCCGTGCTGGCGCGCCGAGGCCCGGTCGGCGTCGTAGGCGACGTCGTCCACGACCTCCGGGGCGGTCGGGTCGGCGAGCGACACCGTCACCACCCGGGTCCCGGGCACCTCGGCAGGGGAGCCCGCGTCGCGGCCCAGCGCGACGACCGTGTCGCCGGCCAGCAGCACCTCGGGGGCGTCGATGCGGGGAAGGGGGAGCGAGGAGACCTTCGCGGTCGAGGAGCCCGTGACGTCGTACACGTCGAGGCGCTCGTCGCGCACCACGACCATGACCGAGCCGTCGGTCTTGACGGTGTCGGGCTCGTCGACGCCCGCCTCCTGCACGGTGGTGCCGGTCGCGCTGTTGGTCTGCCGCTCGGTCTGCGGGGCCTTGGCGGCACCTGACGGCGCTGCGTCCGCCGTCTCGGGCATCGACAGCTGCTCGCGCAGGGCGTCCCCGTCCTCGACGTACGGCATCGGACTGCGACCCCAGCCCCACGGGCCGACGACCTGCAGCGCGCGGTCGACGTACGACGCCCGCAGGTCGTCACACGACCTCGCCGGCTCCAGGTCGGCCCGGAAGGCGACGTGCCGTGGCAGCCGGTCCGGGCCCGCGACCGGGCCGCCTGAGCCCGGGCCACCGCCGTCGGCCAGGGTCCCGGCGACGAACGCCCCGGCCAGCGCGGTCACCGCGGCCGCCGTCAGCAACGGCCGCACCAGGAGCCGCCGAGACGACGGCGCAGCAGCGCAGAGGATCTCTCCCACCGGAGCGGGACCGGTGGGGTAGTCGTCCCAGAGTCGTTCGAGGTCGGTCACCTGGTGCCTCCGGTGAGGTCGAGGAGATGGTCGTCGGCGGCGAGGTGGGCCAGCGCGCGGGAGAGCCGGCTCTTCACCGTCCCCGCGGGGATCCCGAGCGCCTGGGCGGTCTGGCGCTCGGTGAGCTGCACGAAGTAGCGCAGCACGACCACCTCACGATTCGGCTTGCTCAGGCCGCGGAGTGCGCGGTGCACGGCGTCGGCGACGGCCACGCGGTCCGTGGCGTCGGGCTCCGCGGTGCGCGGGCCGTCGAGCGGGACGTCGTACTGCCGGTCCTTCCACCAGCGGGTGCGCCGCACGTCACGCAGGCAGTTGAGCAGCATCCGGTAGACGTACGCGTCGCGGTTCTCCGCGCTGCTGACCCTGCCCCAGCCGGTGTAGGCGCGCACCAGCGTGGTCTGGGCGAGGTCCTCGGCCTCGTGCGGCCGGGCGCCGAGGAAGACGGCGGCGCGGACCAGGCTCGGCCAGCTCTGCCGCACGTACTCGGCGTACATCGACTCGGTGTCGGGTTCCACGTGGCTATGACGGGCCCGGGTGGCAGGAGGGTTCCATCGGGTCTCGCGACGCGCGCTGCGCGAGCTCCTCGACCGCCGCGGGAGGCGGATGGAAGAGTGGGGGCATGGCTGACAGCACGCGCCCGTACGACGTCGTCCTGTTCGGAGCCACCGGCTTCACCGGGGGACTCACCGCCGACTACCTCGCCGCGAACGCCCCGGCCGGGCTGCGCTGGGCGCTGGCCGGACGCAACGAGCACAAGCTCGCCGCCGTCCGCGACCACCTCGTCGCCGCGAACCCGGCGAACCCCGCGCTCGCGGACCTGCCGCTGCTGGTCGCGGACGCCGCCGACGCCGACGCGCTCGCCGAGGTGGTCGCGACGACGAAGGTGGTGGCGACGACGGTCGGCCCGTACGTCGAGTTCGGCGGCCCGCTGGTCGCCGCCTGCGCCAACGCCGGCACCGACTACGTCGACCTGACCGGGGAGCCGGAGTTCGTCGACCGCACCTACGTCGAGCACAACGCCGCCGCCGAGGGCTCGGGTGCGCGGCTGGTGCACTCGTGCGGCTTCGACTCGATCCCGCACGACCTCGGTGCGTACTTCACGATCAAGGAGCTCGCGAAGGAGGTCGGCGGCGAGATCACGACGCCGGTCACGATGCGCGGCGTGGTGCGGGCCGGGGCCGGCTTCTCCGGCGGCACCTTCCACTCCGCGCTCACCGCGTTCTCCCGTGCCCGGCAGATGAAGGAGGCGTCGACCGCCCGCCGCCGTCTGGAGCCGCGCCCCGAGGGCCGTCGCTCCCGCGCCGTCGCCGGACGCCCGCGCCGCGACCACGACCTCGGCTACTGGCTGCTGCCGCTGCCCACCATCGACCCGTTCGTGGTGGCCCGCAGCGGTGCCCACCTCCCGGCGTACGGACCGGCGTTCAGCTACTCCCACTTCGCCGGCACCAAGACCCTGCGGTACGCCGCCGGCGGCGCGGCCGGCGTCACCGGCCTGACCCTCGCCGCCCAGGTCCCGCCGCTGCGCAACGCCCTGCTCAAGCGGGTCCCGCAGGGTGAGGGCCCCTCGCCGAGCCGCCGTGAGAAGTCGTGGTTCACCGTCGACTTCGTCGCCGAGACCGCGGGTGCGAAGGTGCGCACCCGCGTGTCCGGCGGCGACCCGGGCTACACCGAGACCGCGAAGATGCTGGCCGAGTCGGCACTGTGCCTGGCGCTCGACGAGAACCCCAACGTCGCCGGTCAGGTCACCACCGCGACGGCGATGGGTGACGCGCTGCTGGTGCGGTTGCAGCGGGCGGGGATCGCGTTCGAGCGGCGCTGAGCCGCCGGCGCCGGCGGTCCCCGGTGGTCGTCGGTGTCCGGTCGCGGATTTGCCGGACCGCTAGTGGGTCAAGCGACCGCTTCGGTACGCTCCGTCCGGGCGTAGGGAGCGCCCGGGGGGATCCGTGGGAGGAGGCCCGTCGATGGCGCGCGCCGGAATGCGTCGTACCAGGTCCGAGCGGGGAGCGACGACGATCCTGGTCGCGGCCTTCCTGTCCGTCGCCCTGGTGTTCGCGGCCTTCGCGGTCGACCTCGGCATGCAGCGGGTGCTGCGGCGCGACCTGCAGGCGGTGGTCGACGTGGTCGCCCTCGACCTCGCGCGCGAGCTGACGGGCAAGCGGGCCGGGGAGTACGCCGCCTCCGACCGAGCGGCGATCGACGCCGCCGAGGCCGCCAGCCTGCACCGCAACTCCCACCTCCTCGGCGGCGAGGTGCCGCCGGAGCGGGTGCAGTGGGAGCTGGTCGTCCTGGTCGACGGCAGCTGGCGACCCGCGGCGTCCACCGAGGTGCCGGGTGGGGTGCGAGTGACCGCCCGCTCGTCGGTCGACTTCGTGTTCGACGGGATCACCGGGGTGGAGAAGGGCGGCTCGGTGCGTACCGCGGTCGCCTCGGCGCGGGCCAACGCCTGCCTGCAGGTCGGCTCGTACGCCGCCCAGCTCGACACCGGCCAGTCGTGGTTGCTCGAGCCGCTGCTCGGGAAGCTGCTCGGGTCCGACCTCGCGCTCAAGGTGCTCGACCCCGAGGCCGGCCTGGCCGGTGTCGACGTCAACCTGCTCGACCTGATCGACGAGCTCGACCCGCTGGTCAGCGCCGACATCTCCGCGGTGTCCTTCACCCAGGCGGCCGGCGTGAGCGTCGGCCTGTCCGAGCTGATGCTCGCGGCGGTGAAGGTGCTGGAGCGGCAGAGCGGCCGGCTGGCCGAGGTCGACCTGCTGCGCAACGTCTACAACGGCGTCCAGGCCAACCTGCCCGCCGTCGGCATCAAGCTGTCGGACCTGGTCCGGCTCGCAACCGCCGACGACGCCGCGGCCAACCTCGACCTCGACCTGTTCGATCTCGTCGCCGGGTCCCTGGCGATCGCGAACGGCACCAACGTGGTCAAGCTGCCGCTCGCGGTGAAGCTGCCGCTGCCGATCGGGCCGGGCGGCACCAGCCTGGTCGATCTCAAGGCCAGCGTGAAGGTCGGGCAGAAGCCGGTGACGAGCTGCCCGAGGGCGGAGAGCTCGCAGGTCGAGGTCACCCTCGCCGGCGACGCCCTCGCGCTCGACCTCGGCCTGATCGCGGTCCGGGTCCCGCTCACGATCCGGCTCACCCTCGCCGACGCCAGCGCCACCGTCACCGACGTGGAGTGCCTGCCGACCGGCAAGCGGATCGAGATGCTCGTCGACAGCGGGCTGCTCGGCGTCGACGTACGACTCGGCCAGCGCGCCGGCGACCCCGCCTCACCGAAGCTGAGCGTGTCCCTGCTGGGCCTCGGCATCCCCGGCTGGAACGGCATCGAGGTGGTCAGCGGCACGGTCGCCCTCAGCAGCGGAGCCAACCCGAACCGGCCGGTGCGCAGCGAGCAGCTCGACATCGTCGAGGAGGACTACGACGTCAGCGTGCCGATCCGGCAGGGCGGCCTCGGCGTCCCCGACCTCTTCTTGTCGGTCAACGACCTCAAACTGCTCGGCGGCCTCGGCCCGCTGTCGGACCTGCTGGCGTTCCTCGGCATCCCGAGCCTGCTGCAGTGGGTCGTCGACCTGGTCCTCCAGGGCATCGTCAACCCGCTCAAGAACGGCCTCGACCAATGGCTGCTCGGGCCGTTGCTCACCGCCCTCGGTGCCGACGTCGCCGGCGGCACGGTCAGGGCCGTCCCCGAGGTGGACTGCGGTACGCCGCGGTTGGCAGGCTGACCCGGTCCCGTCAGCCCGGGCAGGGGTCGGTGTCGAAGGTCGTGGTCCGGGTGGTGGTGTGCCCGGCCTGGTCGACCGCCGTCACCGTCGCGGTCACCGTGCCGCCGATCGGGAACGGGCCGATGCTCGCCGTCCAGCCGCCGCCGGAGGACGCCATCGCCTTCTGGCCGTTGCCGCTGTTGCCCGACCAGGCGACCCGGACCGACTGCAGGCTCGCGTCGGAGACCGCGGTGGTGACGTCACGCGGGGAGCAGGCGTAGTCCTGTGCGGCCGGGCCCACTTGGATCGAGCCGATCACCGGCGGCTTGTCCACGGTGACCTGCACCGCGACCAGGACGGTGCCGCCGGACCAGGTGATCGCGACGGTGCCGGTGCTGCTGCCCTCGCCGAGGCTGGCGCGGTCGGCGGTGATGGTCAGGCCGGAGTCCGCACCGGGCTGGAGGGAGCCCTTCGTGCGGGACATCGACAACCACGCCACCCGGGGCTTCGCGGTGTAGGTCAGTGCGGTCCCACCGGCGTTGCTCAGCTGCACCGAGCCCCTGGACCTCGTGCCCAGGCGCAGGGTGCGGGTCGAGACGCGCAGGTCGGCCGGTGCGGCGACGGTGGCCTCGGTCGTGGGGGAGGTCTCCTCGGTGGGTGTCGCCCCGGTCGTCGCGGTGGTGGTCGGCTCGACGGGAGCCGTCTCGGTCGTGGGGGTGGCGGGAGTGGTCGCGGGTGCGGCCGGGGTGGTCGGCGTGATCGCCGCCGCGGTGGTCGTCGCGGGATCGGTGGCCACCAGCTGCTCCTCGCCTTCGGGCCACCAGGCGAGGCCGGCGGCGCCGCCGAGGCCGAGCAGGAGCACGACCAGCCCGACCACGAGCAGCACCCGCTTCGCCGTACCGCTGCCGGCGCCGGCTCCCGCCGCCCGCAGGACCGGGTCGTCGACGTAGTGGGCGACGAGCCGCTCGTCCTCGAGGACCCGGTCGCGCAGGGCGGCGGGAGCGGCGAAGGCGGGGACGCCGGCAAGCAGGGCGAGGGGGCTCACCATCAGCCTGCGCCGGGTCTCGCAGGTCTCGCAGCCGTCGATGTGGCGGGCGACCCGCTTGCGGATCAGCGGTGAGAAGCGCCCGTCCCAGTCGCCGAGGATGCCGGACAGCTCGCCGCACAGCTCGCTGCCGCGGCGCGCGATGAGCAGCGCGCCCAGCGAGCGCTCGACCTGGTCGCGGGCGCGGCTGAGCATCACGTAGGAGTTCTGCGTCGTGACCTCCATCGCCGCCGCGAGCTCGCTGCCGTCGAGGCCCTGGCGCAGGTGCAGGTCGAGGAGGGCGCGGTCGCGGTCGTTGAGCCCCTCGATCGCCGCCCAGACCAGCTCGCGCAGCTCGTCCTGGACGGCTGCGTCGGTGACCTGCTGCTCGGGACCGCTGCCGTGGTCAGGCATGGCTTCGAGCCACTCGTCGTCGTGGGCCTCCCGGGCCCGGCCGCGCAGCGTGCCCAGGCACTCGTTGCGGACCACGGAGTACAGCCACGGCCGCAGTCGCGAGGGATCGCGCAGCTGGCCGACCTTCTCGGCCATCAGCACGAACGAGTCCGCCACGCAGTCGGCCGCCTCCTCGCGGTTGCGAAGCATCGAGTACGCGAAGTCGTGCAGCCGGTCGGCGTACCGCTCGTAGACACCCGCGAAGGCGTGCCGGTCGCCGGCGAGGACACCCGCGACCAGAGTCGCGTCGTCCGCGGGCGGGCCCGAGACAGTCATGGCGTGATCGTAGGGACACAGAGGTGTGAGTGCCTACGGTTCGCAACCTTGCAGGTTTTCCGGAACGGAGCTGTCCCCGGTCGCGGCTAACGTGCACGACGTCCCCCCAACCACCCATCGCCAGGAGACGAGATGGCCGAGGTCGTCCTGTTCCACCACGCCCGCGGACTCACCGACGGAGTCCGGCAGTTCGCCGACTCGCTGAGGTCCGCCGGGCACGTCGTGCACACCCCCGACCTGTTCGACGGCGCCCTGCCCGAGAGCCTCGACGCCGGCCTGGCCCTGCTCCGCGAGCTGGGCGACGAGATCGACGCCCGGGCCGACCGAGCGGTGGCAGCGCTGCCCGAGGCCCTCGTGTACGCCGGCTTCTCCGTCGGTGAGGCCGCCGCCCAGCGCCTCGCCCAGACCCGCCCCGGCGCGCGAGGCGCCCTGCTCTACGAGTCCTGCATCCCCGTCACCGGCGAGTGGGCCTTCGGACCCTGGCCCGACGGCGTCCCGGTGCAGGTCCACGGCGCCGAGGGCGACGAGTTCTTCGGCGAGGACCTCCCCGCGGCGAAGGAGCTCGTCGAGACCGTCGGGCCCGGGCTGGCCGAGCTGTTCCTCTACCCCGCCGACGGCCACCTGTTCACCGACAGCTCGCTGCCGACGTACGACGCTGCTGCGACTGCGGTCGTGATCGAGCGGTCGACGGAGTTCCTCGCGCGGCTGGGGTGACGCCCCGCCTCACACCGGGGTGATCGGGATCGACCTCCGCGGCTGGAAGACGAAGGACGCACCCGTGCTGAACCGGGTGACCGCGACCTCCTCGGGCTCCGGTCGCTCCTCGCCCTCCACGACGGCTACCTTCCAGCCGCCTCCCGGCGCCGCCGTCGTCACGGCGTCGAGGTGGGGGGCCACGGCGCCGGCGATCGCCCGCAGCGCGTCGGGCCACTCCGGGCCGCACAGCGAGATCCAGGCCGCGTCCTCGTCGGCCGGCCCGGGGGCGACGGTGATCTCGCCGCGCAGCGACGACGCCGTGACGTACGCCGCCGGGTTGAGCAGCGGGTGCAGCCAGATCGCGCGCAGCGCGCCGGCGGGGTCGCGGGGCAGGTCGAGGGCACGGGCGAGCCGCTCGGCGCCGATGCCGGCGATGCCGACCAGCTGCTTGCGTCGCAGCTTGGTCAGCTCGGCCTCGGTCTCCACCCGCTCGGCGACGGCGAGTGCGAACGCCCGGTCCAGCAGGTGCATCTGCAGGCACACCTCGTCGGCGATCCGGACCAGTGCCGAGTGCGAGAAGGCGGCGAAGTCGACGTCCGACAGCAACGGTCCGGCGTAGTCGGCGAGCCCCTCCTCCGAGGCCTCGATCGGCGCGAGCTCGAGCAGCGCGGCGCGCGAGCGCTCGTTGACGGCCAGCGCCGGCACGGGTGTCGGCTCGGGGAAGGCGGGATCGATGGTCACCGTCCACGCGCAGTGTGGGCTGCGGTCGGCCGGCACCCGCGGCGGGCGGTGGATCGGCCGGACCTGCGCGTGCGGGTTGGTGGCGATCGCGGTGGCGTCGAAGGTCGGGTCCTCGATGTCGTGACACATGCCCCGGACGTAGTCGGCGCCCATCGGCTCCACGTCCATCAGCGCGCCGCAGTGGTCGAGCCGAAACTCACCGTGCCACGGGTCGTGCACCGTGTAGCGGAAGTCCATGAACTGCGGGGGAGCGCCGATGTCGAGTTGGAGCCCCTTGAAGATCGTGACGACGTCACCCTGCCCGGGTACGGCGGGTGCGTAGCCGAGTGCCCGCTGCATCCGTCGCGTGTAGATCGGCGAGGCGGCGGCCCACTCCTCGATGGCGACCTGCAGCATCTCCTCGCGCCCGAAGGCGGCGATGCACCACGCCATCCCGGAGCGGTCGATGAGCTGACCCATGAGCAGCAGCTCGGGGACCAGCGTCGCCAACTCGCCCCGGGTCAGTTCGGCGTACCGGCTGGGGTTCTTGCCACGCACCTGACGAATGGGCTGTGTTCCGGCCGAATTCACAGCCGAAACGTCAGGTGCGTCGCTCATGACGCGAGCCCCAGCCGGGCGGCCATCTTGTCGAGGTAGGTCAGCACGGCAGACTCGTCGGAGTCGGGGACGCCCCAGATCAGCTCGGAGGCGCCGGCGGCCGTCCAGTCGGCGAAGTCCTCCTCGGTGGGCCGCTTCGCGACGAGCACCCGCACGTCGGGCTCGCCCTCGCGCCCGGCCTCGGCCCACTCCTTGCGCAGCAGCTCCGCGCTCGCGGCCACGTCGGTCGAGGTCGGGGTGGTCATCCAGCCGTCGGCGTGGGTGGCGATCCACTTCATCGTCTTGGGGCCGGCGCCCGCGCCGATGATGACGGGGATCCGGCCCTGCGGCGGCTTCGGGTAGGCCCAGCTGGGGCCGAAGGAGACGAACTCCCCGTCGTACGACGCCTCGTCCTGTGTCCACAGCGCCCGCATCGCGCCGAGGTACTCCGCCAGCACGGTGCGGCGCTTCGCCGCCGGCACTTGGTGGTCGCTGAGCTCGTCGGTGTTCCAGCCGAACCCGGCGCCGACGGTGACCCGGCCGCCGGAGAGGTGGTCGAGGGTGGCCAGCGTCTTGGCGAGGGTGATCGGGTCGGACTCGACCGGCAGCGAGACCGCCGTGGACAGGCCGATCCGGGTCGTCACCGCAGCGCAGGTCGCGAGCGAGACCCACGGGTCGAGGGTGCGCAGGTAGCGGTCGTCGGGCAGCTCCTCGCCGCCGGTCGGGTGCAGCGCGTCCCGACGGACCGGGATGTGCGTGTGCTCCGGCACGTAGATGGTGTCGAAGCCCCGCTCCTCGGCCGCCTGGGCCAGTCGGGCCGGCGTGATGCCGCGGTCGGAGGTGAAGAGGACGATCCCGTTGCGCATCCCCACAAACTAGAACCAGTTCTAGGAAATGTCTTGCGCCCGCCGGGAACGTCTCCTATGTTGGACATGTGTCCAGTCAGGTGTTCGAGATGCCGCGGCAGGGGTTGAACCCCCGCCAGGCCGAGACGGTGGAGCGGCTGCTCGCCGCGGGGCTCGAGGAGCTGCGGGCGGTCGGCCACGAGGCGCTGACGGTCCGCACGGTCGCCCAGCGCGCAGGGGTCTCGCCGGCGACGGCGTACACCTACCTCGCCTCCAAGAACCACCTCTTCGCCGAGCTCTTCTGGCGCCACCTCACGTCGGCCGAACTCACCCAGACAGCCGCAGGTACGGCGGTCCAGCGGCTCCAGGCCACGATGCGCGCCCTCACCGCGCGGATCGTCGAGGAGCCCGAGCTGGCCGCGGCGGTCACGCCCGCGCTGCTCGGCACCGACCCCGACGTCGCGCGGCTGCGGCTGCGGATCGGAGCGGAGTTCCTGTCCCGCTTCGAGTCCGCGCTCGGGGACCAGGCCGACCCCGGCGTGCTCGAGGTGCTGGTGCTGACCTTCTCCGGCGCGCTGCTCCAGGCCGGGATGGGCCTGATGACCTACGACCAGATCGCCGAGCGGCTCGTCGCCGCCGTCGACGTGATCATGCGAGGCAACCCGTGACGGTCCCGACAGGCTCGACCACCGGGGACCTCGTCTTCGACCCCTACGACTACGCCTTCCAGGACGACCCGTACCCCACCTACCAGCGGCTGCGCGACGAGGCGCCGGTCTTCCACGCGCCGGACGACGACATCTGGGTCGTCTCGCGGCACCAGGACGTCTTCGACGTGCTGCGCGACGACGAGGTGTTCTCCAACCGGATGGGCGTCTCCCTCGACGCCTCCGCGTGGAACCCCGAAGCGCACCGGGTGATGAGCTTCCTCGGCCTCGACGGTGCCGAGCAGTCGCGGATCCGCAAGCTGGTCTCGGCCGCGTTCACCCCGCGCCGGGTCCGCGAGCTGACGCCGCAGGTGCAGGCGCTGACCGAGCGCTACCTCGCGCGCACCTTCGCCGCCAACGCCGAGCACGGCGAGGCCGACTGGATCGCCGACTTCGCCGGCAAGCTTCCGATGGACGTCATCTCCGAGATGATGGGCGTCCCGGAGGCCGATCGTGACGAGGTACGCCGCCTCGCCGACCTCGTCGTCCACCGGGAGGAGGGCGTCCGCGACGTGCCCCAGGCCGGCATGGAGGCGTCCTTCGCGCTCTTCGGCTACTACGCCGAGATGGTCGCCCAGCGCCGCACGAGCCCGACCGAGGACCTCACCTCCGCGCTCGTGGCGGCCGAGATCGACGGCGACCGGCTCACCGACGGCGAGATCATGGCCTTCCTGTTCCTCATGGTCGTCGCCGGCAACGAGACCACGACCAAGCTGCTCGGCAACGCGCTCTTCCATCTCTCCGCGAACCCTGCGCAGAAGGCGCGGGTCCTCGCCGACGGCACCCTGGTGCCCGCGTGGATCGAGGAGACCCTGCGCCACGACACCTCCAGTCAGATGCTGGCCCGCTACGTCGTCGAGGACGTCGAGGTCGGGGGTGTGCTGATCCCCGGCGGCTCGAAGGCGCTGGTCCTGCTGGGCAGTGCCAACCGCGACGAGCGGGTGTTCACCGACCCGACCGTCTTCGACATCGGCCGTGACCGGTCCGAGCTGTCGCAGATCCTGAGCTTCGGCACGGGGCGGCACTTCTGCCTGGGCGCCAACCTCGCGCGGCTCGAGGCGCGCGTGGTCCTCGAGGAGCTGGTCCGCCGCGTCGCCGACGTCGAGGTGCACGCCGACCGCGCCGTCCGCGTGCACTCCACCAGCGTGCGGGGCTTCGCTGCGCTGCCGGTCACGCTCGTCCCGCGGAAGGAGGCCTGATGGCTGCGTCACGCAAGCCCGTCCACCCCGACCGCCGGCCCGCGGTGGTCGCCGGCGCGTCGTCGGGCATCGGCGCCGAGACCGCACGCGCACTCGCGACCGCCGGCTTCCCGGTGGCTCTCGGTGCCCGTCGGGTCGACCGGCTCGAGGAGCTGGCGTCGGGGATCCGGGACGCCGGCGGCGAGGCCTTCGTGCACCCGCTCGACGTCGCGTCGACCGAGTCGGTCGACAAGTTCGCGGCCGCGGCCACGGCTGCCCTCGGCGACGTCGAGGTCGTGGTCAGCAATGCCGGCCTGCTCGCCCCCGGCGCGATCGTCGAGGCGACGACCGAGCAGCTGGCGGCCGAGTTCGACGTCAACGTGCTCGGCGCGCACCGCCTCGTCCGCGCGTTCGGCGCGGCGATGGTCGAGCGCCGGCGCGGCGACCTGGTCTTCGTCTCCTCCGACACGGCTCTGCGCGCGCGTCCGTTCATGCGCGGCTACAGCGCCACGAAGTCCGGCCTGGAGGGCCTGGTCGAGGCGTTGCAGATGGAGCTCGAGGGCTCCGGAGTGCGGGCCTCGGTCGTGCGCCCCGGACCGACCTGGTCGGAGATGGGCTCCGACTGGGACGCCGACGCCGGCGCGAAGGTGCTCACCGAGTGGGTCAAGTGGGGCCATGCCCGGCACTCGCACTTCCTCAAGGCGACGGCGATCGCGGACGCGATCGTGACCGTGGTAAGCGCTCCGCGCGGCGTGCACCTCAGCCCGGTCGACGTGAACCCCGAAGCTCCCATCGCGAAGGAGGAGTCGTGACGCTCGCCGACATCCCGGAGGTCTCGACCGTCCTCGACGACCAGGACGCGAGCGTCCCGGCGATCATCAAGGGCACCGGGCAGCTGCCCGAGATGCGGGTCGACCCGATCGGCCTCTTCCACCGTGTCCGCGAGGAGTGCGGCGACATCGGCCGGTTCCGGCTCGCCGACAAGCAGGTCGTGCTGGTGACCGGCGCCGAGGCCAACGAGGCGTTCTTCCGGGCGCCGGAGAGCGTGCTCGACCAGGCGGCGGCGTACCCCTTCATGACGCCGATCTTCGGCAAGGGCGTGGTCTTCGACGCCTCGCCCGAGGAGCGCCAGCAGATGCTGAAGAACCAGGCGCTGCGCGGCGACATGATGCGCGGCCACGCGCAGACCATCGAGGCCGAGATCCGCCGGATGGTCGCCGACTGGGGCGACGAGGGCGAGATCGACCTGCTCGACTTCTTCGCCGAGCTGACGATCTACACGACCTCGTCGTGCCTGATCGGCAAGCCCTTCCGTGACCAGCTCGACGGATCCTTCGCGGAGATCTACCACCGCCTCGAGCACGGCACGGACGCCATCGCGTACGTCGACCCGTACGCCGACATCGAGAACTTCCGGATCCGCGACGAGGCCCGCGAGGAACTGGTCGCGAAGGTGCAGGCGATCATCGCCGCCCGTGTCGCCCGGGGAGACGTCCCCAAGGAGGAGCGGGACCTGCTCGACGTGCTCATCGCCGTGGGGTACGACGCCGAAATGGTCACCGGCATCTTCATCTCGATGATGTTCGCCGGGCACCACACCTCCTCCGGCACCGCGTCCTGGGCGATGATCGAGCTGCTGCGCAACCCCGACGTGATGGGCGACGTCGTCGCCGAGCTCGACGCGCTGTACGGGACCGAAGGCGCCGACGGCCCGGTCGAGGTCTCCTTCCAGGCACTCCGCTCGATCCCGGTGCTGGAGGCAGCGCTCAAGGAGACGCTGCGCCTCCACCCCCCGTTGGTGATCCTGATGCGGCTGGTGCAGGAGGACTTCGACCTCCTCGGCCGCACCATCCCGGCCGGCACGGTGCTCGCGGCGTCGCCGCGGGTGTCGAACCGGATCGAGGAGGACTTCCCCAAGGCCGACTCCTTCGACCCGGGCCGGTACGTCGACCCGCGCCAGGAGGACCTGCAGCACCGCTGGACCTGGATCCCGTTCGGCGCCGGCAAGCACCGCTGTGTCGGCAACGCGTTCGCGATGATGCAGATGAAGGCGATCTTCTCGGTCATCCTGCGCGACTTCTCGTTCGAGCCGGTGCAGCCGCTCGACTCCTACCGCGACGACTTCACGAAGATGGTCATCCAGCTCGCCCAGCCCGCGCGGGTCCGCTACCGCCGGCGGTCGCGATGAGGGTCCTCGCCGACACCGGCCTGTGCCAGGGGCACCAGCTGTGCCAGGGCGAGGCGCCCGACGTCTTCGGGTTCGACGCCGAGGCCGACGTCGTCACGGTGCTCGATGAGCACCCCGACGAGGCGCTGCGCGCCGACGTCACCACCGCCGTGAAGTACTGCCCCGCCTTCGCCCTGTCCATCGAGGAGGACTGATGGTTCCGACCGACCCGCCCCCCGGGGCGCTGACCCGGGCCGAGATCGAGGAGTTCTGGGACTCCTGGCTCGACATCAACCGCAAGGTCGAGGCCGCCGGCGACTGGCGCCCGATGGCCGAGTGGTACGCCGAGGACGCGACCTACGGCTGGATGTACCACCCCGACGAGCACTTCATGGCAGTCGGTCGCGACCAGATCCGGGACTGGGCGATCGGCATCGAGATGGACGGTCTCGACGGCTGGCACTACGACTACGTCTGCACGATGATCGACGAGCAGAAGTCCATGGTGCTCGGCTTCTGGAAGCAGCGCGCGGGCATCGTCGACGACGCCACCGGCAAGGAGTTCGAGATCCTCGGGATCGGCGGATCCTGGTTCGGGCTCAAGCGGGTCACCGAGGGAGCCGACGCCGGCAGGGTCAAGATCGACTGGCAGCGCGACTGGTTCGACCTGCCCTCGACCGGCCACACCTTCGTCGAGATCCTCAAGTCCGGCAAGGCGCCCGACACGCTGATGAAGCGGCTCGAGGTCACCGGCCACGGCGTGCCCGGGCACTACCACTACGCCGACATGCCCTCGACGCTGTGGCCGCCGCCGGTCGAGGCCGGGCTCTACGTCACCCAGGCCGCCGCGCCGGAGGCCGCCTCATGAGCCCCCTGCCGCCCGCCGCCCAGCAGCTGATCGACGGCAAGCTGATGGCCGCCTCGTCCGGCGAGACCTACCCGATCCTCAACCCCGCGACCGGAGGAGAGATCGGGGTGGCCCCGGACGCCACGGCCGCGGACGTCGACGCCGCGATCGCCGCCGCCCGCCGGGCCTTCGACGAGTCCTCCTGGTCGACCGACGTCGCGCTCCGGGTCCGCTGCCTGCGCCAGCTGCACACCGCGCTGCTGGAGAACGCCGACGCCTTCCGGGCGCTGACGACGGCCGAGGTCGGGATGCCCGGCTTCATGATGGGCGCGGCCGGCTTCGACGTACCCGTCGACGGGTTGAGGTGGGTCACCGACCTGCTCGAGACCTACGCGTTCGAGACCGACCTGGGCGTCGCCGCGCCGATGGGCATCCCGTCGCGCCGGACCGTCCACCGCGAGCCGGTCGGCGTCGTCGCCGCGATCACCCCGTGGAACGTGCCGACCCAGATCAACCTCGCCAAGGTCGGCCCGGCACTTGCTGCGGGATGCACCGTCGTGCTCAAGCCCGCGCCCGACACCCCGTGGGTGGCCGCCGAGCTGGGCCGCCTGGCCGCGGAGCACACCGACATCCCGCCCGGCGTCCTCAACGTCGTGACTCCCCGGTCCAACGAGGTCGCCTCGGTGCTGGCCACCGACCCGAGGATCGACATGGTCTCCTTCACCGGCTCGACCGGTGTCGGGCGCGCGATCATGGCCGCGGCAGCTCCCACGCTGAAGAAGGTCTTCCTCGAGCTCGGCGGCAAGTCCGCCGCGATCGCCCTCGACGACGCCGACGTCGCCGCCGTCGCCGGTGGTACGGCGTTCGCCGCGTGCATCCACGCCGGACAGGGCTGCGCGATCACGACCCGGTTGGTCGTCCCGCGCGACCGGTACGACGAGGCGGTCCAGGTCGCCGCGCAGACGATGGAGTCGATCGGCGCCAAGGACCCGGCCGACCCGGGCGCGATCTGCGGCCCGGTGATCTCGGCCGCGCAGCGCGACCGCGTGGCGGCGTACCTCGCGATCGCGGAGGAGGAGGGCGGCACCTTCGCCACGGGCGGGTCGATCATCGACCAGGACGGCTTCTGGGTGCAGCCCACCGTCGTCGCCGGCCTCGACAACTCCTCGCGCCTCGCGCAGGAGGAGATCTTCGGCCCGGTGCTCGTGGTCATCCCGCACGACGGCGACGACGACGCGGTACGGATCGCCAACGACTCGGCGTACGGGCTCTCCGGCTCGGTCGACTCCGCGTCCCTGGACCGGGCGAGGGCCGTGGCGGCCCGGATCCGGACCGGGACGCTCGCCGTCAACGGTGGCGTCTGGTTCAGCCCGGATGCGCCGTTCGGCGGCTACAAGCAGTCCGGCATCGGCCGGGAGATGGGCGTCGCCGGGTTCGAGGAGTACCTGGAGACGAAGGTGATCGCTGAGCCGGCGTGAGCGTTGTGGGAGAACCACCGGCCGACCGGTGAAATTGAGACAGGCGGGGATGAAGTGAACAAGCGGTTCGAGGACAAGGTCGTCGTCGTCACGGGAGCGGCGCAGGGCATCGGGGAGGCCTACGCGCGGGCGCTGGCGGAGGAGGGCGCGGCGGTCGTCGTCGCCGACCTGAACGAGGAGGCGGGCGCCAAGGTCGCCGCCTCGATCAACGAGGGCGGCGGGCGCGCGATCTTCGTGCCCTGCGACGTCTCGTCGGCGGCGTCGGCCGAGGCCCTCGTCAGCAGGACCGTCGAGGAGCTCGGCGGTATCGACCACCTGGTCAACAACGCCGCGATCTACGGGTCGATGGAGTTCAACCTGCTGATCAGCGTCGACTGGGACTACTACAAGAGGTTCATGGCCGTGAACCTCGACGGCGCGCTCGTGATGACCCGCGCGGTGCACCCCGAGATCGCCAGGCGCGGCGGGGGAGCGATCGTCAACCAGAGCTCGACGGCGGCCTACCTCTACTCCGGCTTCTACGGTCTCGCCAAGGCCGGCATCAACAGCCTCACCCAGCAGCTCGCCCACGAGCTCGGCGGCCAGCGGATCAGGGTCAACGCCATCGCGCCCGGCCCCACCGACACCGAGGCGACCCGCACCCAGGCCGGCGACGCCGCGAAGGACATCGTCCGCAACAGCCTCGCCATCAAGCGGATCGGCTCGGTCGACGACATGGTCGGCGCGCTGCTCTTCCTGCTCTCCGACGACGCGTCGTGGGTCACCGGCCAGGTCCTGGCGGTCGACGGCGGCCAGACCTTCCGTCTGTGATGGGGCGCCTCAGGGTCGGGTTCGTCGGCCTCGGCAACATCGGCAGGCCGATGGCGCTGCGGCTGGCGGCGGCCGACGACCTCGACCTCCAGGTGTACGACGTCGCGCCGGACCCCGTGGCCGAGCTGGTCGCCGCGGGGGCGAAGGCCGTCGGCTCGGTCGCGGAGCTGGATGTCGACGTCGTGTGCGTGATGGTGCGCGACGACGACCAGGTCCGTTCGGTGGCTGCCGAGCTGTCACCCGGCGCTGTGCTGGTGATCCACTCGACGGTGGCGCCGGAGACGCCGGCCTCGCTGGCCGCGGACGGGCGCCGGGTGCTCGACGCCCCGGTCAGCGGCGGGCCGATGGGCGCTGCCGACGGGAGCCTGGCGATCATGGTCGGCGGCGACGAGGAGGCCTTCGCCGCGGCCCGCCCGGCCCTCGAGGCGATGGGCAGCAAGGTCGTCCACGCCGGCCCGGTCGGGGCCGGCACCCGGATGAAGCTGGCCCGCAACCTGATCCACTTCGTCGCGTTCACCGCCGTCACCGAGGCCCAGCGGCTCGCCGAGGCCTCCGGGCTCGACCTGGTCGCGCTCGGCGACGTCGTGCGGCACACCGACGCGATCACGGGTGGGCCCGGCGCGATCATGTACCGCGCCACCACCGCCCCGCTCGCCGAGGACGACTTCTGGCACGGCGTCTTCTCCCACGTCGCCGCGCTGGGGGAGAAGGACCTGAGGTTCGCGGTCGCGCTCGCGGACGAGCTCGGCGTCGACGTACCGCTGGCGCGCGAGGCGCTGCCACGACTGGGGAAGGGACTGGGACTGTGACCAGCGACGACAAGTTCGACGAACTGC
This sequence comes from Pimelobacter simplex, assembly GCA_016803235.1. GTDB lineage: Bacteria > Actinomycetota > Actinomycetes > Propionibacteriales > Nocardioidaceae > Nocardioides > Nocardioides simplex_A. The sequence continues at coordinate 35,753 of JADCLI010000014.1, forward strand.
CGGAGCTGCGGGCCAGGGGCCTGCGCAAGATGGAGCAGGTCTACGGCTTCGACATGACCGACGGCGACGGCGACTTCTTCCGCTACACCGCCGACCACCTGTTCGCCGACATCTGGGAGCGCCCCGGTCTCTCCGACCGCGACCGCCGTCTCCTGCTCATCGGTATGCTCGCCGGCCAGGGGGCTGCCGACGTCCTCGGCATCCAGGTCCCCGCGGCCCACACCGCCGGCGAGCTCGACGACGACGCGCTGCGCGAGATCGTCGTCTTCCTCAGCCACTACGCCGGCTGGCCGCAGGGTGCCCGGCTGAACTCGATCGTCGAGGAGACGATCGCGAGGGCGAAGCGCAGGAAGGCCGGCTCCTAGCGGCTCTCAGCCCTCCTCGAGGTTGCGCCGCATCCGGTCCAGCGCCTCCCGTACGGCGTCCACCTCGGCCGACCCCAGGCCGTCGAGCATCCGCTTCTCCAGCGCCTCGACGGCGGGCCGCTGCTCGGCGAGGAGGGTGCGCCCGGCGTCGGTGAGGTGGATCAGGATCCGCCGGCCGTCGTCGGGGTCGCGGAAGCGGTCGACCAGACCGCGGCGCTCGAGGGCGGCGACCAGGTCGGCCATCGACTGCGTGGTGACGAACGAGTTGCGCGCCAGGGCGGCGGCGGTGAGGTCGTCGCGCCGTTCGAGCACGGTGAGAGCGGTGTACTGCAGCGCGGTCACGCCGACCGGCTTGAGCAGGTCGTCGAGGTGGGCGCGGACGGCGAGCTCGACCTGCTTGACGGCGTACAGCAGGGACGGCGGGCTCTTTCGCGAGCTCCGGGGCACGGCGTCCTCCGATCTATTGACAGGAATCCTGATGATCCAGCACTATCCCGATTCAACAGGAATCCTGTTGATAAGTCGAGATCGCCGGAGGTCGTCGTGGAGCTGCCCGCATCGCTGGAGCTGCGCCGTGAGGGGGGTGACGGGGAGGTCGTGGTGCTCACGCTCGCCCGCCCCGGCAAGCGCAACGCCCTCGACGACGCGACGATCGAGGCGCTGCGCAGGTTCTTCGAGGAGCCGCCGGCCGGGGTGAAGGTCGTCGTGCTCGACGCCGAGGGCGACCACTTCTCGGCGGGACTCGACCTGGCGGAGCTCACCGAGCGCGACGCCGTGGAGGGCCTGCACCACTCGCGGATGTGGCACCGCGCGTTCGAGCGCATCGAGTCCGGCCGGGTGCCGGTCATCTCGGTGCTCAAGGGCGCGGTCGTCGGCGGCGGGCTCGAGCTCGCCGCGGCCACGCACCTCCGCGTCGCGGAGGAGAGCGCCTTCTTCGCGCTGCCCGAGGGCCAGCGCGGGCTCTTCGTCGGTGGCGGTGCCTCGGTCCGGGTGCCGCGACTCATCGGCGTGCACCGGATGGTCGACCTGATGCTCACCGGCCGCGTGCTCACTGCCGCCGAGGGCGAGCGGCTCGGCCTGGTCGACTACCGCGTCACCGCCGGCGCCGGCCTGGCCAAGGCTCTCGAGCTCGCCGGGCGGATCGCGAGCAACTCCGCCGTCACCAACTACGCCGTGCTGCACGCGCTCCCACGGATCGCCGCCTCCGCGCCGGAGGCCGGGCTGCTCATGGAGTCGCTGATGGCCGCCGTCGCGCAGAGCAGCAGCGAGGCCAAGGAGCGGATGGCGGACTTCCTCGCCGGCCGCGCGACCAAGGTGGGGGAGGCCTGATGAGCACGCCCGAGCTGCTGAGCAGTCCCACGCCCGAGGCCGTCGAACGTGCGCGAGTGCAGGGCTTCCTGCGCTGGCTCGCCGCTGAGCGCGGTACGACGCTCGCCACCTGGGAGGAGCTGCACGCCTGGTCGGTCGGCGAGCTCGAGCAGTTCTGGGCCGCGGTGTGGGACTACTTCGGCGTCCGCGCGCACGCGCCGTACGACGCGGTGCTGGTCGAGCGCACGATGCCCGGCACCCAGTGGTTCCCCGGCGCGCGGCTCAACTATGCCGAGCACTGCCTCGGCCTGACCGAGGACGCCGACCGGGTCGCCGTCGTGGCCGTGAGCCAGACCCGCGAGCGCCGGGAGGTCACCTTCGCCCAGCTCGCCGACGAGGTACGACGCGTGCGTGCCGGGCTGCAGCGCCTCGGTGTCGGCCCGGGCGACCGGGTCGCGGCGTACCTGCCCAACATCCCGGAGACCCTCGTCGCCTTCCTCGCCACGGCAAGCCTCGGCGCGACCTGGGCGAGCTGTGCGCCGGAGTTCGGCGCGCTCGCGGTGGCCGACCGGTTCGCGCAGATCGAGCCGACCGTACTGCTCGCCGTCGCCGGCTACACCTACGGCGACAAGGCCGTCGACCGCCGCGGCGAGGTCGCCGACATCCGCGCCGCGCTGCCCACTGTCGAGCATGTCGTGCACGTGCCCTACGGGCCGCAGGCCCTTCCGGACAGCATCCCCTGGGCCGAGCTCGCCGCGGAGACCGCGGCGGAGCTGACCTTCGCTCCGGTCCCGTTCGACCACCCGCTGTGCATCCTGTTCTCCTCCGGCACCACCGGGAAGCCGAAGGCGATCGTGCACCGCCACGGCGGGATCCTGCTCGAGCACCTCAAGAACCACGCCTTCCACTGGGACCTCGGCCCCGACGACCGGCTGCTCTGGTTCACCACCACGGCCTGGATGATGTGGAACACCCTCGTCTCCGCGCTGCTCGTGCGCTCCTCGGTCGTGATGATCGACGGCAACCCACTGCACCCGGACCTGCGCGAGCAGTGGCGCGTGGCCGCCGAGACCGGCGCGACCCTGATGGGCGCGAGCCCCGGCTACCTGATGGCCTGCCGCAAGGAGGGCGTGCGCCCGGCCGAGGAGTTCGACCTCTCCGCGCTCCGGCAGGTCGGCTCGGCGGGGAGCCCGCTTCCTGCCGAGGGATTCAGGTGGGTCGCCGAGCAGCTCGGCGACGGCGTCCTGCTCAACGTCGGCAGCGGTGGCACCGACGTGTGCACCGGCCTGGTCCAGGCATCGCCGCTGCAGCCGGTCTGGGTGGGGGAGATGACCTACCCGAGCCTCGGCGTCGACCTCCACGCCTACGACGACGCCGGGCAGCCCGTCGTCGGCGACGTCGGCGAGCTCGTGATCACCTCGCCGATGCCCTCGATGCCGGTCGGCTTCTGGGGCGACGAGGACGGCGAGCGGTTCCGGGCGGCGTACTTCGAGCAGTTCCCGGGCGTCTTCCAGTTCGGCGACTGGTGCCGCTTCTCCGAGGTCGGCTCCTGCGTCATCACCGGCCGCTCCGACGCGACCCTCAACCGCGGCGGCGTCCGGCTCGGCACCGCCGAGTTCTACCGCGCCCTGCAGGACGTCCCCGAGATCACCGACAGCGTCGTGGTGCACCTCGAGGATCCTGAAGGGGGACTGGGTCGGCTGCTCCTGTTCGTCGTCCCGGCCGGCGGGGTCGAGGTCGACGACGGGCTGCGGCGTCACCTGGCCGCGACGCTGCGCACCGCGCTCTCGCCGCGCCACGTGCCCGACGAGATCGTCGCCGTCCCCGCCGTGCCCTACAGCCGCACGGGCAAGAAGCTCGAGGTCCCGGTCAAACGGATCCTGCGCGGTGGTGATCCCGACGCGGTCGCCTCCGCGGGCGCGCTGCTCGACCCGGCCGCCCTCGACGCCTTCGCCGCCTACCGCGACGGAGGGAGCCGATGACCAGGCCGGTCGCGGTCGTCGGCACCGGCACCATCGGTGCCAGCTGGGCCGCGCTGTTCCTGGCCCGCGGCCACGACGTCCGGGCCCACGACCCCGCGCCCGGAGCCGAGGCGAGGTTGAGGGACGCCGTCGCCGCCACCTGGCCCGCCCTCACCCGCCTCGGCCTCGCGCCCGGGGCCGGCCGCTCCCGCCTGTCCTTCCACGACGACCTCGCCGACGCGGTCCGGGACGTCGTGCTCGTGCAGGAGTCCGGGCCCGAGGACGCCGACCTCAAGGCCGCCCTGCTGCGGGCGATCGACGCCCACGCACCCGCGGACGCCGTGATCGCGAGCAGCTCGTCGGGCCTGCTGCCCTCCACCCTGCAGGCGATGTGCGAGCACCACCCCGAGCGGGTGCTGGTGGGCCACCCCTTCCACCCGGCCGCGCTGGTCCCGCTCGTCGAGGTCGTGCCCGGCGCCGCGTCGCCCGACCATGCCGTCACCGCTGCCGTCGCGTTCTACGTCGACCTCGGCAAGCGCCCGATCGTCGTACGCCGGGAGGTGCCGGGCCACGTCGCCAACCGGCTGCAGGCGGCCCTGTGGCGCGAGGCCTATTCGCTGGTCGAGCGCGGCGTCGCGACCGTCGCCGACATCGACACCGCGATCAGCAACGGCCCCGGCCTGCGCTGGGCGCTGCTCGGTCCGCTCGTGGGCCAGCACCTGTCCGGCGGCCCCGGCGGGATGGCGCACACCCTGCGGCACCTCGGCCCGCCGGCCCAGGCCTGGATGGACGACCTCGGCGCGCCCCGGCTCACCGACGAGCTCGCCGACCTGCTCGTGAGCGGGGTCGACGACGAGCTCGCCGGCATCGACCAGCAGGCGATGGCCGCGGCCCGCGACGAGCTCCTCGTCGACCTGCTCACCCGCAAGCGCGCGACCCCGGCGCTCCCCTGAGGACGGACCACCATGACCTACGCCCCGCGGGTCGACCCCGACGCGATCGTCGCGCTCGACATGCACGCCCACGTCGAGGCCGACGACCACGGCCACTTCTCGCTCGACCAGGAGCTGCTCGACGCCTCGGCCACGTACTTCAAGGCCGACCAGGACCGCACCCCCACCATCGAGCGGCTGGCCGCCCACTACCGCGAGCGCAGCATGGCCGCCGTCGTGTTCACCGTCGACGCGACCACCGCCCTCGGCCACCCCGCGCTGTCCAGCGAGGAGATCGCGGAGCAGGCCGCCGAGCACGCCGACGTCCTCATCCCGTTCGGGTCCGTCGACCCGCTCGCCGGCGACGCGGCGCTCAGGCGCGCCCGCCGCCTGGTCGAGACCTACGGCGTCCGTGGCTTCAAGTTCCACCCGAGCCTGCAGGCCTTCCGCCCCGACGACCCGGCGTACGCGCCGCTCTGGGCGACCCTCGAGGAGCTCGGCGTGGTCGCGCTGTTCCACACCGGCCAGACGGGGATCGGCGCCGGGCTGCCGGGAGGGCGCGGGATCAAGCTGCGCTACTCCGACCCGATGCTGATCGACGACGTCGCCGCCGACTTTCCCGGCCTGCGAATCGTGCTCGCGCATCCCGGCGTCCCGTGGGTCGACTCGTCGATGGCGATCGCCACCCACAAGGCCAATGTCTTCATCGACCTGTCCGGCTGGGCGCCGAAGTACCTGCCGCCGCAGCTGGTCCGCCAGGCGGGCACGATCCTGCGTCACAAGGTGCTCTTCGGGTCCGACTACCCGGTGCTCGCGCCGGACCGCTGGCTCGCCGAGTTCGCCGGGCTCGACATCCCTGACGAAGCGCGGTCGCTGATCCTGAAGGAGAACGCCCTGTCCCTGTTGGGGCTTCAGTCCTGAGCGGAGGCCTCGAAGGAGTCGAGGATGACGTCGATGCCGTCGAGGAACACCTCGCGGCCGGTGAGGGCCAGGAGGTCGGGGAGCACGGCCGCGAGCGAGGGGTGGCGCAGCGGGTCGACGGCCCGCAGGTCGCCGACCCAGCTGGAGGCCGGGATGCCGGCGATCTCCTGGAGGCGTTGCTGGGACAGCGTGGCGGCAGCGGCCAGCACGTAGCTGGAGTACGCCGCGTAGCAGCGCACGACCTGCTGCTGGTCCAACCCGGCCCGCTGGAGCTGGGTCAGGATCCACTCGATCACCTCGAGCTCGCCGGGGCCGCCGGTCGAGATGGCCGTCGCCTCGGCGCCGATCTGCGGGTGGGCCGCGAAGACGTCGATGGTGCTGACCGCGCCCTCGCGCAGCTGGTCGCGCCACGGTGCGTCCCGGTCGACGCTCGCGAGCGAGGTGGCGATCAGCCCGTCGAGCAGGGCCGCCATCAGCTCCTCCTTGTCGCGGAAGCGGCGGTAGATCGCGGTCGGGTCCGCGCCCAGCGCAGCCCCCAGGCTGCGGAAGGTCAGGGCGGCGCCGCTCGCGGCGAGCTCGGTCGCGGTCGCGAGGATCGCCTCGCGGTCCAGCGCGCCGCGCTCCTTCGCGCGGCGGGTGTCGGCACTCATCTGTCCTCCTCGTTTCGGATCACCCTACCTGCCGCAACGGTGTTGGCAACGCCGTTGACAACGCTGTTGGCGCACGCTTAGCGTACCGGCAGACGTGACCCCGACCACACCCCGAACACACCCCGAGGAACTCCCTTGAGCACGTACGCAGACCTCCTGTTCACCGGTGGCCCGGTCCACCTCGGCAACACCGCCCGTAGTCGAGCGACCGCCGTCGCGGTGACGGGGGAGCGGATCGTCGCGGTGGGCCACGACGAGCTGCGCGAGCTCGTCGGCCCCGCCACCGAGGTCGTCGACCTCGGCGGCCGGCTGCTCGTCCCCGGCTTCCAGGACGCCCACGTGCACCCCGTCGGTGCCGGCGTCGAGCTCGGGCAGTGCGACCTCACCGAGACCGTCGACGTCGAGGAGTACCGCCGCCGGATCGCGGCCTACGCCGCTGCCCACCCTGACCGGCCGTGGATCACCGGCGGTGGGTGGTCGATGGAGAGCTTCCCCGGCGGTGCGCCGGACCGGGCCTTCCTCGACGCGATCGTCGCGGACCGCCCGGTCTACCTGGCCAACCGCGACCATCACGGCGCCTGGGCCAACAGCCGAGCCCTCGAGCTCGCCGGCATCGACGCCCGGACCCCGGACCCGGTCGACGGCCGGATCGAGCGCGACGCGGACGGCGTCCCCACCGGGATGCTGCAGGAGGGCGCGATGCACCTGGTCGCAGCCGTCGTCCCGGACACGACCCGCGAGGAGAAGCTCGCCGGGCTGCTGCGCGCCCAGGAGGTGCTGCACTCGCTCGGCATCACCGCCTGGCAGGACGCGCTGGTCGGCAACAACCCCGTCATGAGCGACACATCGACCGCCTACGCCGACGCGCTGGACGCCGACCTGCTGACCGCCCGCGTCGTGGGAGCCCTGTGGTGGAGCCGCGACCGTGGCGCCGAGCAGATCGAGGACCTGCTGGCCGCCCGCGAGGCGATGACCCGCGGCGGCTTCCGCGCCACGAGCGTCAAGATCATGCAGGACGGCATCGCAGAGAACCACACGGCCGCGATGATCAACCCCTACGGCACGGGCTGCGGGTGCCGCGACGCCGGTGACCACCGAGGTCTGTCGTTCGTCGACCCCGAGGCGCTCAAGGAGCACGTCACCGCGCTCGACGCGCACGGCTTCCAGGTGCACTTCCACGCGCTCGGCGACCGCGCCGTCCGCGAGGCGCTCGACGCCATCGAGGTGGCGCGCCACAAGAACGGGTTCACCGACGGTCGGCACCACCTCGCCCACCTGCAGGTCGTGCACCCCGACGACGTCGCGCGCTTCCGGACGCTCGGCGCGAGCGCCAACATCCAAGCGCTCTGGGCCGCGCACGAGCCGCAGATGGACGAGCTCACCATCCCGTTCCTCGGCCCGGAGCGGTCGGCCTGGCAGTACCCCTTCGGCTCGCTCCTGCGCACCGGCGCGGTGCTGGCAGCGGGCAGCGACTGGCCGGTCAGCAGCGCGGACCCGGTCCTCGGGATCCACGTCGCGGTCAACCGGGTCGAGCCGGACACCGACAACCCGGTGTTCTACGCCGACGAGCGGATCGACCTGGGCAGCGCGCTGGCGGCGTACACCTCGGGGACGGCTTACGTGAACCACCTCGACGACACCGGCACCATGGCCGTCGGCAACCTCGCCGACCTCGCGGTGCTCGACCGCGACCCCTTCGACGGCCCGGCCACCGACATCTGGGACACCCACGTCGAGCAGACGTTCGTCGGCGGAGCGCGGGTCTTCGCGCGATGACCACCACGCTCACCGGCGACGCACTCGCCACCACGAGACCGGAGCCGTTCTGGCTCGACAGCCCGGACCGGCCGCAGCCGCGTCCTCGACTCGAGGGCGACGTGCACTGCGACCTCGCGGTCGTCGGCGGCGGCTACTGCGGCCTGTGGACCGCGCTGCGTGCCAAGGAGCGCCACCCCGAACGCGACGTCGTCCTGGTCGAGGCCGACCGGATCGGCGGGGCGGCGAGCGGCCGCAACGGCGGCTTCTGCGAGGCCAGCCTCACCCACGGCGAGGCCAATGGCCGCGCCCGCTGGCCCGCCGAGGCGGACCGGCTCGAGGAGCTCGGCCTGGCCAACCTCGACGAGATCGAGGCGACCCTGCGGCGCTACGGCATCGACTGCGACTTCCGGCGCACCGGCGTGCTCAACGTCGCCACCCGACCGCACGAGGTCGACGAGCTGCGGGCGGGCGCCGACGGCGACCGCACGGTCTTCCTCGACTCGGCGGCGGTGCGCGCGGAGGTCGCCTCGCCGACGTACCTCGCCGGGCTGTGGAGCAAGGACACCTGCGCGACCGTGGACCCCGCCCGCCTCGCGTGGGGCCTGGCGGCCGCGGCCGAGCGGCTCGGCGTGCGCATCGTCGAGGGGACCTCAGCAGAGCGGATCCGCCGCTCCGGCGGGCGGATCGCGGTCCACACCGCCCACGGCACGGTCCACGCGCGGCAGGTCGCGCTCGGCACCAACGCCTACCGACCGCTGCTGCGCCGCCTCCGGCTCGCCACCGTCCCGGTCTACGACTACGCGCTGATGACCGAGCCGCTCACCGACGAGCAGCTGGCCTCCATCGGCTGGACCCACCGGCAGGGCCTGGCCGACTGCGGCAATCAGTTCCACTACTACCGGCTGACCGCGGACAACCGGATCCTGTGGGGCGGCTACGACGCCGTCTATCACTACGGGCGGCAGGTGCGGGCGTCGTACGACCAGCGCCAGAAGACCTTCGACCTCCTCGCCCGCCAGTTCCTCGCGACCTTCCCGCAGCTGGCCGGCATCCGCTTCAGCCACCAGTGGGGCGGCGCGATCGACACCTGCACGCGCTTCTGCGCCTTCTTCGGCACCGCGTACGGCGGCCGTGTGGCCTATGCGCTCGGCTTCACCGGCCTCGGGGTCGGCGCCACCCGGTTCGGCGCCGACGTGATGCTCGACCTGCTCGCCGGCGAGGACTCCGAGCGCACCCGGCTGGCGATGGTGCGCCAGCGGCCGCTGCCCTTCCCCCCGGAGCCCGTCGCGTGGCTCGGCATCCAGCTCACCCGCTGGTCGCTCGCCCGGGCCAACGCCCGCGCCGGCCGCCGCAACCCCTGGCTCCGCCTGCTCGACCGCCTCGGACTCGGGTTCGACTCGTGAACCACCCGCAGAACAACCCAGGAGAAACCTCGTGAACCGACGCAACCTCACGCGCATCACCGCGCTGCTCCTCACCTGCACCGTGGCCGTCGGTTGCGGGCGATCCGCCGAGAGCCCGACGACCTCCAGGACGGCGGGCGACCTCAAGCCCACCACGGCTGCCGCCACCAAGGACGCGGACGCGATCACCTGGGCGGTCTACCGCGACGTGCAGACGATCGACCCGATCTACGTCTTCGACTACCCGGACAACACCGCCCTGACCCTGTTCTGCGAGTCGCTGCTGCGCACGCGGCCGGACGGCACCATCACCGACGGTCTCGCGTCCCTCTCGCGCACCGACGCGACCACGCTGGTCCTCGACATCGACCCCGACGCGACCTTCTGGGACGGCAGCCCGGTCACGGCCGACGACGTCGTCCACAGCCTCGAGCGGCAGCGCGACCCCGAGCTCGGCGGGTTCTACGCCGCGACCTTCAGCCGGGTCGACACGATCGAGGCGACCGGCGACCGCCAGGTCACCCTGACGCTCAGCCAGGCCGACTACTGGCTCGACGGCGAGCTCGCGTCGCTGCCGGGCGTCGTGGTGCAGCGGAAGTACGTCGAGGCCAAGGGCGCCGACTACGGCACGCCGTCGGGCGGCGTGATGTGCTCGGGCGCCTACGAGTTCGACTCGTGGTCTCCGGCCAGCGGCGTCGTCGCCGTCCCGAACGAGGACTACTGGGGCGAGGCCGACCCGCGGGTCGCGAAGATCACCGTGAAGGGCGTCGTCGACGAGGCCGCCCTCACCTCCTCGCTCATCGCCGGTGAGATCGGTGGCACCTACCCGCCCGCCATCTCGACCCTGCCGGTGCTGGAGGAGAACGACGCCGTCACCGTCACGCAGGGTCCCGGCTACGCCACGGCCGCGCTCGTGATCAGCGACCTCGAGGGGACGCTCGGCGACGTGAAGGTGCGCCAGGCACTCTCCCTCGCGCTGGACCGCAAGGGTGTCGTCGACAACGTCTTCCACGGCGCCGCCGAGGACGCCCGCTGGCTCGCCAACCCCGGCACCTTCGCGTCGGCGCGCGAGACCTACCAGGCGGCGTACGACGACAGCCCGGTCCTCGAGCAGGACGTCGAGAGGGCCAAGCAGCTCATCGAGGAGGCCGGCGCCACGGGGAGGACGATCACCATCGGCATGTCGTCGGCCATCCCGGACATCGCCTACGAGGCCGGCGCGTTCAAGACCGCGGGCGAGAGGATCGGCCTGAAGGTCGAGTTCAAGTCGGTGTCGGCCGAGGCCTTCATCAACTTCTTCATCGACCCCAAGGCGCGTGAGGGCGTCGACGCCTTCCCGACGGTGACCTACGGCGACTACGCGGACCCGGCCGCCCTCTCGGCCACGGTCGTGCTGCCGGACGGCGCCCAGAACTACTCGGGCTTCAACGACCCCGAGATCACCCGCCTGATGGAGGAGGCGCGAGGCACCGAGGACGCCGAGGCCCGAGCGGAGCTGGTCATCGAGGCACAGCGGCGCACCATGGAGCTGCTGCCGTGGATCCCGACCGCCCAGCCCAACGCGGTCCTCGTCACCAACAACGAGCTCACGGGTGCCGTCTCGTCGTTCGCCTACATGTCCTCACCGTGGGCCGAGAACCTGGGAGCACGCTGACCATGCGGATCGGCTATCTGCTGCGCCGGGTCGCGATGCTGGCGGTGACGCTCCTCGTCGCCAGCTTCGTGATCTTCGCAGCGACCTACGTCGCGCCGGGCAACCCGCTCGCCGCGCTCTCCGGCGGCAAGTCGCTGTCGCCGGAGGCGCAGACGGCTCTCGAGCGCCGCTACCACCTCGACGAGCCGTTCCTCGCGCAGTACTGGCACTGGTTGAGCGGCGCCGTGCGCGGTGACCTCGGGGTGTCGATCCCGCTGCACGAGGACGTGTCGACGCTCATCGCCGACCGCGCCTGGATCACGCTGAGCCTGGTGCTGTACGCCGCGGTGATCATCGTCATCCTCGGCATCGGCCTGGGCCTGCTCGCCGGGCTGCGACCGGGCTGGATCGACTCCTCGGTCCTGGTCATCTCCTCGATGGCGGCGGCCGTCCCGGCCTTCGTCGCGGCGATCGTGCTGATCGCGGTGTTCGCGGTCTCCCTCGGGTGGTTCCCGACGATCGGCACCGGTGACGGCTTCCTCGGGCATCTGGAGCACCTGACCCTGCCGGCGGTCGCGCTGGCGCTGTCGTCGGTGGCGGTCGTGGCCCGGGTGACCCGGACCGCGATCCGCGAGGAGGTGGCGCGCGAGCACGTGCAGACCGCCATCAGCCGGGGCATCCCGCAGCACCTCGTGGTCACGCGGCACGTGCTGCGCAACGCGGCCATCCCGATCACCACGGTCACCGGCGTGACCATCGCGAGCCTGATCGCGATCTCGTCGGTGGTCGAGACCTCCTTCGGTCTCAACGGCCTGGGGCAGTACCTCGTGAAGTCGGCACAGGGCAAGGACATCGCCGTCGTGCAGGGCATCTCGCTCGTGCTGGTGGTGGCGTTCGTGCTGGTCAACCTCGTGGTCGACACGATGTACGCCGTCCTCGACCCGCGGGTCGAGCTCGGCGCGAGGGCAGCGTGAGCGCCGTCGCCGCCCCGGTCGCGGGGACGAGGCCGGTCCGCGGGCGTCGTCGTACCGGGCTCGGGGCGACCGGCTGGGTCTCCGCGGCCGTGGTCGGCCTCGCCACCCTCGTCGCCGTCGTCGGACCGCTGGTCGCGCCGCACGACCCGAACCAGGCCGACCTGGTGCAGGCCTGGATCGGCCCGGGTGGGGACCACCTGGTCGGCCTCGACGTGCAGGGCCGGGACGTGCTGTCCCGGATCCTCGCCGGTGCCCGCTCCTCGATGCTCGGGCCGCTGCTCATCGTCGTGATCTGCATGCTGGTGGGCTCGTTGCTCGGCCTGGTGTCCGCGTGGCGCGGCGGCATGGTCGACGCGGGTGTCTCGGCGGGCCTCGACATCCTGTTCGCCTTCCCGGGCGTGCTGCTGGCGGCACTCACGGCCGCGGTGTTCGGCGCCGGCCTGTGGGCGGCCGTGCTCGCGATGGCGGTGGCCTACACGCCCTTCGTGGCCCGGCTGCTGCGTGGTGCCATGCTCAAGGAGCGCAACCAGCCCTACATCACGGCGTTGGAGGTGCAGGGCCTCGGGGCCACCGCGATCTGCCTGCGGCACGTGCTGCCCAATGTGTTCCCCTTCATGGTCGCCCAGGGCTCGATCCTGTTCGGGTACGCGGTGCTCGACCTCGCGGTCATCTCCTACCTCGGCATCGGCGTGCAGCCGCCCGACCCGGACTGGGGCGTGATGATCTCGGAGAACCAGTCGGGCATCCTGCTCGGCTACCCGCTGCCCGCGCTGTGTGCCGGCGCCTGCATCGTCGCGGTCGTCGTGGCCATGAACCTGCTCGGTGAGCGGCTCCTCGAGCGGGCCGGGAAGGACGGTGGCCGATGAACCACCCCGAGAGTGCCCCGCTGCTCGAGGTCGACCGCCTCGGCCTCGACCTGCTCGTCGGTGGCGTGCACCGCTCGGTCCTGCGCGACGTGTCGTTCTCCGTCGCGCAGGGCGAGGCGGTCGGTCTCGTCGGCGAGTCCGGCTCGGGCAAGTCGATGACCGTGCGGGCGATCGACCGGCTGCTGCCGGCCGGCGCGCGCCAGCGCGGCAGCATCCGGTTCGACGGCAAGGACGTCGTGAGCCTCTCCGGCGCGGCACTGCGCAGCTACCGGGCCGAGGTCGCCGTCGTCTTCCAGGACCCGCGGGTGCACATCAACCCGGTCCGCAGGGTCGGTGACTTCATGACCGAGGTCCTGCGCACCAACCGCTCGGTCAGGAGGAGGGACGCCGGGGCGCGGGCCGTCGAGATGCTCGCGAAGGTCGGCATCCCCGACGGCGAGCGGCGTCTCGACCAGTACCCGCACGAGCTCTCCGGCGGCCTGTTGCAGCGGGTGATGATCGCCAGCACGCTGTTGACCGCGCCCCGGCTGCTGCTCGCCGACGAGCCGACGACCGCGCTGGACGTGACCACGCAGGCCGAGATCATGGGCCTGCTCGACGAGCTGCGCAGCGACCTGGGGCTGTCGATCCTGTTCATCACCCACGACCTCGACCTGGCCGCCGCGGTGTGCGACCGAACCGCGGTCATGTACGCCGGCGAGATCGTCGAGGTGCGCGAGTCCCGGTTGCTCCACGACGACCCGCTGCACCCCTACACCGCGGCGCTCGGCGCCGCCCGCCCGCTGCTCGACCGGACCGCCCGGCTGGTCGCGGTGCCCGGCCGGCCGCTCTCGGCGCTGGAGGCGCCGACCGACGGCTGCGCGTTCGCCGGCCGCTGCCCATACGTCGAACCGACCTGCACGTCCGCCGCCCCGGTGCTCGTGCCCGCCGACGGCGGCGCCGCCCGGTGCGTCCGCGTCGAGGCGCTGCGCGGAACCCTGGGAGGAGTGCCCCATGCCTGACGTCTCCGATCCGGTCCTCGAGGTCGTCGGCCTGCGCAAGACCTTCGGCGACGTGGTCGCGGTGGAGGAGGTCTCCTTCGCCGTACGCCGGGGCGGGTCGCTCGCCATCGTCGGCGAGTCCGGCTCCGGCAAGACCACCGTCGCGAAGATGGTCACCGGCCAGGAGCGGCCCACCGCCGGCACCATCCGGGCCTGCGGTCGCGACCGCTCCGCCCCCGCTCGTGGGGGAGCGGAGCGGCGGTTGCGCGGCCGCGAGGTGCAGATCGTCTTCCAGGATCCGTACTCCAGCCTCGACCCGCGCCAGCCGGTGGACCGCGCGATCGACGAGGTGCTTCGCCTGCACCGCCCGGACTGGTCGGCGCCCCAGCGCGCCGAGCGCGTGGTCGAGCTGGTCGGCATGGTCGGGCTCGACGATCGGCAGGGCAGTGCACTGCCCCGGGCGCTGTCCGGCGGGCAGCGGCAGCGGGTCGCCATCGCCCGCGCGCTCGCGGCCGAGCCGGAGGTGCTGATCCTCGACGAGTCGGTCGCCGCCCTGGACGTGTCGATCCAGGCGCAGGTGCTCAACCTGCTCATCGACCTGCGCGAGCGGCTCGGGATCACCTACGTCCTGATCAGCCACGACCTCGCCGTGGTCCGCCAGCTCACCGAGACCGTCGTCGTCATGCACCGCGGCACGATCGTCGAGCGTGGACGCACCGAGGACGTCCTCGACGCCCCGCAGCACGACTACACCCGCCGGCTGCGCGCCAGCGTCCCGACACCCGGCTGGGACCTGGCCGCCGTGCGACGGGCGCTGCACGAGACCCGCCCGGTGAGGCCGCTCACACCCAGTTGTTAGCCTCGGGAGTGATGACTCGCGACATGGTGTTGGCCGTACCGGACCAACAGGCCGAGCCGGTGACCCCGGACGTCCTCGACTCCCTGCTCAACACCCCGGTCACCCGGGGCGTGGGGGGTGTCGCGGTCTGGCGGATCCCGACCGCGAGCCTCGGCGACGAGGAGCTCGAGGTGGCCCGCGACTGGCTCGACGAGGGCGAGCGGCAGCAGGCGTCGTCGTACGTCCGGGCCGAGCTGCGCCGGGCCTACGAGATCGCCCACGCCGCCGCCCGCCTGGTCGTCGGCGCGGTGACCGACACCCCGCCCGAGAAGGTCGTCTGGGGCCGGCACGCCTGCCCCGGGTGCGGTGAGCCCCACGGCCGGCCGCGCGCGGAGGGGGCGGGCGTCGAGTTCTCGTTGAGCCACACCCCCGGCCAGGTGCTGGTGGCCGTGGCCGACGTCGCCGTCGGTGTGGACGTCGAGCGGCACCCCGACGACCCGGTCGCGCTGGCCCGGCTGCTCCACCCGCGCGAGTGCGAGGAGATCGAGGCCGCCGCGCACGGCACCCTCGACGGCGGACGCGCCAGCGTGCGGTTCACCCGTGCCTGGTCGCGCACCGAGGCCTACCTCAAGGGGATCGGCATCGGGCTGGGCCGCGACCCCCACCTCGACTACCTCGGCACCGACGGCGCGTCGAGCCGGACCCTGGGCGCATGGACCGTGCGCGACGTCGTCGTCCCCGAGGGGTACGGCGCCGCCCTCGCCGTGCTGGCCTGATCGCTGCCCGCCTGGTTCCCCGCCGGCCACCTGACAGCGGATCCTGTGGTGCCGGTCACGCGCGAAGGTTAAATCTCTCGTGGGCGGGCCGGTTTTACCCGAAAACCCCGCGATCGGGACTTTGGTCCTGCATAGGGTGCTGATCTGGGTTCTGGCCTGCCCCTCCTGCTCGGGAGGCGTGGACGGCCGGAGCGATGCGTGTCGGACCTGTGTTCGCGGTGGGGCGTGGACGTCGGGTACGACGCTGCTGTCGTGCGTCCTCGGACCGCCCGCGTCCTCACCTCTGCAATGGTCGCGACGACCCCCCTCGGCGCGGCGCCATGGGGGTTTTCCCGCACATGTCCAGTTCCTTGCGCCGGTTCCGGCGCGATGCCGAGCCGGCCCGGCCCCGAGGGGCTCGCCGGCGGCGCCACAAGATCGCACTCCTGCTGCCGGCCGTGGTGGTGGCGAGCACCGTCCTCAGCGGTCCCGCCCACGCCGACGACGTCGACGACCCGGCGCCCGCGTCGCCGGACTCCTCGCAGACCGCACCGGCGCCCGACCCGGCGCCGAGCGACGACCCGAAGCCGGAGCCGAAGCCGGAGCCCGCCCCGGAGCCGAAGCCGGCCCCGGAGCCCGAGCCCAGTGACGACCCGGCCCCTGCGCCCGCCGCCGAGCCCTCCGACGCCCGCGACGAGAAGGCCGACACCGCCGACGCCGGGAAGGCGCCGCAGGCCGAGCCCGTCGCCGTCAGCCCGTCCGCCGGCACCGTCTTCTCGGCCGCCGCCAAGGCCAGCGGGGACAAGGCCGCGGTGCCGGCTGCCGCGAACGAGAAGAAGGTGGTGGTGTGCAAGTACGTCAGCACGCCCCCCGGCTACTCGCACCACGTGATCGTCCCGTCGGTGAACTCGCTCAAGGACTGGGACCCGTCGATGGGCTTCCCCTCCTTCGCGTTCGCCGACGCCCACGACTCGATCGTGATCCGGTACCTCGGCGACGACGAGATTCCCGGCCAGGTGCCGAACTCGGCGTGCCCGAACCTGATCAAGAAGCCGGTCCCGCAGCTGGTCAACCCCTGCGGTCCCGACAACGCGGTCTGGGCGGACCTCACCGGCACCGGCTTCACCGCCGTCCGCCAGCTCGACGGCAGCCTCGTCGTCACGGCGAGCCCGGGCTACTGGTTCGCGCCGCTGACCATCCCGCCGACGACCGAGTTCACGATCCCGGCGCCGGTCGACAGCGATCCGGACAACCAGGCCTGCCAGGGCGCCATCGTCCCGCCGGCCCCGCAGGCGGTCGACGAGTGCGGCGACGGCATCGTCCAGTGGGCCGACCCGGCCGAGAGCGACGACTACACGTGGAAGCGCAACCAGGACGGCAGCGTCACGTTCACGGCCGTCCCGCCGGCGGTCTTCCCGGGTGGCGAGTCGACGTACTCGTGGCCGGCCCCGACCGCGGAGCAGGAGGCCTGCCCGAAGAAGGTCGTGGTCTGCAAGTACGTCACCAAGCCCGGCGGCGTCCAGCACCACATCGTCATCGTGAGCGTCAACGCGGTCGACCCGTCGGGCAGCGGCAAGACCTGGGACCAGGTCACCGACGCCGACTTCCCGTTCCCGTTCGAGGACGCGCAGGATTCCATCGCGATCGGGTTCGCCGACAAGGGCGACCAGTCGCACGACTTCACGCCGGAGGACTGCGGCACGAAGGTCGACCCGCCGGTCGTGCCCGAGGTGGACCCCTGCAACCCGACGGGTGTCACCAGCAACATCGCCTTCGGTGCCGTCCCGGAGGGTCCGTGGACCGCGGACACTTCGGTGGCCGGCCAGATCACCTTCACGGCGACCGGCAGCAACTACTTCGGCACCACCGGTGAGGGCGACGACAAGGTCTTCGTGAAGACCCACGTCGTCAAGCTCGGCTCCGACAGTGGCGAGAAGTGCCTGATCGCTCCGGCGATCGCGCCGAACGACCCGTGCAACCCGGCGGGTGTCACGGCGAACGCGACCTGGGTGCTCCCTGCCGAGACCGCGGACTACTCGGTCTCCGTCGTGGACGGCGTGATCAAGCTGATCGCCAAGCTCGGCAAGGTGTTCGAGAGCGGCCAGCCCACCTACACCTACAACCTCGCGGCCACCCCGACCGACTCGGGTGTCGCCTGTGAGGTCGGCGGTGTCGAGGAGGCCGTCAACACGTCGAAGGACGAGGTCGACGGCGCGCAGGCCGCCACCGGCCTGCCGAACACCGGCGGCCCCGCGGGCTGGCTGATGCCGCTGGGCGTCGGCCTGGTCCTGGCCGGAGCCGGCCTGGTGCTCGGTCGGCGCAGGACGGCCTGAGTCCTGAGGGACTGATCGCCTGAGATGCACGGAGCCCGTGCCGAGGAATCCTCGGCACGGGCTCCTTGCCTGTCGGGACAGCGTCACTGGGGGACACGGACGACGACGCGGCCCATCGTCTGCCGTCTCTCCTGGCGTTCCATGGCCGCGGGCAGGTCGTCGAAGGCGATCTCCTCGGTGACGACCGTGCGGATCGCGCCGGAGCGCAGCATCGTCAGCAGCCGCGCGTGCGCGTGCTGGCCCTCCGAGCGCGCGGGCCAGTTGAAGCCCAGGGTCTGTCGCAGGCCGAGCGGGTCGTCGACGTAGACCAGGCAGACGCCGTACAGGGAGAAGTTGCCGTAGACCGCCGGGGCGGTGGTGACAGGGGCGCCGTCGTTGGCGATGTCCTGGCTGTAGCCGACCAACAGGTGGCGACCGTGGATGCCCATGCAGCGGAAGGTCTCGGTGGTCACGGTGCCACCGACGGTGTCGTAGGCGACGTCGACGCCGTGGCCGAAGGTGGCCTCGTTGACCTGGTCGGCGAAGCCACCGTCGAGGTAGTCGATGACGACGTCGGCGCCCAGGCTGCGGGCGAACTCGACCTTCTCCGGCCCACCCGCGGTGGCGATCACCGTGGCGCCGAGCGCCTTGCCGAGCTGGACGGCGGCCGAGCCGTTGCCACCCGCGGCGGCGTGCACGAGCAGGGTCTCCCCGGGCTTGATCCGGGCGCGGTCGACCAGGGCGAACCAGCCGAGGTGGCAGGGATAGTGGACCGCGGCGGCATCGGCGTCGGAGAGCCACGACGGCAGCACCTGCGTGGTCGCGGCGTCGAGGATCGCGTACTGCGCGAAGCCGCCGTGCGCCATGACGGGGATACCCATCACCCGCTGCCCGACGAGGTGCTCGGCGCCGGGACCGGCGCTCTCCACGACGCCGACCGATTCCATGCCCGGCGTGAACGGCGGCGTGAGCGGCAGGACCGCGTAGCGGCCGCGGACCACGTCGGTGTCGTTGAGGTTCACGCAGAAGGCGGCGACCTTGACCCGGACCTCGCCGGGTCCGGGCTCCCGCACCTCGGTGCTCCGGCGCTGCAGCACCTTGGTCGGGTCGCCGAGGTCGGTCGCGACCCAGGAGTCGGCGGTGAGGACGGTCATGCGGGCACCTCCAGGAGGATTCGGGTGCCGCGAACGCTAAACGTTATTACCTCTACGAAACAAGGCCCTGGAGGGCGCGATCGGTGATCCGCGCCGCATTCCTCGCCATCAGGCGGGCCGTGGGCCGGTCGCGGGTCATCGCGGTGAAGGTGAGGGCGGCGAGGAAGTGCTCGAAGGCCGCCCGGACGTCGTCCGGCGACACCTCGCCGCCGAGCCCGGCGGCCTCGACGGCACCGGTGAAGGCCGCCAGGACCGGCTCCTCGGCCCAGGCGCGCAGCCGGGTGTGCTCGTCCGGGGCGTCGTAGTGGGCGAGGATCAGGCCCGGCAGCGCCGCGTGCACGGGCGGGGTGAGCAGCTCCTCGAGCACCACGTCGGCCAGCCGGGCCAGGTCGGCCTCGAGGTCCCCGGTCGGCTCCGGGGGCGACCACTCGGAGACGGCGAAGATCGCGAACT
Organism: Pimelobacter simplex; assembly: GCA_016803235.1. GTDB lineage: Bacteria > Actinomycetota > Actinomycetes > Propionibacteriales > Nocardioidaceae > Nocardioides > Nocardioides simplex_A. The sequence continues at coordinate 55,016 of JADCLI010000014.1, forward strand.
CGACCAGCTCGGCCTTGGTGCCCCACCGCCGGTACACCGTGGGCTGGCCGACGCCGGCGCGCAGGGCGACCTCCTTGAAGCTGACCGCCTCGTAGCCGCCCTCGACCAGCAGCGCCAGCACGGCGGCACGGACGGCGCCCTCGACGCGGGGGTCACGGGGTCGGCCCGGGGAGGCGGCGGGTGGCGTGGACACGGGGTCATTGTGCTCGATCGATAGCCCCGCCCCGGCCGCCTCCGCATCGCGAGCCCGATCGACACGCTTTCGACGCGCGGTCGCCCGGACGGGGCGTCCATCGCCTCCGGGGAGCACCTGCCTGGCTGCGCAAGGAGATCGCCGAGTCGGTTCGCCGAGCGGCAGCCCGTCCTCGGCTGAGGCCGGCCCGGGCCCGTCGGGCTACGCCCGACGGGTCCGGTAGACCGTCTCGTGCCACGGCTTGGCCGCGACCCCGGTCAGGTCCGACATGACGTGCTTGACCTGGGTGTACTCCTCGAAGGAGTACGTCGACATGTCCTTGCCGTAGCCCGAGCCCTTCTGGCCGCCGTGGGGCATCTCGGAGACGATGGGAATGTGGTCGTTGACCCACACGGTCCCGGCCTGGATCTCCCGGGTCGCGTGCTGGGCGCGGTAGACGTCGCGCGTCCAGACGGAGGCGGCCAGGCCGAACGGGACGTCGTTGGCGAGGCGGATCGCCTCGTCGTCGCCGTCGAACGGGAGCACGGCGAGGACCGGACCGAAGACCTCCTGCTGCACGATCTCGCTGCGCTGGCCGGCGTCGACGACGAGGGTGGGCTCGTAGTACGCGCCCCCCTCGAGGGCGCCGCCCGGCGACCTTCCCCCACGGACCACGCGTGCGCCCGCGCCGCGAGCGCGGTCCACCAGGGCAGCGACCCGGTCGCGCTGGGTCGTCGAGACGAGCGGCCCCTGGTCGGTGTCCGGGTCACGGGTCGGGCCCAGGCGGACGGTGCCCATCAGGTCGGCCACGCCCTCGACGAAGTCGGCGAACCGTGAGCGGTGCACGTACGCACGGGTCGCGGCCGTGCAGTCCTGGCCGGTGTTGATCAGCGCCGCGGCGACCGCGCCGCGCACCGCCGCCTCCACGTCGGCGTCGTCGTGGACCACGAAGGGCGCCTTGCCGCCGAGCTCGAGGTGGAGCCGGGTGCCGTTGGCCGCGGCGATGCCCGCGATGTGGCGTCCGACGCTCGTGGAACCGGTGAAGGAGGTCATGGCGATGCCGGGATGGGAGACGAGGGCCTCGCCGGTCGAGCGCCCCGGGCCGTTGACGACGTTGAGGACCCCGGCGGGCAGGCCGGCCCGCTGGCTGGCCTCGGCGAGCATGAGCGTCGTGAGGGGCGTGAGCTCGGCGGGCTTGAGGACGACCGTGTTCCCGGCGGCGACGGCCGGCAGCACCTTCCAGACCGCCATCTGGAGCGGGTAGTTCCAGGGAGCGATCGAGCCGACGACGCCGATCGGCTCCCGCCGGATCGTGGAGGTGTGGTCGGCGGAGTACTCCGCGGACGCCTTGCCGTCGAGCACGCGCGCCGCGCCGGCGAAGAAGGCGACGTTGTCGATCGAGCCCGGCACGTCGAACTCGCGGCTCAACCGGATCGGCTTGCCGGCCTGAGCGGTCTCCGCCTGCGCCAGCTCCTCGGCGACTGCCTCGAGCTCGCGGGCGAGGCCGCCGAGGATCGTGGAGCGTTCCGCCGGTGTCGCACCGGCCCAGGCGGGCAGGGCCGTCGTCGCGGCGGCGACCGCGGCGTCCACGTCGGCGGGGGTGTCGGCGGCGAAGGACCAGATCTCCTCGCCGGTCGAGGGGTCCAGGACGCGGTGCCGGTCGCCACCGCCGTCGCCGAAGCGGCCACCGACGAAATGGCCGCCTCCCGGTGTCGGTGTCATCGCGGTCCCTCCTCCGAGCGTGCCGGCAGCTGGACGTAGACCTTGCGCAGCGTCTCGGTGACGCGCCAGGTCGTGTGATCGCCCTCGTGCAGGTGCACCACCGCCCCCGGGACGAGGTCGAGCGTGCTGCCGTCGGCGAACTCGACGGTGCCCCGGCCCGAGAGCACGACGAAGAGCTCCTCGACCTCGACGTCGACGTCCACGCCCGGCGCGGCCTCCCAGATCCCGACGGGCAGGGGGCTGTCCGTCAGCGGGGTGGCGGGCGTGGGCATGGGGGCGTCGGGGGAGTCGCTGGTCAGGGACTCCGCCGCCGCATCGGGGCTGAGCAGACGGGTGTCCGCGTGGGGGTTCTCGCGGGGGTCGGGCATGGCGTCCTCCTCGGGGACGGGGTGGTCAGGAGTCGAAGCCGAGGCCGACGGCATCCATGGCGCGCAGCACCAGGTTGCGGCGCCCCTGGTTGTGGTCGGCGCGGTCCATCGACCAGCGGGCCAGGTTGATGCCGGCGCTCGCCAGCGGCTCGGGGGGAAAGGGCAGGGGGCGCTTGCGGACCATCTCCAGGGACGTGCGCCGGGTCGGCTCGCCGGCCAACAGGTCCAGCATGACGTCGGCGGCGAAGTGGGTGGCCGCGACGCCCAGGCCGGTGAACCCCGCGGCGTAGGCGATCTTGCCCCGGCGTGCGGTGCCGAAGAACGCGCAGAACTGGGTGCACGTGTCGATCGCGCCCGACCACCGGTGGCTGAACCGGGTGCCCTCGAGCTGGGGGAAGAGGGTGAAGAAGTGGCTGGCGAGGCGCTCGAACGTGGCGGGTCGGTCCTCGTAGCGCGCACGGACGCGGCGACCGGTGTGGTAGACGGCGTCGTACCCGCCGAAGACGATCCGTCCGTCGGTGGTGGGCCGGTAGTAGTGGAACTGGTTGGCCAGGTCGCTGACCCCTTGGCGGTTCGACCAGCCGATCGAACGCAGCTGCGCCTCGGACAACGGCTCGGTGGCGAGCACGTAGTCGTAGACGGGCACCGTCATGAGCCGGTTGCGCCGCAGCAGGGACGGGAAGACGTTCGTGGCCAGCACGACCTGACGCGCGCTCACCTCGGTGACCGCGGTGGAGAGCCGTACCCGGTCCGCGGTCGTCGTCAGTGCCTCGACCGCCGCGTGCTCGAAGATCTCGACCCCGAGGTCGGTCGCCACGCGGCCCAGCTCGGCCACGAGCTTGGCCGGATGGATCAGGAGGTTCGTGTCGCGTTCCCAGCAACCCGCGAGGTAGCGCGGCGAGGCGATCTCCGCCTGCACGGCCTCCCGGTCGAGGTAGGTGGCCCCGTCGTGGTGGGAGCGCTCGCGCAGCCAGGGCACCTCGTGCTCCTCGACGGCGACCTTGAGCAGGCCCGTCCGCTCGGCGTCGACCTTCATGGCGTACCGCTCGAGCGTGGACTCGATCGCGTCGAGGTTCTCGAGGCCGAGGTGGTCCAGGGTGTCGTACTCCTCGGGCCAACGGCGTCGGCCGTTCTCCTCGCCGTGGGTCAGGCTGGCTTCGCAGAAGCCGCCGTTGCGGCCCGAGGCCGCCCAGCCGACCCGCTGCGCCTCGAGCAGCACCACGGAGCGTTCGGGGTCGCGCTCCTTCGCCTTGATCGCCGTCCACAGGCCGGTGTAGCCGCCACCGACGACGACGAGGTCCGCCTCGACCCGCGACTCCAGGGTGGGGTGTCGCTCGATCACCACGTCGTCGAGCCAGAAGGCCCGGGCCTGCGCACCCGCCAGGGCATGCCGGACGACCTCTGGTGCCGGTGCAGCTCGTTCGTAGACCGTGGTTCCCAACGCCTTCTCCAATTCAACAGTAATGGGATCGCAACGATGTCAGATCGGCAAGATTTTGGGAAGAATCTTGCCAAGAACGCAAATCGATGTCACGATCGTTGCAGGCCGGTGACCTCCGACACACCGCGGGGCGTCACCCCCTCCCGGCCACACTCGCCCCGGTTACGGCGGCGCGGCCCCAGCTACCTCCGGAGGTCCCATGTCCACGCCTGCACAGGCAGAACCCACGCCCGCGACCGAGAAGCTCCCGCGCAAGCTGCGCTGGTACGACGGACTGGCCATGTCGATGACCATGCCGGCCGCCCTGATCGCGACGCTGGGAGCGTCGATGTCCGGTCTCGGCGGCTGGGGAGCAGCAGCCCTGTGGGCGGTCTCGATGGTGATCGCCCTCGGCGTCAACTGGATCTACATCGAGTTGGCCACGATGTTCCCCGACTCCTCCGGTGGCATCGCGGGCTTCGCGGCGCGGGCCTGGCGCTCCCGCGCACCGTGGGTGGCCCCGGTGGCCGGCGTCGGCTACTGGCTGCCCTGGGGGAGCAACCTGGCGACCTACGGATCGCTCAGCGGCCTGCTCATCCAGTCGCAGTGGTTCCCCGACCAGGACTGGAGCGCCTCCTGGGGCCCTCTCCACTTCTCGTTCCCCATCGCGGTCGGGCTGGTGGTCATCGCGGCGCTCTACCTGATCAACCTGATCGGTGTCCGGGTGACGATGGCGTTCGTGTACGTGACCGCCGCGATCCTGCTCGTTCCGCTCACCGTGTTCATCGCGTTCCCCGTCTTCAGCGGGGACTGGGCACCTGGCGACCTGAGCTGGCGCCTCGAAGGTGCCGAGGGCATCCGCACCGCCCTCGTGTGGCTCTACGTGATGGCCTGGACGACGCTGGGCGTGGAGATCTGCACCACCTTCGCGTCGGAGTACCGCGAGCCGATCCGGGACACCATCCGCGCCATCCGCGCGGCGGTGCTCGTCTGCCTCGGCGTCTTCTTCCTGGTCCCGCTGACCCTCGGTGGCTACGCCGGCGAGGCTGCCGTCGACGTGGACCCGACCACCTTCTTCGTGGCCAGCTTCGCCGATCTCGTCGGCGGTGGTGCCGACGTGATGGTGCTGTGCCTGCTCGCCTCGCTGCTGCTGGTCATGCTCACCTCGGTCGCCGACTCCTCGCGGGTGTTGTTCGACATGGGCCGACAGGGTGTGACCGTGCGTAGCGTCGGTCGGCTCAACCGCCGCGGGGTTCCGGTGCGCGCGCTCAACATCATGCTGGTGCTCAACGTCGTCCTGCTGGTCGTGCTCCAGCAGCCCCTCGCCATCATCGTGACCGGCAACCTCGGCTACGTGCTCACCCACGTCCTGGCGGTGCTCGGCTTCGTCCTGCTCCGCAAGGACCGTCCCGACCTTCCCCGCCCCGTGCGCCTCCCAGCGGCCGCGACCCCCGTCGCCGTCGCGCTGGCCGCCGTCCTGGCCGTCATCCTGGTCGTCGGCGCGACCGGGTTCTCGATCACCGGCTACGGCGGGTTCCTCGAGCTCGGCATCGCGCTCGGCCTGCTCGCCCTCGGCGTGGTCATCTGGGCCCTGGTCCAGGCGCAGGACCGGCGCAACGGCAGCGAACCGGCCGGCGACGACCTCGACTCCCCGCTCCCGGCCGAGCCCACCCCGGCACCCTGACCCCGCTCGCCGCCCCTCGCGGCGCTGCCGAACGAACAACGAACGAAGGGAATCCCTCATGACCACCGCGATCGACGTCTCCACCATCACGGCGCCACGCACCCAGCTCTACATCAACGGCGACTACGTCGACAGTGCCTCCGGGGAGACCACGGGCATCGTCAGCCCGGTCACCGGCCAGACCATCGCCGACCTGGCGGTCGCCACCACCTCCGACCTCGACGCCGCCGTCAAGTCCGCCCGGGCGGCGCAGGAGAGCTGGCGCCGTCTCGGGGTCTGGCAGCGGGCCGAGATCCTGCACCGCGTCGGTGACCTCCTCGAGGCGCGGGTCGACGAGCTCGCGCTGCTGCAGACCCTGGAGCAGGGCAAGCCGCTGTCGGAGTCCCAGGCGGACCTGCGCGAGGCCGCGCAGCTGTTCCACCTGCACGCCGAGGACGCGGTCCGCCTGCACGGCGAGACGCTGCCCTCCAACGACCAGAGCAAGCGGATGTGGACCTTCTACCAGGCGGTCGGCACCTGGGCGATCGTCATCCCGTGGAACTTCCCGGTCCTCATGTTCGCGGAGTTCATCGCGCCAGGTCTGGCCACGGGCAACGCCCACGTCGTCAAGCCGCCGACGCACACCTCGCTGACCCTGCTCGCCGCGGTCGAGGTGCTGCGCGAGGCCGGCGTCCCCGACGGCCTCGTCAACGTCGTCCCGGGGGAGGGCGCCCTGGGCGCCGAGCTGGTCACCCACCCGGGCATCGACGCGATCGGCTTCATCGGCTCCTCCGCCACGGCGGAGAAGATCGTCCGCTCGGCCGGGCTCAAGCGGTCCATCCTGGAGGCGTCCGGTAACGGACCGGTGATCGTCCTCGCGGACGCCGACCTCGAGGCTGCGGCGCGGGCTGCGGTCCGGGGTGCCTACTACGGTGGCGGTCAGGTGTGCTGCGCGACGGGCCGCGTGCTCGTCCACGAGGCGGTGCACCAGGACTTCCGCGCCGCCGTCGTCGAGGCCAGCCGCGAGGCGGTGCTGGGCAACCCGTTCGAGGATGGCACGACGCTCGGGCCGATGAACAACGAGCTGACCGCCAGCAAGGTCGACGAGCACCTCGCCGAGGCCGACGAGCGCGGCTTCGAGGTCCTGGTCGGCGGGGGGCGGCGTACGGGCATGCCCACCTCGCTGTACTACGAGTTCACCGTCGTCGACGGCGTCGCCCCGGACAGTCGCCTCAGTCGCGAGGAGACCTTCGGGCCCGTGGTCCCGATCATCGCCGCCGCCACCGACGACGAGCTGCTCCGCATCGCCAACGACGACGCGCTCGGCCTGCAGTCCGCGGTCTTCACCAAGGACATCGCCAAGGCCTACCACTTCGTGGAGAACGTGCAGACCGGCCAGGTGATCGTCAACGACAGCAACGGCTTCTGGGACGTCAACATGCCGTTCGGCGGCGTCGGCGGGAAGCGCACGGGGTGGGGCCGCATCGGTGGGCGACACACGCTCATCGACATGAGTGACCTCCGCACGGGCGTCCTCCACCTCGGCTGAGCCCGATCGCTAGCCTACGCAGATGGATGGGTTCGAGGCTCTGGACCAGGTCGACCGTCAGATCATCGCGGCGCTCCAGCTAGACGGGCGCCGGACGGTCACCAGCCTGGCGACCGACCTGGACATCCCCGCCTCGTCGGTCCGCTACCGGATGAAGCGGCTCGAGGACGCGGGGGTGCTGCAGATCGTCGGCATCGCCAACCCCTTGGCGATCGGGTTCGACCGACTGGCCCTGATCCACCTCACGGTCCGTCCGACAACCGCCCACGCGGTCTGCAAGGTCGTGAGCGAGATGCCGGAGACGAGCTACGTCGTCATGACGAGTGGCCGCTTCGACGTGCTCGCCGAGGTGATCTGCCGCGACGTCGCGCACTTCGTGGACGTCGTCGACCGGATCGCCGCCGTCGACGGGGTGATGTCCACCGAGTCGTCCTTCGTCCTCGAGGTCCACAAGCTCGCCTACGGCTGGGGGGTCCCGGGTGCGTGAGGTCGGGATGCCGGCGAGCCGCGCGGCGTGGCTGGCGCTCGCCGGAGCGATCGGGTGTGAGGTCGTGGCCTCGCTGTCGCTCAAGGCTGCCCTGCACCACCCGGTGCTGTACGCCGCCGCGGTGGGCGGCTATGTCAGCGCCTTCGCGCTGCTCGGACGGATCCTGCGCCTGGGCATGCCCCTCGGGGTCGCCTACGGAGTGTGGGGCGCGGCAGGAGTCGCGGGGACGGCTGTGCTGTCGATGCTGCTCTTCGGCGAGGACCTCACCGTCCTGACCGCCGCCGGCCTCGGGCTGGTCGTCGCCGGCGTGCTCGCGGTCGAGCGTGGCTCGGTCGAGGTGAGGGACGGGACCGAGGCATGACCGGGCTGGTGTTCCTCGGAGCCGCCATCGTCTGCGAGCTGGTGGCGACCCTGACGCTCAAGGCGGCCTCGCTGGGGCGGCACCGCCTCTACGCGGTCGTGGTCGCCGGCTACGTCGCAGCGTTCACGATGCTCGCGCTCGCCCTCGCCGAGGGCCTCGGGCTGGGCGTCGCCTACGGCACCTGGACGGCGGCAGGCGTGGCGACGACCGCGATCGCCGCCCGCTTCCTGTACGGCGAGCCGCTGAACCGGACGATGGGTCTCGGGATCGCCCTCATCGGCGCGGGTGTGATGCTGGTCCAGGCCGGTCTCGCGTCCTGACGGGAGCCGCGTCGCGCGCGCTCCTCCCTGCCGCCCTGCAGCCGGTGGGCGCTGGATCGGCCGGGCTTCCGGGTCGATCGGACTGATCACGACCGGGCCCCGCGCAGTGCGTCGGGGCTCGGTGGTGGACGGGTGTCATCAAGCCGGGCGTGTGAGCGGACCTGGTCCTTGCCGAGCTCGACCGGCGCGCGAGTCCTCCGGGTGCTGGTTGGGGTCGAATGCCGAAGAAGCACTCAGCTGACCGGTGGCACCGCCGATGCAGGTCGTAGGTCTCCTGCTCCGAAGCGGCAGCGATGTCGGGATCAGTTTCCACCTGGGAGGGCGACATGGCCGATGCTGCCAGCGCCGTCAGAGTGCGGCCCGCGGTCGTGCCTGCCTTCTTGTGCACCCCTGTTGCCTGTCAGTTGTGGGTGGGGATGGCCTTCGTGTCAGCGATGGTCCTCCCTGTCGCGCTCGATCATCGCGTGGGCGAGGGGCACACCCGTCACGAGATCTGGACCGCGGTCGCCATCATCTTCGCCTCAGTTCTGAACGTCGAGATCGGCAGGGTGCTCGAAGGGGGCGCGGCGTTCAGCCAGCGTCCGCACAAGGCGCTGTCGACGTGGGCATTTGCGTGCGTCATCGTGCTCTCGGTCGGCTGGCTGCTCCCCGTTGTCGCGGCCTGCTACGCCCACGCCCGCTGGCGCGGCTTGCGAGTGCCGCTGTGGAAGTGGATCGGGTCGGCGGCCTACGTCGTCGTGGCCGGCGTCGCTGCCGCCGCAGTCGTGCACGCCGTGCTTGGTGAGGACAGCTTGACCCGTGGCGACGGTTTGTGCGGGATGTTCGCCGTGCTCGCCGGGACGGCGGCGTTCCTGGTCGTCCAGACACTGATGTTTCACGGCAGTGCCTATCTCAACGTCGCCGATGACGAGGTCTGGCTGCGGCAGACCCTCCGGCAACCGACCTTCTACCTCACCGAAGTGGGGGTCCTGCTGGTGGGCGGGCTCGCCGCCGCGGTCTGGATCGCCTCGCCCTGGTTCCTTGCGCTGCTGCTTCCCGTGTTCGTGCTTGCCCAGCGTGCGGCTCTTCACGAGCCTCTACGTCAGCGCGCCGAGCACGATGACAAGACCGGGCTTCTCCGATTCGACGCCTGGGACCGGCAGGCACGTGTGGGGGCCGCCCGCTGCATCCGACACGAGCGGCCGTGGAGCGTCCTGTTCGCCGACCTCGACCATTTCAAGTTGTTCAACGACACCTGGGGACACCTCGCCGGTGACATGGCACTCGAGTCCGCGGCGGCGGTCATCCGCGACGAACTCCGAGAAGGTGACTTGGTGGCCCGTTTCGGCGGGGAGGAGTTCTGCGTCTTCCTCCCAGGGGTCGGCCTCGAGGACGGCCACGAGCTCGCCGAACGCGTCCGTGCCGCGGTCGCAAGCATCGACCTTCCGGGGGCCCAAGCGCTCACTGTGAGCGTCGGTGTCGCGACTGTGCAACCAGGCTGCGGTTCCGCGGATCGTGCCGGCCTGGGCTCGCCGGACCTGACCGACGTCGTCCGGAGTGCTGATCGCGCGCTGTACGCGGCCAAGGAGGGTGGACGCAACACCACCCGGTCACAGCTCGCGATGTGACCTGCGAGATCGGGTACCAGCGCCAGGAGCGGTGATGGGCTCGGGCGGGCCATGAATGGCCCGCCGGAGTTTGGTCGCCGTCGACGGACGGGTACAGCAACTCGTCGACGGTGATCGGTACTTGAAGTCGTACCCCTCGCTCGCTGCCCAACGAGTGCCTGATCCGCATCGCGTTGCGCGTCGCGCAAGGTGCGTCTGCCGTGGCCTCGCTGGTTCGCGGGCAGCGGGCTCTCACATAGATTCGCGTCGAAGGCCATCGGTTCCGGGGCCCGACCATTCCCAGGGCACTGACGCGGAAGGCTCGACGCGGTTCGACACAGTCGGGCAGGTGGAAATGCGACGACGAAGCGCGGGTCGGGGCGTCGCTCGGCTCGTCGACCTGCGCTTTCGCTTCGGTGCCCCAGGCAAGAGTCGAACTTGCGACCTTTCGCTTAGGAGCGAGGTGCACCTATCGCGCTGACCTGCAGCCGAAGCAGTTGGCCGCCCGGATTGACAGAGGATTCACATACGACGGCGCTGCGAGCCGTAGGTCCGGCGACCTGCGGACTCCACGCAATCCAATCTGGCACACCCCGACACGGCTCGCGCACCTGTGGTGCATGAGTCTCTCGCCCCCGACCTCCGCGACGCACTGCCGCCGCTCCTCACCATCCACGACATCGCCAGTCTGTTCCAGGTCCATCGAACAGCCGCGTATGCCCGCACGCGCGACCCGGCTTTCCCCGATCCCCTCGTGATCTCGGGCTCCTGCTACCGCTGGTACGGACTCGACCGGCAGCGCGCGATGACTGTTACAGGATCGACCGAGGCCGGACAGAACGCCACCACCAAGAACGTGTACGACGGACTCTCGATGACGGCGGTGGGCCAGTACAACGCTGTCAACGGCACCTTCACTCAGCCCGAAGTGCTCTACAAGCTCGACGCTGGCGGCACCCAGCTCGCCTACGACCAGGAAGTCACCTCGAACGGCGGCGAGGCATTCCTCGACACCGACGGCCACGGCAACATCGCCGCCATCACCACCGCCCCCACCAGCGGGACCGGCGTATTGGGCTGCGGCGTCATCTACGACCCCTACGGCAACCCTCACCAGGCAGATACCGGCACCACCAGCAACAAGATCTGCAACAACGGCACCCAGATCGACACCACCGGCAACGCTGCCTGGTACCGCGGCCTGACCCGGGACGGCTCCACCGGGACCTACCAGATGGGCACCCGGACCTACGACCCTGACACCGGAGCCTTCACCACCCCCGACTCCTACCGCGTCGCGTCCCCGTCGACCGACCTCTCCGTCGGGACCGACCCGTTGACGGCCAACACATACGCCTATGTCAATGGCAACCCTCTCAATCGCATCGACTCTGATGGCCACAGGCCGGCGTGTATCGACCTCGGTGGCTGCGCGAATCTCCTGGACCCTGAGGCCGAGTACAAGGGAGCATGGGTCTCCCACGTCGGTGAGCCCTCGGAAGGGTACGACGCGGGAGCTGAGGTTGCGGCCGCCGTTCCGAATCCCGTTGCCATGGTGCGCGGAGCGGTCGACTTCTTCGGTGGGTCGCTTCTCGGGATCGGCGAGCCGGTCAATCGCATCACCGGAAGGCCGACCGCGCCAGTCGTCGACAGAGACAAGATCGCCGAGGGCCGGGCCGCATTCTTGGGCGAAGCTGTGAAGACAGCCCTGCTGGTGTCGACGTTTATCCCAGGAGGACAGGTGGCAGCACCAGTCCGGGCGGTCTTGACGGCCGTCAAGGCCAAAGTGCTGGCACCGGTGGTCGCGCGAGCTGCAGGTCTCGCGACGAAGGCGCGTCTGCCGAAGGTCATGCGCACTCCGCCGAAGCGGACTGCAATGGACATCGCTCCACGGCCAAATGCCGAAGTTCCGGCCGCTGTCAAGAGCGGTCACGACCTGATCGACCCGAGCCAGGTACGTTTCACCCAGGACAGCGCAGGGGCGACCTTCTCGGACGGCCGCTCGGTCCTCGACCTTGCCAATGAGATGGTGACGACCGGTAGGGCGCCGGCGGGGCTTCCGCCGATCCGGTTGTTGAACAGAACGGGAAACTCTACTCTCTCGACAACCGACGACTCTTCGCCGGGCAATATGGAGGTGTGAAACTCCCGTACCGGATGGCAAGGCCCGGCGAGATCGCCGCGAGGAACCAGACGCAGATCTACGACGGCACATCGATCATGATCCGCTTCCCGGGCGGACGTGCGAACTGGGGCTGGTGGCAGCAATGACCGACTACACCGCTCTCCGCGGCCGTGACGAGGTGCTGGCCGTCTTAGACGCGCTTCAAGCTGAGCTTGCGAGCGGACCAGACTGGGAGAACGTTACGCTGGACCGCTTCCTGGATGCCTTCAACGCGCTTCTAGGCTCGATCGAGAACGCGTACATCAACACGGGCCGACCTGTCCCCGACTCCCCGTGGACGCTCATTGCGGAAGCCTTGCGGGGGGCGCCCTTCTATGAGTAGACCGCTGATTCGGCGCTATGAGTGCCCCGACGCCTTCCAATCGCCAGCGACTTGTTCGACATCTAGCGACTTCGCATCTTGCAAGACCGTCCGAAAGCGGCGCCTGAGGTTTGGGACGGATCATGTGCCAATGTCATTTTGGGCAGGTTCTTCTCCAGGCGAGCGGATAGTGGCGCGGTCTCACGTCGTCCAGTGATCGGGAAGCAGTGGCTCGGTTGCCTCGAGGACTCCTCCGCCGATGACCATTGGTGGAAGGGCCTCGCAACGTCGTCGGATTGATCGACGCACATCCTTCGTGAAGCCCCACCACCCCGCGACCGGTAGCAATGGGATCCGCAAGAATGACCCCCGGGATGTCCAGAGCCCCGGGCCGATTCACATCCGAGGGGCCCCCGACAGCGCTGAGGATCTACGGCTGCGCTTCAGGCACCGTGAGGGCTGCGCGGCGGCAGTCGATCTCCACGTGACGCTCGCCCTCCCACAGCGCCACGAATCGGACCCCGTCGTCTAACGACGTGACATGGACTTGGGCGATGTCGCCTCTGTCGATGAGTGGGAGCAGGACCATGTGCTCGGCCGGCCCTGGAACCTCAGCACCAGCTAGGACGACCCACGTACTTCATCGACTTCTGGATCAGTGTCGCCACTTCCTCTACTCGGGCCATGGCATTGAGATTCATGAATGGGTCAGGACTATCGACTTCTCGATCTTCGACAGCGAGGCCCTGCGGAAAGCCGTGTCCCATGGGGATGAAGGGGCGGCGTTGAGTCGTGCCACCTGGAGCCACCACGGCCATGGATGGCGGCCGAAGGCGACAGACGCAATTCAGTGCCGTCGGCTCACAGACCCACGGGCGGCACCGACGATTCTTAGCGTCCACCGAGCAGAGCTACCTGCCCAGAAACTCGTCCAAGAGCCCGTGGCGGTTGATCGCCTACCGGATCTCAACGCCGGAACCGACGGTCGTGTGGCCGATCACCGGGTAGCCAGGTACTTCGCCGGCGATCAGCAGACCCCCGGATGTCTGCGCATCTGCCAAGAACAGCAGGTCAGCGTCGGTGATCGGTCCGGCGGAGGTGAGATGCGGACGGACCCAGTCGAGGTTGCGGCGCGTGCCACCCGAGACATAGCCGGCCTGCAGGGCGTCGAGGGCGCCGTCAACTGCTGGCACGGCCGCGCGCTCAATGACTGCACCAACGCTCGACGCGCGGCACATCTTGTGCAGGTGTCCGAGTAGGCCAAACCCTGTGACGTCAGTTGCTGACCGAGCCCCTGACGTGAATGCGGCCTCCGAAGCCTCACGGTTCAGTGATGCCATGACTTCGATCGCGTGGGCAAAGACCTCCCCCGTTTGCTTGTGGCGGTTGTTCAGCAGGCCAACACCGAGGGGCTTGGTCAAGGTGAGCGGCTGTCCGGGTTCTGCGGCGTCGATGCGGAGGATCCGATCCGGCGCTACCGTCCCGGTTACCGCCATGCCGTACTTGGGCTCCGGGTCGCTGATCGTGTGACCGCCGATGACGGGGCATCCGGCCATCCGAGCGATGTCCAGGCCTCCACGAAGTACCTCGCTCATCACGTCGAGCGGCAGCACGTCTCTTGGCCATCCGACCAGATTAATCGCGACAACCGGTTGGCCACCCATGGCATACACGTCAGACAGCGCGTTCGCTGCTGCGATCCTTCCCCAGTCATGGGGATTGTCGACCACCGGCGTGAAGAAGTCGGCGGTCGAGACCACGGCGAGGTCGTCGCGAACGCGAACGACGGCTGCATCGTCGCCGTCGTCAACGCCGACGAGGATGTCGTCGGAGGCCTGTCCGACCAAGTTGCGAACTGCGTCTTCGAGTTCGCCCGGTGGAATCTTGCATGCGCAGCCACCACCCTGCGCATAGCTCGTCAGCCGCTTGGTCGCTGTGCCCGAGTGCATGTTCGGAGCCTACGTGGGCGACGACGACTACTGTGTGCACCGCGCGGAGGCGTATGGGTTCCTGGTGGGCCCCCCGGTCTTCAAAACCGAGGAGACCGAGCATCTCGGTCTGGCGGGTTCGATTCCCGTCCGCCTCCGCCACGAGTCGCACAGGAGGGCCGGTCGGTGGTTGACGATCCGCGGCGCAGAATCCCGCGCACTGATCACCTATTGGAGCTCGTCAGGAGCGTTCAACAGCGGGCCCGCACTGGCCTGATCGCTCCTGAGGAGGTCGAGTCGGTTCTGCTTGCGGCCGCTGCCTCCGCGTTCCAGGGCGTTGGTTTGCGCCCGGTGCTCAACGCGACCGGGGTTGTTGTCCACACTAATCTCGGCCGCGCTCCGCTGTCGCGGGCGGCAGTGGCCGCGGTCATCGCCGCCAGCGGTTACACCGACGTCGAGATCGACCTCGACACCGGTAAGCGAACCCGCCGCGGCGGCGAGGCCCTGGCGGCACTGCGTCGTGCATGTCCGGCGGCCGAAGACGTTCTGGTGGTGAACAACGGTGCCGCCGCACTTGTCCTCGCCACGACCGCGCTGTGCATGGGCCGCGAGGTTGTCGTCAGCAGAGGCGAGTTGGTCGAGATCGGCGCGGGGTTCCGGTTGTCAGACCTCATTGCTTCAACAGGGGCACTGCTGCGTGAGGTGGGCGCAACCAATCGCACTCACCTGCGTGACTACGTCGACGCGATCGGCCCGGACACGGGCTGCATCCTCAAGGTCCACCCAAGCAACTTCAGGGTCGAGGGCTTCACGAGTGGCGTCTCGATTACCGAACTGCGTTCGGCTGTCGGCGACCTGCCGATCATCGCTGACCTCGGCAGCGGTCTGCTTCGTCCCGAACCGCGGTTGCCCGATGAGCCGGATGTCTCGAGCGCCCTCGCGTCGGGTGCGGACCTCGTGGTGGCCAGCGGTGACAAGCTCCTCGGTGGCCCTCAGGCCGGCCTCCTGCTCGGTCGAGCAGACCTGATCAAGACTCTCGCCAATCATCCGCTTTCACGGGCGGTTCGCGTCGACAAATTGACGATCGCCGCGCTTGAAGCGACGCTCTCCAACCCAAGCGTTCCGGTGCGGCAGGCGCTGGACGCGGACGTGAATCAGCTGCGTCAACGGACTGTCCGACTTGGTGCGCAACTCGACCTGCCTGTGGTCCCTCACGACGGTCGGGTCGGCGGCGGCGGCGCCCCCGGTGTCGCCCTTCCAGGCTGGGCTGTGCGGCTGCCCGAATCGGCAGCGCCCTGGCTACGTTCCGGCGACCCTGCAGTGTTGCCCCGTGTGCGTGCCGGCCACTGCCTCATCGACCTTCGCTGTATCCCGGAATCCGACGACCAAAAGCTGCTCGATGCGATTCAACGATGCTTGGTGCGACTTTGAGGTCGTATGTCGTCGCAACGGCGGGCCACGTCGACCACGGTAAGAGCACTTTGATCCGTTGCCTGACCGGGACTGAGCCGGACCGATGGGAAGAGGAGCGCCGCCGCGGACTGAGCATCGATCTCGGATACGCGGGCATGAAGCTTCCGGGAGGCGAGCATGTGGGGTTCGTCGACGTTCCCGGTCATCGAAGATTCGTCGGCAACATGCTGGCTGGACTCGGGCCCGCTCCGGTAGTGCTGCTCGTCGTTGCAGCGGACTCGGGATGGCAGGCACAGACTTCGGAGCACCGCGATGCCATCGCTGCGCTGGGCATCTGCCGTGGTGTTGTTGCTGTGACACGAATCGACTGCGCGTCGGCTGAGCAGATACAGAGGACCCGCGCTCAAGTGGTTCGAGAACTGGCTGGGACTCCTTTGGCCGACGCTCCGGTCGTGGAGGTATCGAGCATCAGCGGTGCTGGGGCGGACGATCTCGTTGCGACGCTGGCATCTGTGCTGACGACCAGCTCAGAGCCCAGCAGTGGGCGACTCCGGTTCTGGGTTGACCGGTCCTTCAGCGTCTCCGGTTCTGGGACCGTCGTCACCGGCACGCTAACGGCGGGCGCCCTGGGGATTGGCGATGAGCTCGACGTGCTGCGAGGTCCCGACGTCCTTCGCGTAACGGTTCGTCGGCTGGAGTGTGACGGCGAGAGTCTGGCGACGGCGGCCCCGGTGAGCCGTGTCGCGCTCAATCTGCGGGGAGTCGGGGTCGCCGACGTCCGCCGAGGCTCAGTCCTCATGACACCAGGCCGGTGGCGCCAGACAGAGTTGGTGGATGCCCGCTGCACTTGGGGCTCCGGCGAGCCGATCCCAACTGAAGTCCACCTCCATGTGGGGACGTCCGCGTCGGTCGCACGAGTCCGTGCGCTCGGCGAGCAGCACGTCCGGCTTCGGCTCCGCCGACCTCAGCCTCTGGCCCCGGGCGATCGCGTGATCCTGCGCAATCCCGGCGACGGCTCCATCCAGGGGGCCGTCATCATCGACACCGACCCGCCGGCTCTTAACCGGAGAGGTGACGCCGCTCGGAGGGCCGCCGAACTGCAGGCGAGTCCACTGACGGGCGACGTTGCATTCGAGGTCCGACGGCGACGGTCAGTACCGCTCAACCAGTTGCTTCTCCTCGGCCTGGCCGAGGAGGCGAACAGCGAACCTCCGGCCGGCGTCATCGCTCACGCCGGTTGGTGGATCGATGCGGCCGCATGTGCGTCGTGGGCGTCAACGCTGAGCGAGGCCGTGGCGAACCATCACGCCCGCGACCCCTTGTCGCCAGGCATTGCACATGCCGCCGCAAGCCAGCTGGCCGGCATACCTCACGGCGACATCCTCCCGCTCGTACTGCGGAGAGCCGGCCTGGAAAGCTCCGGGGGCTTCGTGCACGGCCCGGGGCGCGGGCACGACCTGGGCCCTGCTGAGACGGCAATCGCGCGGGTGGAAGCCAGGTTGTCGCGGAACGCCTTTGATGCACCCCTGGTGCGCGACCTCGATGCGCTCGGTCTGGGCCAGCGCGAACTTGCGGCGGCCGCTCGCTCGGGACGAATCCTCCGCTTGGCGTCCAACGTTGTGCTCCTGCCATCGGCTCCCGTCCTCGCGCTGCGCGAGTTCGTGCGCCTGCCCCAGCCTTTCACTACGAGCCAAGCCCGGTTGGCGCTGGGCAGTTCACGGCGTGTCGCCATCGCACTCTCGGAACACATGGACGGGCGCGGTTGGACGCGGCGCGACGGAGACGCGCGCCGAGTCGTGTTACAGGATCCGGACTGGAAGGACCTCAGCAAGGGGTAGACCAGTCTGAACCCATGCGTCGAAGCCGCCGATGACATCGGTGGCAAACGACAGGCCCAGCGACTGCAGTCGAGCAGCGGCAAGCGACGAACTGTACCCCTGTTGACATAGGACGATCGGCCGTGTTCGCGGTCCAGCGACGCTGATGCGCCACGGGCTGGTTGGGTCGAGGCGCCACTCCAGAATCGTCAGATCGATCGGCAGTGAATCCGGAGGCGCTCCGAAGCGCTCGCGCTGGTCGTCTCGACGCACGTCGACCAGCAGCGCGCCACTACGCTGCGCTTCGAGCGCCTCCAGCGCCGTCAGCCGGTTCAGGCTGCCGCGGGCCTGCGCTAAGGCTTGGCCGATCGTGGATTCCACGCGGCCAGCACACCACACCAATCGACCCGGGCGCGAGATCTGTATCTCGCAAGGGAAGGCGGCTGGCGGTGCCGGACTGCACTCCGGGCGATACCAGACGGCGCGTGTTCTGGAGGTCAATCGTCGCGACACAGCGCGATGCTCAGCAAAGGTTCATTGGAAGTGCTTGACAACGGGTGGTGCGTCGCTGACGCTTGTGCCCCGGTCGAGAGACGCGGGATTACTCGGGGAGTCCGGCATGAATTTTCCGGCGATTGCTAGCAGCAATGCGGCGCGCACCTGCTTGTGCAGGAGGTGGTCGTGACGGTCGTTTGGCATGCGGCAATGACTGCTGCAGCCGTTCTTCTGATCGCCAGTGCTGTGAGTCATTCACGCGACTGGAAACTCATGCTCTCGTCTCTGCTGAAGCACGGAGTTCTTCCCTACAAGGTCGCGCGTCGGCTCGCGAGAATGTTCGCCTCCATCGAGTTCCTCTTGGCACTCCTCGTGGGTTCTTCCGTGGCGTTTCCTGGAATCCTTCCGTCGTATGTGGCCGGAGGTGCCGCTGCGGTCTTCTTCGGATCCATGACCGCCTACCTCGCCGCTGTTGTTGTGCGCCGCGGCGAAGCCACGTGCAACTGCTTCGGAACCGACCAGCCCTTGAACTGGATGACGGTCGTCCGCGCTGCCCTGCTCATGGGCGCCGCGGTCGGCTACTCCTTTGCCGGTTCCGCAACCGTGAGCGCAGCGCGCGGGCAGGGATTCCTCATCGGGATCGCCGTGGCCGCTGCTCTCGTCTTCCTGCCCAACGTTAGGTCCGGCCCAGCCCGAGGAGTTGCATGAGCCTCAACCTTGCACTGTCCATCATCGCTGTCGCAGGGGTGGTCGTGCTTGCCTTGGCAGCGGCGAACCAGAGTGCGGAGCTGCGTTTCCTCAAGCAGCAGGTGGTCAGTCTGCGCAAGCTGTCGGGAATCGATGCGAAGTTGTTGGACGTCGAAACCAGGGGAGAAGTCGCGGCCGCGCTGCCCACGGCATCCAGAGGCGCGATGGTGCTGGTGATCGACGAAGGATGCTCCATCTGCGAGGAAGTGGTGCCACTCTTCGCTCAGCTCATGGCGGCCGAGGACAACGACGGCTTCGCCGCGGTTGTGGTCAGCCGGTCACGGACGCGGACCGAAGGAGCCGAGAGGGTACGGCACCTGGCGGACCCCCGACTGCACCACCATCTGGATCCGGGCTATCTGCCCGCCATGCACTACATCCTGCCGGACGGCGAGCCGGGCTTGACCGAGCCTGTCGGGTCCCGCGAAGGGCTGATCGAAGCGATGGCTCTCGCCGGCGTCAAAGTAAAGGTATGACATGCTGAGGCTCTCGGGGCTTCGTCCCGCTGTCATCTCGCCGTTCCTCGTGCTGGCGGCGATGACGGTCGTTGCGGCAGTTCTCGCGGCCACGGCCGGAGCCGCAGAAACCCGAGCGCCCCTATGGGTGATCTTGTCCTTGGCCGCAGGCTTCTCCATCTCAGGCTCCGTTTGAAGTCACAACTCAGCAATGCTGATCTCGTCGGTCTGGCGAGGCACTTCGTTGAGGTGGTTCAACTCCGGCCTGGTGCTCGGGGGAATCTTTGCTGCCATCGCAGTCTTGCTCGCCTCGTCGATCGTGATCCGACCGTGGTGGAGTGAACGATTCACGTGGGTCCCGATCACCGCGGCCACGCTGGTGCTGCTGCTTCGTGAGCTGGGGGTATTGACCTTCCGTATGCCGCAGAATGCGCGCCTCGTGCCCCAGCGCGTGGTCGACGCAGGGCCAAAACTCGGCGCCCTGCAGTTCGGATTCGAGATGGGGACCGGCTCGAGGACCTATGTCACGAGCAGCCTGCCGTACCTGTTGGTTCTGGCGCTCGCTCTCGCGGCGTCCCCAATCGAAGCGGTCGTTGCGGGAGCCGGGTTTGGTCTAGGACGAGCGCTGATGTCGAGCTCACGCACTTGGTCTCGGCCGGTGGAAGTGTGGGACGAGGTGCTCTTAGGGCAGGAACGCGCTTTGCGCCTTTGGACGTTTGCGCTGGGCGGGCTGGCCGCGGCAGCGATTGCGCTGATGAGTTGAGAATGGAGACAGGATGAAGAAGTTCAGAAACGCCGACGGATCGACCGTCGAGTTGGAGGCAGCGGGGTACGACATCGCTGAGCCATGGGACGCGACGTTCCAAGTACGCCTCAGGTCGCCACGAGGAGGCGACGACCTGATCGACCAGTTCGACGTGTATCCCTTGGGGAATCATGAGCCCGTTGTGGAGCGCGTTCTCAACGGCAAGATCGTCGAACAGGTCGCGCACAAAGGCGGCAGGCTCGTCGTGGCTCACGGTGTGACACAAGGGCTGATGGCCTGGCTGGGAACCAAGTTCGAGATCGCCGTCTTCACCCGCTCGCCTCGCCCTTCAATGAAGGATGCACTGCGGCGGTTCGACGTACTGGAAATTGCCGAGGGCCAAGACGGTATCGAGGTGACAAGCAAGGACGCTGGCCACGTCGTGCGTCCCTACAGCGCCGGAAAGTTCATTCCGGAACTCGGCTACGTGATCGTCAAGGCTCCACAGGAGTCGGTGAAGCTGATGCCGTCGTGGCGCGGCACCCAAGTGCGCGCGGGCGAGGTGTGGCGCATCGACGGCGGGCTGCCCGCCGACGAACAGCTTCTCCTGGGGACCACGACCTGCGCTGCCATCGTGTCGCCGACAGCGGGTGTCACAAACGATGCGCTGCTGAACTTCTGCCGCAGTATCAACACGTTGGAATGGAGGAGTTGACATGAACGACGCGTCAATGCCGCCGAGCATTTTCCTTCAGCCCGCCGGCCACCTGGTCCCCAGCACCGTCCGCGCAACGCTGGCAGCATCCCTCACGAGTCGCCGTTCGCTGCTGAAAGGATTCGGCGTGCTATTCGTCGCCTTGGCAACGGCTTCGATCGACATGCTGCCACGCATCGGCAGCAAGGCGGCTGCAGCGCCAGCAACGCGCGTCGATTGCAACTACCCCGACAGCTGGAAGATCTGCAATCCCGACGCAGCCCAGGTGTCGGGGGCCTATTGCGACTCGACGGGCTATCACCGCACCGACGCCACAGCCAACGTCTGCGAGTCACGCGATTACGTCCGGGACTGGCGGTGCGGTCCGATCCCAACGGGGGGGAGCTACAACGCCTGGGTCTGGCGGAAGCACTGGGGGCCCGACACCGGTGCGCCCGACGTCCGGTGCTCTGACGGCAAGGTGCATGCCATCGACAAGGACCCGTGCCGTCCGTATCGCAAGTGGACGTTCCCCAGCACCTGCAAGGTTCTGCTCTGACGTTACAACCAACCCAGCGAGCCAGACGTCTATCACGATGAAGGGAGGACACTTCATGGGAGTGGACGTCGTCGCAGACACCGAGCTCGCTGAGTTCTTGCAAGCGATTCAGCAACGCCTCAGCCGGTTGGCCTTGATGCTGACCGGTGATCGGATGAGCGCTGAAGATCTTGTCCAGGACACGATGGTCAACGTCGTGCGGAGATGGTCGAAGGTTCGGCGTGCCGACGATCCCGTTGCCTACGTCTGTCGAATGACCCTCAACCAATGGCGCGACCTCGGCCGACGTCGCGGCGCCCGGATCGTCGAGATGCCACTCGACGATCCGGGTCCGTCGAACGAGGCTTCGACCATTGCGACCGATGAGGCATTGCTGGACAGGCTCACACTACGAGACGCGCTCAGCGAGCTCACCGCGAAGCAGCGAGCTGTTCTCTACTTCCGGTACTACGAGGACCTTTCCGTCAGGGAGGTCGCGAACATCCTCGAGTGCTCGGAAGGAACTGTGAAATCCCAGACGTCCTACTCCCTTCGAGTTCTGGCCAGATCGAACGCGCTCGCACCGGTCAATCGGGGAAGCAGGTGACACACATGAGATCAGTACGTGACGAACTGGACCACGTGAACGCGATGGGTGACGTCGCGACGGCACTGGCGAGCGGACGCAGAAAGCGTGCACAGCGGCGAACCGCGGTCGTGGCCTTGGCCGCAGCCGCTGCCGTGGCAGCAGCGGTCGTTCCCTCCGTCCTCGTCGAAGACGCCCGAAATGCTCCGAAGTCTCCAGCGGGTCAGCGCAAGGACGCTGTCCCAACGCCGGCGGCGAACGACGTCGTGCCGGTTGATGAGTTCATCCGGACCTGGGTTCCTGCAGCCGAGATGCTGGGCACCCCTGCACCGAGCGGAAGCGTCCTTGCGCGCCAGTGTCCGACAGACGCGGCATGTCGGTGGACCTTGGTCGCCGCGGACGGGGAGCAGCTCGACCTGGAAGACGTCAGCCCGGGACTGGCGGCGCTGCTTGCCGATGTCGACCCGGCCGATGTGTCGCTCTCCTACGACGGTCAATGGATGGCGATCGATACCGCCGGGACCATTCGCATCCAGTCGCTTGACCCCACAAGGTCTGAGTCCGCGCCCACCGTCGTCGAGCCGACGGCCGCCGGCAGCGCGTGGGACCTCGTTGGCTGGGGTTCCGGGTCGCTTTCCCTCGCGCTGGCCGAGACGGACGCGTCGGGACGCACCACCAAGTACGCCACCATCGGATTGGAGGGCGGCGGAATCGACATCGTCGATGCTCCAGAGCCAGGCAAGTACGGTCCAGTCGCCGACTTCGGGCAAGGAGTTCAGGTGTCACGCCGCGTGCCAGAAGGTACGAGGGTGACTTCCTCCACGACGCTGGTCGTCCCCACCAGCACGGATGCGTCTTTGCCGATGGGTGAGGTGACGCCCTTCAGCGAACCCATCGACGCTTCGGACCTGCTCCAGCCGGGCGAGACCCTGTCAGGCCCCAACGGTCTCCCTGAGCTCACCACGCCTCCCGACGCCAGTCGCGACGAGGTCTGGCCGCACGCAACCGTGTTCACGCCGGACGGTGAACGGACCGGGCTCATTGAGCTCCGTGCGGGAGACCCGACTCGCGCACCAGTTGGACTTTCCACCGGATGGCAGATCGTCGGTAGCAATGGTTCTGGCCAAGTCGTGGAGATCTCCAGCGAGAACGGAAGCCAGATTCGCGCTCGCGATGGCGACGGAGTGGCTTGGAGCCACAACTTGCCGGCGGCCGCAGATTGGGTCGTGCCAGGCATCGTGTCTCGCTAGCGACCGCGCGCGTCTCGTTGGGCATCGGAAGTTGACCCGAATGGTTGACGGCCGAACCGGGCCAAGGTCGTCAGACAGATCCGGCGACCGCGGCCCGGTCGACAGACTCCAGGGCGCTGGTCTGTCTCGAAGGCCTTCGACCTTGCGACTCTGTGCCCACACCACTCGTCTCGGGCTCAACCGGACGTGAGCACCTTCGTGCGCAGCACGGCAGAAAACTTGTCGATCGCGACACGTTCGCGACCCTTCGGGGTGTTCCCGAAGACGGGCAAACTCAACTCGCTCCCGTCGGCCCACTGGACCACGGGCGACATCGACGACTCCCAGCGCTGCCCGAACGGCCCCAGGCTCTCGAAGTTCAGCGAGTGAGCACCGAGCCGCACGACCTGGTCGAGCCGACGCACCCAGGCCTCACTGTCGTCCGGCTTCTGGTCAGGAGAGTGGCCGTCCCAGTTGGAGGCGACTTTCGAGACCGTCGCGAAGCCGACTAAGGGGCCGGCGATCCAGGCCACCGCCCAGCAGACGGAGCCGTCCGACGACTCCGACCTGCACACGCTCGCGTCGACTTCAGTTTCTCCGGTCAAGTACGCCATAGCGGCAGCGAGCGCTGTCGGGCCGGGGTCGTAGGTCTCCGCGTCGACGACGTGTATGCCCAGCCGTTCGAGCCCAGCCTGGCCTCGTCACGATCCTGGGCGCACGAACTCGACTGCGCCGCGGGATGGGGCTCCCCGGCTCCGGAAGTGTCCGCAACCACGTCATTCGAGGTGAATGGTGTGTCGCCGGCGCGCACGTTGGGTCGAACCCACGGTTCGAACGGTTCCGCGTGCGCTTCTCTCATCTCGAGCTGTGGCCGGTCGAAGCCGCCGTTGAGCAGCAGTTCCAGCTCGCAAGTGCTGGGGAGGGCACGATCGGCTTCAAAGCCGCTCCCACCACGAGCACCAGCTACGAGCAGTTCGGCGAATCGGCACAGTTGAAGGCCTATGCCTCTGGCGTCTTCGGTTCGCCGACGGCCTGGGGGAGCAGGATCGACGTTCGAACGTGGCTTGAACTCGACGGCCTGTCCGGTTGGACCGTCGAGGAGATCCTGACGCGGTTCACACACCCGATGGAGAGTCTCCTCACGCTGCTTGCCAATGAAGAAGGGGACTGCTGCACGGATAGGTGACATCTGATCTGTGGTGCCGAGGGGTGCCGCTGGAAGGATGTTGCTGTGCCGAAGCCGTACCCCAAGGAGTTCCGTGACGACGTGGTCCGCGTCGCGAGGAACCGTGAGCCTGGCGTCCATCTCAAGCAGATCGCTGCCGACTTCGGCATCAGCGAGTCGTGCCTGACGAACTGGATGAAGACCGCCGATGTCGAGGACGGCGTGAAGCCCGGCACGACGTCGGCTGAGAGTGCCGAGAACCGCGAGCTGCGCAAGCGGCTGCGGCTGCTGGAGCAGGAGAACGAAGTCCTGCGTCGGGCGGCTGCCTATCTGTCGCAGGCGAACCTTCCGGGAAAATGATGTACCCGCTCGTCCGCGAGTTGGCTGTCGACGGGATTCCCGTCACGGTGACGTGCCGGGTGCTCAAGATCGCTCGCCAGCCCTACTACCGGTGGCTCAACGCGCCGGTCACCGACGCCGAGTTGGTTGTGGCCTACCGCGCCAACGCCTTGTTCGACGCCCACCAGGATGACCCCGAGTTCGGCTACCGCTTCCTGGTCGACGAGGCGGCCATCGCGGGCGAGGCGATGGCGGAGCGGACCGCGTGGCGGATCTGCTCGCAGCTGGGCTGGTGGTCGGTGTTCGGCAAGCCCAAGCGCGGCAAGGCGAAGAAGCCCAGCCCTCCGGTCCACGACGACCTGTGCGCCGTGGTCGACAAGAACGGCGTCATCCGCCACGAGTTCAAGGCCGATGCCCCGAACGAGCTGTGGATCGGCGACATCACGGAGCATCGGACGACCGAAGGCAAGGTCTACATGTGCGCGTTCAAGGACGTCTACTCCAACCGGATCGTGGGCTACTCCATCAACTCCAGGATGAAGTCCAGACTCGCCGTCGCGGCGCTCAACAACGCCGTCGCCAGGCGCGGTGACGTGGCCGGCTGCGTGGTTCACACGGACAGAGGATCGCAATTTCGAAGCAGGAAATTCGTCCACGCCCTCAACCGTCACGCCATGGTCGGATCCATGGGCCGCGTCGGGGCCGCGGGCGACAACGCGGCCATGGAGAGCTTCTTCGCGCTGCTCCAAAAAAAGTCCTGAACCGACGCGCCTGGGCCACCCGCGAGGAGCTCCGGATCGCGATCGTGACCTGGATCGAGCGGACCTACCACCGACGCCGCCGACAGGCCGCTCTCGGACGATTGACCCCCATCGAGTACGAAGCCATCATGACCACGCCAGCCACTCAGGCTGCGTGACCCAACCTGTCACCCGTTCGTGCAGCAGTCCCGTGGTCTTGACCGTCAGCGACACGCGCGCCCTCAACGGGCTCGCGGTCTCCGGGGCTACCAACACTGTCTGGCTCGCGTCGCAGGTCTTCGGCGGCTCGAGCACAATCACCGTTTATCGTGTCGATGCAGGCAGCGGAGCGCAAACAACGTTCACGGTTCCGATCAACCCCAATATCACGTCGGGCGTTCTCGTCGCTGCGATTAACCCCGCCAACGGCTACTACTATTACGGCGGACGCGACAACCTAGGGATCCTGCGCCTCTACGCCTTCAACACAGTCACACAAACGCTTCCATGGTGGACCGGGCGCGACCGGTCGCTCCTACAGCGACCGGCCCACGTTGGAGGCCTCGATCCGGGCGAGGCTGTTCGACCTTCCTGGCGACACGGTCGTGCACACCGGGCACGGCGAGGACACCACCGTCGCCGCGGAGCGTGCGAATCTGGCGGCCGCGACGATCCGCAACCGCATCGCCGCCCGGCTGCCCGGGGAAGAGTGCGTGCCGTAAGGGAGCTGCTCATGGGCAACGTCAGCATGCAACAACCCCGCGAATCGTCCCGCGGAACGGCTGCGGTCACGTCGGGGCGGGACGGCTTTGGGGCGGACCGCCGGCCTGCTCGTTGCCGAGGTTGTCCGCTGGGAGGGCTTCGCGGATGTTCGTGACGCCTGCTGGCAGGTTTCACATAGAATTCCCATAGAAAGCTGGCCGATCGGCGTTCCCAGGCCATTCCCAAGGACCAGGCGCGGATGGATCGGCATGGTGTGACACGGGCCGACAAGGGAGTTGGGATGACAAAAGCGCAGGTCAGGCGTGCATTGAGCTCGCTGACCTGCGCCTTTGCGTCGGTGCCCCAGGCAAGAGTCGAACTTGCGACCTTTCGCTTAGGAGGCGGCTGCTCTATCCACTGAGCTACTGGGGCGTGCAGGCCATCTTGTCAGGTCCGCGCGGTGGACTCCGGATTGGGTCGTCGCCGGGGGGAGCGGCGACAATGGTGAGCGACTCGCCGTCGGTGTTGTCGCAGGCCCGTACGGTGGGCGTGGTACCAGTGCCGTCGGCCGCTGACTCGGCAGCGACGTCGAGACCCAGACCATCCGCCGCGAGCGGCCACACGACCAGGTGATCATGACGCAGGACGTTGAATCCAGGCGCCCCGACGCGCCCGGGAGCCGCGCGCGCCGGGTGCCGACCTCGCGGGCCGACCGGGATCGCCGCCGCCCCCGCGGCGAGCGCGGCAGCCGCGCCTCCCGTGCCGGCGCGGGGAAGCGGGTCGCCGGTGGACGGCGCAAGGCGCCGCAGCCCGGCAAGGTCGTCCTCAAGGTGATCCTCGCCAGCCTGCTCTCGCTCGGCCTGGCGACCGGCCTCGGCGTGGTCCTGATCTACAACAACTGGAACAGCAACATCGACCGGCAGGACCTCGCCGCGCAGCTCGGCAACGACCGCCCGAAGAAGGAGAAGGTCGCCGGGCCGCAGCAGCCGATGAACATCCTGGTGATGGGCTCCGACAGTCGCGACTGCGAGGGCTGCGGGGTCGACGGGGAGTCGACCAACGGCCTGTCCGACACCACGATCCTGTTCCACCTCTCGGCGAACCGGAAGTTCGCCTACGGCATCTCCATCCCGCGCGACACCGCCGTGATGCGGCCGACCTGCTACAAGCCCGACGGCTCCGAGATCCGCGCCGCGACGTCGTACGACAAGTGGAACGCCGCCTTCTCCTACGGCGGCCCGGCGTGCACCATCCGCCAGTTCGAGCAGGTCACCGGCATCCCGCTCGACAACTACGTCGTGGTCAACTTCGGCCAGTTCAAGGACATGGTCAACGCTCTCGACGGCGTCGAGGTCTGCATCCCCGACGACATCGACGACGACGTCCGCAACATCCACCTCAAGGCCGGCACCCGCGAGATCAAGGGGAACGAGGCGCTCACCTACGTGCGGGCCCGCTACCGGATCGGCGACGGCACCGACCCCAACCGCACGCGGCGCCAGCAGGCGTTCATCGGCTCGATGATCAACAAGGCGCTGACCGCCGGCATGCTGGCGCGGCCCGACCGGCTGGTCGGCTTCATGAACGCCGCGACCACCGGACTGCAGACCGACTTCAAGGGCATCGCGCAGATGGCGGACCTGGGCGTGACCGCCCAGGGCATCGGAGCCGACAACATCAAGTTCATCACCACGCCGTGGGCCTACTCCGACAAGGTGAGCTCCGGCATCGAGTGGACGCCCGAGGTCGAGAAGCTGTGGCAGCTCGTCCGCGAGGACAAGCGCCTGACGCCGGAGTTCCTCAAGGACGCGCTCAGCGCGGGCGACAACCCGGACGGCTCGCCGTCCGTGACGGCGGGCTCCGGCCAGGCGCCGTCCGAGACGACGTCGCCCTCGGAGACGGCCAGCCCGTCCGAGTCCGGCACCCCGTCCGGTACGCCGGGTGGCTCCGCCGGCAACGGCACGCCCACCCCGCCGGCCACGGGCCTGAGCGCGGCCGGTCGCGACGCCGCCGGCCTGTGCACCTGAGGCAGTCGGGCATGGGCGAGCAGGGCAGCAGCAGGAGCGACTGGGAGCGGCGGCGCCGGCTCGCGGAGATCTTCGGTGACGCCGAGCCGTCGGTGACCTCCGACGAGCGGGACGACGCGGCGCCTGAGGCGCGGGAGAGCGCGAGCGAGCGCTGGCTCAGGTCGCAGGTCCCGCCGCACCACGGCAGCTGAGGGTCTCAAGACGGTTGCTGCGCAACCTCCTCGACCACCGGAAAGAGACGGTTGCTGCGCAACCTCCTCGACCACCGGGAAGCACCGAGGGCCGGCGGGGATGCCCCACCGGCCCTCGGTCTCGTTCGTCTGCGAGCGCGTCAGTCGCGCGCCGCCAGCGCGTTGCGGATGTCGGTCAGCAGCTCGATCTCGGTCGGGCCGCCGACGTCGACGGGGAAGAAGCGCTCCTTGGCCTTCGTGTAGGGCGTGACCACGAGGAAGTACAGGACCGCGGCGAGGATCACGAAGGCGATCACGGCGTTGATGAACGGCGCGACGTCGACGTCGGCGATGATCATCGCGCCCACCTGCTGGGCCCCGCCGAGCTTGCCGATGTAGGCGAGCAGGACGTCGGTGAAGGTCTTGACGACCGCGGCGAACGACGTGCCGATGATGAACGCGACCGCGAGGTCGACGAGGTCACCCTTGAGGATGAAGTTCTTGAACCCGGACATGTATCTCTCCTCTTCCCGAGCGTGGTGGTGGAGGTGGGGACTCGCTCCTGGCCCCAGAAACTAACTGCGACTCCATGTATAAGTCACGTACTCGGCAGCGGACGCCGCCGTCACCTGGTGCACGCTGCCCGAATCTAGGGCCAGCACCACCAGCCGCCCGGGAAGCGCGCCGTCGGTCGCCGAGGCCGGGTCCGGTACCGCGAGCACGGTCGCGTCGCGGGCCAGCAGGGTCGTCGTGCCGGCCTGCGGGTCGGTGCCGAGCAGGCTGATCCGGTCGCCCGGGCGCAGCAGGGCGACCTGGGCCGCGTCGGAGAGCCGGACCGGGACGATGGCCGTGCCGGCCGGCTGGGCGGCGCCGAGACGGGGGCCGACCAGGCGGACGTCGGTGACGGCCTCGCCGGCGCGCACGGGAGCGGCCAGCCGCCGGCCGACCGGGTGTCGCGCCACCCCGTCCGGGACGACCTCCGGAGGCACCTCCACCGTGACCAGGTCGGCCGCCGCGACCTCCCGGCCGGCCGGCAGGTCGCGGCCCGCGACCAGCAGCGTGGCGGTCTCGGGCGGTGGCGGCGCGAGGGAGCGCACGGCGACGGCGGCGCCCACGCCGAGGAGGAGGGCGGCGATCAGTCGCCGCCGGCGCAGCACGCGTCGTCGTACCTGGTCGCGGGCGTCACGCAGCCGGTGCAGCAGGGAGTCCATGCAGGCGACCGTAGGTCGCCCCGGCGCCGGCTGCCGGCGCCATCCACAGGCCCTGCGGGATCAGGCGGGGGAGGCGGCCGAGGCCGAGCTCGACGAGCCGGAGGAGTCGCTCGACGAGCTGCTCGAGCCGCTCGAGTCGCTCGAGGCCGACGCCGCGGCCGACGCCGCGGCCGGCGTGGCGGGCGTGCTCGAGGCGCTGCTCGACGACTTGCTGTCGGTCTTGTAGAAGCCGGAGCCCTTGAACACGACACCGACGGAGTTGAACACCTTGCGCAGCTTGCCGGTGCACTCCGGGCACGTGGTCAGGGCGTCGTCGCTGAACTTCTGGACCTGCTCGAAGGCGTGACCGCACTCGGTGCACAGGTACTGGTAGGTGGGCATCGACGTTCCTCGCTTGGCACTCTCGCCCTAGCACTCTTGCCGGGCGAGTGCCAATGCTACGTCAGCGTGCAACCACACGGCACAATGGCGCCCACCATGGTGGACGTCGACTCTCCCTCCCCGAACCGTGCGCCCCGATGGCCCCGCTGGCTGCGCTGGACCGCCGCCCTCGGCATCCTCCTCGTCCTGGTCCTCGTCGCGGGCCTGACGACCGCGGTCGTCGGCGTGCGTCGCTCGTGGCCGCAGACCGGGGGCGAGCTGTCGATCAGCGGCCTCGAGGGCGAGGTCCGGGTCGTGCGCGACGGCCACGGCATCCCGCAGATCTACGCCGACTCCACCCACGACCTGATGCTGGCCCAGGGCTTCGTGCACGCGCAGGACCGCTTCTTCGAGATGGACGTACGACGTCATGCGACCGCCGGGCGCCTCTCGGAGCTCTTCGGCGAGTCCGGCCTGGAGACCGACCTCGTCGTGCGCACCCTCGGCTGGCGCGACGTCGCCGAGAAGGAGGTCGCGCTCCTGCGCCCGGCCACCCGCAGCGCGCTGGACGCCTACGCGGAGGGCGTCAACGCCTACCTCGAGGGCCGCTCCACCTCCGAGATGTCGCTGGAGTACGCACTCCTCGGCGTCACCGGCCTCGACTACCAGCCCGAGCAGTGGACCGCCGTCGACTCGGTCGCCTGGCTCAAGGCCATGGCCTGGGACCTGCGGGGCAACCTCGAGGAGGAGATCGGCCGCGCGATCGCGACCGCGACCGTCGGGGAGGACCGCACGCAGGACCTCTACCCCGGCTACCCGTACGCCGCGCACGAGCCGATCGTGCAGCAGGGCGGCGTCGTCGAGGGCGCCTTCGACCAGGACGCGACCGGCGCCCCCGCCGGCTCCCTGCTGCGCCCCGCTCCCGCCGACGCCGGTACGGTGCGCGCGCTCGCGACGGTGCGCGAGGTGCTCGCCGGCGTACCCGCCCTGCTGGGGAAGGGCGACGGCATCGGCAGCAACGCCTGGGTCGTCGACGGCGACCACACCGACACCGGCGCGCCGATCCTCGCCAACGACCCGCACCTGGGCATCTCGCTGCCCGGCGTGTGGACCCAGGTCGGTCTGCACTGCCGCACGCTGTCCGCCGAGTGCCCCTACGACGTGGCCGGGTTCAGCTTCTCCGGGGTGCCCGGTGTGGTGATCGGCCACAACCGTGACATCGCCTGGGGCTTCACGAACCTTGGCCCCGACGTGACCGACCTGTACGTCGAACGGGTCACCGGCGACGAGTGGGAGTACGACGGCCAGCGGCTCCCGCTGATCCGCCGTACCGAGACGATCGAGGTCCGCGACGGCGAGGACGTCGAGATCACGGTCCGCTCCACGAGCCACGGTCCGCTGCTGTCCGACCTCGCGCGGTTCGCCGACGAGGACGGCATCGAGATCACCGAGGACGGCCTGCTCGACCAGGTCGACGCCGTCGCCGACGGTGAGCAGGACG
The DNA here is from genome assembly GCA_016803235.1 of Pimelobacter simplex. Lineage (GTDB taxonomy): Bacteria > Actinomycetota > Actinomycetes > Propionibacteriales > Nocardioidaceae > Nocardioides > Nocardioides simplex_A. The sequence continues at coordinate 86,012 of JADCLI010000014.1, forward strand.
AGTCCGCGGGCGACACCGCCATCTCGCTCGCCTGGACCGCGCTCACCCCGCGCCCGACCGCGGACGCACTGCTCGCGCTCGACCGCGCCGGCGACTGGACCGAGTTCCGCAAGGCGCTGTCCTCCTTCGCCGTCCCCGGCCAGAACGTCGTGTACGCCGACGCCGAGGGCCACATCGGCTACCAGGCGACCGGCGTCGTCCCCGTCCGCCGTCGCGGCAACGACGGCCGGCTGCCGGCCGCGGGGTGGCTCAAGGACACCGACTGGACCGGCGACGTCGTCCCCTTCGACGCGCTGCCCAACGTCCTGGACCCCGACTCCGGGATCATCGCCACCGCCAACCAGGCCGTGATCGACCCGACCCGCTACGCGCCGTACCTCACCTCGGACTGGGACCTCGGCTACCGCTCGGACCGGATCAACCGGCTGCTCGCCGCCGACGACGAGCTGAGCGTCGAGGGGATGGCGGCCATCCAGCTCGACGACCGCAGCGCGATCGGCGAGGCGCTGACGCCGTACCTCCTCGACGTCGACCTGCCCGGCGGCTACTACTCCGACGGGCAGCGGCTGCTGAGGTCGTGGAACTACCAGCAGGACGCCGAGAGCGCGGCCGCGGCGTACTTCAACGTGGTGTGGCGCGAGCTGCTCGCCCGCACCTTCTCCGACGAGCTCCCGAAGGTGGTCCAGCCCGACGGCGGCGACCGCTGGTTCGCGGTCGTCGGCAGCCTGCTGCCGCGCGGGAAGAACCCGTGGTGGGACGACGTGCGCACCGACGACAAGGTCGAGCGGCGCACCGACATCCTGCGCGACGCGATGATCGCGGCGCGCGACGAGATGACCGCGCTCGAGTCCCCGGACCCCGCCGAGTGGTCGTGGGGGGCGCTGCACGAGCTCGAGCTGCGCTCCTCGACGTTGGGGGAGTCCGGGATCGGCATCGTCGAGCGGATGTTCAACCGCGACGGCTGGGAGGTCGGCGGCGGCGGCTCGCTGGTCAACGCGACCGCATGGGACGCGCGCGCCGGCTACCGGGTCGCGACCGCCCCGTCGATGCGGATGGTGGTGCCGATGGACGACCTCGACGCCGCCCGCTGGATCAACCTCACCGGTGTCTCCGGGCACGCCTTCCACCCGAACTACACCGACCAGACCGACCTGTGGGCCCGCGGCGAGACGCTGCCCTGGGTGTTCTCGGAGAAGGCGGTCGACCGGGCGGCCGAGGACGTGCTGGTGCTCAGGCCCGAGGGCTGAACCGCAGCACCCCGCCGGGGGTCGCGGCCGCGGTGACCGGACGGTCGTGCGGCTCGGCGGGGACGTCGGGCAGCACCTCGTCGACGTAGACCAGGACGCAGGTGAACGTGCCGACCGGCACCCGCGCCAGCGCCCGGTCGTAGGACCCGCCGCCGCGGCCCAGCCGCATCCCGTCGGTCGACACGGCCAGGCCGGGCACGAGGACGACGTCGGCGGTCGCCACGGCGTCGTACCCGAGGGGCCGGCCGACCGGCTCGAGCAGCCCGCGCCGGGCCGGCGCCAGCGACGTCGGGCCGTGGTACGCCGCCCAGTCGAGGTCGTTGTCGGGCTGCAGCACCGGCAGGATGACCCGCTTGCCGGCGTCGACCAGCAGGTCGAGCAGGGCGGTGGTGCCGGGTTCGGTGCCGACCGAGACGTACGCCGCGACGGTCGCCGCCCGGCGTACCTCCGGGGCCGCGAGCAGGTGCTCGGCGATGGCCCGGGCGGCGGCTCCGACCTCGGTCAGCGAGCGGCGTCGCCGAGCGGTGAGGAGCTGGTCGCGGGCCGCGACCTTGGCCGCTCCGTGGAGCGGATGTGGACCTGTCACGCAGGAAGCCTACGATCGGCAGCATGGGTATGAGTGGCCGCAGTGGCGGTCTCGAGAAGGCGCGGGCGAAGATGCTCGACGCAGGGGTCGACCCCGTGGCGATCGAGACGTTCGCGCACTACTACCGCCTGCTCGAGCACGGCGAGACGGGCATGATCCCCGAGTCGAGCATCGAGCCGGTCGACATGGACAGCCTGGCCGACGTCGAGGTCGCCGACGACGTCGCCGCCGAGGCGATCGGCAAGACGGTGGCGATCAAGCTCAACGGCGGGCTCGGCACGTCCATGGGCATGGAGCGCGCCAAGTCGCTGCTGTGCGTGCGCCGCGGGCTCTCCTTCCTCGACATCATCGCCCGCCAGGCGCTGCACCTGCGGCGCGAGCACGGCGCCCGGCTGCCGCTGATCTTCATGAACTCCTTCCGCACCTCCGGCGACACGCTCGACGCGCTGGGCCGCTACGAGGACCTCCCCGTCGAGGGGCTGCCGCTGGACTTCCTGCAGAACAAGGAGCCCAAGCTCCTCACCGCCGACCTGAGCCCGGTGTCGTGGCCGAAGGACCCCGACCTGGAGTGGTGTCCGCCCGGCCACGGCGACCTCTACACCGCGCTGCGGGGCACCGGCCTGCTGGACCTGCTGATCCAGCAGGGCTACCGCTACGTGTTCGTGTCCAACTCCGACAACCTCGGTGCCGTCCCCGACCCGCGGGTCGCGGGCTGGTTCGCCTCGAGTGGTGCGCCGTTCGCGATCGAGGCGGTGCGTCGTACCGCCTCGGACCGCAAGGGCGGCCACTTCGCGCGTCGCAAGGCCGACGGCCGGATCGTGCTGCGCGAGACCGCGCAGACGCTGCCCGAGGACCGCGAGGCGCTCGCCGACCTCGACCGGCACCGGTTCACCTCGACCAACAACCTGTGGTTCGACCTGCACGCGATGAAGACCGTGCTCGACGGTCGTGAGGGCATCCTCGGCCTGCCGCTGATCCGCAACGTCAAGCACGTCGACCCGGCCGACCCGGCCTCGCCCGAGGTCGTCCAGATCGAGACCGCGATGGGGGCGGCGATCGAGGTCTTCGACGGTGCCCGGCTGATCGAGGTCGGCCGCGACCGGTTCATCCCGGTCAAGACCACCAACGACCTGCTGGTGCTGCGCTCCGACGTCTACGAGATCGGCACCGACTTCGCGTTGACCCAGGTCGCCACGGACGTGCCGTACGTCGAGCTCGACGCCGACCACTACAAGGTGGTCGGCGAGTTCGACAAGCGCTTCCCCGAGGGCGCGCCCTCGCTGGCCAAGGCCACCGCGCTCAAGGTCGAGGGCGACTGGACCTTCGGCCACGGCGTCCAGGTCGTCGGCTCCGTCGAGCTCGACGCCAAGGGCGCCCAGCGCGTGCCTGCCGGTGAGGTGCTGTCGGGCTCGGATGACTGACCCGGCCAGCTCGGTCGACGAGCACCGGTCGCGCGTCCTCGAGGGCGTCAGGGCGCTGGACCCCGAGGTCGTGCCCCTCCCCGACGCGCTCGGCCGCGTCCTGGCCGCCGACGTCGCCGCCACCCTGTCCGTGCCACCGTTCGACCACGCCGCGATGGACGGCTTCGCGGTCCGCTCCGCCGACGTGGCGGCGGTGCCGGTGTCGCTCCCGGTGACGGGCGCCGTCGCCGCCGGCGACACGGTGACCCCGTTGGCGCCCGGCACGGCGGTCCGGATCATGACCGGAGCGCCCGTGCCGCCCGGCGCCGACCTGGTCGTGCCGTTCGAGTGGACGTCGGGCACCGACCCGGTCGAGGTCCGCGAGCGCGCGGACGCCGGTCGGCACATCCGGTTCGAGGGCGAGGACGTCCGCGCGGGGGAGGCCGCACTGGCCGCGGGGGTCCGCCTCGGCCCGGCACAGCTCGGCCTGCTCACCTCGGTCGGGGCCACCTCGGTCGCGGTACGCCCGCGCCCGCGGCTCGCCGTCCTGTCCACCGGCGCCGAGCTGGTCGAGGGCCACGTGCCCGACAGCAACTCGCCGACCCTGCTCGCCGCCGGCCGCTGCGCCGGTGCGGACGCCGCCGCCTTCGGGCCCGCCCCCGACGACGTCGCCGGCTTCCGCACCCTCCTCTCCGCCGCGGCCGAGGCCGCCGACGTCGTCGTCACCACCGGCGGCATCTCCGCCGGCGACCACGACGTCGTCAAGGCCGCGCTGCGCGACGACCCCGCCTTCTGGTTCGGCCCGGTCGCGATGAAGCCCGGCCGCCCCCAGGGCTGCGGGGTGCTCGTCGCCTCCGACGGGCGCCGGGTCCCGGTCGTCACCCTGCCCGGCACGCCGATCGCCGCCTACGCCGCCTTCCTGCTGTACGTCGTCCCGCTGCTCCACGCGCTCGCCGGCTCGTCCTGGCGGCCGGTGACCGCACCGCTGGCCACGGAGGTCCGCGCCGCCGGCCGGACCGTGCTGCTGCCCGCCGTCGTCGACGACGTCTCCGGCGCGGTGTCGCCGCTGCCGGGGCACGCCGGCCACTCGCAGCGGCTGCTCGCCGCGGCCGACGCGTTGCTCGTCGTACCGCCCTCCGACAGGGTGGTTCCCGAGGGGACGACCGTCGAGGTGCTCGCCCTGCACCCGCTACTCCAGGAGGGCCTCCATGGCTGACGACCAGGCACGGCTGACCCACGTCGACGCCTCCGGCGCGGCTCGGATGGTCGACGTCTCGGCCAAGGACGTGACCCGCCGGGTGGCGACCGCGTCCGGCCGGGTGCTCGTCTCGCCCGAGGTGGTGGGCCTGCTGCGCGGCGAGGGGGTCCCGAAGGGCGACGCGCTCGCCGTCGCCCGGATCGCCGGGATCATGGGCGCCAAGCAGACGCCCGCGCTCGTCCCGCTGTGCCACCCGCTGTCGATCTCCGGCGTGACCGTCGACCTCACCGTCGCCGACGACGCCGTCGAGATCGCCGCGACCGTGCGGACCACCGACCGCACCGGCGTCGAGATGGAGGCCCTGACCGCCGTCTCGGTCGCCGCGCTCACCGTCGTCGACATGGTCAAGGCCGTCGACAAGGGCGCGGTCATCACCGACGTCCGGGTCGAGACCAAGACCGGCGGCAAGTCGGGGGACTGGTCGCGATGACCGCGGGCCTCCCCGCCGTGGTGGTGGTGGCGTCCAACCGCGCCGCCGCCGGCGTGTACGACGACACCACCGGCCCGCTCATCGTCGAGGCCCTGCGGGCGTGGGGCTTCGACGTCGGCGAGCCCGTCGTCCGACCGGACGGCGAGCCGGTGGGCGCGGCGATCGCGCTCGCCGTGCGCGACGGGGCCCGGGTGGTCCTCACCACCGGTGGCACCGGGCTCACCCCGACCGACCGCACCCCCGAGGTGACTCGCCCGCTGCTCGACCGCGAGGTCCCCGGCCTGGCCGAGGCGATCCGCGCCGCCGGCGTCGCCAAGGGCGTCCCGACGGCGGTGCTCTCCCGCGGGCTGGCCGGGGTGTCCGGGGCCGCGCTGGTCGTGAACCTCCCCGGGTCGCGCGGGGGCGTGAAGGACGCGCTCGCCGTCCTCGAGCCGGTCCTCGTGCACGCCGTCGAGCAGATCGTCGGGAGCGACCATTGAGCGAGGCTCCCCGTGAGCGGATGGTCGTCGGCGTCCCCGGCCGTGCCTGGCCCAACGAGCTGATCTCCGGCACCGACCCGGTCGTCCGGCTGCGCCCCATCGCGCGCTCCGACGCCCGCGCCTGGCGCAGTGCCCGCCGCCGCAACGCGGTGTGGCTCGGGCCCTGGGACGCCACCGCCCCGCCCGGCTCGGACGCGCGCCCGACGTCGTTCCGGGCACTGGTCAAGCGGCTGCGGAAGGCCGCGCGCCGCGGGACGACGTACCCGTTCGTGGTGGAGGTCGACGGCGTCTTCGCCGGCCAGGTCAGCGTCAACAACATCGTGCGCGGCTCCGCGCAGTTCGCCTCGGTCGGGTACTGGATCGACCAGCAGTTCGCCGGCCGCGGCGTCATCCCGCGCGCCGTCGCGATGGTGATCGACCACTGCTTCTTCCTCGGCGGGCTGCACCGCATCGAGATCTGCATCCGCCCCGAGAACTCCAACTCGCTGCGGGTCGTCGAGAAGCTCGGCATCCGCGAGGTCGGCTATGCGCCGTACTTCCTCCACATCGACGGTGAGTGGCGCGACCACCGGATCTTCGCGGTCACCCGCGAGGAGGCTCCCCGGGGCGTCCTGGTCCGCCTCGATCGTGAAATCACATGAGTCACACGAATCAATCTGTGACACACCGATGGACATGCGCCTCGCGCTGAGGTACCGCTCCTAACCTCTCGGTGTGGACCTGAGCTCGCTGATCTTCGTCGCCTTGTTCGTGGCGTGGGCGGTCTACCTCATCCCGATGGCGCTGCGGCGTCACGAGGAGGACGCCTCCAGCCGCTCGGTCGACGGCTTCTCCGACCGGCTGCGGGTGCTCGCCCGGCGCGACGCGGTGTCGTCCACCGAGGCCGAGCTGGTCGCCACCGGCCGGCCCGAGAAGCCGGCGGAGAAGCGGGACGAGGAGCCCGCGGCGCCCACCCCTGCGCCGCGTGCCGCCCGCCCCGCCTCCTCGTCCGCCGCCCGTCGCGCCGCTGCGCGCCGCCGTCGCGTCTTCAACCTGCTGCTCCTCGCGATCGTGGTCGTCGCCGCCCTCGCAGTCGGCAAGGTCGTCGCCTGGGTCTGGCTCTCCGCCCCGGGCGGGCTGATGGTCGCCTGGCTCGTCGCCTGCCGCCTGATGGTCAAGCGCGAGCGCTCCGCGCGGTCCGCCCGCGCCACGGACGTCCGCAAGCGCCGCACCACCCTCGCCGACGAGGCCATCGCGGCCGAGGACGCGGAGGACGCCGAAGTTGCCGAGGACGAGACGCGCGACGACACCGACGAGATCGCGGTGGTCCCCGCCGAGGTCCTCGACGAGCCGGCCGCGCCCACCGAGCCCGCGCAGGGCTGGACGCCCGTCCCGGTGCCGCTGCCGACGTACGTCGCCAAGGCCCCGGCCGGTCGCACCGTCCGCACCATCGACCTCGACTCCACCGGCGTGTGGAGCTCGGGCCGCAACGAGGCCGACTCCCAGCTGGCCCGCGAGGCCGACGCGCAGCGCGCCCAGGACGCGGCCGGCGACGCCGAGCAGCGCCGCGCCACCGGCAGCTGAGCCGCCGTCCCGGCTGACCGGTCGGGCCGCGGGTAACGCCCGGCCATGACCGATCACGACGACCAGGGCACCGCCGCCGACCGGCAGGCCGCCCAGCAGGCGCGCGAGCAGGAGAAGAAGTACGCCGACTCCGCGACCGCCGTCTCGCCCGACACCCAGACCGCCGACCCCCAGCAGGGGATCGAGGAGAGCCCGTTCGACGGCGAGTCCGCCCGCGGCCAGTCGACCACCTTCGAGGACCCGCCGAAACCCCGCGCGAGCTCGAACGTCGACCACGGTCCCGACGGCGACGAGCAGCCCCGACCGGCCGGTCACGCCGACGAGGACCGCAACTGACCATCCCGATTCGGAACCCACGCGACCCGGGTGCTAGCGTTGCTCCTCGCTTGGGGGTGTGGCGCAGTTGGTAGCGCGTCTCGTTCGCAATGAGAAGGTCAGGGGTTCGAATCCCCTCACCTCCACCAGCAAGCAAGAACCGGCAGGTCGCCTCTGACCTGCCGGTTCTCGCGTTTTCGGGTCTAGTGCGCTGGGACTTCCACGAAGGGGATTCACCACGCCGGGCCGTCTCGCTTACTCCCGGCGTACCCCCGCCCGGTGGGGGAGCCACGAAGCGCCTGCCGGGTGCTCCAGCCGAGGCGGTCTGCCGCCTCGGGTTCCGCGTCGGGTTTCGCCGCGGGGCCGCGGCTGGGGTCGTTCAACCGGTCGAGGCCAGCCTGGTCCGCCGACGTGCCGAGGAAGTGCAGGTAGCGGTTCGTCGTGGCGATCGACTCGTGCCCCATCCATGCCTGGACGGTGCCGGGATCCACACCGCGCGCCAGCCACAGGCATGCCGCGGTGTGGCGCAGGTCGTGGATGCGCCGCCCGCCCGCTGTCTGGTCCCACTTGACCGTGCGCAGCACGGCAGTGCGGTGCAGCTGGGCGCCTCCGCCGGTGGTGATCAGGAGGTCGGTCGGCTCCTTGCCCTCCGCCATGCGCTGGATGATCGGCAGGACGCGGTCAGCGACCGGCACCCGACGACCGCGGCGTCCCTTGGTGGCCTTGACCGCTCCGCCCTCGGTCTGCGAGCGCCGCACCAACAACCCGGGCGTGGGTACGTCGACCACGTCCTCGACCAGCACGGACCGCGCCTCGCCCCACCGCATCCCAGTCCAACCAAGGACCAGCAGGACGTCGGCCAGGTGCGGGTCGCGTGCCTTCCAGCGGTCGTAGGTCGCCTCGAGCTCGGCCTCGGTCCACGGCCGCATCTCCGTCGGCTCCTCGGAGGACCTGGGGACCTTCGTCGCGGTCACCGGATTGCGCACGACCGCCTTCTCCCGCACGCACCAAGCGAAGAACGTCGACAGGCTGGCGCGGTAGCGGACCACCGAGCGCTCGCTGAGCCCACGCTGGATCAACATCTCGAACGACCGCGCGATCTCCCGCTCGGAGACGGCGCCGACCTGCATCGCCTGCATGCTCGTAGGCACCAGCCGCTGGAGTGCCTGGTCGCTGCGGTAGGTCTTCGCCGCGACCGTGAACTCCCGGACGACCAACCACTCCTCGAGCAGGGTCCGTACAGGGCGTCGTCCGGCCCGCGGATCTATCCCGCCGTCGAGGGCCGCCTTCTCCCGCGCCAGCCAGTCGCTCGCATCCCGCTTGGTGTCGAACGTGCGGCTAGCGACGAACTGTCGCCCGCTCTTCAACCGCGCCCGGAACCGGCCCGCCGAGGTCTTCTCGATCATGCCGTCGCCGTTGGCTCAGGACGCGCGAGCGAGCCACTGCTCGACGTCGCTGCGGCGGTATCGCGGACAGGTCGACGTCATCCACGTGACCCGTGGCCCCATCCCGCGCTGCCGCCACCGGCATAGCGTCGACTCCGAGACCCGGATCCACCGGGCCACCTCGCTGCTGGTGAGGATCTCCTCCACCGTTTCCATCTGGTCACCTCCGACTCCGAGAGCGACGACCGCCGCCCGAGACTTCTGACAGTCACCTAAGGAAGCGATGGGGGCTCGAGCGATCAGATGCCGACGGTGAATCTCCTGCATTGCTCCACGCCGCTGCGGACCACCGAAGCGCAGGACAGGTCCCTGGTACGCAGGAAGTGCGCGAATGGGAGCTTGGCCGGTCGCCGATGCGCTGCGGGCCTTCCGCCCAGAAGACGCTTCTCCCATGGAACTCCCGCGTGTCCTCCCCCGGGCTTCCCGCGTCCAGGGCCAACACTTAGAACCCTAGGACCGGATAGACAGGAGCTCAGCGTGGCGGAGCAGCCATCTCTGTACGACAACGCGGTCCCGAGCAACGGATACGACCCGGGTACGCGGCCTGACCCCGGCACTGCCATCACTGCGTCCTACGAGACGATCGACAACGACCGCGCGCCCATGATGACGTTCAGCGGCGTGGTGCGCTGACATGGGCACGCTCACGGCGTCGTTGTACGACAGCAACAGTGTCCGGCCTGTTGTGGATTCGTCGAATCCGCGGCCGGCCCCGTGGACTATCGAGACCGCATCGGTGGAGACCATCGACAACGACCGTGCGGCGCTGATGCTCGACGCCGGGGTCGTTCGCTGACCTATGCCTCTTATCGTCGGCGCGACCGACGATGTTCACGTCCAGGCCGTCATCGCGGCGCTGGACGTTGAGCCGACTGTCCTTGACGCGTCGACATTCCTGACCGCGCCAGTGACACTGGCTGCCGATGGGTTGCGGGTCGGCGGAGAGCCGTTGGCTGCGGCCAGGGGTTGGCTGCGGCGTCTGGCGCCAGCGGGCTGGACCGAAACGATGAACGGCCATGGGCGAGTGGCCGCTGGTCATTCGGCAGCGATATCTGCTCTGGCTGCTGTGGCTCGGGACCCGCGGATTGATTGGTTGACGCCGTTGGATGCACTCGGCGGCGCAGAGAACAAGCCTGTCCAGTACAGGGCAGCGGCGCTGGCGGGCGTCCCTGTGCCGGAGTGGGTCGTGACGACCGATCCCGGTGATGTGCCGAAGTCGGGGTCCTGGGTTTCGAAGCCTCTCGGCCCCGGGTCGTTCATCGATGATGACGGGAACGGGTGGGTTGTTCCTACCGCGAGAGTTGATCTTGGCTATCCGGGGACCATCACGGCTGTCCCGTTCGTGTTGCAGCGCCTGGTCGAGGCAACGGCGCACGCCCGTGTCGTCACGGTCGGTGACCAGGTGTGGTCAGCAGTCCTCCCGGCCGGCGACCTACCGCTGGACTGGAGACTCTCACCCGAAGGGCACTTCGGGTTCACTCCCGAACCGGTACCCGGCTATGTCCTAGGACAGGCCCATGCCGCCGCGGTGAGCAACGGAGTGCGGTACTCGGCCCAGGATTGGATCCGGGACGCCGACCACAGGTGGTGGTTCATCGACCTGAACCCCGCTGGGCAGTGGCTGTTCTTGCCCGAACCGGTCGCCACCGGCGTCACCGGCGCCATCGCTGACTTCCTGCAGGACCACCCATGACGACCCAATCTCGCGGCGCGAAGATGGCGAACGTGTCCCGGAAGGTCCTCGGTCACGAGTGGCACATGTTCTTCGCGTACGTGTTCATCGTGTTCCGGCCCGGAGCGAACCCGCCCACGCACCCACAAGCAGACGACAGCCCGCCCGCACTCGTCCCGAAGTCGTGGACCCACGCGGAGTTCGACCTGTACATCGCAGAAGCTCGGCTCGACGTCGCGAACCAGCAGGCCGAGAAGCGCGACATCCGTGCTCGGGCGCAGATCATCCTCACCACGGCGATCATCCTCGGCGGCACCATCGCCGCGTCATACGGCAACAACCACGACCTGTGCCTGCGGCACACGCTCCTCTACATAGCGTCCGCGGCCTTCACGACCCTGGCCGGCCTCGGTGCCGCCGGCATCATCTCCGGCAAGTCGTTCATCGGCACTGTCAGTGTCCCAGTCCTCCCCCAGTTCCCGACCGGCGAACTTCACCATGCAGTCGCCACCGGGTACGCCACACACCGCAAGACCGGTGCTGAAACGGTCGCAACGCTGGTCACCGTTCTCCGGATCTGCGTTCTCACCCTCGTGCTCGGAGCATTCCTGCTCGCCATCGCACACGTCACCAGCTAGCCGCTGGGAGCCACACCAGGTGCCCGTCGACGTCCGACAACTCCGGAAGCTGGCCCGGTCAGGCGATCGCGGTGAGCATGGAAACGCAGAAGGAGATCATTCGGGGTGGCGTCGGTCACTAGTTCCCGGAGGTGGCCGGTGGCGACTCAAGGTCTGCTGCATCGGCTTGGTCTTCATCGTCAGCCGGCACGGGGTTCACGAACTCCATCGCGAACTCGCGTTTGCGCGCCCAGCTGGTGTCCGTCCATTCATCACGTTCTCGATCGTCGACGGACTTCGCCAGAATGCCCGTAACCGTCGTGAACAATTGGCCCGTGAAGGATGCACTGCTCGGCTTGCCGCTCCCGCCTATCAGGTAAGAGAAGCCAACGAACCGCGCAGCAACATCAGCCACGGTGAACTCATCTGCCGTGAGCCCGTCGCGAACAGCCTTCTGGATCTCGGACTCGAGTCCCGCGTCGATGACGAAGTTGTAGAGGAAAACGCCCCCGGCCAGCTCGGTCGAGGTGTCTCCGGCTCGCAAGTCTTTGAGGAGTTCAGGAACGATGATCTCTGCTTCATGCCGGTGGAGTCGACCAAGCGCAGCCTGTGCCGGCTCGTTCAGCGGGTAGGTGTCGCTATGGGCCCTCGAAACGACATAGGCGCGGCGGTGAAGGTCGCTGCACGCGTCAAGCGATGCGGCCACGTCAGCATCGGGGTCCTTGGACAGCGCGGTGCGGATGAGATTGGCCATCCAGTAGACGGTTGAGGAGAGGTCGCTCGACCAAGAGTCGACACGGTCGGGAAGTTCAACGATGAGCTCCGCGACCGCCGTCATGAGTTCGGGTGTGATCGGTGCGGAGTATGGGTCGGCCCGCCACATCTGGGAAGGGTCGGGGTACCGCTCGTGGAGCTTGGACAGGGCCAGCGTGACCTGTTCATCGTCTTCGTGCCGCAGCAGGCCACGAAGCTCGGCGGGCCGGCCAGCGGCGGCTTCGTCCAAGGCACGGGTGATGACTGAATCGGGGATATCGCCCTCCGGGATCGTCTGGGCGAGATACCGGTCGAAGTAATCCGGATGAGCGAACCGGCGCGCCGCTGCGCGGCTGTGCTGTTTGGCCTCCACGGCAGGGAACAACGCCTTGAGGACGGTGCGGGCGTCACGCTGGTTTCGGTCTCCTTCAACAGCATTGAACAGCTCAGACCAGTCGGTGTCCTTGTCCTTGGCGTAGAACGCGGCAGCGCCGCGCAGGCTGTTGGTCAGTTGTGGACGCCATTGTTGGAGTTGTGCGAACAAGTCAGGGAACTGCACGCGGACGAACGTGGCGAGAATCAGATCGAGGTCATTCATCTCGTTGACGTCGTGGATGCGGAACTGCTCGGTGACCTGCGCGAGGAACCGTCCGATGGCTCGCGGTGTGGTGAGTTGAGATGGCATCGTCTCGCGAATGATTTCGGAGAAGCGGCCCTTCTCGAAGTTGGACTCAATACGTTCAGCCGTCACGATTTCCGTCAGGCCCTCGTCGAGCATCTTCGTGATCTTCGCTGTCAGCAGCGGTGGCATCGTCAGCGGGTATTGGACGATCTTCTCCATGAACGCTCGGGCGCGTGAGGCGGTCACCGTGCCGCGTCGCGGGTCAAGAAGTGTTTCGACGATCGTGCGTTCGTCGTAGGCGAGCAGGAAGTCGACTCCTGGGAAACGACCGAGGAGGCGGACGACCTTCAGCAGGTCGAGCAGTTCTCCGGGCTGGAGCCGGTCGATGTCGTCGACGACGACGAGGATGGGTGCTCCGATGTCGACCAAGGCGTCGGCGACCTCTTGGAATGCCACATTCCACGGCTTGCGAAGCCGGTCTTCCAGGGCACGGCTAGCTTCGGCGAGTCCAGGCCCCGCGACTGGAACAGCCGCGAGGAGGGGGCGGGCGACGTCGGCATAGTTGAGCAGTCGTCGGCGGACACTACGTGCACCTTCACCTTCAGGGAGCGCTGAGCTGAGCGCACTGAAGAACTCCTGAAGAAGAGATTCGGTTCCTGTTGTGGCCCACGGGGTGAACTGGACGACCCGCCACTGGCCGTCCTGAGGTCCCGTGAGGTAGGTGCCAATCATGGAGATGACCGACGACTTGCCGCTACCCCACGGGCCTTCGAGACCGTAGACGACGCTGGACTTCACGGAGTGGGCGTCGCAGATCAGGCGAGCGGAGTTCTCAGCAAACTTGGAACGGCCGAGACGATCCTCGCGCACCTCGCTGATTGGGTCGTCGCGCCAACGGGCAACTTCGGTAGAAACCGGCGGGGTCGAAGCATCGGGCTGATCGCTGTTCACAGACATGACCCTAGGCGCCGTCCCAGACATGCCTGAGCGGCGACGACGAGGCGCGTGTCGAACGAGTTCCTCGCCTCGAACGTCCGCGCCCAGCCGCGTGGCAACGAGCTGCTTTGTCCCGCAGCCGGGCAGGACGTCCTGCGGAGGGACACGCGGACACAAGGCGTTTCCGGTTAGGCTATGTCCGGTCACCGCCCAGGCTTAGCCAGGCGGACGACGAGGAAGATGGCGAGCGCGACGTAGACGCAACATGCATTGCCCTAACGCGACTGCCCATGAGGTGGCGACCAGGGCTAGGCATGGACACCGAGTCGGCAGGGTGAGGAGCCCGGGTTTTCCGCACCCAGTGCTTCATGCCGCCGCTATTGCCCGTGCTGATAGCGCACCTGCAGGCTCGAGTCCCGTACGACGAACCGAGAGAAGACCAGTTCGGTCAACATCGGGCCGAGGATCCCTTCGATGGCTGCTACGTCCCTCAAGGTGAGTTGCGCGTACCCGCGCAGCAGTTTGCTGAGGCGTCCCGGTGTGATCCCGGAGCGCTCCTCCAGCCAAAACTTCGAAGGTCCGAGCTGTTCCAAGCGAACTGTCGACTCGACCACGAAGTGGTGCTGCAGCTCTGCCGCCCGTGCACTCGCGTACGCCGCGGGCGTCGTCGGCTGGATCCAAGTGACGTCGCCGGGCCGGCCGAACATGACGGGCTCCTCGAGAAGGTCCCGGGGCATGGTCGACGGAGGCTTCGGCACCGGTCAAACATACGGCGCGAGAAGGCTCGACCTGGGCCTGTGGATAGCGGCGGAGAACCGCGATCCTCGGCGTATCTTCCATTTATGGAAGAAAGCACGGAGTGCGACGCTGGTACCTGTCCCGTTCGACTGGTTGCGCGTATGGCGATGACCGGGCATGCGATGCGGTGTGGCGAAGGCTGGTTTGGGCTCGTTGACGAGCTCGATCGGGCGCTGGCGGCCCTCGACGTTGACTCTCGCCTCTTTGCGATAGCCCGCACCGGTGGCGAGCTCATTTTCGATGCTGGGCCGCCGTCACCTGAACTCGCTGATCGTTTCGCCGCGCTCGTCGGCGCAGCCTCGGAAGCGGCGAGCAGGACCTGTGAGGTCTGCGGGGAACCTGGCGAGAGGAGCGCGATCCGCGGCTTGGTCGAGGTTCTGTGCGCTCAGCACCGAGCCGCTGCCGAAGCGGCCGGGTGTCGACATCGAGCACCGCCGTACTGACGAATTCGCAGGACGAGCGACAAGCCCATCGGCTTCCATGGTGCGAAGACAGAGGAGGTCAGATGTGCTCGTTCCAGCCGTTCCCGCGACGAGAACTGAAGCGACTGCGGCGACGGTGGCTGCGTCGGAACTGGGCGATTGTCGCCTTCCTGCTTGTGGGGTTCGCCCTCATGGCGACGCTGGTGTCCTTCGGGGTGGCAACGACTGGTCTGGCTGGCCGCTGGTATGCCATCGGCGTGTTTCACGCGGGTCTGTTGGCTGCCGCGCTCCACCTGGTGAACTCCGCGTTCCTCGCGCACGAAGCGAGTGCGGTGTGGCAGCTCAGGGGCGCGTGGGGTGAGGACAACACGCGCTCGGAGCTGCAGAAGGCGAAGCGGCGGCGGCTCGTCTGGGGGTGGGTCGACAGCATCACGCTGCAGGGCGGCGACCTCGATCACGTGGTGGTCACGCGCTCGGGCGGCATCGTCGTGCTGGACTCCAAATGGCGCAGCTCGATCGACGCGGAAGCGGTCGCGGAGATGACGGCGTCCGCGAAGAAGGCTGCAATCAGAGCGCAGGGACTCGCCAGATCCATGCTCAAGTCAGAGCACGGAGCGAAGCATCGGGCACGCGCGCAACCGGTGACAGTGGAGGCCGCCGTCGTGCTGTGGGGAGCGGCGCGGGAGATGGTGAAAGACGGCCGAGAGGTGGACGGCGTGCGGTTCGTGGATGGACGCAAGCTCGTCGAGTGGCTGCGTCAGCTGGAAGGTCCGCCGGTGCCATCGGATGCGGCAAAGGAGCTGCTCGGGCAGCTGAAGACGTACCGCGCGACGGCTTTCAAGGCTGCCGAGCTTCGGTCGGCCGAGCGTCCGTGAGGCGCCTCGCGGAGCCCAATCGTGCCCTGCGAAACGTCCGGCAGAATGCTTCAACGAATCCAGCGGCTCCCGGTAGCCGGTCGACGGATGCGAGCGAGCTCGTCACCGACTGAGCTCCACTTCGCGTCCACGAGCTCGCCCCGAACGCTGCGGTCGTTGAGCTCTCGAAGGATGCGTCGGCAGGCGCTGGGGGAGTCGAGAACGGCGCTGACGTGCCGCTCGATGCTCGCCGGTTCATTCACGTAGGTGATCGCCGTGTGGCCCGCTTGCGCAGCTCGACGTTCCTCGGAGGCGAGCCGTCGACAGGCGCTGCTGCACCATCGACGCGGCCGTCCGGCCTTCGGTCGATCGGAGACGAAGAACGGTCGGCCGCATCGGGGACAGGCCTTCTCGATGATCACTGGTTCCGCTCCTGATCCAGCGACCATTCGAAGACTGTGGCCACCCGCCAGCGGAGGTGCTTGCCGATGCGAAATCCCTTGGGTCCGCGTCCTCTGCTGCGCCAGGCGTAGACGGTCTTGACGGGTACGCCGAGGTACGCAGCCACGTCGGCGGCTGTCCAGAGGCGCTCGCCGACGGGGTGGCGTTGGGGTTCCGCGGGACCGGTCGGCTGAGTCGGGGGAGCGGCCTCAGGGCGCCCTCGCCTGCGTCCGCGCGTGGGAGTCGACTCCGATGTGGGTTCCTCCCACAGGGCGGGTTGGTCGGAGTGGTGCTTGTTGTTGCTCATCGCATGCCCGCCTTGATTCCGTGGGTGCTGGTTGCACCCCTCTTGGTTTCCTAAGGCATGGCCAGCTGCTCGAGCGATCACCGAAGCGGCGGGAACTTCCCAGGCAGAGGGGGACGCGGCAGTTCCGGACGCTGCCAAGCATTTACGCCGGACGTTTCCCCTCCGAGAATGCAAGAGGTGTGTGGCACTTCGTCGGCGTGGTGAATCGGGAGGGGCCCGGCGACGACGTGCGTTGGGCGCTGTCGACTGGATTGGCGAGACGCGGAGCTCAGACTTGGCGACTCCTGGGTGAGGTGAGCGCTGCCCGCTTGAGCGGTGCCGCAGGTGACGGTGTAGTTCAGGCGTTCTCCGCGCCTCATGTCTGCGTCGGCTCAGCCACACCCTCGCTCTGCCGATCCCGCCATGCGACGGAGGGGGGTGATAGTCACTTACTCCATGGCGGAGCTGAACGAGAACCACGACCTCCAGGACGAGTCCGACCTCGAGATGTCAGTCCTCCGGCTCAGAGCTGGAGGACTGACGTTGAGAGCATCGGCCGCGACGGTCGAAGAGTCCGTGAACAATGTGTCGACCGCGTCGTTGAAGGTCGACCCGGCGGATCTGGTGGCTCCGGTCGACCTGGCGGGACCTATCGAGGTGACGGTCGACGTTGCGCAGACGGACGGCGATCCGCTAGAGCACCCGCTGTTCACCGGGCACGTGACCGCATCCCACGCTGAAGTGGACGGCGGACTCTCCCTTCGAGCCACGGCAGGCATCGAACTATCGGAGACGGCCGTCGGCTTCGTCCGAACGCAGCATGTCAATCCCCACGAGGAGTTCTACCTCATCGCGAGGCTCGGTGGGCTTCCACCCGAACGCATCAACGCGGCCGGGACCGCGTTGCTGACACCGGAGACCTTCGTCATCGAAGTGCCGCTCCAAGGTATTCGGGTCGATCGGCCGATCGAGGTCATGGGTATTCACCTGCTGCCCCTTGATCTACTCGGAGACGGCAAAGTTCCGTGGGGGCCGTTCACTCCGCTCGCAAAGGAGATCGAGGACCGCTGGGGGAAGCCAACTGCTCGAGCGCGGGCACAGGTTGAAGGTCGCTTGATGTACGAAGCAGAGCAGACTGCGCTCCAATCGATCGAGTTGGCGCTCAACGGAATCCTTGCCACCGCGACCTACGGACTATCGGTCGATCCATGGAATCGCACACTGAATTTCGAGCGCGATCGGCTCCGGTTTCGGCCGACCGCGATACCCATCGTGTACGCGCTCGGATTAAGCACCCAACGGAGGTGGATCCACGATCTACCCGGGCCCGCGCAAGCGACAGACACGCGATTCGGTGACCAACTCGACCGGTGGTCCGCACTGCTCCAACAGCCGCCCTCGCCGGTTGTCGCACGGGGCCTCCGGGCGCTGCGCGACGCGGCAGACGAGTCACGGGACGTCTTTGACCGTTGCCACGCGCTCTTCAGTGTCCTGGAGTACTACGCGGCTAGCGTGTCCATGCCGCCGGTTGTATCCAAGGAGTCGCGTCGACTTGCTGCCAAGGCCATCAAAGAGCTCGCCCTACCAGGGCGCGAACTGCAGGTCCTTCGCGACGCCATCAACCAAGTCAACGGAGCTCCGCTGCTTGCAAAGGTCCGCATGCAGGCGGAGCAAGACCGGGTTCCCTTCAACCCGTCGGAGTGGAGCCTGCTGGCAGGTCTGCGTCGTGCGAGGAACTCCACTGTGCACGGCCGAGTGGCGGACGATGCTCCGGGCCCTGACGACATCCGATGGGGCGTCAGCATCGCTGCTCGTCTGCTCCTGCACCGCTGGATCGCCGAATCTGCGCAACGAACCGGAACTGTCGACAGGATGGAGCGCGCGGACTGAGCGCTGACGCCTTGGGACGCTTACCCCCGGCGTACCCCCAGGTCGCAATCGGCGCCGTTTCATGCGTTGATTCGACGCCTATGCCGGCGTGAATCCGGCGAACGGAAGCCTCGGGAGCCATTCGCAATGAGAAGGTCAGGGGTTCGAATCCCCTCACCTCCACCGGCAAGCAAGAACCGGCAGGTCGCCTCTGACCTTGCCGGTTCTTGCGTTTCGGGTGTGTTGCACCGGGGCGTTGCTCAGCCAGTTGCTGAACTCGGGCCACTCGGTGATCGGAGCAGCCGCAGTCCAGCCAAGGTTTCGGGGTCGAGCAGGTTGATCGGCGGGTTGTTGAAGGTCGCGGTCAGGTAGCCGGGTGCGGTCTGCGTGACGTGGACGACCTGGCTGTGATCGACGAGTGCTCGGTGGCGCTGCCGCACGGAAGGCGGCAGCGGGACCGTCAGGAGAGCAGCACACGGCCGGCGGCCAACCAGCCCGAGGTGGGGCCGATCGCCTCGACCGTGGCATCTCATGCGTACAGAGCTGTCGCCCCGCCCCAGAGTGCACCCGGGTTCAGCCGGGTGGGGAAGCGTTGGAGCATGGCGTTGAAGAAGTCGAGCGCGGTGGTCCGTTCTGCCAGCACGGCGGCCGCTGTGGTGAGGTACTCCCGGGTCTCGCGGATCGTCCGCCGCGCATCATCATCGAGGACCTTGTTCTTGTGCCCGGCCACGATGAGCCGCGGGTGCAGTGACGCGACCGTGTCGATCGCGCGGAGCCACGCGTTGATGCCGTCTCCCTGCGCCTCGCGCAGGAACTGGTGCACACCGTTGTAGATGACGTCACCGGCCACGACCAAGTCGAGGCTCGGGGCGTGGAGCACGCTGGTGTCGTCGGTGTCGGTGTGCCCGACTTCGATCACCTTGAGCGTGTGTCCCTCGAGCTCGATCGCGTTGTTGGACACCTCCGTCGCGACAACCTCGGTCGCGGGGATCTGGCCCGGGAAGAGGGCATCCCAGAAGAACTCGCGAACGGCGAGGTTGGCATGCATGTGTTCGATTGTCCTGGCGGTGTTCACCACCTCGGCGCCGAACCGCTTGGCGAGCTCGGCGGACCCGAACCAGTGGTCCCCGTGGCCGTGGGTGACGAAGATGTGCGTCAGGTTCTTCCCGGTGGACTCGACCCAGTCGCCGACGGCCGCGGTCTGGGCGATCGTCATCGGCGGGTCGACGAGGACGGCGTCCCGGTCGCCGGAGACCAGGGTGATGGAGAGTGGCGAGAACATGCGCTCGTCGCCGTTCGGCACGAGTTCGATGACGTCCTGGGGCACGGGGTCGGCGATGAAGATCTCGTAGGACGGGTGGTCGGACATGGGAGCTCCAGTGGTCAGTGGGTGGGAGCTAGGTGAAGAGCAGGCAGGTGGCGATGGCGTGGGCCACGACGCGCCCGTGGTCGTCGTGCACCGTCGCCTCGGCGGTGGCGGTACGACGCCCGATCGTGACGACATCTGCCCGACAGCGGAGCAGGCCGCTGTCGAGGTTGGCGGCCCTGGTGAACTTGATGTGCAGGTCGAGCGACGTGTAGCCGACCCCGGCCGGCAGCTTCGTGTGGACGGCGCAGCCCAGGGCCGAGTCGGCGAGACCGGCGATCATCCCGCCGTGGACGGAGCCGATCGGGTTGTAGTGCCACTCCTCGGGCTGCATCTCGAACTCCGCCCAGCCGTCACCGACGGCGACGGGCAGGATGTTGGTCGTCGCGCCGGCAGGGACGAGGGGCAGCTCTCCACTGCCGATCCTGTTGAGGAAGTCCAGCCCTGCCAAGCTGGCGGCGGCATCCACGAAGACCTTGGGATCCTCCCAGGAGTAGGTGCGTTCCCGGCACATGCGTCGCTCCGTGCGAGCTGGGGGTAGAGGGCCTCGACCGGTGCAGCGAGCCCGGCCTTCACCTGGCGGCTGAGCTCGTCGGCGAGGATCTCGTAGCTCCCCGCCTCGATGCCGTCGTACGCCGAGCGGACCACGTCCGCCGGATCGAGCTTGGGAGCCTCCACGCCGCGGGTCATCGGGGTGTCGGCGTACCCCAGGTGGAGGCCCGCGACGTGCACGCCGTCGGCGGCCAGCCTGATGCGTTGGGTGTTGGTGGCCTGCCAGAGCGCGGCCTTCGTGGCCGAGTAGGCATCGCCGATGCCGAGCCAGCTCAGGACGGACAGCACGTTGAGCAGTGTGCCGCCGGAGGATCTCAGCGCCGGGGCGAACGCGTTGGTGACCTCGAGCGCTCCCCAGAAGTTCGTCTCGAACAGCTCGCGCGCGGTCGAGAGGTCGCCGAGGACGCTGGAGCCGTTGGACGCCCCGGCGTTGTTGATCACCACGTTCACGTCACGCGCGATGTCGGCCGCGTCCGCGACGGACTCGGGTGAGGTGACGTCGAGGGTCAGCGGCGTGATGCGGTCGTCCTCCCAGCCGCGCGGGTTGCGGGCTGCGGCGTACACCTTGACCGCACCGCGCTCGAGCGCCTGGTGGACGAAGTGGGTGCCGAGGCCGCCGTTGGCTCCGGTGACGAGCACGACGGCTCCGTTGAGGGTGGACATGTGTCAGTTCCTTTCAGGGGTGAGAGGTGCGGAGGGCGCCACGGGGTGCTGGTGGCGGACGAAGAGCGCCGCGAGCACGGCGATGGCGAGCAGGACGAGCCCGCCGACCACCAGCCCGCTGTGGAGCGCAGTGGTGAACGCGTCGGGCACGGCCTTCGCGAGCAGGGCCAGGGTGCCTGCGTCGGCCTTCGGGCTCTGGCCGTGGCTGACGCTCGTGGCGACCGCGTCCGCGGTTGCCCGCGAGACGCCGCCTTGACCGTCGAGGCTCTCGGCAAGGATCGACGGGAAGCGGCTGGTGGCGATCGTCCCGAGGACGGCGGGGCCGAGCATGGAGCCGAGCTGGCGGAACAGGTTCACGGTCGCCGATGCCATCCCCGCCTGCAGCGGGCCGACGCTGTTGACGGCGGCCGCGGTCGACGGGGCGATGAGCAGGGCACTTCCGACGCCGGTCAGGAGCAGCCCGGGCCACATGTGCGCGTAGCCGCTGTCGGCGCCGTTCCACAGCAGCGACAGCGCCCCGGCGCCCATGAGCAGCAGGCCCACCGTCAGCGTCACCGTGAATCCGACGGTGCGCACGATCCGGGCGCCGAAGGCGCTGAGCACGACGTAGCTGAGCATCATGGGCATCAGCCGGACCCCGGCACCGAGCGGGTCGTGCCCGGCGACCCGCTGGAGGTGCAGCACGCTGAGCAGGGCGATCCCGACGAAGCCGAACATCGCCGCTGCGGTCACCAGCATGACGGTGGTGAACGACCTGCTGCGGAACAGGCCCAGGTCGAGCATCGGGTCGTGGTGGGTGGACTCCACGCGCACGAACAGGACGCCGGCCACCGCGGTCACGAGGTAGGCCACGACGATGCGGGGCTGTCCGTAGCCGCTCGCTCCGCCCTCGATGACCGCGTACGTCGCCGCCGCGACCGTGACCGTGCCCAGGACGACCCCGAGCGGGTCCAACTGGCGCGAGGGGTGCTTGCTCTCGCCGAGGACCAGGAGCGCGAGGGCTCCGGCGATGGCACCGAGGACCACGTTGGTCAGGTAGACGCTGTGCCAGGAGAGCTCCCGGAGCAGCAGGCCGGCGAGCAGCGGGCCGATCGCCAGGCCGAGTCCGGCACAGCTCGCCCAGATGCTGATCGCGCCGGTGCGCTCCTGCGGGTCCTGGAAGCTGGTGCTGACGATCGCCAGGCCCGAGGGCAGGATCGCCGCTGCCCCCACGCCCATCACGGCCTGCGCGGCGACCAGGACGCCGGCGCTGTCGGCCAGGAACGCGACCAGGCTCCCGGCGGTGAAGACCCCGACGCCGGAGAGGTAGGTGAGGCGACGGCCGTAGAGCTCGCCGAAGGTGCCGGCCGACATCACCAGGCTGACGAGGGCGAGGGCGAAGGCACTGGTGACCCACACCAGGGTGCTTCCGGAGACGTGGAGGTCGTCCTGGATCGACGCCAGCGCTCCGATCGTGGAGGAGGCGTTGATGAACGTCATCATCACGCCGATGCAGACGACGAACAGGCTCGGCCACTTGTTCCGGACGATCGGCGCGGCCGCCGTCCCACGATCCTGACTAATGGAAACCATAGTCAGACCGTACATGCTGACTTGCATGAGGTAAAGTCAGACGTAGAATCGGGTCATGGACCACGACGGCAGCGCGGCAGTCCCGACCGATGTCCTCGAGCGCCTCGGAGCCTTCTCCGACCGCGACGAGTGGCCCGCGAAGGGCTGGTGCCGGATCGAGCGCTCCCTCGAGGTCA
The DNA here is from genome assembly GCA_016803235.1 of Pimelobacter simplex. GTDB lineage: Bacteria > Actinomycetota > Actinomycetes > Propionibacteriales > Nocardioidaceae > Nocardioides > Nocardioides simplex_A. The sequence goes on from JADCLI010000014.1 coordinate 108,334, forward strand.
TCGGCACCCGCTCGGCGATGTTGGTGATCCGGGAGCTGTTCTACGGCGGGACCAGGTTCGACGAGCTCGTCCGACGGACCGGGCTCAGCGAGGCCGTCGTCGCGGGCAGGCTCAAGCAGCTGTACGCCGACGGGATCGTCGACCGCAGGCCCTATCGCGAGGCGGGCAAGCGCACCCGCGACGAGTACGTGCTCACCGAGCGCGGGCGCGGGATCTTCCCGGTCATCGTCGCCATGGTGCAGTGGGGCGAGGGGCTGCGCGACGACCACCGCACGGGCGTCGAACTGGTCCACCGCGACTGCGGTACGCCGCTGTCCGTCGCCGTGACGTGCGAGAAGGGTCACGAGGTCCCGGTGGATCGCGCGGCGGTCCGGCTCAAGGACGAGGAGCATGCCCTCGCAGGTCGGCGCCGCGGCCTGGTGTAGCTCGTTCCCCTTCGTGCTGCGTCCCCCTCCTTGCGCAACGTTGCCCGACGGACGCGCGTCTCGACCGCGCGGCCGTAGGCTCGCGCCATGACCGTCGTCCCGCAGCGAGTCGCGATGCTCCAGCACCGGTTCGCGACGGCCTTGCCCGAGCTGGCGCTGCCGTCGGTGGCGGCCGCGGTGCCCGACCCGCGGGTGGTGGTCCTGAACGGCCCGCTCGCCGCTGAGCTCGGTCTCGACCCGGACCGGCTGCGCTCACCAGAGGGCGTTGGTCTGCTGACCGGGACGGTCGTGCCGGAGGGCGCGATGCCGGTCGCGCAGGCGTACGCCGGGCACCAGTTCGGCGGCTTCGCCCAGCTCGGCGACGGCCGCGCCCTGCTGATGGGGGAGGTCGAGGACACCGACGGCAGGCTGCGGGACCTGCACCTCAAGGGCTCCGGTCGCACGCGGTTCGCCCGCGGCGGTGACGGCCTCGCCGCTCTCGGGCCGATGCTGCGCGAGTACGTCGTCAGCGAGGCCATGCATGCTCTGGGCATCGCGACCACGCGCTCGCTCGCCGTGGTCGCGACAGGTCGCACGGTGCGCCGCGAGGAGGGGCTGCCCGGTGCGGTGCTGGCACGGATCGCCAGCAGCCACCTGCGGGTCGGCACCGTGCAGCTGGCGCGTGCCACCGGAGACCTCGACCTGCTGCGCCGTGTGGTCGACCACGCGATCGAGCGGCACCACCCGGAGGTCGCAGGGGACGTCAACCCCTGCCTGGCCTTCTACAGTGCGGTCGTCGCCGCGCAGGCCCGGCTGATCGCCCAGTGGATGCTGGTGGGCTTCGTCCACGGCGTGATGAACACCGACAACATGACGTTGTCCGGCGAGACCATCGACTACGGCCCGTGTGCCTTCCTCGACGTCTTCGACCCGACGACCGTGTTCAGCTCGATCGACCAGGGCGGCCGCTACGCGTATGCCAACCAGCCTGCCGCGGGCGAGTGGAACCTCGCTCGCCTGGCCGAGGCGCTGCTGCCCCTGATCGACGAGGACCAGGACCGTGCGATCGAGCTGGCTACCGAGGCGCTTGGCTCCTTCCGTGTCGAGTACGACGCGGCCTGGTCCGCCGGCATGCTCGCGAAGCTGGGTGTTGCTGCCGATGCCTCGGCCGCCGACCGGTTGTTCTCGCCGCTCCTCGACCTGCTCCGGGAGAGCCACGTCGACCACTCGTCGTTCTGGCGCCGACTGGCGACGGCGGCTCGCGGCGACGCCGAGCCGGTGCGTGGGATGTTCGTCGACCTCGCCGGCTTCGACGCCTGGCTGGACCAGTGGCGGGCGTTCGGACCCGACGCAGACGCCATGGACCAGGTCAACCCGCTGCACATCCCGCGCAACCACCTCGTGGAGGAGGCGCTCGAGGCGGCGACGACGGGTGACCTCGCGCCGTTGGAACGCCTGCTCGAGGCGGTGCGCTCGCCGTTCCGTCAGGTCGTCGGCCTCGAGAGGTACGCCGAGCCGCCGCCTGCCGGCACCGGGCGCTACCGGACCTTCTGCGGCACCTGACTCGGCCCGGTGGGGCGGTCCTTCCCGCCGTGGCATGCGGCCGTGCCGCTTCGATTTGTGGTTCTGGTCGGGTGTGCGTAGTGTTCTCTTCGTCGCCGGGTGCGGCGGGGAGCAAGACGGCCGTTCGGCTGGAGGGCTTCCGGAACCCGGGACCACTTGGTCTGGATCTTCTGGGGTTCGGGCGTCGGTCAGAAAAGCAGGTCCACACGGATTTGGCACAGACCGGGGTTCGGGGGCTAGGGTTTCGGGCTGCATCGGCTCGAAGGTGAACTGTGGCGTGAGTCGTGGGGAGCTTCGGTGCGTGTGATGTTTGAGAACTCAACAGTGTGTCATGCATAGATTGTTGTGACGT